>NZ_CP150166.1:2582231-3249597 GCF_037963765.1 Sporosarcina sp. FSL W8-0480 | reverse complement strand
AAACCGAATCCGCGCTCAACAATTTTCTCTTGCGCTCAAGAAACCGAATTAGCGCTCAAGAATCTCCCCCGCGCTCAAGAATCTCCCCCGCGCTCAAGAAACCGAATCCGCGCTCAAGAATCTCCCCCGCGCTCAAGAAACCGAATCCGCGCTCAAGAATTTTCCCTTGCGCTCAAGAAATCGAATTAGCGCTCAAGAATCTCCCCCTGCGCTCAAGAAACCGAATCCGCGCTCAACAATCCCGCCCCCCGCAGAAAGCGTCCGCCTGAAACGGAAATCAATGATGTAAATCACTAAGTAAATCCTCAAACAATTCCCCATTCAACAACATCCACTATAATTCACACTCCACAATGTCTGAATCTGTAGCTTTCTGTTATAATGTACAGGACATTCCGAAAAGGAGCGAAAGCAATGGCAAAAGTACATGTATTTGACCACCCACTCATCCAGCATAAATTGACTCATATTCGAGACATCAACACAGGCACGAAGGAGTTCCGCGAGCTTGTCGACGAAGTGGCGACACTGATGGCTTATGAAATCACACGTGATCTTCCGCTAAAAGAAGTGGAAGTGGAAACGCCAGTCCAAACAGCAAATTCAAAAGTGTTGGCAGGCAAGAAAATCGGGATTGTTCCGATCCTTCGCGCTGGCATCGGTATGGTCGATGGTATCTTAAACCTAATTCCAGCAGCGAAAGTTGGACACGTCGGCCTATTCCGTGACCCGGAAACACTACAACCACATGAGTACTTCGTAAAACTCCCTTCCGACGTATCGGAACGTGAATTCATCGTGGTCGATCCGATGCTTGCCACGGGCGGTACTGCGGTTGAAGCGGTTAATTCATTGAAAAAACGCGGTGCGACAAACATCAAGTTCATGTGCCTAATCGCAGCTCCTGAAGGCGTAAAAGTGTTCACTGATGCACATCCGGACGTAGACGTATATATCGCTGCGTTGGATGAAAAATTGAACGACCACGGGTACATCGTTCCTGGACTTGGTGACGCGGGAGACCGCCTATTCGGCACAAAATAATTTTAATAATAACGGGGAAGGCGTGAATGGTTTGAAACGAAAATGGAAGGTTATGACGATCTTCGGTACAAGACCGGAAGCGATTAAAATGGCACCACTCGTACTTGAACTGCAAAAACATCCGGAAGAGATCGAATCGATCGTCACCGTGACAGCGCAACATCGTCAAATGCTGGACCAAGTTTTGAATACGTTCGGCATCACACCGGACTATGACCTCAATATTATGAAAGACCGCCAAACGTTGGTCGACGTCGCGACTCGCGGCTTGGAAGGCCTTGACAACATCATGAAAGAAGCACAGCCGGACATCGTACTTGTCCACGGCGATACTTCTACTACTTTCATCGGAAGCCTTGCCGCATTCTACAACAAAATCGCGGTCGGACATGTCGAAGCCGGACTTCGTACATGGGATAAATTCTCTCCGTATCCTGAGGAGATGAACCGCCAGCTAACAGGCGTTCTTGCTGACCTTCATTTTTCACCAACGGAAAAATCGGCGCAGAACCTATTAAATGAAGGAAAGCCTGAAGACCGAATCTACATCACAGGGAACACGGCAATCGACGCACTTCAAACTACTGTGCGTGAAGACTATACGCATCCGATTTTCGAGAAAATCGGCGACGACCGTCTCATTCTGCTGACGGCGCATAGACGTGAAAACTTGGGAGAACCGATGCGCAATATGTTCCGTGCCATCAACCGGATCCTTGAAAAACACCCGGATACGCAAGTCATCTATCCGGTGCATATGAATCCGGCAGTCCGCGAAGTTGCAGACGAACTCCTTGGTGGCAACGACCGCGTTCACTTGATCGAACCGCTTGAAGTCGTTGATTTCCACAACTTCGCTGCACGTTCTCACATCATTTTGACCGACTCGGGCGGCATCCAGGAAGAAGCGCCATCACTCGGGAAACCGGTGATTGTTCTTCGTGACACGACTGAACGTCCGGAAGGAATCGAAGCGGGAACACTGAAACTTGCCGGGACAGACGAAGAGGTAATCTTTAATCTTACAGACACACTTCTTACTGACGAAGCGGAATACAGTGCGATGGCGAAAGCGTCCAACCCATATGGGGACGGACATGCATCCGAACGGATCGTCAGCGCATTGAAGGAATATCTTTCTTCATTAGATTAATCAAAAACAGTGACCTTAACGGGGATTTATGCGCCTAAAAACGCATAACTCTCCTAAAAGGCGCATAAATGCCAAGAAAACTTCATAAATACGAATAATCACGTATAAATCCATAGAAAAACGCATAAAATCACTAAAAAACGCATAAAATCACACGCTACAATTTAGGGAAATCCCCAATTGAAATTTCGTTTCGATAAATATGACGATAATTTGACAAGTATATCTCTTTGTGAATAATTTCACGGGAATCAATTGACATCAAAATGCCCCTATTGTATGCTTACAAAGGGTAAGAATGATAGGGTTTTCACACGTAATGAAAGTGTCTGAATAAACGTTTTCGACATGATTCTATCATCCTTTCACTAAACATCGTCTAAGAGCAGAGACTTACAGGGGTTTTAACAACGCCTCCTGGTGATTCGCTACTTCTACGATTCACTTACAATTTTAGATTTTAGGATCTCTACTTACTGTACAAGCCCGCTTGGGGCGGCGAACACTGTTCGTTTGACAACTCATTGTACACCCCACCAAATCGGTTATCCGAAAATACGAATCAGGAGAATCACCCATCATGCATACATTGCGAAACATCTTTAATAGGCAGAAGAAAGCCCTCTTTTTTTTGCTCGCATTGTTTGTCATCGGATGGGCTTTTACTGAGTACAGACCATTTTTCGGAGGTCTCATCTTAGGTTCATTGTTCGGACTGTATAATTTTTGGATACTTGTCCGTAGAATGGAAAGGTTTGATCAATCGATCTCAGGTGGGAAAGAAACAAAGTCAATCGGTGGAACCGCATTGCGATTCGGATCCGGTGTGGCTGCGGCGGCCATTGCGTTGTCGATGCCGGAAGAATTCAATCTGATCAGTACTGTGATCGGGCTGATGATTCCATACATCCTGTTGCTTGTTGACAGGATTGTAGTACACGTAAAGCATTTCTAACTGACACGCATAAGGGAGGTGAACGAAACGTGAACCATAAAAATCCGGAGTTTGTTTTTCTCGGATTAAGCTTTAACCCAGCGAACATCCTAATGCTATTTGTAACATGCCTCATTGTATTTCTAATTGCATTCATTTCTACTCGTAATTTGAAAGTCAAACCTACGGGTATGCAAAACTTCATGGAATGGGTCATGGATTTCGTCAAAGGGATCATCAAGAACAATATGGACTGGAAAACAGGTGGTCGATTCCACGTACTTGGAATTACCTTAATCATGTTCGTTTTCGTTGCAAACATGTTAGGCTTACCGTTAGCGGTAATCTGGGATGATTATCTATGGTGGAAATCACCGACAGCAGATCCAGTCATCACTCTGACTCTTGCTTCGATGGTAGTTGCTTTAACCCATTATTATGGCGTTAAACAACTTGGTACGAAAGGATACTTCAAAACGTATCTACAACCAATGCCATTCTTGGCACCACTTAAAATCATTGAAGAGTTTGCGAACACTTTGACACTCGGTCTACGTCTTTACGGTAATATTTTCGCAGGGGAAATCCTTATCGGACTACTTGCAACACTTGGGGCTGGAAGTGCATTCGGTTTAGTCGGAGCATTGATCCCGGCACTCGCTTGGCAAGGTTTCTCAGTCTTCATCGGAGCAATCCAAGCATTCATTTTCGTTATGTTAACGATGGTCTACATGGCACATAAAGTCAGCACGGACCACTAAAACATATATTGCCCCTTTATAGGGTTAGTAAACAAACAATAAAAAACAAGAAATCTTAGGAGGAAAATACACTATGGGTCTTTTAGCAGCAGCTCTTGCAGTAGGTTTAGGTGCACTTGGAGCAGGTATTGGTAACGGTTTGATCGTTTCTAAAACAGTAGAAGGAATTGCTCGTCAACCAGAAGCACGCGGTATGCTTCAAACAACAATGTTCATCGGGGTAGCGTTAGTTGAGGCCCTTCCGATCATCGCGACAGTTATCGCGTTCATCGTAATGAACAAGTAATTCATAACACAAAAATTTAAAATGGCGAAGCGTCAACATGCCCTTCGCCATTCATTTATGTACAATCAACGTTTGAAAAAGAAGTTTGAAGTTGAAAATTAAGAATGAAGTTCTTTCTATACTATATTGAAATCTAAATTGACATGAGCTCTTGAAGGGAGTGAAACAATCGTGTTTGGAAATACCTTCATCCTATTGTCGGCAAACGGCGGAGGATTTTTGTCAGCATTGAATGACAGATTGAATCTCGGCGATATTATCGTCACAGTACTATTTTTCTCAATCCTCATGGTATTACTTAAGAAATTCGCATGGGGACCACTTATGGGCATTATGGATCAACGTGCTGAATTGATTTCAAATGAAATCGAAGCAGCTGAAAAAAGTCGCTTGGAATCACACAAACTTTTGGAAGAGCAACGTGCCCTTTTGAAAGAAGCTCGTGATAACGCACAATCGATTGTTGAAAATGCTAAAAAGCAAGGTGAAACACAACGTGAAGAGCTGATCACAGCTGCTCGCACAGAAGTGAACCGCATGAAAGAATCTGCGGCACTGGAAATTGCTACAGAAAAAGAAAAGGCAGTTGCAGCGGTTCGCGCAGAATTCGTTTCGCTTTCAATCATGGCGGCATCTAAAGTACTTGGTAAAGAAATCTCTGAGGAAGACAACCGTGCTTTGATTGAAGAAACGATTGTGAAGGCAGGCGAAGGCCGATGAGTAACTCGGTTGTAGCTGAACGCTATGCATCCGCATTATTCGAACTTGCGTTACAACAAGGACTAACCGCCACAATTCAAGAGGAACTTCAAGAATTGAAAAAGGCGTTCCGCGACAACGAAGGATTAGGACAACTACTTAGCTCTCCTAAATTATCAGTCGCAAAAAAGAAGGAATTGATAACAGACATCTTCAAAGGCGTTAACCCGATTGTGATGAACACATTATTCGTCCTATTGGATGCAAAACGTTTGAATGAAGTGGAAAACGTCTGCGATGAATTCCACCAACTTGCAAATGATGCTGCTGGAGTCGCGGAAGCAAAAGTTTACTCAACACGTCCATTGACGGAGCTTGAAACAAACTCAATCTCTGCAGCATTCGCAAAAAAAGTCGGTAAACAATCTTTACGCATTGAAAATATAATCGATCCAAGCCTAATCGGAGGCATCCGCCTTCAAATCGGCAATCAAATTTACGATAGCAGCTTAAGCGCGAAGCTTGAAAAACTGCAACGTGAATTGATCGGATCCTAATTTGAAATTGAGGGGTGACATACATGAGCATCAAAGCTGAAGAAATCAGCACGCTGATAAAGCAGCAGATTGAAAATTATCAATCTGAGATGGAAGTAAGCGAAGTCGGTACGGTTATCAAAATCGGTGACGGTATCGCTCTTGCTCATGGCCTCGACAACGTCATGGCCGGAGAACTTCTTGAGTTCTCTACAGGTGTCATGGGTATGGCACAAAACTTGGAAGCGAACAACGTAGGTATCGTTATCCTTGGACCATACACAGACATCAAAGAAGGCGATGAAGTACGTCGAACTGGCCGTATTATGGAAGTTCCTGTTGGTGAGGAACTGATCGGACGCGTCGTCAATCCGCTTGGTCTTCCTGTAGATGGATTAGGCCCAATCGCAACGACAAAAACTCGTCCAATCGAAAGTCCTGCACAAGGCGTAATGGCGCGTAAATCCGTACATGAGCCACTACAAACAGGTATCAAAGCGATCGATGCACTTGTACCGATCGGCCGTGGACAGCGTGAATTGATCATCGGTGACCGTCAGACTGGTAAAACAACTGTCGCAATCGATACAATCCTGAACCAAGCTGACCAAGACATGATCTGTATCTATGTTGCAATCGGACAAAAGGAATCCACAGTACGTGGGGTTGTAGAAACACTTCGTAAAAACGGAGCGCTTGACTACACAATCGTAGTAACAGCATCCGCTTCTCAACCAGCTCCATTGCTATTCCTTGCACCATACACTGGTGTAACAATGGCTGAAGAATTCATGTTCCAAGGCAAGCACGTCCTTGTAGTCTACGATGACCTTTCAAAACAAGCGGCTGCTTACCGTGAACTTTCACTACTACTTCGCCGTCCTCCAGGCCGTGAAGCTTACCCTGGTGACGTATTCTACTTGCACAGCCGTCTACTTGAGCGTGCAGCGAAGTTGAACGATACATTAGGCGCAGGTTCAATCACTGCACTTCCATTCGTTGAAACACAAGCTGGAGACATCTCCGCATACATTCCAACGAACGTAATCTCCATCACTGATGGACAAATCTTCTTGCAATCGGACCTATTCTTCTCGGGCGTACGTCCAGCGATCAACGCCGGTCTATCCGTATCCCGTGTTGGTGGTTCCGCGCAAATCAAAGCAATGAAAAAAGTTGCCGGTACACTTCGTCTTGACCTTGCTGCATACCGTGAACTCGAAGCATTCGCAGCATTCGGTTCCGACCTTGACGCAGCAACAAAAGCGAAACTTGACCGTGGAGCACGTACTGTTGAAGTATTGAAACAGGACTTGAACAAGCCACTTAAAGTCGAATACCAAGTTGTCATCCTTTACGCATTGACACGCGGCCTATTAGACGACGTAGCTGTCCAAGACATCCTACGCTTCGAAGCAGAAATCACAAGCTGGTTAGAATCAAACCACACTGAAGTTTACGATCACATCCGTACAACAAAAGACCTTCCGTCCGACGATGTCATGAAAGATGCTATCAACGCATTCAAAAAAACATTCGTCCCATCTGAAGCTTAATCTTTTATCAGTCGCCAAGGATTTTGATCTATATGTGTGAATTAAACGTATTGTTACGATTCTAGGGTTGGAGCGAAAGGCGGCGACTCCGAGGGGATCAGCACGAGCTGAAGACCCTGGACTGAGCGAAGCGAGGGAAGCGGCTGAAGCCGTGCCCCCCGGAAAGCGTCCGCCTGAAGCGGAAATCCGATTGGATGCTATTCATGCGATATTTAATTCAACACATACAACTAAACAATAAGGTGGTGAATTGCCAGTGGTATCATTACGCGATATAGAAAACCGTATTAAATCGACAAAGAAGACAAGTCAAATCACAAAAGCAATGCAAATGGTCTCAGCTTCCAAACTTAACCGTGCCGAACAAAACGCAAAAGCATTCGTTCCATACATGGAAAAAATCCAGGAAGTCGTCGGTGCAATCGCGAGCGCAACAAGCGACTCCGGCCACCCGATGCTAGTGAACCGTCCCGTGAAAAAGACAGGATACATCGTCGTCTCATCCGACCGCGGACTCGTAGGAGGTTACAACGCTAACATCTTCCGTGCCGCAAGACGCGCAATCGAACAACGTCACACATCAAAAGACGAAGTGAAAATCGTTGCAATCGGCCGTAAAGGCTACGAATACTTCAACCGTCTTGGATATGAAATCGTCGAACGCCAACTCGGAGTTTCCGACCACCCTTCTTTCGAGGAGATAAAATCAATCGCGAACCGAGCTGTTGGCATGTTCACAGAAGGCGTATACGATGAAGTGTACTTGTACTACAACCACTACATCTCCGCCATCTCCCATGAAGTGACGGAAAAGAAATTGCTTCCGCTCACCGATCTTTCATCAGCGTCGGCAATGACCTCGTATGAATTTGAGCCTTCCGCAGAAGTGATTCTTGAAACACTTCTACCGCAATACGCGGAAAGCCTCATCTACGGTGCAGTGCTTGATGGAAAAGCGAGCGAACATGCTTCCAGTATGACAGCGATGAAGACTGCAACAGATAACGCAGGCGAATTGATCGATTCATTGAGTCTTCAATTCAACCGTGCACGCCAAGCAGCAATTACGCAAGAGATTACAGAAATCGTCGGCGGAGTTGCAGCTTTAGAATAAGCAATTTGAACGGTAAAAGTAAGACAGGAGGGAAAAGCATGAGTAAAGGACATATCCTTCAAGTTATGGGTCCGGTTGTTGACGTTAAATTTGAAAACGGCCAGCTTCCAGCGATCTACAACTCATTGAAGGTTCAAATTGAACGTCCGGGCAATGCGCCTGAAACATTGACTCTTGAAGTCGCGCTCCACCTTGGGGACGACTCAGTACGCACGATTGCGATGTCATCAACTGACGGCTTGAAACGTGGCGCACTTGTAGAAGATACAGGTTCCCCGATTTCAGTTCCAGTTGGTAACGTAACACTTGGACGCGTATTCAACGTACTTGGAGAAGTCATCGACCTTGGAGAGGAAATCCCTGCTTCCGAGACACGTGACCCAATCCACCGCGAAGCTCCAAAATTCGAAAACCTTTCAACTGAAGTTGAAATTCTTGAAACAGGTATTAAAGTTGTTGACTTACTTGCACCATACATCAAAGGTGGTAAAATCGGCCTCTTCGGTGGTGCGGGTGTAGGTAAAACAGTTCTAATCCAAGAATTGATCAACAACATCGCCCAAGAACACGGTGGTATCTCCGTATTCGCAGGCGTTGGGGAACGTACTCGCGAAGGGAACGACTTGTTCCACGAAATGACGGACTCCGGTGTTATCAACAAAACAGCGATGGTATTCGGTCAAATGAACGAGCCTCCTGGCGCACGTATGCGTGTTGCCCTAACAGGTTTGACAATGGCAGAACACTTCCGTGACGAACAAGGCGCGGACGTTCTTCTATTCATCGACAATATCTTCCGCTTCACACAAGCAGGTTCTGAAGTATCCGCACTATTGGGCCGTATGCCATCTGCGGTTGGTTACCAACCAACACTTGCAACAGAGATGGGTCAGCTTCAAGAGCGTATCACTTCAACAAACGTTGGTTCCGTTACATCCATCCAAGCAATCTATGTACCAGCCGATGACTATACGGACCCGGCTCCGGCTACAACGTTCGCTCACTTGGATGCAACAACTAACCTTGAGCGTAAACTATCTGAAATGGGTATCTACCCTGCGGTTGACCCACTTGCATCTACTTCACGTGCACTAAGCCCTGAAATCGTTGGGGAAGAGCACTATTCTGTAGCACGTCAAGTACAAACAACTTTGCAGCGTTACCGTGAACTTCAAGATATTATCGCGATCCTTGGTATGGACGAATTAAGTGAAGATGACAAGCTTGTCGTAGGACGTGCACGTCGTATCCAATTCTTCCTATCCCAGAACTTCCACGTTGCTGAACAGTTTACAGGACAAGCAGGTTCATACGTGCCGGTTGCTGAAACAGTCAAAGGCTTCAAGGAAATCTTGGACGGTCGCTACGATCACCTTCCGGAAGATGCATTCCGTCTTGTTGGACGCATCGAAGATGTTATCGAAAAAGCAAAAGGCATGGGCGTAGAAGTTTAATCTACAGGATCAGGAGGGAAACAAATGAAGACAATTAAAGTCAATATCGTCACTCCCGACGGCCCTGTTAGTGAAACTGATGCGGAAATGGTGATTGCCGCAACTGAATTTGGTGAAATCGGGGTCCTTCCCGGCCATATCGCAATGGTTGCACCACTTCAAATCGGTGCGCTTCGCCTAAAAAACGGAAGCTCGACTGTAAATGTCGCCGTGCATGGCGGGTTCATCGAAGTTCGTCCCGATGTCGTCACCATTTTAGCTCAAAGCGCTGAACTAGCTGAAAACATCGATATCGCTCGCGCTAAACTCGCAGCGAAACGTGCAGAAGAAGCGCTAAAAGCGAAAAACAACGACGTTGAGGCAAAGTTGGCGGAGCTCCACCTAAGACGGGCCATCACTCGTATAAAGGTTTACGAAATGAGATAATAGCATGAACAAATAGGTGGGCAGAGGAACTCATTCTTCTGCCTGCTTTTTATAGTTTATGAATAAAAACTGGAATATCCAACCAAAAAGCTCATAAGTCGCTTTAAAAACGCATAAACGCGTCGAAAAGCTCATAAGTCCCTTTAATCACGCATAAATGCATCGAAAAGCGCATAACGCGCTCTAAACGCTCAAAACCGCATAGAAACACCCTTAAAATCACTGCATGCACATATGAAATGTAACCTTTCCCCATGCCTTTAGACCTTTTATTACTCAAATGCATCTAACGCGACATATAAATGTCACTTCATTGCTTTAACCGCGCCCAAACGGACAATAATAACCAATAAGGAGTCATTTCACATGAATAGTGTATTTGCTCACAATCCAATGTTAGCGATTGTTTCCCATATTTTTTTCATTGGGTTAACCTTCTATGCGCTCCAATCGATCATGCCAGAAAAAATCATCAAAAAGAATCACGTTTTCCAAGCACAATTACTTTTCATTTTATTGAGTTTTGCTATAGGTTCGACTGTATCAAATTTCTTTTTGGACATATCCTATTGGTCAGGAAGAGTTCCTTCATTAATTTACCGATAAGGGTTATTTAGTCAGAAATTGGGGTAGGTAATCATTAATCACTACCTATCATGTTTTCGCCGCGTATATGCAAAGCCGTATATGGGGCGATGGCATGAAAAATGTTTAGCTTCGTGTAAAAAGTGGGAATTGCAAAATGACGGAACATATCACGGAACTTATGCCAACAAACATAGGGACACAAATCACCAAATGACTACATATTATAGACTATCTTGCAGATAGAGGGAAAATAGCTCTGTAGTTACTTGTTTAATAATGTAGAGCATTGTAGAATAGTATGTGTTTTTATGATTAATTCATGACGAAAAAAATAAGAAAAGATAAAAATATGGCGAATAGTATAAATTTGAGTCGGAGGGACTTTTTGTGGATAAAATAATTATTAGAGGTGGACGTGTTCTTAATGGAAACGTTCGTGTAGAGGGCGCAAAAAATGCAGTATTACCAATACTTGCTGCAGCATTGTTAGCGTCGGATGGGCCAAACGTCATAAGAGATGTACCTAACCTTTCAGATGTTTCGACAATTAACGAAGTTGTGAAAAGCCTTAATGCAAAAGTTGAATATGACGCAGAAAAAGGGCAAGTAATAATTGATTCGACAGAACCGCTTTCAAGCGAAGCACATTTCGAATATGTACGGAAAATGCGTGCATCTATTTTGGTCATGGGTCCACTACTTGCACGTAACGGTTTCGCACGCGTTGCACTACCAGGTGGATGCGCAATCGGATCCCGTCCAATCGATCAGCATCTTAAAGGATTCGAAGCGATGGGAGCAGAAATTACATTCGGCAATGGACATGTAGAGGCGAAAGCAGAGAACGGACTAAAAGGAGCTAAGATTTACCTCGACTTCCCGAGCGTTGGTGCAACAGAAAACATCATGACTGCCGCTGCACTCGCAACAGGCACGACCGTTATCGAAAACGCGGCGAAAGAGCCGGAAATTGTCGATTTAGCGAACTTCATCAACGAAATGGGCGGCCGTGTCATCGGAGCTGGAACAGATGCCATCCGTATCGAAGGCGTTCAGAAATTACATGGAACAATCCATCATATCATTCCTGACCGCATCGAAACAGGAACGTTCATGGTGGCAGCTGCTATCACAGGAGGCGATGTCACAATCGAAAACGCCGTTCCTGAGCATAACGCTGCATTAATCTCAAAGCTTGGAGAAATGGGCGTCAAAATCACTGAATTGGATGAAGGACTTCGCATTCAGGCGCAGCACCCATTAAAAGCAGTCGATCTGAAGACGATGCCGCATCCAGGCTTCCCGACAGATATGCAATCCCAAATGATGGCGCTCATGCTTACAGCAACAGGCACGGGAGTATTGACAGAAACTGTATTCGAAAACCGCTTCATGCACGTAGAAGAATTCCGCCGCATGAACGCAAGCGTTAAAATCGAAGGACGTTCAGTCATCATCTCAGGGCCATCCGATCTGCAAGGTGCTGAAGTCGCAGCAACAGACCTTCGTGCAGCAGCTGCCCTCATCTTGGCAGGACTCGTCGCAGAAGGCGTTACGCGCGTAACAGAACTCATCCACTTGGACAGAGGCTACGTCGACTTCCATAAGAAATTAAAAGCACTTGGCGCAGATATCGAACGCGTATCCGAGGAAGAAAAAATCGTTAAAGAAATAGAACTTGTATGATTGAAAATATAATCCGAAAGTAGAGGAGGAAAATATTCCACCCTCTACTTTTTTTGTTGAATGAAACCCACACCAACTTCATACAATCAAACATGGACAAACTACTAGCTGCTTTATTGATCGTACTACTATTTTTTATTCCCATCCTCATGAAAAAAACTATCGAGACAGAACCAGAACCAGAAGTTGTAGCAACAGAGGAGCCGTGCACAATCTATATCACAGTGGAAGGGGTGGACAAGTCATTGCCTCTTGAGGATTACGTCATCGGAGTCGTCGCCGGCGAAATGCCGATGGACTTCCATGACGAAGCCTTAAGAGCCCAGGCGATTGCTGCACGGACATATGTACTGCGGACTACAGAGAACGGCAAGAAACCTATCGAAGCAACCGTCTCCGCGCAAGTGTACAAAACGGTGGAAGAACGAAGGGAACGGTGGGGCAAGGATTTCAGGAAAAACGAGAAAAGACTACTCGAAATAGTAGAGTCGACAGCGGGGGACACAATTGTCTATGAAGACGAACTGATCACCGCCATGTTTTTCTCCACCTCGAACGGTAAGACCGAGACAGCGCAAAACTACAGCGGCAGCTCAATCCCGTACTTACAAAGCGTTGAAAGCCCGGGTGAGGACATCGTTGCAGCGGAATTTGAAAGACGGGTCGAAATGCCAATCGTCCAGTGGAATAAAAAACTTGGTTCCTCTTGGAATGCAGATCGTTTCAAAAACCTTCAACTCGTTCGCAATCATACAGGACGAGTCCAGAAAGCGGTGTCTGGTGAGTTTGAAATGAGCGGCAGGGAAATGCGCGAGGCACTTGGACTTGCCTCCACGGACTTCAACATTGCGTATGACGTCACAAACAAAATCGTCATCATCGATACGATAGGATATGGCCACGGAGTCGGCATGAGCCAATACGGTGCAGAGGCCTTCGCCAGGAAAGGATGGACGGCAGAAAACATTATCACATACTACTATTCAGGCACAAAAATAAAAAAGTTTGAACTTCCTGAATCTGAATGTTTAAAATCACCAACACTTGCAAACAATAGCAAGTGAGGTGATGATAATGCGAGAAGAAAAACCGAAATTCCCTTCTCAGAAGAATAAGAGTCAAAAGAATAGATGGTTCTGGCCTGCCATCTATGCGGGAATCGCGATCGTGTTCGTCGGCATGATTTGGGGCTACAATGCCATTCAAAAAGGTCCTAACGAAACAGCCGATGCAACAGCTGATCCTGACAACCAACCAATCGTAGAAACAAACGCTGCAAATGAAGTACTCAAATACCCGTTCAATGAAGAACTTTTCGACAACGTGGCCATTTTACAAGAGTACTATGATGCAGAAGCAGACGAAGAAGCGCGCGAAAACGCACTACTTGTCTTCAACCAAACGTACATTACAAACAAAGGCGTCTCAATCTCTGTTGATGGCCAACCATTTGAAGTAGTCGCAGCCATGAGCGGAGTCGTCCAGGAAGTCATTTTGGACCATTTCAAAGGCGGCGAAGTCAAAATCGCCCACGCCAACGGAATGACAACAGTCTACGGCTCACTAACTGGCATTCTCGTTAAAGAAGGCGACGAAGTCATCCAAGGACAATCACTCGGCACGGCCACAAGCAACGATTGGAACGCCCAAGCCGGCACACATCTACTTTTCGAAGTACACAAAGACGGCATCCCAGTCAACCCGCGCTCATATTTAGGATTTTAATGCCTATCCACCCCGCTGAATTGCGGGGTGGATTTTTTAATTTCTTGTGAGTTCTCCTTTATCGTGGGAGAGTTCTCATTACTGCGCGCGTAGTTCTTGTTACCGTGCGTGGAGTTCTCATTAGCGCGCGCGTAGTTCTCCTTTCTCGTGGAAGAGTTCTCGTTACCGTGCGTGGAGTTCTCCTTTAACGTGGAAAAGTTCTCATTAGCGTGCGCGGAGTTCTCCTTTAACGTGGAAAAGTTCTCGTTAATGCACGCGAAGTTCTCCTTTAACGGTGAAGAGTTCTCGTTAGCGTGCGCGTAGTTCCCCTTTTCCGTGGAAGAGTTCTCATTACTGCGCGCGGAGTTCTCCTTTCTCGTGGGAGAGTTCTCATTAGCGTGCGCGTAGTTCTCCTTTCTCGTGGGAGAGTTCTCATTACCGTGCGCGTAGTTCTCCTTTCTCGTGGAAGAGTTCTCATTAGCGTGCTCGGAGTTCTCCTTTATCGTGGAAGAGTTCTCATTACTGCGCGCGGAGTTCTCCTTTCTCGTGTAAGAGTTCTCGTTACCGTGCGCGTAGTTCTCCTTTATCGGTGAAGAGTTCTCGTTACCGTTCGTGTAGTTCTCCTTTAACGTGGAAAAGTTCTCGTTAATGCACGCGAAGTTCTCCTTTAACGTGGAAGAGTTCTCGTTAGCGTGCGCGTAGTTCTCCTTTCTCGAGGGAGAGTTCTCATTAGCGTGCGCGTAGTTCTCCTTTTCCGTGGAAGAGTTCTCATTACTGCGCGCGGAGTTCTCCTTTAACGTGGGAGAGTTCTCATTAGCGTGCGCGTAGTTCTCCTTTCTCGTGTAAGAGTTCTCATTACTGCGCGCGGAGTTCTCCTTTATCGGTGAAGAGTTCTCATTAGCGTGCGCGTAGTTCTCCTTTCTCGTGGGAGAGTTCTCGTTACTGCGCGCGGAGTTCTCCTTTATCGCGGAAGAGTTCTCGTTACCGTTCGTGTAGTTCTCCTTTCTCATGGAAGAGTTCTCGTTAGCGTGTGCGTAGTTCTCCTTTCTCGTGGAAGAGTTCTCATTAGCGTGCTCGGAGTTCTCCTTTATCGGTGAAGAGTTCTCATTAGCGTGCGCGTAGTTCTCCTTTTCCGTGGAAGAGTTCTCATTACTGCGCGCGTAGTTCTCCTTTCTCGTGGGAGAGTTCTCATTAGCGTGCGCGTAGTTCTCCTTTCTCATGGGAGAGTTCTCGTTACTGCGCGCGGAGTTCTCCTTTATCGTGGGAGAGTTCCCCTTTCTCGTGAGAGAGTTCTCATTAATGTGCGCTGAGTTCTCCTTTATCGCTGAAAAGTTCTCCTTTAACATGAAGAGTTCTCATTCAAGGTGCCAAAACCATTTAAATGTCAAAGGCATTTTGCGCGAATTGGTTTTCTATAGGGACAAAGATCCTTCCGCGGGATTTTTAATTGTTTATTACACTACATATTCGCGCCTAATGCTTTCCACAATTAATAGGGTTTCTACGCTTCATGCTCTGGTGGTTCTTCTTTAACCTGGAAGATTTCACATTGCAAAACATAAAACAGAAAAAGTCAAGTAATCACCAATTTATTCGATTTTTAAAAACGATGAAAATTAGATTTTACCCCCGAATCCCGGTTTAAAATTCATTTTTACCCCTCTTTTCACCCTTTAACTTCGAGTTTGCGTCAGACTATTCCAAGTAGAATGTCATAGCACTACAATAGAATGGAGGTGATTTTATTAATGATAATAAAACAAAGGAAACGAACAAGTGAAATGGACGGATTAATTGCATTGGAAAGGAGATTAGGGAGGGGCAACGAGAACAAGCAAAAAATTAAGGAGAAACTTTATAATGTTGAAGCAGGATACAATGGGGAATGCCAATACGATAAGTATCTAAAAGAATTTAAACCCCGTTATCCACATGCAATTCTTCATGATGTAACCTTAAATTATGACGGAATTTATTTTCAAATGGACTCATTACTCATTACTTCTTCCTTTATCGTCATCTCCGAAGTAAAGAACATAGCAGAAAAAATAGTAGTTAAGGCAAAACCTATGCAATTTATAAAGGAATATCCATCGGGACAACGGATACCTCTTCGTAGCCCAATAACTGAAGTTGAAAGAAAAATACATTTATTGGAGAATTGGTTGCATGCAAGGAACATCAAAATGCCGGTTAGAGGGCTAATTGCGTTTGCATACAATAACGAGATGCAAATTGAGGAAACACCTGAGATGGATATTATGTTTACCTACGACGTTCCAGCATACCTAAGATCACTACCAATCAATCAAGAAATCTTAAGCAGACAAGAAATTCAAAAACTATCCAATGAAATTCTCAAAAATCATCGTGAGTTTAATCCTTTTCCGTTGGCCACTAAATTCAATATTCATCCAGCCGAAATAATTCCAGGGGTCATTTGTACGGAATGCGGAAAATTTAAGATGAAATGGGAGGAAAGAAAATGGCGGTGTTTCTCCTGCGGCTATATGGGGTCAGAAGAGTATAAAGCGGCATTAGAAGACTGGCGCTATTTAATAAAAGAGACAATGACTAACAAGGAGTTTAGGTATTTCATGCAAATCGAATGTCGACATCTTGCGAAATATTTATTAGCGAAAGCCCCAACAAAACTTATAGGGCATGGCCGAAATGCCCATTATGAGTTACAGATCGATAAATAATGAAAGACAGATCTTTAAAGTGTCAAAAGCATTTGGCGCGAATGATTTTAAGTAGACATACATCCATTCCGCGGAACTTATATTGTTTTAAGCAACATCTAATCGCGCCTAATGCCTTTCCACAAATTAGTTTTTTCTGTAGTACTCCTTTAAACTGGGAAAGTTCTCCTATCCGCCGGAAGAGTTCTCATTCCTGACCCAGGAGTTCTCCTTTCCATCGGAAGAGTTCTCATTCCTGACCCAGGAGTTCTCCTTTCCACCGAAAGAGTTCTCATTAACGTTCCCGGAGTTCTCCTTTCCACCGAAAGAGTTCTCGTTAACGCGCCAGGAGTTCTCCTTTCCATCGGAAGAGTTCTCATTCCCGTTCCCGAAGTTCTCCTTTCCACCGGAAGAGTTCTCATTAACGCGCCAGGAGTTCTCCTTTTCATCGGAAGAGTTCTCATTAACGCGCCAGGAGTTCTCCTTTCCATCGGAAGAGTTCTCCTTCCTGCGCCAGGAGTTCTCCTTTCCACCGGAAGAGTTCTCATTAACGCTCCCGA
The DNA here is from genome assembly GCF_037963765.1 of Sporosarcina sp. FSL W8-0480. Taxonomy (GTDB): domain Bacteria; phylum Bacillota; class Bacilli; order Bacillales_A; family Planococcaceae; genus Sporosarcina. Next base: position 3,232,412 of record NZ_CP150166.1, on the reverse strand, counting down.
AGTTCTCCTTTCCACCGAAAGAGTTCTCGTTAACGCGCCAGGAGTTCTCCTTTCCATCGGAAGAGTTCTCCTTCCTGCTCCAGGAGTTCTCCTTTCCACCAAAAAAGTTCTCCTTTCACCGCAATTAAATCCATCTCTATATTTCCCCCCTCTAACAACGCCCAGACATAATCCGGTCATACCTCGCATAAGATAAAGGAAGAAACGGAGCTGACAGGGAAAGGAAGAGGGCGTGCACGAGCAAATTCGGAGGCGATGCGTGCGCCTCGGTAAAATGTTGCTGGACACTGGACTTACAGTACGGGCACTTGCGAAAGCGACGGGCTATTCGAAAAGCACGGTCCACAAAGATTTAACGGAACGACTGCCGAATGTGGATGCTGAGTTGTCTGAAGAAGTCGCAAAAGTACTTGCCTATCATAAGTCTGTCAGACATTTAAGAGGCGGTGAAGCAACACGGATGAAATGGATGAATGAAAATAAGAAGGCCCGCAACATGTAGTGAGAATAGACGGGGACGCAACCAGCCTAGGCAGTAGGGCGGACACCCTGTCTTTTCGCATGTGGACAACCTTTCCCCCTACAGGAAATATCCCCCGAAATCACCTCGAAAAAGTTTAATGAATTTACCCCCATCGACTAAATTGGAATAAAAAAGCATTATTCCGAACCGCTATGAAAATAAGAACCTCCCAAAATATCTTGTAAATTTTCTCCAATCGACATAACATCCTACGCTTTTTAATTCTGAATAAATATATGTGAAATAACTGTCAATTTTTGTGTTCAACATAACGCCATTGTGATACAATATATAGTCAGTAGAGTAGGCTAATATACGTATGTAGATGATTGAGCCGGAAGGGGAAACAGGATTGATGTTTGCTAAGGATATTGGAATCGACCTTGGAACTGCCAATGTGTTGATTCACGTAAAAGGGAAAGGGATTGTGCTTGACGAGCCGGCTGTTGTTGCCATTGACAAGCAAACGAATAAGGTTTTGGCTGTCGGTGAGGAAGCCAGTAAAATGGTCGGTAGAACGCCAGGTAACATTGTTGCGATCCGACCAATGAAAGATGGAGTCATCGCTGATTTCGACGTCACCGAGGCGATGCTTCGCCATTTTATCAATAAGTTGAAAGTCAAAGGATTTTTGTCGAAACCGCGGATTCTGATTTGCTGCCCGACGAACATTACAAGTGTCGAACAGAAAGCAATCCAGGACGCTGCAGAAAAATCCGGCGGAAAAAAGATCTATCTTGAAGAAGAGCCGAAAGTCGCAGCAATCGGGGCCGGAATGGACATTTTCCAACCAAGCGGGAATATGGTAATCGATATCGGCGGGGGAACGACGGATGTCGCAGTTCTGTCGATGGGGGATATCGTCACTTCGGAGTCGATAAAAGCGGCGGGCGACATGTTTGACAATGACATCATCCAAGCTATAAAAAGAAAGCATAAACTACATATTGGGGAACGAACAGCTGAAACGATTAAGAAAAGCATTGCAACGGTATTCCGGGGCAGCCGTAAAGAATCGATGGATATTCGTGGACGCGATATGGTTTCGGGTTTACCGCGTACAATTACGGTTGATTCTGAAGAAATTCGCGAAGCATTGAATGAATCTGTGGAAATGATCGTTCAATCGGCGAAAAACGTTTTGGAAAAAACACCACCGGAACTTTCCGCCGACATTATAGACCGTGGCATTTTCCTTACAGGTGGCGGCGCGCTGATGCATGGAATAGACCAACTTCTTGCTGAGGAATTAAAAGTTCCGGTTTTTGTTTCGGACAACCCACTTAGCTGTGTTGCAGTCGGGACGGGCATTCTTCTTGAAAACATCAGTAAAGCAGGACGTTATTGAAACCTAACTTTAATTGAAATAAATAATAAACGAAAGGAGGCGGGCATCCATGTTCCGAGGATTTTACACAGCAGGTTCCGGCATGATCGCGCAACAGCGCAGGACGGAAATGTTGGCGAATAATATGGCGAACGCCAACACACCGGGCTTTAAAGCTGAACAGTCAACGATCCGGTCATTCCCTGAAATGTTAATGTCCAGTGTGAACGCGACACGGATTCCTACGGAAAAAGGCCTTCACTATAAAGGCATAACGTTAGTAGGGCCACTTTCAACAGGCGTTTACATGCAAGAGACATTGCCGCTTTTCACGCAAGGATCACTACGGGAAACCGGCATGACGACTGACGTTGCACTCATCGATGTCAATTTGCCGGTCAATACCGAAACGAACGAGCGTGGAACTGTCTTTTTCAGGCTTGAAAATGAAAATGGAAATGAGCTGTACACACGAAACGGTAATTTCACGATTGACGCGAACGGCAATCTGACGAATCCGATGGGATACTATGTTCTTGACTCAAACGGACAACGCATTCAGTTGCAAAGTGATGAATTCACTATTTCCGACAATGGTGTCATCATGCAAGATGGGGCAACAGTTGCGACACTTGGTGTTTCATTCGCGGAGCAGCCCTCCTCACTTTTGAAACAAGATAACGGCCTATTCGCGAGTCAAAACGGAAACCTTCCGGGAACGCAAGGCGGCTTTTCATTCCAACAGGGGTATTTGGAAGGCTCTAACGTAGATGCAGCGAAGACGATGACGGACATGCTTGCCGCGTTCAGGGCGTTCGAGGCGAATCAAAAAATACTCCAGGCATATGACCGTAGCATGGAAAAAGCAGTGAATGAAATTGGCCGTGTCAATTAAGACACGACGTAAAAGGAGCGGGAACGAATGATACGATCGATGGCAACAGCAGTAAATACGATGAATCAATTACAGAGCCAAATCGACATAATCGGAAACAACCTTGCGAATTCATCGACTCATGGATACAAGTCCGGTGCAGCCAATTTCCAGGAATTGCTCTACCAACAATTCAATAATGACAAGGGCGATACGGCACCACGCCAATCACCGGCTGGAATACGCTATGGCGTCGGTGCAATGTTAGGATCCGTACAAATGAACACTACCGTCGGCACATTGCAGACGACAGGACGGGAACTCGACTTTGCATTGACGACACCAAAACAGTACTTCAATCTCATTAGACCAACCGAAAATGGTGAACAGACGGTTTACACGCGTCAAGGGAGTTTCTTTGTTACACCGGTTGAAGGCGGCAACCTCATGCTTGTCAATGGGGATGGCTTGGCGATTGCGAATAGTGCGGGAGAACCGATAGTTTTCGCGGAGAATGTACAAAATTACACCTTGCTTCCGGAAGGAGTTCTTCAAGTAACGGATAAGGATGAGACGATTCGGCAATACCAATTAGGCATCACGAAGTTTGAACGTCCAAACTTGATGAATCGCTTATCCGCGACATTATTCTCACTTCCTGATAATATGGATGAATTAGGCGTGAATCCTGAGGACATCCTAACTGAATTGATTGGCGAGAATCGAAGTCAAATCAGGATGGAGAATGGACAACTTGAAGCATCCAATGTGAATCTCCAAAAAGAGATGACGGACCTCATTAGTGTACAACGTTCTTATCAATTCAACGCACGGACAGTCACGCTTGCAGATCAAATGTTAGGTTTGATCAATAACATTCGATAAGCGTTAGGGAGAATTCGATATGATAGATGAAAAGCAAAAAAATCCCGTTGGGGACCATACGACAGATAATGCGGAACAGGAAGCCATCGCATCCCGTTCGGAGCGTAATCAGCAAAGGAAGCGGAAACCCGAAAAAGAGGAGCCAAGTGCAAAGGGAAGAGTTTGGGTACAAGTCCGGATCATTCCGATTTGGCTTCGAATCATACTCGTCCTCCTGTTATTAGGAGGAGCAGTAGCCCTTGGCACGACAATCGGCTACGGCTACATTGGCGACGGCAATCCGGACGATGCGCTTAAGAAAGAGACATGGATCCACATAATCGACATCATAAAAGGGAAAGAGTCGTAAAGGCTCTTTCGTTTTCTTTTCATTTTTAAAAAAATATACATACTTACGGAGGTGGAAGGTTATGCTAACAGCAGAACAGATTCAAAAAATAATTCCACATCGTTACCCATTCCTTCTTGTTGACAGGATCACTGAGATTGACGAAGGGAAACGAGCAGTGGGCTTGAAAAATGTTACGATAAATGAAGATTATTTTAACGGCCATTTTCCAGGATATCCAGTCATGCCTGGGGTGCTAATTGTCGAAGCGCTTGCGCAAGTAGGTGCGGTAGCAATGTTGCAAAAAGAAGAAAACCGGGGTAGACTGGCGTTCTTTGCGGGTATAGATAACTGCCGCTTCAAACGACAAGTTGTTCCAGGCGACACATTGAAACTCGAGGTAGAAATCACAAGAATGCGCGGCACAATTGGAAAAGGGAAAGCGGTTGCAACCGTAGATGGCGAAGTCGCCTGCGAAACGGAGATCACATTTGCCCTTGGGCCAGCTGCAAGCGAATCGAATTAAGAATGTGCAAAAGCGTATTATTCATGCACGATATATTGTAGGAGGTACCAAAATTCATGAAAGATCTTTCTCCAAATATAAAAAGCAGCATCACGCGTTCCATCACGCAAACATTCGAGCAATATATGACAAGCATCAACTGGGATGAAGATGAATACGACATCGAGGAATTCATCAAAACATGGCGGGAATACATCACCACAAAAGCGCTGTGGTACTCAAAAATTCCCGATAAAATGAAAAACAATCCCGCTTTCCACGAAGACCTCGCCCAGCGAATCAACGAAGTCATTCAACGCATTCTGAGCGAACCGCCATCTGAGGAACAAGTTGCAAACATCCAGATGCTGCAGGAAAAGCTCGACATCTACTTGAACTATCACTGCAAAGCAGAAGCGGCCTACGTTGAATCAGTGCTGAAGGAACGAATGGAAAATCAATAAAAAAGTATGGATAGTTCCCTCCTTTTGAGCCAACCTACAAGTATCATACGATTTGTATGATAGAGGCTTGTGGAAAGGAGGGAATTGTACATGTACAAAAAAGCGATACCGTTCGTACTCGTATCCGGATTAATCCTAACTGCGTGTAACAACAACGTTCCAAACAACAACGAAACGCCGATGGAAACCCTGGACCGCGATACACGAGATTTAACACCAAGAGTCAATAACGGTGCCGGACCAGACTTGGACGGCATCGACAACGGCAACGGTGTAAACAACGGTGTGAATGACAACGGAATCATTAATGATGATAACCGTATCAACGGAGACATGAACGGCGATGGCACAACATCACCGAACAATGGCACCATGAATCGCGACAGAAATAACAACCGCTAACCACAAGCCACAAAGAAAAACCGCCAATTTATTGGCGGTTTTTTGATTGATTGATGTAAGTCGCGCGGCGCTCAAGAACCATGTCTCCGCGCTCAAGAGTCTCTGCCGGCGCTCAAGAATCCTCGCAAGCGCTCAAGAATCTCCCCACGCGCTCAAGAATCTCCGCCGGCGCTCAAGAATCCTCGCAAGCGCTCAAGAACCTCCGCAAGCGCTCAACAACCACCGCTCGCGCTCAAGAATCTCCGCAAGCGCTCAACAACCTCCGTCCGCGCTCAAGAACCTCCACCCGCGCTCAAGAACCATGCCTCCGCGCTCAAGAACCTCCGCAAGCGCTCAAGAACCTCCGCCCGCGCTCAAGAACCTCCGCCCGCGCCCAACAACCATGCCCCCGCGCTCAATGCCCCCTCACACCCTACCTCAATCCCCCTTCTCCCGATCCTTCTTCAACCTTGGCCTCTCCCGCATATCCGACTCAAATCGCCTTAACAAATCCTCACCGCTCAACCCTTCAGTGATCAACTCTTCCAATAAATGCTCCGCATACTGAGTGCGAGCCCGCTTCAAACGACCTTTCAGCAAAACGGAAATATTGTCCCCGATTTGTTGAACAGTATCCACCGCCACACGGAATCCCGCAGGTTCATTTTCGGGATAGGAGATGACGACACTTGTATCCAAAACTTCGCCAGATTCCTTCCAACCCTCGAACAGCTCCTGATGCTGGCTATCGATGAACATCTCAAGAATCCACATTCGATGACTATTTTCTTGATTAATAATAATCCCATCAACCAACGGAAAATCTTGTATTTTATCGTCAATCAAAACACCGACAGATAACATTTTAAAAGTCTTCAAACGCGCCACCCGCCTCACTTTTTGCTCCAGTATACCATACAGCAGAAAAAAACTTTAAAAACATGCCAAACTCGAATTATCACGGAAAAATGAAAACTTACAAACTGCGAGGCTATCGCATTTGGCAATAAAAGGGTGTAAATTCACCTCGAAAAGCACATGAAAATTGCATAATTTATCCCCCAAAACTCATTTTTGTCGATTTGTCAGAATGATCACCCGCTTTGTATGATAAGGGCATCACGAGATGAAGGGAGGGAAAACAGTGAATCAGGTTGCACTTGTAGGGCGAATTACGAAGGATCCGATTTTAAGAAGGTTGTCGGAAGGAAGGCTGCAAACGAGCTTCGTCCTTGCCGTGAACCGTAAATTTAAAAACCAGCATGGCGAAGTGGAAGCAGATTTCATCCTTTGCACGGCTTGGGGGAAAACTGCGGAAAATACGGCGAAGCATTGTGGAAAGGGATCCTTAATTGGGGTCGGAGGGCGTATCCAATCGAGAACGTACGAAAGGGAAGACAGAAGCCGAGTGTTTGTAACGGAAGTGATCGGTGAAGAAATTAAATTCCTTTCTACAAAACGTAGGAGCAGCGAAAACCTGTACGATGAGCCTGAATCCAATGTGCAGCAACAAAGCAGTGAAGGCAATAGTGAGCAGGAAAACGTAAAGTCGAAGTTTCATTTGCCGCAGGAGGAGAAAGACGGCTTGCCGATTTATTAACCAATCGGGACGATACATATGGGGAGGGATGGTAAGAAAGCGAAACGAAGCTGTACTCAAAACTAAATAGTGGAATGAGAATATCTATGAGGTAAAAAAGATGAAAGAAATATTGGATAATGGATGGGTGGGGATCCGTCCATATCCAAAGGGGAAGCATTACCTTCCACGAAGGAATGCTTGCTGCAATGGCCACGATGATCCGGCCGACCAAAAAGCGGCGGGGACCGCTCCCGCCGTATTCTAATAAAAGGAGGCAACGCGAAATGGAACAGATGGAAAGAAAAATCATTCGACTCGAAATGCAAGTCGGGGAACTGATCCGCATCCTTGCAATTCTGAATGAACGCATGTTGGATATCGAATCGAAACAACTTGGAAAAGTCGTATCCTTACATAATCGGCAACCAAAAATGAGGATATAAAAAGCCCTAATTCCCGAAAGAATTAGGGCACCAAATTACCGTTCAAAAGACAGCAAATCATCCAATTCCGTATCGGACAATTCCGTGAGCCATTGACTCGATTGGATCAAATCTGCAGAAAGAGCCGCTTTCTCCGCGAGCATTTTATCGATCTTCTCTTCGATCGTTCCAACAGTCACAAACTTATGGACATGGACAAACTTCGTCTGGCCGATCCTGTAAGCCCGGTCAGTCGCCTGATTTTCAACAGCCGGATTCCACCAGCGATCCGCATGCAACACATGATTCGCACCCGTCAAGTTCAATCCAGTGCCGCCCGCTTTCAATGAAAGGATGAAAATCGGGAATTCACCGGCCTGGAACGCCTCAACTAAATGATCCCGTTGCCCTTTCGGCATACTGCCTGACAAGAAAGGGACATCAATATCATGCAACTCGCTCAGACATTGGCGGATCAATTGTCCCATTCCGATATACTGCGTAAAAATGAGGCATTGTTCGCCATTGGCGGCAATATCCGCGGCCATCGACACAATTCGATTCAGCTTCACCGACCGCTCCAACATCTGAGCGGCAGGGGCATTCGGTTCCTTCAGGAAAAGGGAAGGGTGATTGCAAAGCTGCTTCAAGCGGCTTAACATCTTCAAAATCAACCCTTTCCGTTCAAAGCCCGACAACGTGTCAAGCTTGAACTTCGTATCCTCTATGAAACTTTCGTAAAGCGCCGCCTGCTCAGTAGTAAGTGGACAATACTCATTCTGCTCAAGCTTCTTCGGAAGATTCAACTGCAAATCAGGATCGTTTTTCGTCCTGCGCAATAAAAACGGCCTAATCTTCGCACGTAGTTTCCGTTTCTCAAGCTCCGCATCATCCCGTTCAATCGGAATGATGAACTGTTCAGTGAACGTCCGGAAACTACCGAAATACCCTTTATGGATAAAATCAAAGATCGCCCAAAGCTCGGATAAACGGTTTTCGATTGGCGTACCCGTCAACGCAATCTGATGGTCACCATGCAATTTACGTATCGCTCGAGACTGCTTCGTTTGCATATTCTTGATATTCTGTGCCTCATCAAGTGTAATGCTCGCAAACACAGTTCCGCCAAGTGTCTCATCATCCTGGGTCACTGTCCCGTATGTCGTCAAAATGACATCCGGTTTTCGTTCAGCAACAAGCTTCTCAAACTCTTCATCCTTAGCCCGTGACGGACCATAATGCGTATGGACATTTAGAGTTGGCGCAAACCGCTCGATTTCCTTCTGCCAGTTCCCTAAAACACTCGTCGGGCAAATGATCAACGAAGGAGCAACCGTTTCAGGACGGGCATGCACATTCAATAAATAAGTAATGAGCTGAATCGTTTTCCCAAGTCCCATATCATCCGCCAAACACGCGCCGAAATGATACTCACGCATGAAAACAAGCCAATTATAGCCTTCAATTTGATACGGACGAAGCTCTGCATTTAAACTATCAGGCACTCCCGCATCAGGCAGCCCATGTTTATTCGAAATCATATCGACATAATCACGCAATGACTGCTTCATCGAAAACGCAAGAAGGGGGTCGTCCGATTCCTCATCTTCATCGATCGGGATAATCTCTTCAGGAATCTCCTGGAACAACAGATCCTTCACCGTCCACTCACCAGCATCCGCCTGTTCCATCAACTCGCGGATCCGCTTCAGCCAGAGTGGATCAATATGGAACCATTCATCACCGGAACGGATATACTCACGATTCTCGTCGACCAACTTTTGGAATGAATCCTTATCAATTTCCTTGCCGGCAAGGGAAAAGTTCCAATCAAATGAAAGAACTTCATCCAAATTAGCAGCAGCACGATATGACTGCACACTCGCGCTCGTCCGGACACGCATCCTTGTCTCCGTCACTGACTTCAACCAAGCAGGGAGGATGACTGGAAAACCGAAAGACTGAAAAATCGGCAAATCTTCCTGGATGAAGACCCGAACCTCGGGATCAGACATTGGCATCGATAAAAAGCGGTTGCCCGGCTCCACCTCTATGGAACGCAGGAAAGACACCATCTCGGACTGCTTCTTTAAAATTTCGTCGGCATACTCTTTCCACTTGGCAGGCAATGCATCAGCGACTTCTGCATTCATTTTCCGAACGGCAGGCGTCCAATGCGCTCCGCGTTCACTTACGACAACCGTTTCTAACAACCACTCCGTATCCGTTTCCGCGTCCGGCTCCGTCAAACGGAAAGCGACACGCACCGGCATGTTCGAAACCGATTCACCCGGCCACCCAAACTTGCGTAGATGTGGCAACAGCGTAGGCAACTGTTCGAAACGCAATCCCGAAGCCTCGATTTTTTCTCGAATCGCATCATGCAAAATCATCGATGTAAAAGCAGAAAGGTTTAGCTTATCCTCGTCAAATCGGATTTTCCCTGCGTCCATCGCCACATGATGCCAGAAATCCGACTCGGACAAAATACCCGCAGCCTCGCGCAACGCAGCCAAATGGTCTTCATCCTCAGCCGATGACCCACCGAACGTTGCAAAAGGATGCGTCTTGCCCGAAAAAACTTGAATAAAATCATTCGTATTCAAATGAACGCCTTTTTCATCCGTCACTGCCAACATGCCGTATAAGGCTTGTTCATTATTGAAGAACAGAAAGGAAGAAAGCCTATCTGCATCAATATGGAATCCCAAAGAGTCCGTAGCGGAAACCGTATAACTGCCAAGTTCATTTCGATTGATCGACAACTCAAAATGAAGATTCAAAGTATCTTTTTTCGTCATAGATTCAAGTTCCCCTTTTCCATTTCTTCGGATAGCGCACGGAGCCTTTTAAACTGCTCGCGAACCGTGTCGATATACCGATTCCAGAAATCGGCTTTTCCGCTCTTTTTCGCGCCTGCCTTCATATTCTTGAACAATCGTACGGCGCGGCGGTAGCTATGACGGTTCTTCTCCTCGATGAACCGCATCGCATACGTATGAAGCAACGGCATGACAGCTGCAGAATCATTTGATAGAACAAATTTCAACGTATTGGGGTCAATCCCATCATATGGAACATTGAATCGATGCATCAGCGCTGCCCATTCAGCAAATCGTTTCCGCTCAATCAGAAAGTCGCCGAATGTGTCCACGCCCGCTGAACCATAAAGCATGAACAGTTCTTCCCGCTTTTCTTCGGTAAAGGCGGCCTCTTCTAACAAACCGTCAATTTTACGTATAAAATGATAGCCTTCATTCGAATTCTTGATGGATTTAAAAAAGGAGCTAATATGTGGGAAAATCGTATTCATGATAATGGACAGAGCTTCATACTCTTCCATTTCCGCCGCTTTATCGGCTAACGGAAGCCAATGGTCCAACAGTTCTCCGCCCGCTTTTTCCGCAACGATTTTTAGTGATTCATCGTCTCCTTGCGTTAAATAGAAGTAAGCGGCAAAAAACGGAGCATCCGCTGAATCATGTTCACGCAAAGAAGCGAGTTCCTTCTCCTTCGAAGTTTGATCGCGATACAAAAAGTCCCACAGTATTGAATAGATATCAAGACGTGCCTCGAAAAGTCCTTTATGCCCTAAAACCAATCCAGGGAAGTCAATCTTCAAAGCATCATAAAAAGCATCCGTCTCAAATGGCCGAGGATTTCTTCCTAACGCTTGGACCTGGCTCCGCAATTTACTGATTTGTTCGTTGAGCCACGTCTGCACCTGCCACTGCCGGTACGTGAAATGGTTTATTTCCTCCAATTGCATCCGAAGATATTCCCATGCGGAATCTATTAAATGCATACGGTAGAAAAGTTCAAATAATGGCTTCCATTCATACTCAAAAGGGGATAGGGGAATTACTTTTTGATCCAACAACGAAGCTTCATGAATGAACACATTCGGACTTTCATTAGAGTCCATCTCACGTAGTGGCTTTGTTAATCGATATAATGCACTGTTCCATGCCTTCGGCGTACGTTCTGAAATGGATAGTGCCATTTGCTCTACCTCTCTTCGTTGCCAATCATGCTGCCATTCCGTTAACGACTGGAACCGGGAATACAGATAAAAGACAATCGAAATTTTATGCTCACACCATTCGCTCTCCTCGCACGAGCAAGTCAATTCCGTCTCAGGAAAGGCAATCTTCACATCAATCGCTTCACCGTCATCGACAAGTGTTGCCTCCATTGCCGAACCATCACTCTCGCACCATGTGCTTAGGAAAGTCCCCCTTCGGACAATGGAAATCGCCTTCCTGATGATCTGGGCCTCGCTATGAATATCCGGGCGAAAGGAATGTCTGATTGTGTGCATTAACTCATCTATTTTACGCTCATGCAAATAAGAAACACGTTCTACTGTCATGTGCATCGGCTCACTCCCTAAAACTAAGCATTCCCTTCATTATAAAGGTTTTAGACCGCAACCGTAAACGATTTCATTTTTCGGGAGTCGCTAACTTCAACTTCAATCCGAAAAATCTACATAACGGATAAGCATTTATTTCTTTAAGTTTGAATACTATAGAGAACAAATCATTCACAAAACGGTCACAAATGTGATAGAATGATAATAATCGGAATATTCAATGATGGAGGGATGAAGATGCTTTCTGTTCAACGTATGACGCCGTTTTTCACGAGCCAGGAAGATTTCCGTCTGCGGCTTGTGTTTGCCTATCAGTATTTTTCCATTATTAAAGGCGGTGAAGTGTATCAGTTTGTGCCATCCGAAGGGAAAGAAATCGTTGTGAACGTGAAAAGCCTGCAGGTCGAGAATTTAGGTGAGGTGTTTGTCTTCCAGCGGGGGAGCAAGTTCATCCGACTGCCGCTCTATCAGTTGCTGCTCATATCGGATCTTCATTTGCATCTTTCGACAATTCTTGAAGGGACGTTGAAGTTGAAAATTGAAATGCCCGAAGTTGTTATTGCGGAGGCGGGCCAGCTTATTGAGGAGCTTGAAGCGGAATATTATGACCGTATGATTGACTATGCGTTAGAGACAAAGAATCGAAGCTTATTTATACAATTGACGGAAGGAATGCTCTAATTTTGACTACCAAATCATGAAAAAACACTTATCGTATAAAGTTAACGATGAGTGTTTTTTGTTTTGGTAGATTAAAAGTTGGCTTCCGCTACAGGCGGACGCTTTCCGTGGGGCGGGCGGTGAGCCTCCTCGGTCGCTTCGCTCCACATCGGGGTCTCACCTGTCCCGCTTATCCGACCGGAGTCGCCGCCTTTCGCTTCAGCCAACTGTGACACCTTACTACATAATGAAGGAAATATAAGTCCACATCTTTCTACTCCCCCAAAATACACGCCTAAAAGAAAAATAATCAATATAGTAGTTTACGATGTAGAGTTTATGGGTATAGAAGATTGCTAACTAACTAACTTGCTTAACTGGTAAAGAAGTGTAGGGCGATCACGAAGACAGTGGATCCTGTTAGGCCGAATAGGAAGTCTTGTACTGTGAATCGATGTTTTTCATCATTATTCATGAAAATCCGCTCCTTTGTCGATTTCCCGGGAAATTTGACACATAGGAAATGAAAGTTATTACACTTAGACTGACCAAAAAGACCTGTTTCCATTCATTGGTTACTACGAATATTGAAAAACCATCAAGGTTTGATAAAGTAGTGTTAGTGGAGCCTTTATAAATTCAGCATTTACAAGCAGAAAGGATTGTCGCTATGTTCTTTGAATACAGGTTTTGGCACTACTTGACGAGACCAGATGAGCTTGCTTCAAATCTACAAAACAGCACGATGCGTAACTTCACACAAAGGTTAGTCATTGTACTGCTCCTTGGTATTGTCCTTTTTTCATTAAGAAATATTTGGGGCATGAATACTGAAACACTAACATCAATAATGGTTTCAATGACAACAACAGACTACATACTTGCAAGATTCGCGTCACTTGCTGGCGCTATTATTTGGTCGCTCCTTTACATAGGTTTTCATATTTTCGGGGTTGCTCTGATACTTTCCGGAATCACAAAAATCCCTTATCGTCGGCTTGTTCCGTTGCAAGTGCTGATAACAGGCATATTGCTCATGGAAAAGGCGGTTATTTTTATTGTTTTTGCAATAAAAGGAGTAACAGTAAATCTTTCGTTTTTATCATTCGGCCCGCTTGCCGCAACAATTATGGAAAATTGGTATCTAATCCTATTTCTTAATCAATTGACAATCACAAGTGCGCTCATCATTTCGTTGCAATACCGGTTCATCAAGCAGATTCGACCGGAAGAAAACCGCCGAGCATATTTATGGATGTTAGTCGGCCTGCATACGGCAATGGCCCTGATTACAGCATCAGTCGCATTTATCCCGTTCACATCCATACTGAATTCGATTTTTGGAGGTGGCTTTTGATGAATAAACGAATGAGCATCACCGTTGCCCTCATTATCAGCATCTTCATCGCCGTCAACGTCCACCTTCTATTCTCGAAAAATAGCATGATTTTAAAATCAGTATATGTAAATAAGTATGAGCGCATGACACCTAATCATTTTGTGGAAGAAATCCATAAAGAAGGGCTCGTTTCACCGGAAGGAATTTTCACGGTCTATGTCGGAGATGACGAGACGATCGAGGAATGGCTTGTAAAAGAAGGAGACAAGGTCCAAATCGGTGATGAAATCGCCCTACTTCAGACAGAGCACGCGGAAAATCAGCTCATTGCTTGGCGGGCGGAAGAAGAAGGCCTTCTTGAACAGCGAAATTCGATCGAATCAATCCTATCCAACTTGGAGTCGGATCGTTGGACTGTAGACGATAATACAAACGTAAATACGACGGAAACAGTAGGCGAAACAGATATCGAGTTGAATGTGAATGTCCAAGTAAGCCAAGACGGAATCTATGCCCAGGCAATTGCAGAAGCCGAAAGGGAACTATCGGAGATTAATCGCAAATTGACTGTGGTGCAAACCCAACTAACTCAAAACTCGGCACGTCCCGCATTAGTCAGCCCGGTAGATGGAACGGTTGCTCATGTGAATAAATATGGAACCACACTCGCGACGGAACTTTACAGTGAAACAAAAGTGATTTCCACATATGTTTCCCTTGATGAATGGCAGAAAATCGCAGTGGGAGATTCTGTTCGAATTCAAGGGGCCAATTTGGATTCAGTCATCGAAGGGGCAGTTTTATCGGTCTCGGAAGTGCCCGCAACAGATGATAGATGGCGTCAGGCTTTTGATCAATTAGAAATGAAAGAACAGAAGAATCCTCTTGAACTCTATGAAATTCGAATTCAACCGGTGAATGAACTTTCAAATTTACCATTTGGAGCGAATGTAAACGCGCAAATTATCGTCAACGAGGCGGATGCGGTATCCATGAAACTTCATTGGCTAAAATCCTACACGAATGGCAAAGCAATCGCTTGGAAATTGGATGATCATGGACGAGCTGTCAAAACGGAAATCATCGTCCCGTTCGAATCAATCAACCAAGCAGTCGTGACGGATGGACTTAAAATAGGAGACGTCGTGATTTACGACGATAAATTATCTGACTACAATACTCCACTCAAAGTATTTTTCCCATTCCCGCTCGAACTACCTGAAAAGGAGCAGTGGCTCGGATTCGGTTGGAAAAACTATTTAAAATACGGCATAGGCCAATGACAAAAACCGCCAAGTGGCGGTTTTTTATTTTGGGCATAAATCCTGCTAATAAGCGTAATCTACAAGTACAAAGCATTTACATAACACAACGCTCCAAACTTATTTCGATTCTACTTCAACATCCCACTTAATATAGTGAAGCATGATTATTAAAAGAAACGGGGAAGGTAAATTGAAAAAAGTAATCGTCCTAGCAATCGTAATCCTATCATTTCTACTAACTGCAAATAAGGCAGGAGCAGCAAGTGAACCAAAACGCTACATCGGACTTCACGATAAAATGCTTCCTATTGAAGATATCCGCGTTATCGATGGCGATACGAAAGTATTGTTCGAGGACATTGCAAAGTTTTTGTACATAGATTTCATAAAGGAAAATGACAAATTAAAACTGTCAAAGCACGGGAAGGACGTGTCGCTTTCATTGCCCACAGCAAAGAAACCTACGGACTCGCTTCTTATTGATGAAAACGGTAAACTACTAATCAGTATGAAGTATATTGCAGACGAATTTGATTTCAAACTTGAATACTTTCCAAAGTATCATACTTTGCGCGTATACCGTGACAACTACCCTCATTTAAGCCATCAGGGTTACGAGGGCATCATTCAAAGCTATGTGAATAAGAAGCAGGCTACATTCCTTGAGAAACCCAAAAAAGCAGACGTCTACCTAACTTTTGACGATGGTCCAAATAAATTCACCGCAGCCAATAACAGAACGCTAAAAAAATACAATGCGCCCGCCACCTTCTTCTTCCTTGGCAACAATATGAAAAACTATAAAGATATCGTCAACTCCGTTAATGCAGACGGACATTACATCGGATCACACAGCATGAGCCACGATAAGGGCAAAGTATATAAATCCACCACAGCTTTCTTCAATGAAATGCACGAAGGTGCAAAATTGGTCCAACAAATGACAGGGAAAGACAACAAGCTACTTCGTGTCCCATACGGTAGTTCACCGCTTGTCACTAACTCCATGAGGCAGCAACTCATCAAAAATGGCTATAAAATGTGGGATTGGGACGTCGACTCAAAAGACTGGCAATACACGGATAAAGAAGCCAATCAAATCTTTCTAAATGTTAAAAATGGCGTCACCAAGGCCTATAATTCCGGCAACCGTTCCATCGTCATTCTCATGCACGACCGCAGCCAAACAACAATTGCCCTGCCTCACATCATCGAATGGCTCCAAAAAGAAGGCTATAATCTAAAAACATACAAGCCTGATAATCATATCGTCACCAACTTCTTTCGTGATCCAATGCTTTAATAACACCTGCCGCCCAGACCCTTCTGCGCGGCAGTCTTTAAAGTCCTTATTTGTTAAATGCATTATTCGCGAACAGAAAATCCAGATACGAAACATCCCCGCGGCCTCCAATTCCGCATAAACTCCCACAAAACCTCATAAATCCCAACTCTCACGCATAACCTACGCCAGACAAGCATAAATCCCAAAACTCCCGCATAACCACCGCCAGACAAGCATAAATCCTAAAACTCACGCATAACCGCCTCCAGCCACGCATAAATCTCTCCAAACACTCATATGCCTCATTGCAATACTACTTCATACGATAATCTAACAATGAGTTTAATATGTTTGAAAACGTGTAATATAGTAATAGAATTGAAACAAAAGCAAAAGATAAGGATGTGCATCCAAGATGAGCCCGAATCGCAAAGCAACTGAACTGCTGCAATCAAAGACGGACATCCAAAACTGGGGTGCCCGAAGAGCCTCCCGGAAACGGAAATATAAAACAACATCCAAAAAAGTCGAAAATTACATCGTCTTAGACTTCGAAACAACCGGTTTCCGTGCAGGCGCTGACCGCATCATCCAAATTGGTGCCCTAAAATTCATAAACCACGAGCGCGTCGAAGTCCTCAACACATTCATCAACCCAGAACGCCACATCCCAATCACGATAACAAGACTTACAGGCATCACAAACGAAATGGTCGAATGGGCACCAACGATCGAACAAAAAATCGAAGAGCTCATCGAATTCATCGGCGACTATCCAATCATCGCCCATAACGCATCATTCGACATGGGATTCCTATACGCACTCGACAACATCGAAGGCATCCAAATCCCCGAATACACCGTCATCGACACCGTCCAACTCGCAAGAAAAACTATTACCGAAACACCAAATCACAAGTTAGGCACATTGGCAAAGTACCTCCAACTCGAACACGACGCCCACGATGCAATCGGCGACTGCCTCGCCACCGCCGCCATCTACCAATACTGCACCGCCCAATAACCGCCGACCCCCGGCGGTTTTTTAAATCAAAAACGCATAAACTCCATAAATTACGCATAACAACATCCAAACAAGCATAAATCGCCGTACTCACGCATAAACTCCCCGAAAAGTCCATAACTGCTCCCAAACCCGCATAAATCCCGCCACTCACGCATCTCACCACGCTCTCACTCATAAATCCCCAAAATCACGCATATCCCAAAATATCCCCGCATAAACTCTACTAAACTATCAATCCAAAACCATCAAAAATCATTTTTAAACGCGAAAAACGACCCAAAATTCAATTTTCAACGCCAAAAACGCCCCAAACGTCGAGTTTGCCCCAAAGCATTCCATTCCAATGCCAAGCAAGTTAAACTAATCATGAGGTGATAAAATGATTTACAAAAAACGAAAAATGCCAAACGAACTCAAAGCTCTCATTTCCTTGGACAAACGCCTGCCGCATACTCACGAAAAAAAGCACGCCGTCCAAAAGAATCTACTAATCTATCAAGCAGGCTATAACGGTGAACTCGAATTCGATAACGAAATAGCAAATTTCAAGCCGAACTACCCGCATGCCATCATCCACGACCTCTATCTACACCACGAAGGCACCTATTTCCAAATCGACTCGCTGCTCATCACACCATCATCAATCACAATCATCGAAGTGAAAAACTTCAAAGACAGAACACTAATAAAAGCAAATCCAACCCAATTCATTAGAGTTTTCAGGAACGGAAATCGAAAACCGATTCCGAATCCGATAATCGAAGTGGAACGGAAAATCCACTTCCTACAAAAATGGCTCACAAAATGCGGCATCCAAATCCCCATCGAAGGCATCATCACATTCTCCGACACCAACGAACTCGCCATCGAACACCAGACACCTGAGATGAAAATCCTACTAAATAGCGCAGTACCACCATATTTAAACTCACTACCTGAAACGCAACAAATTCTCGACCAACAAACAATAGAAGCACTTGCAAACACAATGCTCGCACACCATAAAGACTACAACCCTTTCCCAATCGCAGACCTATACGACATCAATCCATCCGACATCAAACCCGGCGTTATCTGCCCATCCTGCAACCAAATCGGCATGCGGTGGGGAAGGGAAAAATGGAACTGCCCATGCGGCCACACCGGCAAAACCGAACACTACCAAACAATTGAAGACTGGTTTATGTTAGTCAAACCTAAAATGACAAACCGCGAATTCCGCTACTTCACCAAACTCGACAACCGCAACATCGCACGCGGTCTGCTAGCCAAAACCGGCTTGCAACTCATCGGAGAAAGAAAAGCGGCACATTATATTTTAATGAAAGAAGGGAAATCCCCAATCCTCGTCGAATAAAGCAACACAACTATTAAATTGTCAAAGAAACGGGGGACACTACCCATGAACATCGCACTTCAAAAAGTAACTCAAGACAATATACGCGCCTGCGTCAGACTTGAAGTAGCCGAATCCCAAAGAGAATTCGTCGCGAAAAACGTCAACACAATCGCATGGGCATACGTCGATCCAAACTTCACGCCATACGCAATCGTAGACGGTGAAACCGTCATCGGACTCCTTGCAATCGAGGACATACCCGAAAACGAAGACTACGACCGCTACTGGATCCCGCGCTTCATGATCGGTGAACAATTTCAAGGCAAAGGCTACGGCAAAAAAGCGATGCAAGTCGCGATTGACATGCTCGCCGCAAAGCCCGACTGCCAAAGAATCCGCCTATCCGTATGGCCCGAAAATCCCGGGGCCATCGAATTCTACCAAAAAGTAGGCTTCACCCTAACCGACGAACTCCTTGAAGACGAGCTCGTCATGGACTACTACATCAACGAACCCTAAAACGCTCCCACACGGAGCGTTTTATCATGCCAACAAACCTAATCTCCAAAAGTCCATAAACACCCGCAAAAGCGCATATCTGCCCACGAAAGTCCATAAATCCGTGCAGAAACGCATAAACGCAAATTCCCATTTCTTTTGCTCTTCATCTCCGAATCTACTAAAATGGTAGACACATAAAAGAGGAGGTTATTAGATGAAGAAATGGCTATCAACCGTACTTGTTTCAATTCTATTGGTCAGTGCATCTAACTCAGCATCTGCTGCTACATTCAAAGACGTCACTCCAAACTATTGGGCCTACCCACAAATCGAGGAACTCCACTCAAAAGACATCATCAGCGGTTACAACGATGGCACCTTCAAACCTGGACAACCTGTGACACGCGGTCAAGCTGCCAAGATCATCGGGAAAGCACTGAAATTATCGCCTTCCGAGAACTTTTCATCTAACTTCACAGACGTCCCACCAACACATTTTGCATACAATGAAATCGAAGCGCTCGCCGAAAAGGGAATAATCGCGAACTCAACCAAATTCAATCCAAACGCTCCACTCACACGCGCTCAAATGGCCAAAATCATAGTTGAAGGCTTCAAGCTTATCGTCGACGATAACCATATGGCTCAATTCATCGATGTACCAAGAGATTATTGGCATGGCTACATCATTACACTCGCGGAAACAGAGATTTCACAAGGGGTGACAGCATCCAAATTTGACCCTCATGCCTCAGTAACCCGTGCCCAACTCTCGGCGTTCATCGGCCGTGCACTCGAATTTGATGAAAAACGGGAAGTAGGTACAATAACGTACGATACAAAACGAAAAATGTATGTGGATAAATCAAAGCCAACGCCTCTGCCAGAAATAATTGATGTAAAGCAAAACGCAGTTGAAACAATCAATCTGGTCAATAAAGAGCGTCAATCCAAAGGGGTCAATCAACTTTCACATGACCTTGATCTAACCAAAATCGCGCAAATCAAAGCTGAAGACATGGCGAAAAACGGCTACTTCGACCACACATCCCCAACATATGGATCAGTCGGGAACATGCTTGCCACATTCAATTACACATGGACCGCATACGGTGAGAACATCGCAATGGGCCAACGAACACCAGAACAAGCAGTCAATGGATGGATTAATTCACCTGGCCACTATCGAAACATGATGAACACGAATTTCACAAACATCGGCTCCGGCTACGCAACATCTAACAACGGCACGACCTACTGGGTACACATCTTCTCAAAAAAATAAGCAAGCAAACAACCCGTGAACCCCAAAATTCACGGGTTTTCAAATTAAATAAGCATAATTCCTATAACTCACGCATAAACGTCCGCAAACCAGCATAAATCCCGCTATCCACGCATATCCGCCCGCAAACCAGCATAAATCCCGCTATCCACGCATAAACGCCCGCAAACCAGCATAAATTCCGCTATCCACGCATATCCGCCCGCAAACCAGCATAAATCCCGCTATCCAAGCATATCCCCCCGCAAACCAGCATAAATCCCCACAATCACGCATAACGCCCAAATCTCTCCTCTCCCTCAATCTCCAAATCTCTAATTCCCCCTCCCAAAAACAAGAAATTCCTGTATAATCAACCTCAAGATCACTAAAAGAAAGGAGACCAAATAATGTCCGCCAACAAACAAGCTCCAACTGACGGATACAAACCCGATCCGCGATTCAAAATCGCACATAAAGAAGCCCTAATCGGCGTCGCACTCGCAATCTTCAACTTCATCTGGTGGTACGGCTTCGCCTACGGGTTAGGATCCCGCCCACCTGAAGAATATACATACATCCTTGGCTTACCCGACTGGTTTTTCTATAGCTGCGTCATCGGTTTCATCCTGATGTGCGTGCTCGTCATCATCATCACGAAATTTGTCCTAAAAGAAGTCCCGCTCGAAGCGGATCCATACGTCGATACACCAAAGGAGGAATCACCAAAATGATGAACATCCAAGTCATCATCCCGCTCGTCATTTTCTTGGTTGCAATCTTCGTCGTCGGTTTCGTCGCATCGAAACAAATGAGTTCAAGCGGCGGGTTCCTCCAAGAATACTTCCTTGGTGGGCGAGAATTAGGCGGGTTCGTCCTCGCCATGACAATGGTCGCCACATATGGAAGCGCATCCAGCTTCCTTGGAGGTCCCGGAACTGCATACACTGTCGGTTTCGGCTGGATTCTGTTAGCCATGACCCAAGTCGTAACGGGCTATTTCGTCCTGCTCATATTAGGGAAAAAATTCGCCATCCTTGGCCGGAAATACAATGCCGTCACGATGATTGATTTCCTGAAAGCACGCTACAACAGTCCGGCAGTCGCGATATTATCAGCCATCGCCATTATCATTTTCCTTTTCTCCGCCATGACCGCACAATGGGTCGGCGGCGGGCGGCTCATTGAATCGCTCACTGGACTCGAGTACACTTCAGCGCTTTTCATTTTCGCAATTTCCGTCCTCGTCTACGTGACAATCGGCGGATTTCGCGCAGTCGCTCTTACCGACGCCGTCCAAGGCGCAATTATGGTCGTCGGCACGCTCGTCCTGCTCATAGGCGTCATCATCGCGGGGGGTGGGGTGCCAGCGATCATGCAGGATTTATTGAATGAAAACCCAAGACTCGTCACGCCATTCGGGGCAGACGGAACACTGACTGCAGCCTACGTATCCTCCTTCTGGATACTTGTCGGAGTCGGAGTCGTCGGCCTTCCACAAATGGCAGTACGCGCAATGAGCTACAAGAGCTCTCGGGCCATGCATCGGGCACTCGTAATCGGCACAATCGTCACCGGTTTCATCATGCTCAACATGCACCTAATCGGCGTTTTCGCCAGACCGATCTTGCCAGGCATCGACGTAGGGGATAAAGTCATTCCATTAATCGCGCTCGAAGTATTGCCCCCATGGCTCGCAGGCATCGTCCTCGCGGCACCAATGGCAGCCATCATGTCGACCGTCGACTCTCTACTATTATTAGTCAGCTCGGCAATCGTCAAAGACGTCTACTTGAACTTCATCAAACCTGAAGCGACAGAAAGACGGGTCAAACAAATTAGCTTCGGCGTCACCGGAATCTTAGGCATCATCGTATTCCTACTAGCTATCCAGCCGCCCGACCTGCTCATCTTCCTGAACCTATTCGCATTCGGAGGACTCGAAGCCGCATTCATCTGGCCAGTCGTCTTAGGCCTCTACTGGAAGTACGGCAACAAATACGGCGCAATACTCAGCATGATCACCGGAATAGTGAGCTACATCGCAATCCATTTCTACAACAACGCATACGGCAACCTATTAGGCGTCCACACAGTCACGATCCCCGTCGTCCTGTCCCTGCTCGCCTACATCATCGGCTCCCTCGCCATCCAGCGAAAAGCCTTCCAATTTTAACAATAAAAAGCGGACCCCCACACCGGAGAGTCCGCTTTTCCATCCCAAAAACGCATAAACTCTTTTAATCAAGCATAAATCCCGGAACACACGCATAACTTCCGCCAAACAAGCATAAATCCCGGAACTCACGCATAACCTCCGCCAAACAAGCATAAATCCCCGTACTCACGCATAACCGCCACTTTTCACGCATAAACTCAGCCAGCCACGCATAAATACCCGAATCACGCATAACACCTTCAAACAACCCCTAATTTGTCAAAAGCATTTAGCGCGACCAAATATGAGAATTCACAAATAAGTTCTCCGCGACAACAATACAATCATTCATTCAGTCCCTTGGCTTTGCCCAGACCCAGCAGGGGGATGATCCCCCTGCACCCGCATATCCCTCGCCGGTAGGCAGGAACAAACGGTGTTTGTTCCAAGCCAAGAGGGTCCTGGTGCATCCAGTTTGTCAATTCCTTTCCGCTCCTTATGCTCACTCGGGAAAACCGCCCTCGCTCCGCTACCGAGGAAAGGCTTTGACAAACGCCAGTTAACCGCCACCATCCACGCAACGGGGCTACACAAAACAATGCCCGTGATATCAAAAAAGTGAAATTATCTTATACAAATGCTACAATAAACATATACTAAAAAAGACCGAGCGCTATGAACGCTCAGTCAATCGCAGCTAACATCCGCAAGAAGTGCGGTTGACAGTTGTGCAGGTGAAAAAGTAACCCCATCACACTGTTCAGGCGGAATGAGGGTTACTTTTTTCTATTGGCACATAACACAATTATTGCAACTAGGACTGCCGCCCAAAGTGCATGTAAAATACCGAATTGAATCAGTATATTAATTGCTTCGTATGTCACCATATAAACACCCCCTTTCCAAGGGAGTGCCAACCGCTCATCCGCTTATGAAGCTGCACCTTCTATTCTATCATTCCTTATTATTGAATGCGAACTAATATTCCCATTAAACACAATCTATTAAGAGTTAAAATCACTGAAATCTCTGATAATCGAGCGTAACTTCAGCCAAAAACTCATAAACTCCCGCACTCACGCATAACCTCCGCCAAACAAGCATAAACCCTTGAAATCACGCATAACCTCCGCCAATCACGCATAAATCCTCACAAACCCGCAAATCCCCATCCCATTATGCTAAACTATTCTCTATCATCTACTCACTCAGAAAGAAGGCCATCACACCATGTGGAAACTATATACCTACCTCACAATCACCATGCTACTCTGGGGACTCAACCTCCCAATGCTCAAATACCTTCTCACCTTCATGAACCCCGTCACGATGACCGCACTCCGTGTCCTCACTGCCGGAATAACCGTCTTCATCATCCTCGCAGCCCTCAAAATCGTTCGGCTGCCAACAAAAAAAGAATGGATATATATAGTGGGCGGAGCAATCCTTAACGTCGTCTGCCATCACTATTTTCTAACCATGGGACTTTACCGCACGTCCGGTACAAACGCCAGCCTTATCCTTGGAACCGGTCCAGTCCTAACGGCAATATGCACAGCACTCATCCTGCGCAATTACCCGACCAAAATCCAATGGATCGGCG
The DNA here is from genome assembly GCF_037963765.1 of Sporosarcina sp. FSL W8-0480. GTDB lineage: Bacteria > Bacillota > Bacilli > Bacillales_A > Planococcaceae > Sporosarcina. The sequence goes on along the minus strand of NZ_CP150166.1, from coordinate 3,208,305 downwards.
CAGCAGTCGGTTTCGTCGGAATCGGATCCGTCGTCCTTGCAGGAGGCGAAGCAATAGCCGGCCTCCAATTAGGTGACGCATTCATCTTCTTAGCCATCCTTACACAAGTCCTTTCGTTTTTGGTAATCGCGAAGGCGGCAAGAACACTTGACCCACGGGTACTCACCGCGTACATGCTTATAATAGGTAGCCTACTACTGTTCGTCATCAGCTTCATCCAAGAACCCGGTGAACTGATCAAATTCACAACCGTTCCGACAAGCTTCTGGGTAATATTCGCAACAAGCGCAATCCTAAGCACAGCCGTCGGACACATGCTCTACAACTACTCAATCGCGCAGCTTGGACCAGCCAAGGCCGCGATCTTCATGAACTTAAGCACGCTTTTCGCCCTGACAGGCTCAGCCCTTTTCTTAGATGAAATCATAACAGGCCGGCACCTATTCGGCTTCCTACTCATCATAATAGGCGTTATCTTAGGGTCTGGAGCTGCCGAAGAACTATATAAAAAAAGAAAAGCAACTCCCAAGCCGTCGCACTAACGACGGCTTTTCCTATTCACGCATAAATCCCATGAAACAAGCATAAACTCTGCCAGACACGCATAAATCCCCTAAAACAAGCATAAACTCCCCGAAATAAGCATAAATCCACAAATTCACGCATATCCGCCCCACCGCTTTACAAAATCACAACAATCAATCTTCCGTTTTCCATAGAGTTACACCACATTCAGTGGTAGAATAGTTTTGAAACTTACTACTACTTCGAAAGAGGGGGAAATGATTTGAAATCAATGCAAAGCAAAAAGTTTTTAGCAACATCGATTGTAGCAGCCGCAGCAGCAGTTGCAGTGGCAGCCCCATCGGCTTCCGCAGCCGAAAGCACATTCAAAGATGTATCTACTAACTATCAGGCTGCGGTAGACTTCTTATACACACATGCCATCACAAGAGGGTACACACCTGACCAATTCGGTACAACGGATTCTGTCAAACGTGCTGATGCAGCAGTACTGATCGCTAACGCATTAGGATTCGACCCTAACAAAACCTACAAAGAAGCTGGATTCAAAGACGTTCCAGCACGTTCAAAGTGGGCAGTAAACGCACTTGTCGAGGCTAAAATCATCGACGGATTGAATGCTGATGAATTTGGCTCTGACGAACTATTAACACGTAACCAAATGGCGAAAGTACTCGCAAATGCGGGCAAGCTTTCCGTCGATAATAATGTAAAATCAACACAATTCAAAGACGTCAACTCAAACTTTGCAAAATACGTTGAAGCTCTTGTAAAAGCCGGTATCACACAAGGAAAATCCGATACGAACTTCGGTGCCTATGATAACGTAACACGCGGTGAAATTGCATTATTCCTATATCGTGCACAAGAAAATCTTGGCTTTATCGATCTAATGGTCATGCATATGAACGACCATCACGCATACTTGTCAGGCTTCCCGTATGTATCTACAGTCGTGAATGAGCTAAGAAGCAAACATAAAAATAACGTATTACTTCATGCAGGGGACGCGTTCTCCGGTGACCTTTACTTCAACGCATTCCATGGTGCGGCAGACGTTGCCATGATGAACCAACTTGGTTTCGATGCAATGACATTCGGCAACCACGAGTTCGACCTTGGAAGCACGAAAGAAGGACATTTGAAACTTCAGGAATTCATCAAAGCAGCTAAATTCCCGTTCGTTTCAGCAAACGTCGATTTCTCAAAGGACAAGCTTTTTGATGGACTTCAAACAAGAAATGTTACCGCTAACTCTAAAGACGGCCATATCTATGACGGAATCGTCATCAATGTAAACGGTCAAAAAGTCGGCGTTTTCGGATTAACAACTGAAGAAACTCCAACTATTTCAAGTACTGGCGAAGTTAAATTCGAAAACTATATAGAGCGTGCAAAAGCTTCTGTAAAAGCCTTTGAAGCTCAAGGCGTCAACAAAATCATTGCACTAACGCATATCGGCTTCGATGATTCACTTGTATGGGACAATGACCAGGAACTTGCGAAACAGGTTGCGGGCATCGACATCATCGTCGGCGGTCATACGCACTCCTCAATCGGCGAACCTGTAGTTGTAGTTAACGGTAATTCACCAACAATAATTGTACAAGCAAATGAATATGCCAAGGCACTTGGAACTTTGGATGTAAAGTTCAACCCGAAAGGCGAAATCTATTCACATGCTGGCAAGTTGATCACAATCGATACTAAAGAAATTGCAGCTGACAAAAAAGCAGCTGAAGTATTGGCACCATTCACGGAAAAAGTAGAGCAAATCAAAGCAGAATCAATCGGTTCTAAAGCAACTGTATTGTTAGACGGAAATCGCGACGGCAATAACGAAGGGATTTCAAGCGTACGTCATAACGAAACGAACCTTGGAAACTTGATCACTGACGCAATGCTTTGGAAAGCGAAGTCAATTAACGACAAGACGACAATCGCTATCCAAAACGGTGGCGGTATCCGTACTTCCATTGAAGAAGGCGACATCACAACGGGCGACGTACTTAAAGTAATGCCATTCGGTAACGCACTAGCAATCGCAGAGCTTTCCGGTGCTGACCTATTAGCTACGCTTGAACACAGTGTAGGAGCTGACGCAATCGAAGGTGGAAAAGGTCTAAAAGAAAGCGGCGGATTCCTTCACATTTCCGGCATGAAGTTCACGTACGACAGCACGAAAGCTAAAGGCGAGCGCGTCCAATCCGTTCAAATCCTTGAAGGCGATAAATATGTCGAATTAGATAAAACGAAAACATACTTCATCGCGACAAATGCATTTACAGCTAAAGGCGGTGACGGTTTCGAAGCACTTGGCAATGCATACAAGGCAGGTAAAGTATCAGAACCAGGATTCGTTGACTATGAAAACTTCATCGAATACGTAAAAACACTTAAAGGTGACCTATCACCAGCAATCGAAGGCCGCATCATCGACGTTTCACTTGAAACTCAACAAAACGGCTACAAAGCAAAATAATTACTAAAAAAAGTAGAGGGAGAATTCCACAATTCTCACCTCTACTTTTTACTATTAAAATTCAATACAATCTATTAATCTATAATCCACCCAAATTCGACCCGAATAGTACTTTTTAGCCAAGTCTCCACCATACCTTTACCTAAACCACCTAAATACCGTATAATCTCCCAAAAACTCATCAAATTCAGCAACCCACTTAGACAAGAATCTCCAAAAAAACAGAAATTAGTCCTAATGAAACATATAAATCTAAAAATCGATATGGTAGACTAAAAGAAACATTTTCCACAAAGGAGTACAGTATTAGATGAAAAAAAGTGTTTTATTTTTGTTGTCGCTTCTGTTGATTTTTTCATTTGACCTTTTCACACCTAAACCCGCCTCAGCTGCTACCGGATTTGTGGACATCCCTACAACACACAGAGCGTATAAAGAGATAAGCTACTTAGAGCAAGGAAATATAACAACATCCGACATTTTCAACATGTTCGACCCCGACGCACCCATGACAAGGGCGCATGCTGCTGCAATGATCGGTAAAGCAATCCAATTGCATGGGACACCTATTGAAACAAGATTTTCAGATGTACCAACAGAGCATTTTGCATCAGGATACATAGAGGAATCCGTTAACCGAGGCATCATTTTCGGCTACAAACAGGAAGACGGAACATATCTGTACAAGCCTGAACAGCAATTAAAACGCGGTGAAATGGCATTACTTATCAGCAGGGCATTCGGCTATCAATCTGACACAACGAATGCAGCCGCAAAAGAATTCATGGCAAAAGGCATTTCGCAAGGGACAGGCAATGGCAACTTCGGAACCGAGGACCTCATGAAGCGCGGGGATTTCGCAGTATTCCTTGCAAGAGCCGTCAATGCAGAATTCCGTGTGAAAGGTGAAGATCTATCATCCACACAAATGTACGTAGCCGTGGGTGAAGACACAACACTTAATATGCGGACAGGCCCATCTACTGACTATACAAACACTAAAAAATTGTTTACAGGCTACCCGGTCGACATTCTTTACACTGTCGGAAGCTGGGTCTACGCAAAAGTGGACAACTCCTATGGCTTCATTTCTGGTGAATTTCTAACTACAGATGAGCCTGCGATCAGCAGTGTCAAAGATCCAATCGATGTCATCACAGAAATTATTGGCGGCAAAAAGCCGTTGAACCAAATGACAATCGTCATCGATCCGGGTCACGGTGGGAAAGATCCTGGCGCGGTTGGGAATAAAATGCAGGAAAAAGAAGTAGTTCTTGATATCTCAAAACGCGTCAAAAAATACTTCCAAGGCACGCCGATCAACGTCAAGCTGACGCGCGAAACAGACGTCTTCGTTGAACTTGCAGATCGTGTCAAATTTGCAAAAAATAACAAGGCAGACCTGTTCGTCAGCGTACATGCCAACGCCCATAACGGCTCGGCAACTGGCATCGAATCATTCTATTACAGTGCAGCGCGCAATCCAAACGTTAATGAATCAAAAGCGCTTGCAACATACATCCAAAAACGGATGCTTGAAGCATGGAATCTACCGGATCGACGCGTACAAAGCAAATCCCTTCACGTCATCCGTGAAAACACGATGCCTGCTACATTAATCGAAGTCGGATTTATCGACAATGCGAAGGACGCACAATATATCGCTTCACCAGCACATCGCGAAACGATGGCAAAAGCGGTATTCCTTGGAACTCTTGATTATCTGTATAACTATGAAGGCCGCACGGATATCATGTCGTTGTATACAAACAACCATGCAACTCCTTCAAAAAAACATCATTAATAGGTAACCACAGCCCTACTGGAATTTCTCTTTCTAGAGGGCTTCTTTTTTAGGTATCTCTGGACAAGGACGGTGAAATCAGTGAAAAAGTTTATTAGTTCCATCGCAATCATGTTCACACTCATTTTCACAATACAGATTCATGCAAATGCGCAAGCACAGCTGAATTCGTATCTGATTAGTGGTGGAAAGCAAAGCGACATAGTGAATTATATGAATGATAACGGAATGCGCATTGAAAAAGCATATCCTGCCTTCAACATTATTTCAGCATCGTTGACAAGCACCGAAATTGATAGTTTACAAGATAAATACCCGAAAATTACAATTCAAAACAACCTGACATACGAAAAAAATGTGGACAAAGAACTTGTATCCAGTTCACTGATCAATACAACTAAAAAAATCACAACCCCTTACACAGGCAAAGGCGTAAAAGTCGCTGTCCTTGACTCTGGCATCGATGTCAACCATCGAGACCTAAATGTCAAAGGCGGCTACTGCTCCATGAATAACGATTGTCCGTTTGACGTCCCTTATGACGACGACAACGGCCACGGAACTCACGTCGCGGGAATCATTGCAGCTCTTGCCAATCAAACCGGAATTGTTGGCATCGCACCTGAAGTCGAACTTTACAGCATTAAAGCACTCAACGGATTCGGCGTCGGTTCGACAAATAGTCTGATTGACGGCATTGATTGGGCCATCAAACAGAAAATTGATATTTTAAACTTAAGTATTACGACTGAAAAAGACGACCCCGCTCTTGAAACAGCACTGAAGAAAGCTTATGACCAAGGAATGCTGATCGTCGGCTCGGGCGGAAACAATGGCGGCGAGAAAACAGGCACAGTCATGTACCCGGCCAAATATGATTCTGTCATCGCAGTTGCGGCGGTCAAATCAGACTTGACGAAGCTCAAGAACAGCGCAACTGGAAAGGAAATTGACATTGCGGCACCTGGCGAATCAATTTTCAGTACCTACCCGATGAAATGGGATTTTGAAGACAGCAAAGCAGACGGATACACTCGTTTATCCGGAACGTCAATGGCGACAGCACATGTGACGGGAATCCTCGCACTCTACAAAGAACGCTTCCCGACATTGACGAATACCGAGCTACGTAAACTGATCGTGGATTCCGCAAAGGACCTTGGAGAACCGGGAAGAGATGAAATCTTCGGTTACGGCCTTATCCAGTACAAGCAAAACTATGAAAACACAATTGAATTCATAGAGAAATCAGAGCCTGGAAAAGTAACGTTGCAATATACGGGCGATAAAATAGTGGCGATCCAAGGCGACAACAACATAGTTCTTACAGATGGAAAGTGGGAAGTTTATGGCGTTGGAGGAATCTTTGATGTATTAATCAAGACCAAAACCGCACAAGGTACCGAGTGGATTGAAAAGAAAATCATTCATCTACAAGAGCCTAATTTCAAGGATATGAACAACCGCCAGCGTTTTTCCGCCCCAATCGGATATTTGACGAACAAGAAACAGTTGAAAGGCTTCCCGGATGCAACAATACGTCCATACGAAAACATCACAAGGGCTGAAGCGGCTACCATTATCGGAAGGGCGTTGGGCTATCCAGAAAAGTCAGCAACAAACACATTTAAAGACGTATCGCCGACTTCATTTGCCGCCGGTTACATCGAGGCATTGAAAAACGCCGGCATCGTTTCCGGATTTGCAGGAAATACATTTAAGCCTGATCAGAAGGTGACACGCGGGGAAATGGCAATCCTCATATCCAAAGCATTCAAATTGAAAACGGATAACGTCAATCGATTCACTGACTGCAGTCCATCAATGGCTTCCTATGATGCCGTTAACGCACTTGTCTCTGCAAAAATCACGAATGGCTATACCGATAACACATTCAAACCGAACGACCAAATGAGCCGTGCAGATTTCGCAGTCTTCCTTGCGAGGGTGCAAGAGGACGCGTTCAAGTAAATAATATATAGAGATTCCAATGAAGAAAACCGGGAGTGAGAATAAACAATGAAAGCGATTAAAATTGCGCTTATCCTTCTATTAATAGCGAGCGTGCTTCCTACTTTGCAAGCAAAAGCAACGTCCGGAAACATAGATGAATTTGCACTGAACTTCGAAGGGACTCCCTACAAATTTGCAGGCAACACACCCGAGGAAGGTTTCGACTGCTCGGGCTTCATCGTATACGTATTCAACCATTTCAATATCCAACTTCCAAGGACGTCAGAAGGACAGTTCAGCCATGGCACGCCTATTGAAGCCGAAGAGTTGCAACCGGGAGATCTCGTATTCTTCAAAGATACGTACAAACCCGGAATCTCTCACACTGGCATCTACTTGGGTGACAATCAATTCATCTCCGCCGAAAACGAAAAGCGCGGAGTCGCCAAAGCGAAATTATTCGGCCATCCATACTGGGAGCCGCGGTATATTGGAGCAAAACGTCTAACGGATACGTATCCGAATCCAAGTCCAAGTCCAAGTCCAAACCTATCACCGACTATACCGGATATTCAGGAAAAATCATTTGTCGATGTGGACGCCAAGCACCCTGCCTACAATGCAATCCTGAATTTAAGCGGCTCAGGCATTATCAACGGATTTCCAAATGACGAATTCAAACCGGAAGAAACAATCACCCGTGGACAAGCAGCAGCCATGTTGAACCGCGTATTGAAACTAACACCAACGAATGTAGAAATAGTATTCAAAGACGTCGATAAAAATCATCAGTTCGCAATCCATATTGCAGCAATGAACGAAGCAGATATTTTAAGAGGGTACGAGAACGGAAACTTCGGACTAAACGATCATCTGACACGCACCCAGTTAGCAGTAATCGTCGACCGCGCTTTCAGCCTACAAGAGAAAGCAAAAGGACAAGTTCGTGTCTCTTCCTACAACGACATCCCGTCAACGTACTGGGCCATGAACTCAATCAACGCCCTCAAACAGTTAGACAAAACAGGCGTCTTCCAAACGCCAACATACGAATTCACCAAAATCGTAACAAGAGCCGAATTCGCAGCTGCCGTATACAGCTCTATCAACGCAAATTAATAAAATCTATTCAAACTCCGTCTCATAGACCGATAGTAATATAGTAAATAGCTTTTTAGGGGGAAGTAAATGAAACGCAAACTAGCAGCGATGATTGTCATCCTGATGCTACTACTACAAATAACACCCTCAGTCTCCCATGCGGATGAACTGACAGGTTTGACATTGGAAAAAGAACTACGTGAATTGGTCTCAATGGGAATCATCAAAGGATTCTCAGACGGTAAAATCTATCCGAAAGCCGACGTAAGCCGCGGAGACTTCGCAGCATTCCTTGCACGAACAATGAAACTATCAGCAGAAGTACCAGAATTCACCGATGTGAATCCATCTTCAGCAATCGCAAGTGAAATCGGCGCCATCCAAAAAAGCGGCATTATGAAAGGCACACTGGACGGCAGATTCATGCCAACGAAACTAATGACAAGGGAAGAAATGGCCGTTACTGCAGCACGCGCAATTGCCTACATCGGCATTTCAGTCGATGCACAGGAAATCGTTCTCACTGACGAATCCATATTCGCATCTGCAGAAGGAGTCAATGCAGCGAAAATCGTATTCGCGGCGGGAATCATGAACGGAACGAAAGTCGACCCGACGCGAACAATCATCACATTCGACCCAGCTGGACTTTCGAAAAGGGACCAAGTGGCGGCTGTACTTAGCCGATTCCTTGCATTCAGGGCAAAGCATGAACTTCCTGAATTAGAGCCGGAAGAGCCATCAGTACCGGAAAAACCAACTCCACCCGTAGCCGCACCGGATAAGTTCCAGCTTGCTATTGTTGAAAATAAAGCAATGAAGCTGTTAGACAAGAAGTATGATACGTACGCCGAAGCGGTCAAAGCATTTACTACAAGTCCAATCGCAGAAGGAATCTATCAGGGCAAAGAGTTGCTGCGCATTAAAAGCGGCATGGCATTCGCCCAAGGACCATTAGGCAATGCAACAGTCATCTATTCAAGTCCGACATTCGCTACACAGCTCACTTACATTGAGGCAGGGCGTGAAATGGGCATTCTTGAATACGCGGAAAACTATGTAAAAGTTCAAGTAGGCGACACAGTCGGCTATGTGAAACATAACCAAATAGATTTCGTGCCTGTATCTATCTCAGAATCCAAAGACTACTATATTGGCAACAGCGCAGGTGAGCTGCTTCATTATACGTACAACTACCTGACACATGCGTATGGGGCATACAGTATCGGCCCGGTTCCTGAATTCATGAAGATCGGAACTCGCTACTATTCAAGAGATGGTGTCCATTTCCTTGATGGTTCAGGCAAAGCAGTCGGCACACACCATCCATACTTCCAGTTCCAGTCGATTCGTTCGAAAACAGAGTATACTGCTGAAGAATTGGATGCTTTCATCCTTCAAATTGTCGCGGAAAAGGAAAGCACAGGACTTCCGAAATACGCAGGTGCAACATTGAATTCGAAAATCATTGGTCTCGGCTCCTACATTAAGGAAATGGAAGAGTACTACCGGGTAAACGGACTCTTCATCCTATCAGCCGCCATGCACGAAAGTGACTTCGGCATGAGTAAAAATGCATTCGAGAAAAACAATCTTTTTGGCATCAGAGTATTCGACAGCACACCAGAAGCAGGGGAGAAATACGCAACTCCTGAACGAAGCATCGAAGCATTCGTACTCGAGTACGCCAACAAAAACTACGGCATTCCGGGACGTCCTTATGCGAAAGGCGCGGTTCCTGGAAATAAAACCGTCGGCTTCAACGTCCATTACGCTTCCGACCCAACATGGGGAGCAAAAATCTCCGGACATATGTGGAGAACGGACAAAGCATTAGGCAGCAGGGACTTCAACAGATACCGACTTGCCAGAACAAATGTCAAATCATCGTTGAACGTCCGAACTGAACCGGTCGTAACGCCAGAAACAGTCCTCTTCACATACGCCGAACGCGACCTTGGTCGCAGCGGCGAAAGCGGCTATCCAGTAGCAATCGTCGAACAACAAAAAGGCGCAGACGGCTACATCTGGTACAAAATCTTCGCCGACTCCGTCACCCACGACAAATCCGGCCAACACATCGAATTCGGCTGGATCCGCGGCGACTTCGTCACAGACTTGAATACGAAATAACAAAAAAGTAGAGGGAAATCCCTCTACTTTTTCTGTTGCAATTAAATAAACCTTTAACACGCGGTTAAGAATTGCGTCTTGCGCTCAAGAATATGGTTTAACGCTCAAGAACATGGTTTCGCGCTCAAGAACCGAGTCCCGCGCTCAAGAATATGGTTTCGCGCTCAAGAACTGAGTCTTGCGCTCAAGAATATTGTTTCGCGCTCAAGATCCGAGTCTTGCGCTCAAAGAATATGGTTTCGCGCTCAAGAAGCATACATCTTCGCCCAAGAAATCGCCCCGAAAATTAAAACCTTTAGATTGTCAAAAGCATTAATCGCGAGAAGGCAAATTGTATGTTAAGCAAATCGCCCGCGTCCATAGAAAACCTGAAAATCGGACGGGACAAACTTGAATCACGCATAAATCCAGAAACTCCCGCATATATTCTAAAAATTACGCATAAAACCGCCGACTCACGCATAAATCCCCGAACTTACGCATAAACTCGCCAACTCACGCATAAATCTCAAATCTCACGCTTTTACTTCTGACCTTCCTTACCCGCGTCTCAACATCCCCATAAATCGATTAAACCCTTCACGATACATCACCCGGATCATAACCGCATAAACAACTACGCCAATCGGCACAAGCACTGCCAACTGATAAAGCGAATACCAATCCCCGGCATGCAACAAAACCTTCGCTCCCCATACTGCAAGTCCCATTACAACCGCAGGCCCCACAACACGGGAACTCATCCGCGCAACACGCTTCAACTCTGCCATACCCAAGTCCTTATAAACAACAACCATCGATACTACAAAATAATAAATGCTGACAACCGAAGCCGAAATCGCAAGAGCCGGATACCCGTACTTATCGACCAACAGCCAATTCAATATGAAATTCACCGCAATCGTCGTCACACTAATCCGGAAAACAACCGCCGTCTTGCCCCGTGAATACATCGATTTAGACAAAATCAGTTGCATCCCCTGGAACACGATAATCGGCAAATAAAGCAGCAATGTGATATACGTATTGGAAGTATCAAACGCAGTAAACTTTCCACGTTCATAAATGAAAGATACAACCGCTTCTCCGACGACTAACAAGCCAATTGAAATCGGCAATAGCGTCACCAGTGATATCTCCATTCCGCGGAATACAGTATCCTTAAATTTATCCAGCTGCTCCGTTTGCTCGCTCATCAAAGTGAAAATGATGGCGGCAAGCGTCGTCGCATATATTGCATTCGGAATACTGATAATCAAAGATGAGTTGTTCAAATATGTAACAGCCGCTTCCTCGGTCCCGGACGCAAAATAACGGTTCACAAACATGTTCACCTGACCGACAACTGAATTCAATAGCGATGGAATGATCAGCACCAAAAATGCCTTGGCGAACGTCTTCTCCATATTGAATACCGGCTGCCATTTATAGTCCGAGCGGGCAAGCGCAACAACCTGCACAATAACACCCATCACCGTCCCGGTAATAAACCCGTAAACAAGAGAATAAATGCCCCATACATCACTGAAAAGAATTGCGAACACAGCCGCCATCAACGTCGCCAACAACTTCGACATTTGCGATGGCACGAAAATCCGCCGTGACTGCAAATAAGAGTCAAGCAATCCACTTAACGCAATCATCGTCATGAACGCGAAAAACAATCGTGTCATCTCAACAGCAAGCATCTTCGTTTCAAAAACAGCTTTCTGATAAATAAACGGTACGAACCAATCCGCGAAAAACCACCCGAATAAGCTCACAAACACAAATAATAAAACCGTCCAATTCAAAAGCGCATTCGCATTCCGGTCACTATGCTCCGGATTCCCCGCACGGCTCTTCACATACATCGGCAAAAACACATTATTAAAGCCCGTCGAAATCATCGCCACGACAAGCGTAATAAAACCGAAAGCCAAGAAATAAGCATCTGTCTCATGCGATGCCCCAAACTCCTTCGCAACAATCGACTCACGAATAAACCCCGACACCTTCAAAATAAGAGCAAGCAACGTCGTCCACAAAGCCGCCTTCTTCAATTTGCTCATAACCTCATCCACCTAACCCGCACTAACGCCAATAGACGCAGCACTTTATATAAAAATCCAACCAAAACCGCATAAATTCACTCAAACAAGCATAAACTCTCCCAGCCACGCATAAACTTCACGATTCACGCATAAACGACAAAACTCACGCATAAACCGCACCAAAAACGCATAAACACCCCAAATCCAGCATAACGCCTATTACAAACCCCTAATTTGTAAAAACCATTAGGCGCGAATAGGGGATTCGCATCCCTAAAATCCTCCCGCGGCACTCTAATCTCTTCCGAAATACACCATAATGAGAAGGCCATAACATTCAATGGGAAGTCAGCACACTAAAATCAAAAAATGCCCCCAACCCGGGCTGGAGGGCACACTAAATATCTCTTATCTTTTATCTCTTTAATCTTTTAAATCCCTTAACTTAAAAAGTAGGGTAGTATGCGCCAGTATATCCGTTGATTGCGAGTAAAAGCGAAGCGTTACGAGCACACCGGCAAAGCCGGTAATCAACACTGTCTACTCACTGCTTACCAAGCGCCTTCAAATAAATCGCCTCATACTTCTCCGCAGCAGCAAAATGCGAATAATCCGCAACAATCTTCGCCCGCGCTGCATCAGCCAACTTTTGCGCATAAACAGGATCCTCTAACAAACGGATCATCGCATCACTCAGCGCCTCAACATTCTGCTCCTCAACAAGCAAACCATCTACGCCATCATCGATAATCTCCTTCAGCCCGCCAACCGCACAAGCAATCAACGGAGCACCAGAACCCATCGCCTCAAGCGCGGAAATCGACGTCGCTTCCTCTACACCCGCCGAGTAAATCGACGGAACAAGAGCAACATTCGCCAACGCATAATACTCAAGGATATCCGAATGATCCACCGCGCCAACCAACGTCACACGATCCGAAATTCCAAGCTCATTTGCCTTCGCCTTCATCTCGTCCGCCATCTCACCAGTCCCCGCAAAAACAACACGTGCCTTAGGGAACTTCTCAAGAACCGCTGGCAACGACAAAATCGGATAAATTACACCGTTCTTCTTCGTCAAACGACGCGGAACGAAGAAAATCATATCATCCTTCGCAAATCCATACTTCTCACGGAACTCATCACGGCGCTCCATCTCAGGCTTAAACGACTCAACATCGATGAAGTTCTTAATCATATTCCCAACAACGCCAGTTTCCTTCTCAATATAATCCTTAATCCGCGTGTCGACCGTAATCACTTCACGCGTCGCCTTATACGACTGACGTTCCGCCTCCATCAGCTGATCCGCTTCCACAGAACCCTCAATTACCGTACCCTTAGAAATTCCCTCGAAAGTCAAATACCCATGAACCGTACTGACGACAGGCACATCCGATTCAAGCGCAGCAAGCGTCGTAAAAGCATCTTGCGCGTTAATCAGATCATATCCGCCGTCCTTAACTTTCTCCTTTATCAACGACTCAAGCTCATCCTTCCGCCGTTTCAACGTCCAGACATACCCCGAGCCTTTCTTCACTTTATTGAAAACAAATGCCGGTCCACGGACAACACCATCACGCTTCCACTTCGGAACATCCGAAAACGAAACAATATCGACAGAATGTCCTCGTGATTCAAGTCCAGCCTTTAAAGTTGTCAAATGGACTGATAACCCGCCCAAATGGGGATAATCATATGCAGTAGCTAATAAAATTTTCAATTCAACGTCCTCCATTCAAAAAACGTTCACGTAGTAAATCGACATTACGCAATGCTTCTTGGCGCAACACGTCAACTTTCGGTGCAATCATCTCTCTCGTTTCAGCACCATTGTCAAGTACGTAAAGGGCATTTTCAAGAAGTGCCTCTTTCGTGAAATCTCCAAGCGGGAAAGAGCGATCCCACATTCCGGAGCGCTTCAAAAAGCTTTCGACTTTCTGGTCATAGCTCAATCCGATATGTGGTACATTCGATAAAGCTGCGAATATCAACGCATGCAATCGCAATGCAATCGTCAACTCAGTCCTTGAAATGAAGTTATAAAACTCATTCGGTGTGAATGAATCACCCAACAAACGTGTCTTATTAGGATGTTTCATCTTCGCCATCACTTTTTTCGAAACATTCGTATCGTACGGAGGCTCCATTGGAACGAAAACAGGCAGAACGCCCCGCTGTTCAATCAGCTCGTCCAACACCCATGCAAGCTTCTCAATATACTCATCTTCATGATCAAACCAAGGACGAGGTGCAACCGCGACAAGGCGCTCATCACCTTTCAGACCAAGTGAAGCATATGCCACATGATCTTCTGTAGGCTTATAAGCGAAAACGATATCGGCAGTAACAACTGTCTCAGGCTTCGTCACCTTTAAATTCTCAAGATACTTTTTCGAATACTCGTCCCTTACAGTAACGAAATCAGCCTTATTCGCAATCGCGCGCATAAGGAACTTGCCCCAACCGCTTGTAACCGGTCCGATCCCTTGTGAGAAGAACATGACTTTCGTTCCGCATAGCTTCGCCAATAAAACAATGAGTAAATAATAAGGAAGCGGACCAAATAAAAACTTCGTCGGATATGTATCCTGAAGCAAACCGCCGCCCCCGGAGATCAACAAATCCGCCTTTCGCAACGCGGCAACCTTTTCCTTATTCTCATGACGCCAGCCACGGTAAACCGACTTCACCCCATGCTCCTTTGATGTCTTATCAGGGGAGAGCGAAAACACCGTAATGTCCGGATTATCAAGCTCAGCACGTAAATTATCAACAATCGCTTTCAAAATGGCCTCATCACCCGTATTACCAAGACCATAAAAGCCCGAAATGACTATTTTCAATAGATATCCTCCTCAAAACAAAAGCTTCCACGAAGCCGTGAAAGCATAGTTATAGTTAAATTAAAGTCGACTTTTTATATGTGACGAAATTCATAATAAAAATGTTGCCGTCACCGTTTTCATGAAAAGCCATTTTTCAACAAATTACGCATATCTGTAATTCTAATTCATTCTATCATCGTTCCCGTTTGCTATGCAACCGCTACGGGATTCTGCTATACTAATACAATTGAAAGCGAACGAATCGAGGGTCAGTCAATGAAAGAAACCTACCTTGGCGTCCATGTGTCGCCACTTACATATGAAGGAATCATCAACGAAATAAAAACCCGCATGACAGCCGGCCAGCAATCGACTATCATCGCCGTCAACCCGGAAAAAGTCATGGCCGCGCAAAAAAATCCAGAAGTGAAGCAACTTATTAATGGATCAACGTTTCAAATACCAGACGGTGTAGGTATACTACTTGCATCCAAAATGAAGAATGGAAAAATCCATTCCCGCGTAACCGGTGTCGACATGATGGCAAGACTGCTTAAATTTGCCGCAGACGAAGATCATCCCATCTATTTATACGGCGCAAAAAAAGAAGTCGTCCAAAAAGCCGCCGAAAATATAAAACAACAAAATCCCGGCATCACCATTGCAGGGATAACAGACGGGTATGAACAAGATGAAACAGCACTCATCAAGCGAATTAACGAAAGTGGAGCTGAAATCATTTTCGTCGCCCTTGGAAGTCCGAAACAAGAACTTTGGATAAAACGAAACATGGACAACCTGAAGAACGTCTTAGTATTTCAAGGGGTCGGTGGAAGCTTCGATGTATTTTCTGGAACGGTCAAACGGGCACCAGCCCTATTCAGAAATACAGGTACGGAGTGGCTTTACAGATTGGCAAGCGATCCAAAACGCATAAAGCGCCAAATGAACTTGCCCCTCTTCCTCATGAACATACTATTTAATAGAAGAAACTAAAAACAGTAAGGAGTCACTCAATATGAAAAAGTCAATTTGCATCGTCGGTTTAGGATATATCGGATTACCAACAGCAGTCATGTTTGCGAACCACGGACATCAAGTTCACGGCGTCGATGTCAATGAAAGCGTAGTGGAAAGCATACGCAACAAAAAGCTTCATATAGAAGAAAATGGTCTTCAAGAACGATTGGATGCAGCAATCGACTCGAACTCATTAACTGTTTCCACAACACCAGTGAAAGCGGACGTGTTCATCATTGCAGTCCCTTCACCGATCAGAGAAGACAAAACAGCGAACCTTGAATACATCCGCAGTGCGTCGAAAGCAATTGCGCCATTCGTTGAAAAGGGGAACCTTGTCATTCTTGAGTCGACAGTTCCACCAAGAACTGTTCAAGACGTCGTCATTCCTGAACTTATCCCGTCCGGCCTTGAAATTGGTACCGACCTTTTCGTTTCCCATTCACCTGAACGGGTAATCCCTGGCCGCGTATTTGAAGAACTGATTTCAAATGACCGCATCATTGGTGGCATCAACGAAGAATCTGCAAGAATGACTTCTGATCTTTACCGTTCATTCGTCAAAGGTCAGATGCATGAAACAGACGATACAACTGCAGAACTCGTCAAAGTAATGGAAAACACATACCGTGACGTCAACATCGCATTGGCAAACGAACTTGCAAAACTATCGGCGACAATCGGCGTGAACGTTTGGGAAGCGATTCGTCTCGCAAACTTCCACCCACGCGTCAATATCCACCAACCAGGACCTGGAGTAGGTGGACATTGCATAGCAGTCGACCCGTGGTTCCTTGTTGAATTAAACCCGGAAATAGCAAAAATCATCAATCTATCACGCAAAACGAATGACGGAATGCCAGCGTACACTGCAAATCTATTAACGACAATCCTTCAGGCGAAAGGTATCGAAACACACTATGCAAAAGTCGCGGTTCTTGGCCTTGCATTCAAAGGAAATATCGATGACATGAGGGAAAGCCCATCCATCGATGTCGTTGAGGAACTTCAAAAGAAAGAGTTGAATGTAGTAGCATTCGATCCGCATATTAAAAAGAACAATCTTGAAGTCCAAACGCAGAGCATGGAAGAGGCTCTACAAGAAGCAGTGGCGGCTATCATCCTTACAAGCCATGATGAATTCACATATCTCGATCCGAATGAAATCGCCGATATCATGGAGAACAAAATCATCATCGATACGAAGCAATGCATCGACCGCGAAAAGTGGCAAGCGGCAGGTTTTGAAGTTTATGTATTAGGAGATTCAAAAAATAGTCCGTTTTAAATTCCTAAAGGCGGGTAAAGCCTTTAGGAAAGGCTAAAAATAGTAATTGTTCAGAAGATATATCTAATATATCTTGAAATATTATTTTAGTTTGCTATACTTGTAAAAGAGCTGACGTGCCGTACTTCGTATTTTAATATACTTATAATTTCAACGGCTTCAAATCTACTATCATTAAATAGTAAAATTGAACCCAATTGAAAATTTAAGTAGATTATTATACGCATTGTTGGTATAATTCATATTGAATCTTGTACATAACGAGGTTCACTATGAGAGCTTCAATTAAAGCAATATACAATAGGGAGGAATTCTACACATGGCTCATCAACCAAAAGCCTACAAAAAGTTTGTTGCAACTGCAGCAACAGCTACTCTAGTAGCATCCGCAATCGTACCAGTCGCTTCAGCTGCTGAAACGAAATCTTTCACAGACGTAAGCAAAGCTTACGCTGACGCTGTAAACTACCTTGTAGCAGAAGGCATCACTCAAGGTACATCAGCAACAACTTTCGGAACAACTCAAAACATCACACGTGGAGATGCAGCGGTATTCATCGCACGCGCTCTTAAACTTGATGTTGACAACGCGAAAGACCAAGGTTTCACAGACCTTAACAGCCGTGTTAAAAACGCAGTCAACGCTGTAGTAGCTGCTGAAATCGCTAGCGGTAAATCAGCAACTTCATTTGCTCCAGAAGCAAACATCACTCGTCAAGAAATGGCGAAAATGCTTGCTAATGCTTACAAATTGACTGCTAAAGAAAATGCTAACTTCACAGACGTAAACAGCAACTGGATCGGTTATGTTTCCGCTCTTAAAGAAGCAGGCATCACTCTTGGTAAAACAGAAACAACTTTCGCTCCAACTGACAACCTAACACGCGGTGAGTTCGCTCTATTCATGTACCGTGCTGAAGGCGCACCAGCTGTAGGTGAAGTTGCTTTAACTTCTGTAAAAGCTTCTGGCGCAAAAGCAATCACAGTTGAGTTCAACAAAGCTGTTGATACAACAAAAGCTTCTATCGTTGTTAAAAAAGGCAACATTGTTGTGAATGTTGATTCTACTAAATACTCTGATGACAAAAAATCAGTAGTTATTAATACAACATCTAAATTAACAAAAGGTGAATACACTGTAACTGTTTCTAACTTAGCAGAAAAAGACTTAGTTGGAACTGCAGTCGCTGATGATGAGAAAGTAGCGAAAATCAACGTTTTATCTACTACAGCACCATTAAACCCAGATGCAGTGAAAATCGGGGATGTAGAGTATAAGGCAAATGAAACAGCATTTGTAAGCTATGAAGTTCTAAACCAATACGGTGAAGAGTTAGCTAACCAAACAATCAACTGGACACAGTCAACTGGCGGTAAAGTGGCTGACAATGGTTCTGGCCAATTGACTGTTGGTAATACAGCAACAGCTGGAACTAAATTCATTCCAGGAAACAAAGTATTCTTGACTGGTGTATATGCAAATACGGCAACTGTAGTAAATGCAGAAGTAACAATCGGTTTAGAATCAAAAGCATCAGTAGCTGACATTAAAGGTGTATACAATGTTAGCACTGGGAAGTTGGCTGATCTTCCAGCTGGATTCGGTGCAGATAAATTCGAATTACTATTCGAAGTTAAGGATCAATATGGAAATAAAATTTCCACACCTAACTTAGGAGAATTAACATATCTATCCGATAACCCACTATTCGTATTGCAACCATCAAAAGATGATGCAACAACAAGAACAGTTGGAAACGTAACATACCAAGCGATCAAACTTGTTCCAGGTTCACAAGCTGCTAAAGGCGGAACTGCAAACATTCAAATCATCTCTAACAACACTGGTAATGTCTCTAAATATACAATTTCTGCTGATGCTTTAGCATCTGTCAAGAGCTTCAGAATTTCTGCTCCTGAGAAATTGATTGCTGGCGGAGAAAAAGTGGAAATTCCATTCTCAGCAGTAGACCAATATGGTAATGCTATTACTAAGCATGCTGATCTAACTGGTGTAACTTTGAGTGATGGTCTATCTTTAGAAAAACAACAAGATGGTTCTGCAAAGTTGTACTATACAGCAGCTGACAACGCTACACAGCATGATACTATTGCAACAATTACTTCTTTAGTACCAACAAACGGCGACTATTCTAATATTCAATTGACAATTAAGCCGAATGCTGTTCCTACATCAGTTATTGGTTTAGCTGATAAAGTATCAACACAAATTGCTAGCGGAAACAAAGTAACTGCTAAAGGTGAAGACTTACTTGTACAAGACCAATATGGTCGTACGTTAACTAAAGCACAAATTAATGCTTGGTTAAATAAAGAAGTTAAAGATAAAGATGGAAATACAGTTGGCGATAATGCATTTGTAATTGAATCTACGGTAGGCGCATCTACACCGTTTGAAGTTACTTCTACTGTAACAGCAACTGATTCAAAACAGGTTGTAGTAACAGCTTCTGGCGATTCATTTGTTATCAACGCAGCTTCAGTTGCAGCAACTTCTGCTACTGAGAAATTAGTATTCTCGTTATCTACAACAACAACTCCTGCACCAGTTACAGTAAGCTCTAAATCTGTAACATTCACACGTGTTGCTCTTTCTGAGTATGTGAGTTATGAAGTTGCTGATCTTGGAACAATGTACAACAATGCTAAAGAGGATACAAAAACTACTGGCTATGATGTAACACCGAAAGTATACGGTGTGACTGCAGCAGGAGCAAAAGTATTACTTCCAGCATCTCAGTATACAATTACTCCAAACACTTCGAAGCTAACAGTTTCTGAAGGTAAAATTACAGACGTAGCTGAAAAAGGCTTTAAAGATACGGATTTCAAAGATAACAATGGAAACGCTAAAGATGTAGCTGTAAAAGTATCAATTCTTGTTAATGATTCAACTGGCGCAGCTGCTGCAACATTTACTAAAGACCTTGTAGTTTCTAATGGAACTCCTGTTGCATCTGATATTGCACTATCAAGCTCTGTGAAAAATGGTTCTGCATTTGTTAAACATACTGGCAAAGCAGTTACAGCAACAGATTTGAATAAATTTGTTGTTCAAATTCTTGACCAATATGGTGTAGTAATTGAACCAACATCAATCATCACAATTTCAAAAGTTGAAAAAGTAGATGGTTCAAAAATCACAGTTTCAAACAACGCTACTAGCACTGCATCAATTGCAAATGCTGAAGTAGGCGATAAATTTACTGCAACATTCAGATATACTGGTGGTAAATCAGTGTCTGTAGACTTTATCGTTAGCGATAACTAAGAAGTAAATACTATTAGTTCGTATAAGCCTATATGAATAATAGAAATGAAAAGGCCCTTTGGTTGAGAAATCAATCAGAGGGCATTTTTCTGTTTATATATATTAATAAACTTCAGAATTCCCTGTTATAAGATTACTCTCTAAAATATAGGTATTAGTATCTAAATTGCTGTGAAAAACTGAAATTTTGTATTAAGATATTTCCGTTAAAGTAGACTATTTTGCCCATTCTGATACTTTTAACTCCCAATATATTCAATTACATGATATATTTATAGTTACACACTACTATTCTATATAGTGTGAAAAAAGTGAAAAGGGGATATGGGCTTGGAAAAGAAGGGGTTTATGAAAGTACTAAGTAGTTTTTTAGCTTTCGTTCTTGTTCTTTCATTGGCAATGCCTTACACGGCAAGTGCAAATTCGGAACAAACTAAACCGTTCAAACCGAACACACAAAGCGAAAGCACTATGCAAATTAAGGCTGCAATTGCTGAACAAATGAATTTGGCAAATGGCGGACCAATATTGCATAAGGATTTACAGGGACTATCAGGAGATGAAATTGTCGATGTAATCGTACATTTATCTGAGACACCTGTTGCTCTTCAAAAAGGTATTACTGAATTAGCAGGCAAAAACTTTACTGCAGCTGAAAAAAAGAAAGCTTTGCAAAAAGTTAGTGCCCAACAGGCAAATGTAAAAAAAGAATTGAAAGCCCTTCAAGTTGCTTATGAAGAAGGATTTTCATTCAACACTGTATTAAACGGTTTCGCAGCAAAGGTGAAAGTTGACGATCTTCAAAAGTTACTAAATATTGAAGGTGTTACATTAGTTGAACCAGACGTTACAGTGTATGCTTTTGAGGATGAAACTAATGATGCAACTGAAACTATGGAAGGCGTAAAACCTTTGGATGGACAAGTTGAAGCATTCATGGATACAAGCATCGGTTTCCTTGGAATTGAAGCACTATGGGCTAAAGGCTATGAAGGACAAGGCATCAAAGTCGCAGTACTTGATACAGGAATTGACGCCGACCACCCTGACTTCCAAGGCATCTACAAAGGCGGCAAAAACTTTATTCCGAATAGCAGTACTTACACACGCGAACGTGATGATGATGATGCATCCGAAACTTCGCCAGTAGAGCGTCCAGAAGGCACGCCGGAGTTCAATGATAGAGGCAGTTCATTCTACACATCCCACGGTACACACGTAGCGGGGACAATAGCAGCAATCGGGAATAACAAATACGGCATAAAAGGGATTGCTCCGAAAGTCGATCTATACGCTTACCGAGTCTTAGGTGCATATGGTAGCGGATCCAATTCAGGAATCGTTGCAGCAATCGACTATGCAGTAGAGCAAGAAATGGACGTTATCAACTTATCACTTGGTGGCGGATCCAACACTGAAACAGACGCTGGTTCATTCGCGATCAACAATGCGATGCTTGCAGGCACAATCGCTGTCGTTGCAACAGGTAACTCCGGACCAGGTCGCGGAACGATGGGTACACCATCAACAGCCCGTCTTGGTATCGCAGTTGGGAACACGACAAGCCCCGAAGCACACTACTTTGGTGACATAAATATCGAGGCTGGTGACTACAACCTATCGAAAAGATTAAACCTAATGGGGACTACGTACGGAGCTAACCTTTCCGATCAACTAAACGGCGAATTCGACCTCGTCGCAGTCCCTGGAATTGGTCAAGCTTCAGACTATGAAGGACTTGACGTAAACGGTAAAGTTGTCCTTGTCTCACGCGGCGAAATCCCGTTTGTAGACAAAATTGCAGCGGCGAAAGATAACGGCGCAGTAGCCATTATCGTCCACAACTTCGCAGCCGGAACAGGCGCACCTGGAATATCGGGCACATTCCTTGGCGACGACTTCGAGTTCATTCCGACATTCGACATGTCCCAAACGGATGGGGATGCAATCCGTTTAGCACTTGCAGAAGCAGAAGGAACAATCTCGTTCAGCAATTTCGATAAAACAATGACAGAAGGAGACGAAGTGAACAACTCCAGCTCACGCGGACCGTCAACACCGAACTTCGACATCAAACCTGACGTCATAGCACCGGGAACGAACATCATGTCCACAATCCCGATGTACAAAGCAGATTTTCCGGAAGTAACTTACGAACAAGCTTACACTCGTAAAACAGGTACTTCCATGGCTACACCACATATTGCTGGAATTGTAGCGTTAATGAAACAAGCAAATCCGAGCTGGGATGCGTTTGACGTGAAAGTCGCACTCTCTAACACAGCGAAGGTTCTTGATACAAGCAAGTATGACGTATTCGCGCAAGGTGCAGGCCGCGTACAAGCATACCAAGCAGCGCACCCTGAGATCCTTGCATACGCAATTGACACTGCAAACAATGATGGACAAACAGTAGAAAACAAAAAAGGAACAGTGACTTTCGGCCATTTAGATTTGAAACAAGACATCTCCGTCACAAAGCAGATACTCGTGAAAAATGAGAACGGAAACGGTGGCACATATAACGTAACTGTACAAGTGACAAAAGGCTTCGAAGATGCAAAAATAACAATCGACAAGCCGACATTCACGTTATCCGGCGAGCAATTACTCAACGTCACGTTGACAGCATCTGCAGCAAATACGAAATCAGGCGATGAATTCCTCGGATACATCAATATCGAAGGCGGAAGCACAGTTGCATCATTACCATTCGCAGCAGACTTCGGGGGAGTCGCTAAAACTGAAGTTAAAGATATGCGAATCACTGAAACAGACTTGAGTTTCAATGGCGACGGTGTGAAAGACGAAGCCACGCTTTCCTTCACACTTACAGGCGATGTTTCTATTAACTATATTGAACTTTGGGATTTCATGAATCCTGATGGCGGAGCGTATGGAGACGGCTACATCGGTTACCTTCATGCGGGCACAGCCTTAGGTGCAGGTTCGTATACATTAAGAATTGGTGGAAACTACACGCCTTGGGAAGGAAACGGCTTAACTAAAATTCCGGATGGTCTCTATACGATCGATTTCACTGCATTGTCAAGTTCCGGAGTAATCGGTGACTATGTAGGACCAATTGTTGTCAAATCAACAGCAGGCACTATCGTTGGGGCAGTCGAAGGCAAAACAGCATCCGGCCAAATCGATGACGTCTATATCGCTTACCAAGAGGAACTCGAATGGTACAATATGGGATACGACATTAACACGAAACTGAAAGCATCCTATGAAGTATTACATGGTGAAGAAGTTGTCTCATCTGGCCCGGTAACATTGGAACAAGACGGGAAATTCACATTCAAGCTTCCAGAGCTTAATAATGAAGAACACTCTGTTAAAGTGAAATATGAAGACGCTGCAGGTAATAAAGCTGAGGAATTGATTTACAAAGCAGGTGATCATGTAGTTTCTATAAACCACGATGAACTACAAATTGTAGTTGGTAATACAGCGCAACTCAAATTAGTTGAAAAACTTATCAAAGCTGACGGTACAGAAGTTGAAGAGGATGTAACTGGTGATGCAAGTTTTACATCATCGAATGCTGACGTAGCAACAGTGGAAGATGGAAATGTGAAAGCAGTAGGTTTAGGTGAAGCTACAATCACGGTCACATATGGTGATTTCATTTTCGAAGTAACAGTTATAGCATCAAGACCGTTCGTTGAGTATCCAAATCCAACAGAACCGACAGAACCAGAAGGAGAGAACCCTGGAAGTGAAACCCCAGAAGGTGAAAATCCTGAAGGAGAAGAACCAGAAGGTGAAACACCAACAGTTCCAGACTTCTCGGATATTGCCAACACATTTGCTGCAAATGAAATCAATGCACTTGTAGCAAAAGGCATCTTTCAAGGAAAATCTGAAACTGAGTTTGCGCCGAATGCACAAATCACGCGTGCAGAATTCGCAGTACTGCTTGCTCGTGCTCTTGACCTACCTTTGGAAGAGTTCGAGGGTAGATTCGAGGACGTTAACACAAGTAAGAAATGGGCATTTGCAGGGGTAGAAGCAGCAGCTCGCGCTGGAATCATCAACGGAGCAAATGGTAACTTCAACCCTGACGCACCGGTTAAGCGTGAAGAAATTGCTGCTATGATAATCCGTGCAATTGAATACCAAAACAAAGAGAAACTTACAGGCCTTGAAGCACCGGCTAACTTTGGCGACCATGGATCAATTGGAACTTTCGCAATAGACTCAGTTTACAAAGCAGCAGCTCTTGGTGTTATCCAAGGTAACAACGGCAATTTCGTTCCAAAGAACAATGCAACACGTGCTGAAGCAGCAGTTATGCTTTACCGTGCATTGGAATTATTGGGATTGTTAGATTAATAGCAACGTAAAAAGGGGCCTCCTGGCCCCTTTTTTCTTTGGAATAACTACGCTTGGACATTTTGCTATACTAACAGGGAACTGGTACAAATCTGTCTATACCAAAAACTCTTAATAAATGATACATTATAATAGTTGTATACCCCCAATAATGCGACAAATAACATCATTGAAAAGTAAGGGGTGACGGGGATTGGGAAAAATTTTTAAAAGTTTACTATCAATCATTTTGATTCTATCCATGTTGGCGCAATTTCCAACAAGTGCCAGTGCAGAATACGAAACACCGCTTAAAACTAAAACAGAAAACGAAAGCATAGCAGAAATGAAAGCCGCTATTGCTGAACAGTTAAACTTGAATAATAGCGGACCAGTTTTACATAAGGATTTAATGGAACTCTCGGGAGATGAACAAATAGGTGTTATCGTTCATCTATCAGAAACGCCTGCAGGATTACAAAAAGGTATAAATGAATTGGCAGGGAAAAGCTTCACTGCCGCCCAAGAAACAAAAGTGCAACAAAAAGTGATTGTACAACAAAACCATGTCCAAAAGGAAATGCAAGCCCGCAAAGTTTCCTTTAAAGAAGGCTATTCATTCAACACTGTCCTAAACGGTTTTGCGGCTAAAGTGAAAGCTGACGATCTTCAAAAACTACTTCAAGTCGAAGGTGTAACTTTAATTGAACCGGACACTACTGTTTATGCATTTGAGGAAAAAGCTGAGACTCCAACAGATGGACAAGTCGACGCATACATGGACAAAAGTATCGATTTGCTTGGAATCAAAAAGCTGTGGGCAGAAGGTTTTGAAGGAGAAGGCATCAAGGTTGCAGTCCTTGATACAGGAATTGACGCCGACCATCCTGACTTCGAAGGCATCTATAAAGGAGGCAAAAACTTCGTCCCGCATACTGGTAACGATTATGCGCGCCCGCGTGCTGACGACGATGCTTCCGAAACATCACCACTTGACCGCCCGGCGAACCGTCCAATCTTCAACAGTGACAGAAGCTCATTCTATACTTCCCACGGGACACATGTCGCGGGGATCATCGCAGCGATTGGTAACAACGAATATGGCCTTAAAGGGGTTGCGCCGAAAGTCGACCTCTACGCATACCGCGTTCTTGGAGCATACGGCAGCGGATCAATGTCAGGTATCATTAAAGCGATCGACACAGCGGTTGTAGAAAAAATGGACATCATTAACCTATCCCTTGGTGGTGAAGCGAACACTGAAATAGATGCTGGATCATTCGCCATAAACAATGCAATGATGGCGGGTACAATCTCAGTGATCGCCACAGGAAACACCGGTCCGAAACGAGGAACGATGGGAACGCCATCCACATCACGTCTTGGTATCGCGGTAGGAAATACGACAAATCCTGAAGCGCATTACAACGTTGATGTTAACATCAACGCGGGAAACTATAATCTGACGAAAACGTTAAACCTAATAGGTACGCCATATGGCCAAGATCTCGCCACTCAACTTAATGGCGAATTCGAGATTGTCGCAGTCCCTGGGATCGGACAACCAACAGACTATGCAAACCTTGAGGTAAAAGGAAAAGTTGCTCTAGTTTCACGCGGTCAAACTCCATTCGTTGACAAAATTGAAGCTGCGAAAAACAGCGGTGCAGTTGCCGTTATCATCCATAACAATGCGGGTGGCACATACGCGCCAGGTCCATCTAAAACAATCCTTGGTGATGATTTCGATTTCATCCCGGCATTCGATATGTCCCAAACGGACGGCGAAGCAATCCGTGCAGCATTAACAGAAGCGGAAGGTACAATCACTTTCGGCTCATTCAATAAAACCTTAATCGCTGGCGATGAAGTGAACAGCTCAAGTTCACGTGGTCCCTCGACACCGAACTTCGACATCAAACCTGACGTGAGTGCACCTGGAACTAACATCATGTCTACAATTCCTATGTACAAAGCCGATTACCCGGAGAAAACGTACGAAAGGGCATATGCCCGTAAAACGGGAACATCGATGGCTGCACCACATATTGCGGGGATCGCCGCACTTATAAAACAGGCGAATCCAGATTGGAATGCATTCGATGTAAAAGTCGCTCTTTCCAACACTGCAAAACTCTTAGACACGAAAAAGTATGATGTATTCTCCCAAGGCGCAGGACGAGTTAATGCCTACGCGGCTGCTCATCCACAAATTCTTGCTTATGCAATAGATGAAGCAATCCTTGATGAATCAAATATGGTCGTAGAAAACCTAAAAGGAACAGTTACTTTTGGGGCCCAATCACTTGCAAAGGATTTGAAGGTTACAAAGCAAATCCTTGTAAAAGATATGAAGGGAATCGGCGGGGATTACGAGGTTTCAGTTAACGTGACCAAATCGTTTGGTGACGCCAAAATAACAATTGACAAACCCAATTTCATGCTCAACAACCAACAGCTTTTGAATGTAACATTGACCGCCTCGGCAAATTCAAAGGCAAAAGTCGGCGATGAACTATTAGGTTATATCCACATAAAAGGCAGAGATGTCGATATTTCATTGCCATTTGCAGCAGACTTCAGCGGGGAAATTCCAGTTGAATTGAAAGATATGAGCATCTCGGAAACAGATCTCAGCTTCAACGGCGTCGGTGTGAAACATGAGGCAATGCTATACTTTACGATCACCGGAGATGTCGATACGAACTACTTGGAAATCTACGATATCTTGAACTCGGATGGCGGGAAATACGGCGATGGTACTCTTGGTCTTATGTACTCAAGCCCATCACTCAGAGCAGGATCATACGAATTGATGATTCCGGGAACCTATACTTCATGGAATGATACAGAGGAAACTATGATTCCGGATGGCCTTTACACATTTGACTACACAGCCAAACCGAAATCTGGCGTTCCTACAGTGCTTTACGACTATGTTGGACCAATTTTTGTAAAGTCCACAAAACCCGTTGTTGAAGGTGTATTTAATGAAGGCACTCTAATCGGCAAAGTCACAGATAAGTATATTGAATTCAACGAAGCACTGGCTGAATACGGACTTGACTATGATTTGAATAAAAAGCTGAATGCCTTATATGTTGTATCTATCAACGGTGAAAACATTCAGGAGTTGCCATTTACACTGAAACAGGATGGGTCATTCAACATTAATATTGAATCCGAACCCTTCAATGACATTACCAATTCAGCAAAAGTCACGGTATTAATTAGAGACGCAGCTGGTAATTCGTCTGAAACAGTCATCTTCGAAAGAGATGCAAAGGCAGTTGCACTATCAGTAAATCCAACAGAATTGAATTTAATAGAAACACATGAAGCAAAACTTACTGTAACAGAAACAACTACAACATCCGACACTAAATCAGCGGTAAAGGATGTAACAAAGGAAGCGAAATACAAAGTAGCGGATGAAAGTATCGTTACTGTTTCTGAAGGTACAGTCAAGGCGGTCAAAGCTGGTAAAACCACAATTACAGTCAGCTATGGGAATGCTGAGCCCGTAACAATCTATGTCGAAGTGGATAAGGCACCAGTTGTTGTAGTACCGGGTCCTTCTACGCCGCCAATCATGATTCCGCCGGCACCGGGTGGCGGAACTCCAGAAGCAGGCAAGCCGGATGAAGAGAAGCCTACTGAGGAAAAACCAAAGGAAGAGAAGCCCATAACTCCACCAGTATTTAAAGATATTGCCAATACATTTGCAGTAAAAGAAATCAGTGTATTAGCTACGAAAGGCATCATCCAAGGGAAAACGGCAACAGAATTTGGCACGAACCAACAAATCACTCGCGCGGAATTCGCAGTACTACTTGCCCGCGCACTCGAACTTCCATTGGAACAGTATGAAGGGAAATTCAGAGACGTAAATGCAAGCAAGAAATGGGCATACGCAGGAGTAGAGGCAGCAGCTCGAGCTGGAATCGTCAACGGCTCGGCCGATGGCATGTTCAACCCTGACACGCCAATCAAGCGCGAAGAAATCGCTGCAATGGTCATGCGGGCGATTAACTACCAAGATAAAGCGAAACTTGAAGGTATCAAATCGCCTGCACATTTCAATGACCATGGTTTAATTGGATCCTTCGCTATCGATTCAGTTTACAAAGCAGCAGCAATCGGAATCATCAAAGGAAATAACGGAAATTTCAATCCGAAAAACAATGCCACACGCGCAGAAGCGGCGGTTATGCTTTACCGTGCATTGGATGTATTGCGATTGCTGGATTGAGAGTTTGGAAAAGAAGAGCCTTCGGGTTCATCTTTTCTTCTATTTAATAAAAGGACCTAATTTACTTCTGTGAATTATTAAAAAATTAATTGACGTTTAATAGATTGCATGATAAATTGTATTTAAGAGCTTTTCTAAAGGTTTGACCAATAGAAAAGTACCGGATGAGGTGCGGAAACACATCATCCGGGTCCCATTAAAATTAATACCCACTCTATCTAAAAGTAGTCGCTCTTTGATAGAGTGGGTTTTCGATTTCTGCAGTAAAATACACAAGCAGTTGTTCTAAAATCACAAGAATACATATATATTGAACCGGTACGGATAAAATTGTGCAAGTCGTAGTATTACGATGAAAATCAGTAACATTCTTCTATTTCAGAATGAAATTATTAAACGGTCTACCATCAAGAAAATTGGCAGATTTCGACAAATATTATCAACAAACTTGTCTTGATGTCTGAATTATATTAGACTATTAAATATGTAGTTAAAAATATACAGTGGGGTGAAGTAATGACAAAGACAAATTTTAGCTCTAAAGTTCTAAAATCAACAATGATCGGTGCCGTAGCATTGACACCAGTTCTTGCTGTTGGTGCTGGAACTGTAAATGCGGCAGATGCTAAACCAATTGGTGCTGATGCCCAAAAACAAATCAATGACTTGATTAACAATCTGGATAAAGCTTTTGATAATCTTAAAGCTGCTGACCCGAATAAGAACGATCCAGAAAAAAGTAAGGAAGCCCAATTACGTGAAGCGCGTAAATTAATTAAAGAACAACTTGAAAAGAAAGATTATTCTCAAGACGTTCTAAAAGACAAATCTGACACTAATGCAAAAACTGTAGTGGATGCATTGTTCAAATTCCTTACTAGCTCAGTTACTGCAGTAGATATGAAAGCTGCTTTCGAAACATTTACAGATGAAGTATCAGATGAAACATTGAAAAAGGCATTTGGACAAGAAGCTTATGCTGATGACTTGCGTGACCTTTTCATCCTATATTTAGTAGATGTTCAGAAAGAAGTTTTGTCTACAATGGACGATGAAGGATCACAGTTTGATAAATTCATTGATGCATTATTTGAAGTATCTTACACTAATGCAAAATATAAGCCTATCAAAGATGGTGTAAATAAGTCCCTTGATAAACTTCAAACGGGAATCACTTTAGCTGAAATTGTTTCTGAAGCGAAAATTACCCCTACACAAAAGGCTACATTTAAAGAATTAGCTGCTGAATACAATAAAATCGTCAATCCGGATACGGGTGACGGCGATGGCGGTAACAACAGTGGCGGAGGCGGCGTAGTAATCCCACCTACACCACCAACAACTGGAGACAATTCAGTTGAAGTTGACTCTGGCGCAATCGACAGCAACCCTCAATTAGTTATCGATGCTATCAACAATGCAGATAAAGTCGACGAGTTAGTCGTTAATGCACCGGCAGGCGCAACAGAAGCTAACATTCCTGGAACTATCTTGAATGCACTTTCTAAGAAAAACAGCAATGCTGTAATCGTTCTTCAATTCGGTGATGTAGCATACGAATTGCCAGTTGATGCATTTGACCTAACTGCAATCGCTAAAGACTTGGATGTTGCTTCTGCTGAATTGAAACTTAATGTTTCAGTAACAAAAGTGGACAACCCACTTGCAGGCAAAGCGGCTTACAAAGTACTTGCAGACGCATTTGACTTCAACGTTTCTGTTGGGGCACCAGGTGGCAAGTCTGTAGCATTGAATGTATTCCCAACACCGATTAAGCGTTCACTACCTGCTTCAGCTGATCTAAACCCACTAACAACAGTTGGTGTAACAGTTGATGCAAAAGGTAATGTTACTGCAGTGCCGACATATGTAACTGACGGTAAAAAATCTGCGAACCTTTACCGTTCTACAAACTCTGTTTATACATTGATCGAACACTCTAAGTCATTCACGGACATCACTGCAGGTACAAGCTGGGCTGAAGAGTTCATTAATCCATTGGCTTCCCGTATGGTAGTTAACGGCGTAACAGCTACTGAGTATGCTCCGACTAAGATGATCACTCGTGGTGAGTTCGCTGCTATCCTTTCTCGCGGTCTTGGTATCGTAGCTATGGATAAATCAGCAAACGTATTCGCAGATGTATCTGCAAGCCAAGCGTTCAACAAAAACGGCGAAATCGCTGCAGTCGTTGAAGCTGGAATCGTAGCTGGTTTCACTGATGGCACATTCCGTCCATACGAAGAAATCACTCGTGACCAAGCGGCAATCATGATCAGCCGTGCAATCGACTATGTTGGTGCTGACAAAGTGACATTTGACACGAAGAAAGCATTGACAGCATTCAAAGATAACAAGGATATCGGTGCAGCTTCACGTACGCACGTTGAGCGCGTTTACCAAGCGGGCCTACTTGACGGCTACCTTGATGACACGTTCCGTCCAAACGCAGACGCTAACCGTGCACAAATGGCGAAAATCATTTACAACTTCCTTGCGGAAATCAAATTCATTAACTAATTATGAAACTATCAAGCCCTTCAGAGCGTCTAAGCTTTGGGGGGCTTTTTCCTATCTTTACCTTTCAAACTTCACAATATTATAGTAGTCTAATAACAGGGAGGGGAAATTGAATGAAAAAATTAATAGCATCTATCGCAGCGGCCACTCTTTTCGTTACAGGTAGCCTTGGCCTTGGCCTCGGTACTGCCAAAGCGGAAGGTTTTACTGATGTAAAAACCACTTATGAATTCTATGAACCTATTAATTATTTGGCCAGCCAAGGGATTATTTTGGGCAAGGACGGAAAGTTCAATCCGGACGGTGTCGTAACACGGGCGGAGGCGGCGGTCATGATTGCAAGAGCTCTAAAGTTACCAACGGAAAATAGGGCAACCATCTTTACTGACGTCGGCAAATCAAGCTTTGCATCAGGTGCAATTCAATCTGCCACTGATAAAGGGATTATCAAAGGCTTTACAGACGGTACATTCAAGCCCGAAGAAATAGTGACAAGAGGGGAAATGGCAATCTTCCTTACAAGAGCATTCGAATTGAACGAAGAAGAACCGATGACATTCACGGATGTCCCGGTCAGTTCCGCGGGATATGCATACATCCCCAAACTTGTTGCTGCCGGAATAACTCAAGGCTATTCGAAAACAAGTTTTGGTCCGGAAAATCCGGTCAAACGTGCACACTTCGCTGCATTCCTTGCACGTGCGACAAACGAAAATTTACGCCTAACAGTAAACGCTTGCGGCTATAACCCAGCAAGCAAAGTGAATCCAGATCGCCAGACATTAAATTGCCTCGTGACAAAAGAAGCAAGAAAAGCGAATGTTCCACCAGAAATTGCAAAGGCTATTGTTGAAGTCGAAAGCGGTTGGAAACATTTCTTAAGCAATGGCGAACCATTAATCAGTCATGACAACGGTATCGGTCTGATGCAATTAACGAACAGAACCGAATTCGACACGGAACGCCTAAAATACGATATCGCATACAATATCGAAGCGGGCATAAAGGTCCTGTCTGAAAATTTCAAGCGTTCGGACCTTCCGGCGATTGGCACAAATGACCGAAGAGTACTGGAGCACTGGTACTTCGCAGTCATGGCCTATAACGGAACAAAGCCGAAAAATAGTCCGTTCTATCAAGAGACTGGCGAAAGAAATCCGACCGCCTACCAAGAAAGGGTCTACGGCAAACTTAGCAATGGCTTTGTAACAACAAATATCAAATCCATCAACATGTCAATCAATGACTTCACATACGATGGCTCGACTACTGACAACATTGAATTCAATACGAAAGCCTTTACGATGACGGGGAACGGCACGTTATCTGCTGAACTTCTTAAAGAGGGCTCGGTCGTCAAATACACTGGTAAAGGCCTAAGATCAAAGGCAACTTCCAACTCGGATCTTACTGAAATAAAAGACGGCGCATTCACGATTATTGGTGGACCAGTCTACGATACGGATCCAAAATCACCAAACAACTACATCTGGTATCCGGTGAAGACTACGGTTAACGGAAAAGTGGTAACAGGTTTTATCGCGGCTCCATATATTATTAGTCCTGTGACAGTACATTACTAATCTCACGGGAATTAGGCGCAGCCACAATTCGCGGAAGGACGCTAATTGTGGCTGTGACCTGGTGCCCTTGCAACAAGAAGGAGAAGGTGGAATGAAAAAACGTTTACAGCAACTCGGCTTCGTCATCACCATCATATGCCTATCCATCATCGGGACATCAACCGCACAGGCATCCACATTCAAAGACGTTTCCTATCAATACTGGGCCTACAAAGACATCCAATTCGCAGCACAACATAATGTAATCCGAGGGTTCTCTGACGGCTACTTCAGACCTGGATTCGACATCAAACGAAAAGACGCAGCAGTCATGTTAACAAGAGTCCTCGATCTCTACGAACTCAACGAGGAACCAACACCAGTCGAAGACCTACTACCAACTTCACCCGGCTACAAAGAAATCATGATTGCACTCGAAAACAATTGGCTTTCACTCGACAAGGGCTATTTCCATCCTGACGAGCCACTAACTCGTGACGAAATGTCGAAAATGCTCGCAACTGCTTATGGATATGAAGGGAAGGGCGCAAGTCAATTTTTCGATGTGCCATATGAAGATCCTTATTTCCTATTCATAGACGCGATTGCATTCGAAGAAGTGACAACCGGTTACAACGACGGCACATTCCGTCCAAGTGAAACGGTAACGCGCGGGCAATTCAGTGCATTCCTTTACAGGGTATATCAGAAGCCGGTCGCTTACGAAGTGAGAAACGATGGTGAACTCGTCGAAGTCGTCCAGAATGTCGATGACGCAATCGAACTTGCCCTCTATTATCCAAAAGGGACAGTCCACCCGCAAAGCAATAAATTCAATAAATACCCGCAAACGATTGCGGCTGCAGATAAAACCAATCTGAACAGCGGAGTGCTCATTTACAACGGTTTCAATGAAACAGAGAAATTCTCTACAAATTTCTTCAATCAATACTTGAAGACGAAGCTAAAAGATGGCGAGCGGAAAGATATGTTCGACACTTTCGTCATTTTAGGGCTCCGATACAATGAAAACAACGACCAATTCGTAGATGGGCCATCAAACCATGCAAACTACGCAGATTGGAGAACCTACATTGAACGGACATTTGCTCAGGATGGAGCCGTTGTAAACTTGAATTCAACCGCAAGACATTTGAACAGGAAAGTCGACGTCTACATTGCAATACCTTATCCAAAACGAAACGAGCCAATCATCAAATTCAACGGCGAAAGCGCCGGAAGTGACGTATACGCCCGATACGACCTCGCCAATTGGTATGTAAAGGAAGTAATGGAACGTTTCGAGACAGGTAAATATGAGAATCTGAACTTCAAAGGATTCTATTGGCTAAGCGAAACAGTCCGTACAGTAGACGATGAAGTCATCATCTCATCCATTTCAAGCATCTTGAAAAAGAATGACAAATTCTTCATCTACTCACCACACGCGACATCAACAAATTTCTATAAATGGAAAGACTACGGCTTCGACGCCGCATTCCTCCAACCGAATGCATTCAGATCAAACATCAACAACAAAGAAGAACGATTGCACCGCGCATTCCTGAATGCACAAATATACGGTACAGGTATCACGATAGAAATCGACTCCTACCATAACGACAAAGCCGAACAAGGCGTAGAAGCATTCGACCTTTACATGGATATGTCGAAACGCTACGGCTTAGATGAAAAAGGAATGATGTTCTACCAGGGAGTGAACATGGTCGAACGAATGGCGACCTTTGAAAACCCCATTTACAAACGCTGGTATGAGCAACTGACGGAGACGTTTTTTGATAAAGAGAAAGAGCAGTGACCCTTTGCAAATATAAGTGGAGTCTCCGTTGATTGTAGCGGAAGGCGGCGACTCCGAGGGGATTAGCGAACGCCGTTACGAAGAACGGCGTTTGCGAGCAAAAGCGCAGCGTTGCGAGCAGGATGCCTTAATTTCTGCAAAGTACGCAGAAATACGGCAAATCGAACTCTCCGTGGTTCGATTGGCTCACCGCCCGCCCCCCGGAAAGCGTCCGCCTGAAGCGAAAATCAACTGTTCTTGGATAGTCTTTGAGTAAGAACCTTTCCTTCTATCAATCGTCCACATAATTATGAAATAAACCTGCCGATACATACTGACGCTGTGCTATAATATTTAAATGTGAAACAACTACAGAAAGGGTCATTCCATGAATCTTAACCTTAGAGAAATGGCCGTGCCAATCATTGGGGTTCTACTCTTAGCCGTGGCGCTTGTCATTCCGAATACAATGATTGCCTATGGCATCTCGCTCCTCTTAGCAATCGCGGCATTGTTCAGGCCCAAACAGGCCATTTTATTTTTGCTTATCTACTTCCCGCTACGCTCATTCCTGATCGAACTAAGCCCGGGATTAAAACTTGTGGGCGACCTAATCATCGTCTTCGCCTTCCTCCGAGTACTTTGGGATTCTCGAAAGGACTTGAAGTCGATTTTCCGATTCGAACTATTCGAATGGGCTTTTATTGCGTTCATCGTGATGGGAACCGTCTCTGCATTCCTATCAGGCGTCGTCCTGACAGCAATCATTTTCCAAATCCGCGCATTCGTAATCATGTTCCTTCTATTATATATCGTTAAACGATTGGACATTACGAAACGGGATATTATGAATTTCCTTGCCGTCACTCTATTTGTCACAGTCGTATTGATCATCCAAGGACTCGTCGAAAAGCTATCCGCCCGTTCACTCCTCATGCCGGATCAATGGGTGAATCGCCAGCTTTCGAAAAATAACGCAAGCCGTATCTACGGACTTGTAAACAATCCGAACGTGTTTGCCGTCTATTTAACAATTTCTGGCATTCTTATTTACTACTTAAAGACACTACTTCCGAAGACGAAGCTTCAATGGGTGCTTAATATCGTTCTTGTCGTGCTTGCAGGTACATGGATACTTACGTATAGCCGTGGTACATGGATTGCCTTCATCATCGGAATTGTCATCTACTTCCTGTTCACAAGGAATTGGAAATTCGTATTGAAATCAGGAATTGCAGTTGCGTTAGGCTTCATCCTAATTACAGTACCTATAACAAAAGCTGCATCATGGATCAGCTCGAACACTGAAATCGGTGAAATCGTACGTACAGGTACACCTGAACCAGGCGAAACTTTCGCTATTGAGTCAACACGCATCAAAGAAACATTCCAGTCGGACACATTTGAAAAGAGTAAGACAACTGGACGCTTGTTCATCGTCTACAAAGGTCTCGAGATCTTTAAAGACTATCCGGTAATCGGAACAGGCTTCGGTACATTCGGGGACTCGGCTTCAAAAGTATATTCGTCGCCATACTATAGC
Source organism: Sporosarcina sp. FSL W8-0480 (assembly GCF_037963765.1). Classification (GTDB taxonomy): domain Bacteria; phylum Bacillota; class Bacilli; order Bacillales_A; family Planococcaceae; genus Sporosarcina. The sequence goes on along the minus strand of NZ_CP150166.1, from coordinate 3,171,848 downwards.
CAATACGACGTCCGTTTCAATATCTATTCGGACAACCAGTACATCCAGGTCATTACTCAGAACGGTGCTGTAGGCGTATTGCTATTTGCTGTATTCCTATTAGGCATGTTAGCCGTGTTCTGGATGAGACGTAAGCAGTCGGACAAAGCCATCCCGATGTTAGCTTTACTCATCAGTGTCTACTGGTGTGGTTTCATCTATAACATCTGGGAAGACAAGACATTCACGATGTACTTCTACATCCTGACAGCAGTCTTCTTGGCTTATACATCAAAGAAAACTACGCGTTTGCAATAAACAGAAGAACCCCGGTTTCAGGAATTTCCTGAGATCGGGGCTTTTCTGTTTTAATAAACCCTAATTTGTTAAAGGCATTAAGCGCGTCAAAATACTCCTATGAGAAAACATTACCCTTCCGCGTACCTGGTCTTTTCTGCCCGCGGTTACTCTCTATTATCTCCACACACTGATTCGCGCCTAATGCCTTTGACAATCTAAAAGCACTTCAATGCCCAAGAGCTCATTGTTTCTCTCGTGAGCTCATTCTTCCAGCTCAAGAGCTCGTTCTTCCTCCCTGAGAGCGGATTCTCCGCGCCTGACACTCTGTGGTGTTTAGATGGAGTTTCCGTTGATTGGAACGTAAGGCGGCGACTCCAGCGGGAACAGCGCGAGCTGAAGACCCTGGACTGAGCGCAGCGAGGGAAGCGGCTGAAGCCGTGCCCGCGGAAAGCGTCCGCCTGAAGTGCAAATCAACAGTATTAGGCAGTCCTCCGGACTTTCTTTTTTTAGTAGTCTATTAGAACGAAAATCTCCCATTACTATACAAATAAAAGGATAAGAGATTATAATGAACATACATCAACTAACAAAGGGGAATGAATAATTGCATAAACGTAAACAACTGTCGAAACTCAGCACCCTACTTCTTGTGATTTTTCTATTAATACCAAATCTCGCATTAGCAGAAACACCAAATACGACAGCGGCACCTATCACGGAATCTACTAAAATCTCACAAGGTGTCCAATATGAATCTACGAACACAATAGTAAACAATGAGGCTCAAGCATTTAAACAGTTAATCGTTGACCTGAACGACCCATTCACAACAATCGACGTCAGCATTCCGACGCCGCTTAGCAAACTCGCAACTACTACAAGCCAAGCAAACGCATACACTGCATTAGGCCAGCAAGTAGCAGGTGCGATCAACGGTTCATTCTTCTGGGGATCTGACCAAGGCTACCTACCAATGTATCTCATCGCCTACCGCGATAGACTCATGAACGCGGGAATCATCGCATCCGGTAGAGACCAATACGTCAACCAACCGATTGCATTCGGTATCGACAGCACTAATAAAGGAAAGATAGATTCGTATAACTTAAGTCTATCATTCAATCATAATGGACAAGATTACCCGATCACTTCAACGGACAAGCACCGTTCGAATGACAACTTAATCCTTTATACACCACTTTACCCGAAACCAACTACTGAAACTAACGCACTTGGAATCGAACTCGTCATTGAAGGCGTTACAGGCGGAACAGCCCTTAACTTCGGGGAAACAGTAACAGGTAAAGTAACAAAAATCCGGGAACGCAACAACCCGACAGCTTCCACTATCCCGAAAGACGGATTCGTCCTGTCAGCACACGGGGAAGCGATGCAACTTATCAAGGACATCGGAATCGGTGAAACAATCTCCATCACTGCCGATATCGACGACAAATGGAAAGGCGCATCATTCATGCTTACGTCCGGTCCTGAACTTGTCAAAGACGGCAAAGTGAATCTTGGAATCGATCCGAACAGTGACCGTGCAACGGAACGCGCACCACGTACGGCGATTGCGATCGATAAAACAGGAACAAAAGTATTCATGGTTACTGTAGACGGAAGACAATCCGGCTATAGCCGTGGACAAAACATGAGGGAATTCGCGGAATACCTTGTGTCGATCGGCGCGCACCAAGCGCTTAACTTGGATGGTGGCGGCTCCACGACGATGGCTGTCCGTAAGCCTGGGGACTTCAACGTCTCCCTATTCAATAAACCATCAGACGGCAGAGAGCGCTCCGTCTCCACTGCACTTTTCGCAGTATCAAAAGCACCAGTAGGGACACCGACAACAGTCGGAGCACATCTGTCAAAACCTGGAGTCTATTTAAAAGGGACGAAAGGTTCAGTTTTAGTAGATTACGTGATGGACAACTACTACAATCCAGTCACATTCAATAAAGCGGATGTCAAGCTAAGCTCACCTCAAGGGCTAATCTCAACAAACGGCCTTGAATTTACAGCTCAAAAAGCTGGAGCAGGCTCAATCACTGCTCAGTACAATAACGCAACAGCAAATATACCTTTTGAAGTAGTTGAATCTATCCATACAGTTCAGCCTTCAAGCCCGTCATTCGAGGTTAGAAAAAATGGCTCAACTACATTAACTGTAAAAGCTTTCGACGCTAAAAACAGGGAAGTCATCTTTGACCCGGCTCTCGTTAAATGGAGTGCAGCTGATAGTATCGGGACAATCACGGCAAATGGCACATTCACAGCGGGATCCAAAGAAGGCACAGGCTCTGTAACAGCAACATTAGGCGGCAAAACAATCTCCATACCAGTAACAATTACAGGCGACTACTCCAGAGTGGATAAAATGGAATCCTTGAACAACTGGACAGCATCAGCAACAAACGGTAAAGCAACACTTTCAATGAACAGTGATAAAGAGCCTGCATTCGAAGGTAACGGCTCATTAAAGCTCACATATGATTTTACTGGAACAACAGGAACTTCAGCTGCTTATATCGATGCGAAGACACCCGTAAGCCTAACTGGTACTCCAGTTAAGATCACAGCTCGTGTCTATGGAGATGCAGGTAACACTTGGCTACGTGGACGCATCCAGGATGGCCAGGGCAAAGAGTACGTTGTCGACTTCACGCCGGAAAACGGCTTGAAATGGCTTGGCTGGAACTATGTGACAGCTACTATCCCTGCAGGTGTAACTGGTAATCTATCACTCAAGCAAATTTATATCGCACAGCCGACAGACAGTCTGAAAACAAAAGGCAGCATCCGAATCGATGACCTGAAAGCGGTCTTCGCGAACAGTTACAAAGAAGCTCTCTTCAAAGACACAGGACTCACGTTCCGTGCTGAAGGTGAAATCACGTCACTCGTGAACCAAGGCGTCATTGCAGGCTTCGCTGACGGGAACTTCGGTCCATACGAAGAGTTGACGAGACAGCAAGCTGCAATCTTACTGGCAAGAGCACTTAAGCTACCAACAGACAACGTGACGGATCCAGGTTTCGAAGACATGGCTCCGACAATGACGTTCTATAAAGAAGTGGCGGCTGTCGCAAACGCAGGCATTATTAATGGGAAGGAAAAAGGAACGAAATTCGACCCGAACGGTAAGTTGACTCGTGCTGAGATGGCGGCCATCCTACAAAGAGGATTCAAGCTACCGCTTAGCGACAAGAATCACTTCACGGACAGCAATGGCAGCTTCGCAAAAGACGCTATCAATTCCCTGGCATTTAACAATATTACCCAAGGTATTGGCGGAGGGAAGTACGGACCTGCGCAAAACATCAGCAGAGCTGATTTCTCGGTATTCTTGCATCGTACAATGGCAATAAAGTAATAGAAAAATAGTCTTTGAGATTGCAGAAAATTATGGTACACTATCTATGTAGAGTTTTTCCTTTTACACTATAGAATCTTAATGGCCTTGGTTGATGGTGCGGCAAAAAATCTGTGAAGATCCCTTCTTCATGGATTTTTTTGCTTTTATTCAATAATTCTATATAGCTATAGTTCACTTCCCTTTTTATTCGTGGTAGACTATTAAACATATGAACTTACCGAAAAGGAGTTAATTATGAAAAAAAAGCTGATTATATCATTATCTGCACTCATGGTTATCGCATTATGCGTAGGCGGCTACCTATTATACATAATAAAATTCAAAGAATACGACGTTGCGGATGAATCCATCGATGAAATCATTGAAGAGTCATTCGAAATCGAATTGCCCGATGGCACAATCATCACACTCGATGATAGCGGGGAAGACATTGTCAAAAAAGAATCCGATAAAGAACACGGTGATGAAGAAGGACAAGATAGTTCCGACTCAACAACAGACGACTCGGAAGACGAATCATCCATTCCGGTAAGCGGCAAGGACCAATCATCCAAAACTCCTTCCGGAACGTCTAACAGCGGCTCAAACTCAAACTCGAACACAAACAAAGGTTCAGGTTCAACATCCAAACCAGCAACAGGTAACTCCACCGCAGGACCCGGGAATACAGGAACAAAAGTGACCGTCGCTTCGATCAAAGAAAAGTACAACCCGGCATTCAATGCACTCGAAAATCAGGCGGAAAGCAAATTGAATGCATTGATCGGCAGGGCCAAAAATGAGTACTTAACTAAAAAAGAAAACGGCGAGAAAATCGACTACGGTTATTTCTACAATAAATACACAAGCGCCGCTGCAGAACTTGAAGGCAGAACGGACAGCGTCTTCAAAGGTGTTCTAAAAGTCGTTGAGAAAGACCTCGAAAAAAACGGCTATGACAAATCATACGCAAAGAGCTTCCAAGATCAATACAACGCACAAAAGAAAAGCCGTAAAGACGCTCTAATGAAAAAAGTAGTAAATAGATAAAATGCTCCTTTAAATATTCCAAGAAGGTAGTTGCTTGGAGTGGAGGGCGGCGACTCCTGCGGGGTTAAGCGCGAATGGTGAGACCCCGCAGGAGCGAAGCGACGAGGAGGCTCACCCGCGCCCCGCGGAACGCGTCCGCCCGGAACGGAAAGCAACGGCCCATGATAAAAAATACTAACTAACAAAAAAGGAGAATACACATACATGGAAGAAACAATCAGCCTACAAGATTTGTTCCAAACGTTAAAGAAAAGAATAGTCCTGATCATCTCTCTAACAATCATTGCTATGGGCATCGCGGCCGTTGCAAGCTATTACTTCATGACGCCGATATACCAAGCATCGACACAAATCCTTGTCAATCAAAAAAATGACCAAAACAACCAATTCAATACACAAGAAATTCAAATGAACCTCCAGCTCATCAACACATACAACGTCATCATCACAAGTCCAGCAATCCTATCAAAAGTAATTGATAATTTAGACCTCAACATGACACCGGCTCAGCTGAAAGGACAACTCACTGTCAACAGTGCGCAAAACTCACAAGTCGTCAACTTGACTGTCCAAGATACAGAGCACTTCAGAGCAGTTGATATTGCCAATACGACAGCACTTGTTTTCCAAGAAGAAATCCAAAAGCTGATGAATGTCGATAACGTCAATATCCTTTCACCAGCTGTCAATGTAGATTTTCCATCTCCTGTTAAACCGCAGAAACTGTTGAACATTGCAATTGCAGCAGTTGTCGGATTGATGCTTGGAGTGGGACTTGCTTTCCTATTAGAGTACCTTGATACAACAGTTAAAACTGAACAAGACATCGAAGAACTTGTCGGCTTGCCAGTCCTTGGAATTGTAGGGAAGTTTCCAAATGAAATCCTACAAAATAATGCAACAAAACCTTTAACAGCAAGAAAGAAGGAGAAAGCACATGCTAATTAAACGTAAAAAGAAAGTCCTTCAAAAAGCTGCAAGAATTTTAGTTGCACATCAAGAGCCGAAATCAATTATCTCGGAACAGTTCAGAACAATCCGAACAAGTATCGATTTTTCGACACCAGATAATGACCTTGAAACTCTCCTTGTCACTTCTGCAGCACCAAGCGAAGGGAAATCGACGATTGCAGCGAACATTGCTGTCGTCTATGCACAAAACGGTAAGAAGGTATTGCTTGTAGATGCCGATTTGCGTAAACCGACAGTTCACTACACATTTTCTCTAATGAATAACGTTGGATTAACGAATCTATTAGCGAAAAACACGACTCTTCAAGTTGCTGTAAAGAAGAGTGAAGTGGAAGGCCTTGATGTACTTGTTTGCGGTTCGATTCCACCGAACCCTGCAGAGCTATTAGCGTCTAAATCTATGGACAATGTACTTGAACAGTTAAAAGAACAATATGATCTTATCATCTTTGATGCACCCCCTCTCCTATCGGTGACTGATGGGCAAGTCCTTGCACAGAAATGTGATGGGGCTATCCTTGTCGTCAGCTCGGGGTCAACAGAAAAGGAGAATATCGTAAAAGCGAAAGAAGCGCTATTATTGACGAAGACTCCGATTTTAGGGGTTGTCCTTAACAACTTCAACCTTACGAAAGATCATTATTACTATAACTATTATAGAATGGAAGAGTAAGGGACTAGTTGTTCCCATACTCTTTTTCCATTTAAAAGGGGGATTTTCCAGTGGTAGATATACACTCCCATGTTTTGCATAGTTTAGATGACGGTCCTGACTCTATGGAAGGGACATTGAAAATCATACAAAGCGCAGTCAACGAAGGAATTACAGATTTGATTGCAACGCCCCATGTGCATAATCCACATTTTCATGTAACAGCTGCAGAGACATCGAAACAAGTAGTTGAATTAATGGAGTATATCGAGAGAGAAAAGATTCCATTAAGGGTGCATATAGGACAAGAGGTCAGAATACATGATTCGATCATCAAGAACTATGAGGCAGATGAGCTATTAACACTTGCGGATTCCCGATATATGTTACTTGAATTGCCGTCTCATACAGTCCCATCCTACACAGTGAAAGTCATTGAACAATTAACGGAGATCGGTATTGTCCCAATCATTGCCCATCCTGAGAGAAATCGGGCGATTGCGGAAAAACCGGAGAGACTCCAAAGGCTCATTCGTCATGGTGCATATGCCCAAATTACCGCAGGAAGTGTTTCAGGACATTTCGGTAAAGGGATACAAGATCTGTCAATGAGGTTAATAGAGGCAAATTGTATTCATACGTATGGATCGGATGTCCATAACATGGAGACGAGACCTCTTGAGTATGCCAAAGGTCTTGATATATTGGAGAAAAAGAAATTCGAGGAAATAGTCGGAGTTTTTCTTGAAAATAATGCAAGAATTCTCTTGGATAAACCGCTCATTCAGTTAGAGATGGGTGATGTAAGGAAAAAAAGTTGGTGGAAAATAGGAGTAAAGATTTAAGTACTTATACAAACCGATTCAAGTTCATGACACGAAATCGTAAATATGCAAAAAAAACGCCAATTTGTTAGAAAATTTCCTAAATAGTAGTAATGACAATTTCATAGGTGACTGGTATAATAGTAACTACTATATAGTAATAATAGTTTATTAGAAATAAAAACGAAGGGCGTGAGTCGCATATCTGTTAAAAATAGGTTGACGATGTTGTTTTTGGTGGATTCTTTTATAGTGCTTTTTTCAATCTTCATAGGGTATTTCATCCTAAATCCGACTATCAATCTTTTAACAAATAAGGTGTTGTTAGTCAGCGTCATAGCAATCCAAATCGCCCATCACGTATTAGCTTGGTATTTTGGCTTGTACCGGAAAGCTTGGACATACGCATCCATCGGAGAGTTGAAATTGATTTTCAAGGCAGTTACGTGGGCAATCGTAGTTGTCGCTTTAGTTCAATTGGTAATTGCCCAAGACATTTACTTCAGAGCACTGGCGATCACTTGGATGCTACATATATTGTTAATCGGAGGTTCAAGGCTTTCGTGGAGGTTGTACCGTGATACGGTTAATCGGAAGCAGGATGTAGAAGCGAAGCGTACGATGATTGTCGGGGCTGGACAAGCCGGCAGCATGATTGTACGTCAAATTTTACAGAACCCTGATTGTGGGATGACTCCCGTCGTTTTCGTTGATGATGACAGGAAGAAACAAGGACTTGAGATTTATGGCGTGAAGGTTAGTGGTGGAACTAAATATATCCAAGCAATTGCGGAAGATAATGATATTGAAAAGATAATAATTGCTATTCCATCAATGGATAAACAAGAACAGGCAGAGCTCTTGAAACGATGTGTCGACACCGGGATAAAGACACAAAAAATCCCGCGCATCGAGGACATCATGACAGGTAAAGTCTCTGTAACTGATATGCAGGACGTCAGAATCGAGGACTTGTTAGGGCGTGATGAAGTACAGCTTGATATGGAAGCAATAGCGAATAAGCTGACGGGCAAAACGATCATGATCACAGGAGCTGGCGGCTCGATCGGATCGGAAATTTGCCGGCAAGTGAATCGGTTTACACCGAAGAAACTCATTTTGTTAGGGCATGGTGAAAACTCCATCTACTTAATAGAACGTGAACTTAGGGAAAAAGTTTCACTTGAAACAGAAATTGTTCCCGTTATTGCGGATGTACAAGATAGACAACGGATCTTTGATATCGTATCGGAGCATCAACCGGATGTGATTTACCATGCGGCGGCTCATAAGCATGTACCGTTGATGGAAGCGAATCCTATGGAAGCAGTAAAAAATAATATATTTGGTACGAAGAATGTTGCGGAAGCGGCGGATATGTTTGGAGTACCGCATTTTGTATTAGTCTCAACTGATAAAGCGGTAAACCCTCCTAATGTAATGGGTGCGACGAAGCGTTTTGCGGAGATGATTGTGCAGAATCTGGCAAAGAACAGTCAGACCAAATTTGCGGCGGTTCGTTTTGGGAATGTACTTGGATCTCGTGGAAGTGTTGTCCCGTTGTTTAGGAATCAGATTGCGGCAGGGGGGCCGGTAACGGTTACGGATCCGGAGATGACTCGGTATTTTATGACGATTCCGGAAGCATCAAGGCTTGTAATTCAAGCGGGAACTCTTGCTCGTGGTGGGGAAGTGTTTGTGCTTGATATGGGTGAGCCTGTGAAGATTGTGGATTTGGCGAAGAACCTTATTAATCTATCTGGTTATAGCGAGAATGAGATTAAGATAGAGTTTAGTGGGATTAGGCCTGGAGAGAAGTTGTTTGAAGAGTTGTTGAATGAGAATGAACGGCAGAGTGAGTATGTGTTTCCGAAGATTTATGTTGGGAAGGCTACTCCGATATCTGAGTTGGAGCAGCAGTATGTGTTGGATAGGTTGCTTAATATGGATGTGGAGGAGTTAAGAAAGACTTTAGTTGGGTTAGCTAATCGGAAGTATGTGGAATCTTCTTTAAAGGTTACCGTATAATACAAGTAGTATCACTAAGGTTAAATGAATTAGATAATATATAGTTGATTCGAAAAAAGAAATAAAATAGGCTTTGTAGATGGGGGAATGACAGTGATATATCCTATTAAAAAGGTAGTTAGAACTTTATCACACAACAATATATTTGTAAAAAGATTGTATCTAACTTCAAATAAAGTAAAAATGTATCTATTGAAAAACATTAGTGATGAAACGTTCGCGAAAATGAAGTATAAAGAAAATACTGGTCAAACGCTTAATCTGAGTAATCCAAAAACATATAATGAAAAGCTATGGTGGTTAAAGCTTAATAATAGGAACCCTTTACTAACTGTTTGTTCAGATAAGTTCGAGGTACGTAAGTATGTTGAGGAAAAGGGATTAAAACATATTTTAACTACAATTTACGGAGTATATGATAATGCGGAAAACATAGATTACAATGTTATTCCTGAGAAAGCTTTTATAAAATGTAACCATGGGTCTGGGACAAATATAATATACGATAAAGAAAAATTTAATAAAATTAAATTTGAGAAGAAGTTCAATCGGGCTTTAAAAAAGAATTATTACTATCAGTCAAGAGAATGGAACTACAAGAATATTAAACCAAGGATAATTGTTGAGGAATTGTTAACTGACAAGGAAAACGTTTCTCTAATTGATTATAGGTTTATGTGCTTTGATGGAGAAGTAAAGCTGATACTTGTGGATATAAATACTGCTTCACCAGATGGTTCACATAATCCAAAGGCATTGAGGAATATTTATGATAATGATTTCAACTATTTAGATATTAAGATAGGTCGACAACAATTTGATAATAAATTAATATCAAAACCTAAAAATTTTAGCAAAATGATAGAATATGCTGAGATATTATCTAAACCGTTTCCTCACTGCCGAGTAGATTTATATAATATACAGGGAGAAATTTATTTCGGTGAAATAACATTTTACCCTGGAGGAGCAACTCAAAGGATTACTCCAGAAAAATGGTCATACGAAATTGGTGGTTGGATTAATTTGGAAGACGAGAGTCATAATCTGCAGGGATAATAAATTTTTGATATTGGATAGGTGCCGTTGAAGTGGAAAATAACTACATTAGTTTTCGAAGTATTCTTTTTATGATTACAACTATTATTATTTTTTTGTTCCGTGATGGACTTGGATATAGTGTTCCTTTATTTCTGATACTGACTGTGATATTAATTTCCTTGTTATTCTTAAATGTTAAAGAATTAGTTTACTTTTATTTATTTCTTATACCTTTAAGTGTAGGAAACATTTTGTATTTTGTAAATGCCGTATTCGGATTAATCTTCATAGTTAAGTTTTATAAAGAAATTAACGTGAAAAATACTTTTATAGTTGGGACTATATTAATTCTTTGGGAAGCTCTTCATTTAATACCAAGTGTTTTTCTAGGGTTTGATGAAAATATTGTAAAGTTGTTTGGTTTTTCTATTTGTTTGATAGTGACAATTGTTATAATTACAAGTGAAAAGTTACACTTGAATTTTATTCCACTTATCTTTTCATGGAGTTTAGGTTTAGCAAGTTTATGCGGAATTCTTTTTTTGAAGTATGCAAATCAATATGGATTATCAAATCTAACAAGTAGTATCAGAAGATTCGGATATATGTCATCTCAGTTTGATACAAGTAGTACTAGTTTACTTATAAACCCTAATACACTAGGAAAACTAGTTTTTCTTACAGTATTTTGTTTGTTAACAGTATTAGTGTTTGAAAAGAAATTTAGATTCTTAATTAGTTTTTTAATATTTTATTTTATAATTTTCGGCATATTTACAGGGTCGAGATCTTTTTTGCTAATAAGCATTATATTGTTGATTATATATACAATTGAAATGGTTATAAAAATAAGGAAAAATATAAAAGTTTTATTAACTATGATTATAACCTCTTTGATTATTATTTTCTTCGTAACTAATAATATGCAAGATACTTTAGAAATGTTTAGTGCGAGAATAGAGAGTGATAATATAACTGGTTCTAGAGATAAGATTTATAAGGAGTATACTGATACTTTAATTAATTCGCCTAATATAATCTACGGTGTAGGGATGCAAGAATATGTAACAAAATATAATGCAATAAATAATAATATTGTTTCTTCATCCCATAATGTTTTCATAGAGGTAATTGCAATATGGGGTTTGTTAGGTATGATAATTGTATGTTCCTTATTTATAACATTATATAAGTCAATGAAAATCAAAAGAAATTTAATTTATAAATCTTTCCTACCGTTTTTACCGTTGTTCGGGTTGTTCTTGTCCGCACAGTTTGGACAATTTTTCATTTCATATTACGATACTTTTCCAACTTTAATTTTAACTTTTATTAATATTAAGTATGCTGATTCCAAGTTGAGAGAAGAGAAGGATTTATAAAAATGTCGAAAAATTGGAACAGGATAAAAGTGTTTCGTAAAAAAGTTTCATGGTCATTGGCTGGAAATCTAATATATGCAATTTCGCAATGGGGAATAATTTCTATTATTGCAAGATACGGTTCTGCAGAGGACTTGGGGATATATTCATTAGGTTTAGCAGTTACTGCTCCAATAATTCTTTTTTTTAACTTTCAACTTAGAGTGATATTAGCTACTGATACTAATGAAGAATTTAATTTTCCTAAATATTTAGGAGGAAGAATAGTTCATTTAACTTTAGCTTATATTATAATTATTTGCATTTCTTTATTATATAGCAAAGATACTATCACACTCTTCGTCATTCTTTTGATTGGATTAGTAAAATATGTTGAATCGTTAAGTGATATATGTATGGGCTATTTTCAAAGAAAAAGTAGAATCGATCTTATAGGAAGATCACAGTTTTTTAGAGGACTATTTAGTATGCTCTTTTTTGGAGTTTTTTATATTCTAACGAAGAGTATAGTAATTTCAATATTGATTCTCCTAATCGTTATGGTTTTAAGATTAATATTCTATGACTTTAGAAACTTATCACGTTTTACTCTTTACAAACCAATATTTGATCAAAATGCTATAAAACAAATTAAATGGTTTTTTCCCTTAGGTCTTACCTCGTTAATTAGTTCTCTAAATACTAATATACCAAGATACTTTTTAGATCATTATACTAGTGTTGCAGATGTAGGAGTATTTTCCGCACTATATTATATTTTGGTGGCAAGTAATATGTTAATATCACCTATTTCATTATTAGCTGCACCCAGAATTGCAAAAACCCTTAAAAGCAAGACAGTCAGACCGTTTATAAAAATCAATATTCAGCTTTTTCTTATAGCGATTTTGGGATCATTGTTAATTGTTGTACCTATATTTATAAGAGGAGACTTAATATTAACATTATTGTATGGCGGTGAATATGCGTTATATCAGGATACCTTTTTAATAATTTCTTCCACTTTAGTATTTGGATTTTTGGTTGCGTTTCTAAACATTTCTGTTATCGCTGCAAGAGCTATTCGAATTCAACCAATAATAAATACTGTTACAGTGATTGTTACAATAGTCGCAGGGTTTTTATTAATTAAGTCATTTGGTATATACGGGGCGGCATGGACTTTGTTTATATCAAGATTAACACAGACATTTTTATACATAATTTTATTCGTATATATTGTGATAAATAAAATCTCAAAAGAGAAAACAATGAGGTAGCCAATGAAAATAGTTCATATAATTCCTTCCCTAAATTCAGGAGGAGCAGAAACAATGCTCTATAAGTTGCTGAAATTTAGACAAAGCGAAATGGATATTGAAATTATTACTTTTATTTCAGATGGTTTTTATGCAAATGAAATTCGGGAAATGAATATTTCTGTACATGAAATAAATATTAAGAAACTCAGAATTAAGAGTGTGTTTAAAATCATTAACATTCTTAAGGGTGCGGATATTGTTCAATCTTGGATGTATCACTCAGATTTAATAGCGTTGATTTTCGGAAAACTTTTGCTGAAAAAAAAGGTTGTTTGGGGAATTCGAAGAAGTTATTTAGCTAAGGAGAAAATGAATAAAAGAACATATTTTATTGCGAAAGTGTGTTCTTTTTTTAGTGGGTATGTAGATGGAATTGTCAGTTGTACGGAAGTAGGGAAAATAAATCACTTGAATTTTGGATACCACAACAAGTGTTTTTTAGTGATTCCAAACGGCTTTGATTTGGAACAATTTAATCCGGATTCAGGTTTTGGAATTAAGGAAACCGAACTCTTGAGACTATTAAATATTTCACGTTGGGAGCCATTGAAAGACCATAATACATTATTAGCTGCCGCTAATATTCTCAAAACTAATGGCATTAAGTTTGAATTATTATTAGTTGGAAAAAACATTGATTATAAAAATAAAGTTTTAATAAATTTAATTTCTTATTATGGTTTAGAAAATGAAGTAAAATTATTAGGAGTAAGAAAGGACATTCCAGATATAATGTATTCTTCCGATATCTATGTGTCCTCATCAATAAGTGAAGGTTTTCCTAACGTTATTGGTGAAGCAATGTCATCGGAATTGTATTGCGTAGCAACAAATGCAGGTGATACAGAATTAATAATTGGCGGATTAGGTACGGTTGTTCCTGTCTGTAGCCCCGAAAAACTTGCAGATGGAATACAGAAGGCGCTTAATATCGATAAAACCAAACTAATGGAAATTAAAACACAAGCCAGAAAAAGAATAGAAGAAGAGTTTTCGATTCAAAGAATTGTAAAAGAGTACGAAACGATGTATAAAAAAATATATCAGATAGGATGATTTTATGAAAATCTTAATAACTGGTTCAGCTGGTTTTATTGGATTTAATTTAGCTAAAAAACTGTTGGAACTAAACTACCAAGTAATTGGAATTGATAATATGAACGATTACTATGAAGTATCAATGAAAGAAAATCGCCTTAAAATACTTAATGAGTCAAACTTTAAATTCTATCCGAAAGATTTAGAAGATCGCAAGGCTATAAATACAATATTTAAAAATGAATCACCAAGTGTAGTTATTAATTTAGCGGCACAAGCCGGAGTACGTTATAGTTTGGAAAATCCCCATGCATATATAGATTCGAATATTGTAGGCTTTATGAACATCTTGGAAGCCTGCAGACATAGTAAGGTTAATCAATTGATTTATGCATCTTCAAGTTCCGTTTATGGTGCAAATACATCACTACCTTTTTCTACGAGTGATAATATCGATCACCCATTAAGCTTGTATGCGGCTACAAAAAAAGCAAATGAGTTGATGGCCCATACATATAGTAGCTTATATGGAATTCCGACAACGGGGCTCCGTTTCTTCACTGTGTATGGACCCTGGGGACGCCCTGATATGGCACTATTCAAATTCACAAAGAACATTATTGAAGGTAAGCCAATTGATGTATATAACAACGGTGAAATGCTACGTGATTTTACATATGTCGATGATATTGTTGAAGCGATTTCACGATTGATTGTAAAGCCAGCCAAGGCTAATCCAGATTGGTCAGGTAAGAATCCTGATCCTAGTTCAAGTTACGCACCATATAAAGTATATAATATTGGGAATAATAGCCCAGTTAATTTGATGGAATTCATTGAAGCAATTGAAGAAAAGGTCGGAAAAAAAGCAATTAAGAACTTTATGCCACTTCAGGCAGGGGATGTACCTGCAACTTATGCAGATGTGGAAGATCTTTATCGTACCATAGAATTCCGCCCTCAGACTTTAATAAAAGACGGGGTGGGTAAGTTTGTAGATTGGTATATTGATTATTACAAAGTAAAACTGTGAGGATGGTAGAGATGAATCGGAAAATTGCTGTAGTCGGATTAGGATATGTTGGATTACCTGTTGCTGTTGCTTTTGGGAAGAAACATCCTGTTGTTGGTTTCGATATTAATGAAAATCGTATCCAAACATTGAAATCAGGTATTGATTATACAAATGAAGTAGAACCAGCGGACTTACAAGCTGCTCAAATTGAATTCACTACCAAGGGAGAACGGTTAAATGAAACAGATTTTATTATTGTATCAGTACCCACCCCTATAACTGCTCATAACCAACCAGACTTGACACCATTATTAAAGGCGTCACACACTGTCGGTGCTAATATTCAAAAAGGAACTATTGTAGTATTTGAATCAACTGTATTTCCTGGTGCTACTGAGGAAGCTTGTGTTCCAGTATTAGAGAAAGCTTCGGGACTAGTTTGTGGTAAAGACTTTTTTGTAGGTTATTCACCTGAACGCATTAATCCGGGAGATAAAGTACATACATTTACCAATATTACAAAAGTTGTATCTGGACAAACAGCTGAAGTGTTGGATATTGTTGCAGAGGTTTATTCAAGTGTTGTTACTGCAGGTGTACATAAAGCAAGTTCTATTAAAGTGGCGGAGGCTGCAAAAGTGATTGAAAATACACAGCGTGACGTGAATATTGCATTAATGAACGAATTGGCTTTGATTTTTGACCGCATTGGGATTGATACAGCGGAAGTATTGGAAGCGGCAGGAACAAAATGGAACTTCCTCAAATTCACTCCTGGCTTAGTAGGAGGACATTGTATTGGTGTAGACCCCTATTATTTGACACATAAGGCAGAAATGGTAGGACATCACCCGGAGGTTATTTTGGCTGGACGCCGAATCAATGATGAAATTGGAAAATATATTGCAAGAACATTAGTTAAGAAGTTGATTAAGTCTAATTTACCAGTACAAGGAGCAAGAGTCACAATACTTGGATTAACGTTTAAAGAAAATGTTCCAGATCTACGAAATTCCAAAGTTATTGATGTAATCCAGGAATTGAAGGAATACGGCGTCGATGTTCAAATAACAGATGCACAGGCAGACAATGCTTCTGCATTGAGAGAGTACGAGGTATCTTTAACTAATTATAATGAACTATTGCCAGCAGAAGCAGTTGTTTTAGCAGTTCCACATGATGAGTACATTCAGGAAGGCTGGCCACAGTTTGATAAACTATTAAAACATGGTAAAGGGATAGTTGTAGATATTAAAAGTGCACTGGATAAAGAACAAAAGCCTGAGAAAATTGATTTATGGAGACTATAATAAAAAAGTGTTATGTTATGTTCCTTCTTATTGGGTTAATGTACAAATTTTCAACTTCTAAGATGATTGTTTGTTAATTAGAGTTTTTATAGATATAACTTTGTAAATCCTTATCAGAGTTTTGTGGGAAGATTGAGCCAGCGGTGCAAATTCTTATGCGACTATATACGGACAACCAAGCCAATATGTACTGGTCTTGCAAGCCATCGGGACGGGTTTTTCAATATGTGTAAGTGATTAAGCAAGCCGGTGAAATAGCCTTTCGCATTTTTCTACGGGCTTTGTTAAATTGGTACTCTATTTTGCCAATGTTTATTCAAGGAGGTTTTATAATTGTATCGAAAGTTTTTCAAAAGAGCTATTGACTTGGTTGTCTCATTAATGGCAATCATTTTACTAAGCCCTATTCTATTATTGGTCGCTTTTTTAGTTAAAACTAAATTGGGTAGTCCTATATTGTTTAAACAGGAACGACCTGGATTGAATGAAAAGAAATTTACAATGTACAAGTTTCGAACAATGACAAATGAAAAGGACAAAAATGGTGTACTTCTTTCTAATGAGGATAGATTAACTGGTTTTGGAAGATTTTTAAGAAGCACAAGTCTGGATGAATTACCTGAACTAATCAATGTTATTAAAGGGGAAATGAGCTTGGTAGGTCCTAGACCGCTACTTGTTGAGTATTTAAGCCTTTATAATAAGGAGCAGGCAAGAAGGCATAATGTTAAACCAGGAATCACAGGGTGGGCGCAAATAAATGGTAGGAATGCTGTGTCATGGAATGAAAAGTTTGATTATGATAATTGGTATGTTGATAATTACAATCTTTTTATTGATATAAAAATTATTATAGTAACATTGAAAAAAGTATTTGTCAGGGAAGGTATTCAATATAATTCAAATGGTGACACAAATAAGTTTAAAGGAAACAAAATCTAATGAAACATATTTTTGTAATAGGTAGCGGAGGATTCAGCAAACAGGTTATAGAGATAGTTGAAGAAATAAATAGCAGCTCGAATAGGCAAAAATATCTTATCAAAGGGATTATTGATGATGATTTAAAAAAGAAAGGGAAAAATGTATTAGGATATGAAATTGTAGGAGATACAGACTATTTAAAAAAGATCTCAAGTATTAATGAAATTAATGCAGTAATTGCTATCGGAAATGGCCAAATCAGGAAGAGGATTGCCGATAAATTACTAAATGTAAATTGGGTTAATTTAATTCATCCGAAAGCAGTTATTTCCAAGCACGGTAATATAGGTATAGGTAATATAGTATGTGCTGGTGCAATAATAAATCCAATGTATTCAATTGGTAATCATATCAATATTAACATCGGCTGCACAGTTGGACATGATGTGAATTTAAATGACTTTTCGACATTAAATCCAGGTTGTAATATTTCGGGAAATGTTAATATTGAAATGGTTTCAATGATTGGTACTGGAAGTTGCATTATTCAAGGGATTAGAGTTGGCCAATACTCGATTGTTGGGGCTGGTGCTGTTGTAATAAAGGATGTTGACCCCTTCAGCTTGTATGTGGGAGTCCCAGCTACAAAAGTAAATAAGTAAAATAAAAGTCACTTATATATTGAAATAAGGCAATTTTTAATAATAGAGTGCCTTTACAGGAGTTGAAAAAGTGAATTTGTCTGAGAGAATTAGGAATATTGGTTTTTGGGGAACTGACCTACTTATGGGAGGCGCAGTTTTAAAGAACCTTAAAGAACTAACTTCATTTTCAAGTAATTCTTCTTTAATGAGAAAAACAAGTAGTATAAGACTTAAAGAACTATTAAAGCATGCTTGTGAAACCACAAATTTCTATAAAAATTACAAGGGTAAAACTGATTTGGGTGAATTTCCAGTTATCGGTAAAAATGTCATTAGACAATACTATAATGACTTTCTATCAAATAAATATGAAGAAAATTCATTAATAAAGGTAACAACTAGTGGTTCTTATGGAACCCCTTTCACGTTTTTATTGTCTAAGCATAAAAAGAAGCGCCAATTCTCGGAAGTTGTATTTTTTAATAGCTGGGTAGATTACAAGATTGGAATGAAACATGTTTTAATAGGCGCAAAAGATAGAAGTCGTATTAATATGCTATTACAAAATAAAATATTTATGAAGCCAACAGAATTAGATATTAGTTGGTTAGAACAACAAAGAAAAACTTTGTTGGAAAAAGGCGTCAAAACCATTATTGGTTATCCTTCCGTAATTAAAGCATTAGCTGAATTCTGTAAATCAAAGGGAGATACAGCCGCTAATTTTAATATTACGGGAATAATTGCAACATCAGAACCGTTGTATGAAGAGACAAGGGAAATTGCCGAGAAGATATTTGGTTGTGCAGTAGTGGGAAGGTATGCTTCTGAAGAATTAGGTGTTATAGCACATGAGTGTATTCAGGAAAGAAATTATCATTTGAACGAAGCAAGTTATAAAATTGAATTATTGGCAATTGATGAAGATCGTCCCGTAACAAGAGGAGAGTTAGGAAGGGTGGTTGTAACAGACCTTTATTCACATGCAATGCCACTTATTAGATATGACACAGGGGATTTGGCAGTTTTAAAAGAAAATTTTAAATGTAAATGTGGGTTTGATTCTCCAGTGTTTGAAAGAATTGAAGGAAGAAACGTTGAAATAATTTACAATACATCGGGGATAAGAATATCTCCATTTGCTATAAATAGTACCATGCGTGATATCAATCATGTTTTTCAATTTCAGTTCATTCAAAAGAATGCATCACTCTATATACTAAGATTATCTGTACTTGATTCATATATAAAAGGTGAAACTGAATCAATAATATTGACACGTTTAAAGAATGTACTTGGTAATGACGCAGAAATTATTCTTGAATATACATCTACAATTCCCCCTTTAAAGTCGGGAAAAAGACCCTACATAATTAGTGAGTATAAAAAGTAAGATAAATAATGCAATTTGATGAACTTAAGCGTTGATTTCATGCGAAAGTTTATTGAGGTAATTTGAAAATTGTTAGGACGGTAAGCGTTTTAGTCTATGGAAAGAAATGGTGGTAATTTGAAAAAAATCTTAATACTGGCTAATGCAACAAAAGGTCTATACCTTTTTAGAAGAGAGCTTTTAGATAGGCTATTGATGGAAGGTTATGAAGTTTATATTGCATCACCTAAACATGAGAAAATGTCTTATTTTAAACAAAAAGGATTTAAATGCATAGAGGTGAAAATGAATAGACGTGGGAAGAACCCATTAACTGATTTGAAACTATTCATGTCTTACCTTAATATTCTGAAAGACCTTAAACCATTTCTTGTATTGACATATACAATTAAACCAAATATATATGGTGGAATTGCTTGTAGAATGCTTAGAATACCATATATAGCAAATATAACAGGTTTAGGGACATCAATTGAAAACAAAGGATTATTACAATTAATTTCCTTATATCTTTATAAGGTTGGATTAAAAAAAGCAAAGTGTGTTTTTTTTCAGAACGACAAAAATTTAGAGGTTTTTAAAGAGAAAAAAATCGTTTTGGATAAGGCAAGATTAATTCCTGGCTCAGGAGTTAATTTAGAACAATTCCCTTTAGAGGATTACCCGCCAGATAGTGGAAAAATTAAGTTTCTTTTTATTGGTCGGATGATGAAGTCAAAAGGAATTAATGAATTATTGAAGGTTGCCGAAATGGTAAAGAAGAGTTATTCAAATGTTGATTTTAACTTTATTGGTAGCTGCGAGGAAAGTTATTACCAATTGTTAATGGAATATGAAAGGAAAGGTATATTAAAATACCACGGATCCCAAAATGATGTCCGTCCTTTCATAAAAGATAGTCATGCAATAATTAATCCATCACATCATGAAGGAATGTCCAACGTCTTATTGGAATCTGCATCAATGGGTCGACCTGTTATCGCTTCCAATATTCCTGGGTGTATAGAGACCTTTGACGAAAGAGTAAGTGGTATCGGGTTTGAAGCAATGAATGCGGAAAGTATGCATAAAGCTATTATTCATTTCTTGGAGATGCCTTACGGAGAAAAAAAACTGATGGGTATCGCAGGGCGTGAAAAGATGGAGAATCAATTTGATCGCAGTATTATAATAAATGCATATTTATCTGAAATAGATAAAGTTTAATAGTCGATATAAAGTGCAGATGCCTGATCCGCAGTGAATAAGTTATTCAGAAGACATGGATTGAAATCGGAATGCTTTAAGAAATAAGGAAGATCAGCTTTTTTGAAAAAGGTTATATGTTAATTAGACTATAAAATGAAACTTAATACTTCATGATGAGGAATGATTTTAATGAATGCACGAATCTTACTTTCCCCCCCACATATGAGTGGGAATGAACAGAAGTATATAAATGAGGCATTCGAAACGAATTGGATTGCACCGCTTGGACCGAATGTAAATGCATTTGAAAGTGAACTATCAAACTATGTTGGTAGTGGCGGAGCTGCAGCGACTTCTTCCGGTACAGCGGCAATTCACTTGGCTTTAGAATTGCTTGGAGTAGGTAAGGGGGATACTGTTTTCTGCTCAAGCTTAACATTTGTGGCAAGTGCCAATCCAATTCTATACTCGGGGGCTACCCCTGTCTTTATTGATTCCGAAGACGAAACATGGAATATGTCACCGATTGCATTAGCACGTGCCATGGAAGTGGCACAATCGAGGCGGCAATTGCCCAAAGCCGTCATTGTTGTGAATTTGTATGGCCAAAGTGCCAAGATGGATGAATTAATGGCAATTTGTGACCGATACGAAGTCCCAGTGATCGAGGATGCTGCAGAATCATTGGGATCGTTATATAAAGGGAAGCAGAGTGGAACGTTTGGCCAATATGGTGTTTATTCCTTCAATGGAAATAAGATCATAACAACTTCGGGTGGGGGAATGTTAGTATCGGATGACCTGGATGGATTGGCACGTTCCAGATTTTTAGCAACACAAGCCCGTGATGCAGCGAAACATTATCAGCATAGTTCGGTTGGTTATAACTATCGAATGAGTAATATACTTGCAGGTGTGGGCCGAGCGCAGCTTGAGGTGTTGGATGAGCGTATAGAGGCGAGACGTGCGGTGTATGAAAGATATGTGGAAGCTCTTGCAAGCATTCAAGGTGTTGAGTTTATGCCGGAGTTGGAAGGTACTTATTCTAATAGATGGTTGACTGCAATGTTATTGGATCCTGGAAAGATCAGTGTAACTCCTTATGAACTGATTGATGCCTTGGAAGCAGAAAACATTGAGGCGAGACCTGTTTGGAAGCCGTTGCATTTGCAGCCGCTGTTTGAAGGGTGTGCATTTTATGCGCATGCTGAGGATGATGTGGTTAGTGAGCGATTGTTTGCGAGTGGGATTTGTCTTCCTTCGGGATCGAGTATGACGGTCGAGGAGCAGGAGAGGGTTATTGGGGTTGTTTGTGGTGTTTTGTGTGGGCAGGGTATTGTTTGAGATATAGGAATAGAATAGGATGATTTTGCCTCAGCTTTAAATGGCTGGGGCAATTTTATAGATTTAGTTATTGGAATATTTAATCAGGGAATTTCTTTAAAAGTTAAATTTATTTGTGAATATTTTTTGGGAAGATTTAGGGCAGGCATAAAGGATGATTTAAAGTATGTTCATCATTAATAATAATGGAATGGAAGGAAAATACAATGAAAAGAAATCATATGTCAGTTATTTTAACTTTATTTATTATCCTTTTTTTAAGTGCATGCAATACAAATACTCTTGCAGGTAATATTAATGATAGTGGGGAGGAATTTTCGACGTATAATATAAAACTTGGAGATACCAAAGATATGGTAGTAGAGAAACTTGGTATACCGATAGAGAAGAAAAATAAAGTTCTGTATGGTATGGAATTGCTTGTTTACGAATACAATAATATTTCATTTGGCATATATGATGATAAAGTCATTACAATTATCTCCACAGACGAAGAATTTGAAACTAAATTAGGAATTGGGATAAATTCAACATATACGCAATTGGAAGGCATTTATCCAAATGGATTTCTTTATTTAAATCGAAATTACATAGTTCCATTTAAAGATACCACCCTTATCTTCACCTTAGGTACACTTATTGGCAATAACAAAAGAGAGCTTGTTGTAACAGACATAGAATATACCAAGGATTCCTCCTTACCCGAGGAGTATCTACTTGCATTATTGGAGGTAGAGGTGGCGACCAGAGAGGAAAATCAGCGACAACGACGCCTAAAACAGGCAAAGTTCCCTGTCCATAAGACATTGGATATGTATGATTTCAGCCTGATGCCAAGTCTTAATCGAAATCGGTTCCTGACATTGGCCAAAGGAGATTTCATCGAAAAGAAAGAGAATATAATTTTTCTTGGTAACAGTGGGACTGGGAAGTCTCATTTGTCAACTGGGCTGGGGATTGAACTTATTCAGAATGGTTTCAATGTCAAATTCATTACGGCAGCTGAACTGGTGGAAGAGCTTTTGATGGCTAACGAAGAACACAAACGAGGTGCTTTTGAGAAGAAGTGGCTCAAATATGATGTGATCATTGTGGATGAGTTAGGCTATGTCCCCTTTTCAAGAACCGGTGCGGAATTACTATTCCAGTTTTTCTCGGGACGTTATGAACGCGCGAGCGTCATCATTACCACCAATCTGGAATTCTCAGAATGGACTACAATCTTTGGAGATGAAAAAATGACAGCTGCGTTGCTTGATCGTTTAACACATCGATCTCACATCCACCTGTTAAATGGCGAATCTTATCGATTCAGACAAAGCCTCCGACAAGCAAATCAGGGGGTTGAAGGCGCGCGCGATGTTTATGATTCTGGCCCCTCGGGGTCAGAATCATAAACATCCATAATTCCCCAATACTGGGGAATCAAAAGAATAAAGTGGCTCACTTTTGATGTGATCGCTCTGGCTCAATTTCATGTTGACAAAAACATCAATCTAAACTCGAATTCGTTTCACGTATTATTCGTATTTGCAGGACAAGATCCATAACGCTGGTACGCGAGGTCACAATGCCTCTGGTTCTCGGTTCGGTGTAATCTAATGTCCCTTTAAAAAACAAACCACACTAATTAATATCAAAAATCGTTAGATTTTCTATTTTTTTTTGTATAACGTCAGCGTCATTAGCAAATGGCATTTCTGTAATACTAAAAGAAATGCACCCTATTTCATTTCCAAATAACTTCAAATTTGAAATTTTAGGAGGTGATAATTCTTTTGATTTTAGGTAGTTAGGCATTTCGTCTCTAAGTTCCATTAAAAGTCTCCCAAGTGCATTTACACCTACTAATGTATGGTCTTCAATAGGTATAGCACCCCAAAATTTATCTTTTACAGACTCTTCAACTATATCTCTGCCAATAGTTTCGACAAGTAACCCTCCAAAGCTTTCCCAATTCTGAATTAGTTTTATTCTTAAACACCATCTCATTATTAAAATTCTTATATCATTCCAATCTTGCCTACTATATTGCCTATACTTTTTACTCTTCATTTTAGCGGTCATGGGACTATTCTGAGCTATAATTTCGCTTTGAATTTCTGGATACTCAGTGAATCTAAGCGCCTGATATAAAGCTTCTGAACTTTTGATTTTCACATTGTTTATTTTTATTGGAAACCCAGCTGCCATATTGGATAATCCACCAAAGTCTTCCTTAGTTTTCCTGAAGGAAATGACATTTGTACGCCTATACGTTCTTTCATTATTTGAGATATTATCACCTTCCTATTAAACTATCCTTGGAAACAAAGGATACCAATTATTTAATGTTGAATTTCCCCACCATAAAACAAGCGGACTATTATTTGGAGCATTTCGATAAGTAATGACGATACTTCCAAAACCTAAGCTCAAACCATAATCATACCCCATTGCTTTAAAACTTTTGTTCGCAACAAGCTCACTTATTTTTACTCCGGATTCAAAAAATAGGTGTTCCAATAATTTTCTGTCTTCCTGACTCTGAAAATACTTGCTATTATTTATCAAACCATCTGGTCTAATTAATTTAATATACTGCTTCTGTTTTTCCGATCTTTCGTTATCGATTTCAGAAATATATTTAGTTGCCTCACTCGTGAATTTGTATTTATCGGAAGGCAGATAAGCATCATAGGTCTCTAACTTTTTAATATTATTGCTTAATGCTTTCTTATACCAAATGCTAATCTCAGTATAAGGTAATATTTTTTTCAATTCTTCCTTTATATAAGAATAATTTTTTGTATGAACAATGTAATAAATAACATCCAATTTTTTCACTTTAGTTATATCATCTACTTGTTCAACCCATCTTTCTATATCTCTTTTTAACCTGTTACCAGTATAAAAAACGTCATCTATATATACATATGACCCTTCTGCTACTTCATCTGATTCTATAATATTAAAATCAGAGTCGTCTCCAATTATATCTTTCAAAATATGAAGTAAATCAATTTGACTCGTACCAGTGTCTTGGATGTTCAAAAAGTAATGGTCTTTTGAATTATCACTAAATATTTTATCGCTTTTTATAATAGAATCTACGTAATTAATCATTTGACTTTTGCTTACATAGATTTTACCTATAATATAAACAAATTCACGCATAATGACTTCATGATATCTTTCTGGGAATTGACTTAACCATTTAGTCACATGAGCCTCGTCAAAAGTACAATTTTCATAGTCTTGGGCAATCTCAACTAATTCTTTAACTAAAGATGCAACTTTTGGCATTATATACACTCCTTAGAATTTAATCACAATATAACATAAAATGAAGTAATTTAAAACATAGACAATGAGATATATTTCTAAGACTTCAAAAACCTGAAAAAGAAAACTGCAAAAAAAATAAAAACCTTGGGTTACCCTACTATAGAATCTCCAAGTTTTATAACATTGATTTCGGGCACCAAGTTGAGTTACTGGACAAAGTTGAGCACATAGTAGGTCGGACTCCGGTCGGGTAAGATGTTAATGCTGTGTCTTAATTTTGGATACCATGTTCTCATTAAATTCTAAATTGTTTCAGAAGTTGGTACAGTTTTTTAATACCATCCACTAGTAACACTTCAGGTACAGTGAAATCACAAAAAGTGAATGATTTTGAAACTAAGTCATATTTATCCTTTCGCGAAAGGAGCCTACCAATGGTAAAGTATTCACTTAAATAGTTTTTACAACAGGATTAAGCTACCTTGAAAATCCAAGTCTTAAAAATTGTTTGTGATAGCAACTGTGGTACTTGCGGAAGGGGATTATTTTCATGCATGGCTTTGATTTAATAAGTATTTAGTTGATAATACTCCTGCATCTAATGCAACTGCTGAAACAATAACAAAAAAACCTGTTGCTTGACTCCTGTCTTTTTCTTCTCTTAATTTCAGGTACCAGGTTCTCATTGAATTCAGAATTGTTCCGGAATCTGGTACCTTTTTGAACGGGTCTGCCGAACCTTGACAATGCTCCGACCGAATCCTCTTCAAACGGCTGCATTGTATAAAGCACAGTTGGAATACCGTCGATTTCAGAATAGCACTCGCTTATGATGCCTAATTTAATGAGCTTCCTTATAGCGCAATAAATGGTGGATAGACATCTCCCGGTAGACTTAATCAGTTCATATGTCAGATTGGCAGCCCCATGCCAAGCCGTGTAGAAACGGATCAAATCCAATATATTGCGATCATCCTTCGTCAGAACAGCGTTGTGGCGATTCGTGTGCTTGAAAGAAGCGTGAAACATCTCTCCTGTATCTGCGAACTTGAAGTGTTCCTTAAAACATTGTGTCATTGGTAATTCCCCCTTTACCTTCTATATAGACAGGAGAGGTCAAAAAGGATACATTGTGAGGAAAATAATTTAACTTCCATCTTCCGAACTGCTTGTCGCAATCGAAGTATACATACAATTTCATTCGTCCCACTCATCCGCGAAATCCTTCATTTCGATCTTCACCTGAAATCCTTCAAAGGCCTGCAAAAAACGGCCGATTTCTTTCTATGTAAATCCCGTGAAGAGCGCATTCTTTCGCGCAAGAGCTCACCGAGTGAACTACCATTAGGTGCTATTGAATTCCCAACTGTTCCGGAATGTGACGCCCTTGCACTATCGGAGCCTTCTTTCAAAGCTATTTGCGGTAAAATTCACGACACCCTAACCGGCAAGACCACATAAATATTAGCATCAATCCCACCGTTCACAGGATGTAAATAATGAAACTTGTGAATGACATTCAACCTAACTAACTTACTGATTGCCCTGCGTACTGTTGCATTGGATCTCCCAATAGATTCCTCGATCATTTTGCACCTCAATTTTGCAGCCCCGTATTCTTCTGAATGACTGACGATGACATCAAGAACCTTCCGATCTGACTTGGTCAATTCATTCCAGTGAAGGATCGTATGCGAAAGATTTTTTATAATAAGCCGAAATACCCATTAGGAACAATGGAATTCCTCTACCGGCACATCATACAGCATAAAAATATCCTTGAAATATGTCTCATCGATCAACTTGTCCAACACACCTTTAAAGTACCCCGGCAAATTGCGGATTTCCTTCCTTTTTGTCGCCATTACAGTGATCATCAACGCACGATACGCAAGGTCCTCAAACACATGCTTGTCATCCTGATAAATCTCATATTTCAACATTCGTCCCGAGATGGCCCTGTGGATACCGAAGAATTCACGGGCTAATTTTGAGTCTCCAATTGTTCCTGCAAGGAGATTTTTCATTCGACTGAATAGACTTGTGGATAACTTTTGCGACTCCACTGGAGACGTGTTAGTAAGATCTTTAGATTTTAATAGAGATTTAGAAGGAAGAGCTTGGTCCCTAAAAATTTGCTTGTACTCCTTGTCGTCATGCGGTTTATTGTCATCATCCCGATCGACCATTTTCCCCTGGTCATCTAAGGGTAAGATGACGTAGATGTTGGCGCCGAGACCGCTCATTATAGGACGGATAAAGCGGACTTTTTCAATGATGCCTAACTGGACAAGTTTCCGGATGGCGCGTCTCACAGTGATATTTGATTTACCTATGGCGGTCTCAATCGTTTCATGCTTCAAATGTGCAGCTCCGTATTTTACGGAATAGCGGCGGATGATCTCTAAAACTTGGCGATCCGACTTCGTCATTTCATCATAGTGGCGCATGATATGCTGCTCTGCGGCAGTGTCCATTTCCTCGATTGTATTGAAGCGAGCGTGTTGTTTTAAGTAATGTAGCATTTTGATGTCCCCCTTTACTATCTATATAGATGGGAAAGGGCAAAAGGGATACTTCGTGGGGTAATTTATTTTAAAAGTTGTTTGTTGGGGATAATAGCACGGTTTTCAACATAAAAAAATAGGCATTACAGATTGTGGTGGTCTGTAGTGCCTCTTACTATTGGTAAACTAATTTTTGGTGTTGATATCCGTACTTTTTAAACCGGGGTGATTATGTATTGGCGTTTGGATAGCTGTACATGACTGAGTAGCATATGAAGACGCGACTTCTGCTGACGGACTGTGTATGGTGAAACCGATACTTTGATGGAAATGTCATTGTTGAAAGTAATTAATGTGTTCTTACTATCTATCGGTTCAGTCTGGAAAAAATGACTGAAGATGTAGATGCAATCATCATGTTTTGAAGATTTTGTTGGAAAAACGCCAACCTCATCGCTGATTAAGAACGGTGTCTTCCTATTGAACTTTAGAAGTTTCCTCGCCGCCTCCTTGCGGCCAGCCTTAGAAGAATAATGGCGCAGGCATGCCTTGTCTAACAGTTCTTTAGGGTTTAATGATGAGTAGTAGATGCCATGAGTTGTAATAATTTTGGACAAGTACTTCTCAGAAAAATAAGGTTTTAGAGCCAATGCCCGACTATCTAACAAAAAACTATCATCTTTCATACTATATCCTCCTTTATTCTCATTCTTCTATCTTACCGTAATATTCCAATAAAAAATAGTCAAAAGATGTAGAAAATACATATTTATTTTAAAAATTGTCTACAAAAGACCTCTTTTACCCTATTTATATACCAAGTATGGTAAGCCAAACGTCATAAATGCTCATTGGTGTCTATAGTTCGTTCCCTCTATGATGAAGATACCCGGGAATAAACTGAATCGTGCACGATCGGAAAGGTCAACCAAGTGTTGAATTTTGAAGACGTGTTAACTCAATATGAACCAATGATTTCGGCATGTATACGGCAATTGAATATCTATCGCGATTTTGACCAATTCCAGCAAACAGGTAGGGTAGCCCTCTGGTATGCATGGAAACGATTTGATAAGCAAAAAGGGGATTTCACACCATTCGCCTATTGGTCTATTCGCGGTGCAATGATGGATGAGATGAAAAGAGAAAATCGCTTTGAGCAACATCACATGCCTACTGAGGATGAAATGTTGACAAATTTGATTGAAGTGGATGATGGAGGGGGGAATTGCGGAAACAGACAGCTGCAAAACGTGATTGAATCGCTGACAGAAGATGATCGGAAATTGCTGCAATGGTTGTTTATCGAGGCATGCAGTCAGGCGGAATGTGCGAAGAGATTTGGCATTTCCGTGTCGGGTGTGAAGAAACGAAGGCAGCGGGTATTGCAGAAGGTACGGGAGATGTTTGTAAAGGTACCTGTGCATGAATGAATTCAGTCAATTCACTACAATTGTATGTTTATAAGAATGAAATTATATAAGGCTGGTTTTTTTGATGCTGGACTTATTTTTATTCACATTTAATGTATAAACAGAATATCCTTTGTGCGCATGCATGGATACAATTTGGGATTTGAGTTGTTAAGTGTCTGGAAATCCGATGAAATTGGGTCTTGAAGATCGGGCGGAGGGGAGATACGCTCGGGTTGATAATTAAACATCCCCTGTATCAACATGGATCATAGCACACCGATAGGTGTGCTTCTAATAATTTTATAGACATCTGTATAAAGTGACTAAGACTACTATCATCGGATGATTTCATTTTAATAGGTATATTGGATAGCAACTAAAGTCTAACATCGGTATACTTTGAATATTAAGTTTTTTTAATTCGTGTGATTTTAAATAGATGTCTCCATATTGCACATCGTGCATAAGAAGCTGTAATTTCGGATACCAGCTCATTGAATTCTGAACTGTTTCAACGTAATGGCTTCTAATTCAGGTGAATTGGCATACCCATTAGCACGTTAATTCACAGCGCCGCATAAAATTATGCGCCATTGCGAATTACAGTGTAAATTGTGCTGCTAATAAGTATGTTGATTTGGAGGTTGGAAAATCACTTTGGAATTAACTGGAAAAATTGAAGGGAACAGATGATTTTGTGATAAAATAGTAATATAAGAAGTCGGCTTGTTCAACAAACGGGCCAGATTATGAATAAGAATTTTAAAACAAGTCACTAGAATTAGCACTTGGTACTTGTTTAGAAAGGTTAAATATTATGCAAAATAGAGAGTTTAGGGTGTTGGAAATACCGAAGTGGGGACGTTACTTACGTGGAAAGTGGCTTGAAAACTTTGCTAATCATCTTTCAAAGCAGGAGCAAAAGGAAATAGATATAGAATCGTTTTTATGGCACCTTTGTAGTTACGAAAAGGTTACATGTTTTGAAAGGGAAGATGCTATAAGGGCATTCGAAAGACAGATAAAGAACCGTTGTACAATCTTTTACCAATTCACGAATGAAGCATTCTTAGTTCAAAATGCTAAGAACCTAAAAATGAAAGATTTACCTTACGATGAATGGGATTGGAACTATACAGACATCTACGTGATGGATTGGGAAAACAAATGGACATTTGTCATCACACATGAAACTGATATAGGGTTGGGTCCTTATTTTATTCAAAAATTATAAAAGGTAATTTCAACAAACGGGCGCGATTTTTAATTATGGTACGAATCGTATGCTGCTGATTAGGGAAGAAATTGATGTGTGTTTTAGCGTTTTATCCCCATCAACCGAACCCGTTATTATTATAATCGGCTCTCTTTATATCTAAAGCATAAGATTACGCAGTTGGATGAAGCTGTATTCCTATTACAGCATGAACACTAATGGAAAGTTCTGATGATGACGTACCTATTAGCTTTTACTATTTTTAAGGAATTGACAAATTGATAATGAAAAAGATTCCGGGGCGAATAACGCTTATGGAATCATTTTTTTATAGACCAGATTCCTATGTTTTTTATTGATTCAACTAACTATACAAAATCATTCTTACGTTAATTTGACCACTTCGAATGAGTGATATCACACTTTATCAAGCTGTAAAACGGGCGGGGGATGAACTTGGCATTGAGGTAACAGAGCAGCGCACTAATGGTGCTGCCGACGCAGGTTTCACAGCCTCTATGGGCATCCCGACAATTTGTGGAATGGGCCCAGTCGGTGGAATTTGGCA
Source organism: Sporosarcina sp. FSL W8-0480 (assembly GCF_037963765.1). Lineage (GTDB taxonomy): Bacteria > Bacillota > Bacilli > Bacillales_A > Planococcaceae > Sporosarcina. The sequence goes on along the minus strand of NZ_CP150166.1, from coordinate 3,141,129 downwards.
TAGAGAAGAAGAATATATGGAACTTGACACATTTGAGAGTCGAACCCTATTGTTAGTCCACTCAGTTCTTCAATTTTTAAAAGATTACAAGTGATTAGACGAGCACTGTGCATAATAGAGCACAGTGCTTTCTGATCGGCATTGGTTACATATTTGCTGTTTTGTTCCATCGGAAAGCCAACCGGGCTAAGGAACTTGCTATCCTATCGGGACTTGGCAATACCGGATTCATCGGGATTCCGCTATGCGCGGTGCTACTTGGTCCTGAAGGTGCATTGTATGCCGCAATGTTCGATGCGGGTGTTGACTTCACAATTTGGACGGTCGGCGCACTGTTGCTTCAATAAGAGCGTCAAATTGGACTCGGCATGCTGCGTACGATGATTAACCCACCCATCATTGCCATAATCGCTGGGTTGGCAATGGTCCTCTTTCATTATCGACCGCCATTCCTCCTTACAGACTTGTTCGACCGATTGGCCGCTTTAGCCGCCCCACTGGCCATGTTCTATATCGGTATCATGACCATTAGCCTTTTTAAAGTTAGGTCAACTAAAGGGATGACAGGAACACGATCGATACTGTGGCTACCGCTATTGGTCAAGTTGGCTCTTCTACCGGTATTTGCAGTACTTATCGGAAAGGCCTTGTCATTAGACCAAGTGATGTTGCAAACCCTCCAGGCTGCAATGCCGACGCTGACACTATCGACAATTCTTTTCGCCAAATATTCCGCAGATGAAGAGATGGGGACGATAACCACTATTTTATCCACTTTAGTAGCATTTCTGACTATTCCGGTGATGATTTATTTGATGAATTTGTGGGTGTTGGGATGAGTGGGTGGAGGGGTCTGGGCATAGTTGGATTGAATGCGCGAAATATAAAAAATACACCCAATCGAATTAGTAGGGGATGTGTATCAAACGAAAGAAACCTCCTATAAGGAAGATTATAGTTAAAAAAAATCAAACCATCAAAAGAGTTTTTCGAAGCATCTGTTAAAGCCGGCCGTGTGCCTTACCCATTTTTATATAAGAAGTTCTTTTTGAAGGCTTCTGCTTATAAGATATTTATCTTTATACAGATCTGTTTGGTGTTGTTGACTTTTTGTGCTTTTGTTTTTGAGTTGTGGGAGGGTGTGGAAGTGTATTTAGAAAGAATGTTTTTTTAGTCTGAGTTTATGTACTTGAGACTGGAAAACATCATACTAACAATTCGTTGTGGCTATTGCGGAAGTCAGTGAAAACTGAATATCTTCTGCAATAGCCAATTTTTCGTTGCATCAATTTCCTAACTCTGTATAACTTGCCTTTTAAATGCTTGCAATAAGAATTCTGCTAATCGCTTTATCTCATCATTTGCATCCATTAAGTAATTTAAAGTAATCTCACGTTTGAATTCTTTATTACTTTCCAGTGGGATACGTATTAGAGTTCCATTAGAAATGTCATTTTCCAAAGAAAGTTCTGGAAGAAAACAAATGCCAATGTCTTTTGTTATGGCTGATTTGGCTGCCTCCAAACTATCAATATTAAAAACTACATTCATAGGTAAACCATTGGACTTAAAACTTGTTGAAATGTCTTTCCAATAATTTGACCTTGGATTAAAGCAAATTAATGGTTCACCAGAGACTTCTTCCAGAGTGATTGGTCGATTGTAGGAAGCGAATGGATGTGATTTATTAACGAACAATGAAACATTATCATGATGGATTGGCTCTGAAATTATTTTTGGATGATTGACAGATTCAGTTATGGCTATTTGACAGTCTCCTCTTAACAATTTATCAATCATAGTAACAGTCTTTGCAGTAATTATTTCTATTGTAGTATGAGAATTGATTTGCTGAAAATCAAACACGACTTTTGGAAGGATTGACATGGAAACCGAAATAATAGATCCGATTGTTAATGAGCTATTACTTTTTGACAAACTCACCTTCGCCTTTAAATAACTATTAAATATTTGGTTGGCATAGGGTAAAAAAATTTCACCGTCTTCTGTCAACTCAACTTTTTTTGTGTTGCGATTAAACAATCTAACACCTAATTCTTTTTCAAGGGTCTTAATTCTTGATGTTAATGACGGCTGTGAGATATATAGTGTCTTAGCTGCTTTATGGAAATTTTTGAACCGATTAATATAAATAAACGACATAATATGATCAATATTCATACCAATCCCCCATTTAAAATCTATATGTCTGATAGATATATCCTATCATCAATTGGAATACTTTGAAATGAATTTAAAGATTAATTTTTCTGATGCGGTGAAAAGTTGGCGTTAAATGAGGATTAAAATTCAATTTGAAGTAGTCAATGCTATTTAAAATCTTTCCAGTGATAGAAAGTACTGTATTAGAAGCAAATTTCATTAGATTAAATCTATTTCTCAGTCTCTTCAGTTGATGTTAATCTAAATGTAGTTGAATAATTGGAATATTTAACGCGTGGAGTACTATTAACCTATAGAAAGGAATTAACGTTATGCAAAAAACAGTTAGCATAATATCCGCTGGTGATTTAGCTCCTTTAAGACATGTCAATGACTGCGAGAAGAACGTTCACCTCATTTGGGAAAAGTTTTTAGCTGCGGATATCGGTATTGTAAATTTAGAGCTACCTTTGACGACTTCAAAAGAGAAAGCGGATAAAGTAATAAACTTAAAGGCAGATCCAAGTATTGCAAAGTCACTTAAAGAGGTTGGAATTGATATTGTTTCGTTTGCAAATAATCACGCCATGGACTATGGAAGACAAGGTCTTGAAGATACTTTGTCTAACCTGAGAAATGAAAGCGTTTACGTAATTGGTGCTGGGAAAAACAGTAATGAAGCATTCGAACCAGTTATTCAAGAAATCAATGGAATAAAAATTGCACATATCGGTTTATGTACGGCTTTGCCAACCGGTTTTGGCGCAAACGAACATCGCCCTGGCGTCGCACCCATTCGGGCTAAATCGCGCTTTTATATTGATAGCGTCACCCTTGACGAACAGCCGGGCATGGCTCCGTGGGTTGAAACGTCTGTAGTTGGGGATGATTTAGTCTACGCTTGTAAAAAGATCGAGTCTATTAAAAAAGATGTTGATGTCTTAATTGCTCAAGTTCACTGGGGGGTTCCTCATGGTTGGAGTGCATTATTTCAAGGACCTCTTGCAGACTATCAACAGCCAATGGGACACGCTTTGATAGACGCCGGTGTGGATGTAATTATGGGTCACCATCCACATGTAGTCCACGGTGTAGAAAAGTATAAAGAAGGATACATCGTTTATAGTCTTGGTAACTTTTTATTCCATAGTATGAGCGAAGATCATGAAACACATTTAACGGCAAAATATCCTCCTTACAATGTTGACAGCTTAGAGACAGGTGAAGCTAGGGAAGCAGTTCTCATGGAAACTATAATCTCCGACTCAACTAAATGTAAATTTAAATTTTACCCTATTGCATTAAATCGTTATGGCGAACCCGAATTCATCGAAGGGGATAGGGCGATAAATGTTTTAAAAAGAATGGAGAAGCATTCAGCAGTATTGGGAACACAATTTGTTATTAACGGGGAAGTTGGAGAGTTGTCTTAAAGGGAGGTCAGATATGTCCACTGTTTCATTTAATTATACAAATAAGAAAGTGATCGTTACAGGTGCGGCAGGGATGTTTGGATCTTGGATTAGTAAAGCGTTTCATCTTGCTGGGGCAGATTTATGGCTGATTGACATAGATGAAGATAAACTACTGAACTTCACTAAAGCATTTAAAGGAGATAGGGTTCGACTATCAACATTTGACCTAACCGAAGAAACCAGTGTACAAATTTTTTTTAAAGAGGTTCAGCGTGAATGGGGATACGCCGATATTCTTATTAATAACGCTGGCATTTATCCCAATGGGAAATTACTTGATACCGATTTATGTCGGTGGGATCAAGTTATGGATTTAAACATCCGTGCTCCATTTGTCATGACAAAGCAATTTAGTGAGTTATTAATTCAAGAAGAGAAGCCCGGATCTGTCATTAATATTATATCAAAATCAGCCAAAACCCCTAGAATTGGGGGAGTTCCCTACGCAATGTCAAAAGCTGCATTGGAGATGATGACAAGAGGTTTTGGGATGGAATTAGCAGAATATAAAATCCGTGTTAATGCGGTTAGCCCTGGTTTTGCACCAGGGAGTGAAGTAAATGCTTTAAGTGATGAATATATCGAAGCGATGTGCCGAAAAATTCCATTAGGGCGTACATCTGGACCAAATGATGCTCCACAGACGATTCTTTTTTTATGTTCTGAAGCAGCTGATTTCATAACAGGTTCCTCGATTTACGTCGATGGAGGCAATAGTGCGGGAGATTTTACTATTCCTATTAGCAATTAATACGATTCAGTATGGGAGTGACAAGTTATTACTTTACACCTAACAAACAATGTGGAATCCTCATATCTAATGGATTACACATACAATATTTCACAGTATGAACGTAATTCCGGGTCAATAGATGAATTGAAAGCGTTTAAATATATCGAATCGACCCTTCGGTCATTCGGTATTAAAACATCCTTAAAATTTCATGATGCATTTATAAGTTTACCGCTCAAATCGGAGCTGTTAATCGATGGCGTAAGTTTCCCATGTATAACAACTTCAATGTCTGGAGCGACTGGCGAAGATGGTGTGAGTTTGAATTTGCTATACATCGAGGATAACATGTTATTAGATGATCCCTTGTTTGACTGCACTGGAAAAGCACTAATTATACACGGTTTTGCAGAGCGGGGAATAGTGCAAAAAGCCATGATTAAGGGAGCTAAAGGGTGCATATTTATCAACGGTGAGTATGTACATAATATGATTGTTTCCCCTGTATGGGGGAACCCGACTAGAAAGACAATCCATGAAATTCCTAGATTATATATTCTTAATGTAGCGCAAAACGCAGGGATGAAAATTATTGAAGCTGCAAAAGAACAAAAGCAAGCCCACATCACTACACGTCTTGATGAGGGATGGCGCAAGATTCCAAGTTTGATAGCTGATATTGAAGGCGAAGAAGATTCGGATCAATATATTTTGTTTAGTGGCCATGTTGATTCCTGGCATTATGGTGCCATGGATAACGGGACTGCCAATGCAGTTATGATTGAGGTGGCGCGAATCATATCACAATATCCACTGCGAAGATCATTAAAAGTTGCATTTTGGTCTGGCCATTCTCATGGTCGTTATGCAGGATCGGCCCATTATTACGACCAAAACTTCCATGAAATTTATGATAATTGTTTACTGCATGTGAACGTTGACTCGGTTGGAGCAAAAGGCGCAACGATTGTTACCGAAGGAAATATTATGGCATTGACTAAAAAAATTGCTGCAGAAGTTATTAAAGAAGAAACAGGCCAAACATTTAAAGGCAAGCCATTTGGACGAAGTGGAGATCAATCTTTTTGGGGTGCAGGGGTTCCCTCTGCTTTTATGGGTTTCTCTGGCCAGCCAATGAAAAACCCACCAGAGAAGCTCGACACCTACTATATGATTAAACAGTTCAATAATGGGCCGGATAGTTCAGGCTTCGGATGGTGGTGGCATACTACGGAGGATACGTTCGACAAAATTGATGAGTCCATTCTTGAACGAGACGCCAAAGTCTATTTGTCATTTGTCTATCGTTGTTGTCATGATAAATTAATTCCGTTGGACATTCATTCAGGAGTAGAGGAATTAAAAGGTTTCATTGAAAACTATATGAAACTAGCTCAGGATTCAGTTAACACAGAGAAATTAAAACACTATTTTAATGAGTTTTATCAACTAACAGATAAAGTGATCACCAAAATTAAACAGAGCAAAGAAGATGATATTCAAAAGAATAATGAACTCATTAAATCAATTTCACGGGTGGTTGTTCGACTGATGCAGGTTAATATATCTGAATTTGAACCGGATCCGGCTTTACCTTTACCGCCAGTTCCATTATTAGCATCTATTCATGAATTGAAAGACTATAACCGAAACGATAAGGCATATTTCATGTTAGTAACAGAAATACAACGACGAGTAAATCAGGTGAGTTTTATTCTTAAACAGGGTGTTAAAGATGTTATGTATATATTAAACGAATAAATTACTAAAGGGAGGAGAACTATGGAAATTTATATAGGGATAGTCTTGCTGTTTTTATTTTTAGCCCTTGGCGTACCGGTTTTCCTGTCTATGGCTATGGCTGGGGCGATCGGGTTACTATTCGTAGCTGATTTCAACACCCTTTTAGGTATATTCTCAACGAACTCTTATACGTCAGTGGCGCACTACAGTTTTCTATCAATCCCACTATTCATTTTAATGGCAAACTTTTTAACAACAAGCAATATTACAAAGGATTTATTTTGGGTTGCACAGAAATGGATTGGTAGATTGCCAGGGGGATTGGCGATTGCAACTGTCTTAGCAGGTGCTGGTTTAGGCGCATTGAGTGGGACAAGTACAGCATCTGCAGCTACGTTAGCCGGGGCTGCTGTGCCAGAAATGAATAAACACGGATATTCCACCAGATTATCAATGGGAGTTGTAAGTATGAGTGGAACACTTGCAATTATGATTCCACCGAGTGGGACATTGATTATCTTTGGATTGATTTCGGGCTATTCAATAACCGAATTATTTAGAGCGGCCATTATACCGGGGATTTTAACAACAATCGTTTATATAATTGTTGTTCTAATCTGGGTGAAAAAACGTCCGGGCGATGCTCCTCGTTTGAACGAGAAAGTACCTTTTATGGAAAAACTCGCTTCGTTGAAAGATTTATGGCCCATTTTATTATTATTGGTCATTGTTATTTTAAGCATTTTTTCCGGTTGGGTCACTATTACGGAAGCCGCGGGAGTCGCAGCCTTAGGGTCTTTCCTAATTCCATTGTTCATGAAGAGGTTATCTTTTCAAAAAGTATTTGTCGCCTTACAAAACACTATTAAAACAACTACGATGATTTTTGCAATTATTGTCGGCGCCATGGTTTTTGGATATTACTTAACATTAACCCAGATTACAAGAAAATTGGTTGTCTTCATCTCAGAACTTGATATGGCAGCCATATACATTGTCTTGATTTTTGTTTTACTGTACGCGTTCCTTGGTTTGTTCATGGATCAGGTTGCTATTTTATACTTAACACTACCTCTTGCGATTCCAGTTGTGGAAGCACTTGGTGTGGATGTGATTTGGTTTGCCATTTTGATTGTAGCTGCAGCTGAAACAGGATTAGTTACACCTCCTCTTGGTTTAAACTGCTATGTCGCATCGGGAACCGCTGGTGAATCGTTGGAAGAGACTTTTAAAGGTGTAATGCCATTTGTGGCAGCACAATTCGGCGTAATATTAATACTTTTCCTCTTCCCATGGTTAACGTCAATCTTATGAATCGAGGTGAGATAGATGAAATTCATTAATTATATTGACAAGATCCTTATTGCAGTTTCTTGCATTATGCTTTTCGCTGTTATGGTGATCGTAGCGATAGACGGATTGATGAGGCAAGTATTTGATATTCCTATAAAAGGTGCTTATGTATTAGTAGAAAACTATTTAATGGTGGCAATGATTTTTCTTGCATTTGGATATACGTGGGCGAAAAAAGGCCATATCAGTATCACCTTTATTCATAATAAACTTCCAATAGCTTTAAGGAACGTAACCTATCTTATGATACTTCTCATCGGTATTTTTATAATGGGGATTATTGGATACACAGGTTTGGAGCGAACCATTACGGCATTCCAAAACAACAATTTGACTTCAGGGTTAATACGATGGCCAATTTGGCTTGCTTACATTTGGTTGCCATTAGGATCTGCAGTTTTAGTATTAAGATTAATAGCCGAGTTTGTAGTCTGCATGAGAAGAATTATAAAAAAAGGCGTTAATAACGTATCAATTAGCGAAGTAACAGACAATGTATGAATTATGGTTAACCATTAATAAAAAATAGGGGGAAACAGAATGAAGAAATTATCAATCTTGCTAGTTGCTATGCTTTTGCTGGTTTTATCTGCATGTAGTGAATCTTCGTCGAAAAGCGAAGAGAAGGACGAGAAGTATGTACTGAAATTTGGTACACACCTAACTGAGAATCATAACTTAACAGTCAATGCAGTTATCCCTTGGATGAAACGCGTTGAAGAGTTAACGGATGGAAGAGTAACTTTCGAACATTATCCGAATTCTCAAATGGGTGCAGCAGCAGATACATTTAACCTTGTACAAAGCGGAGTTTTAGATGCTGGATACACGCTTTATATGGAAAAGTCACTCCCAATTATGGATTTCCCGATGCTACCCGATTTATATAGTGATCCAGAAGCTGGAACCGCTGCTTATTGGTCTGTATTAAAACAGGAACCATTTAAGTCGCAACTACAGAAAATAGGTATCAAACCGATTATGGCCGTTGTTTGGGAACCATATACTATTGCAACAGTAGATACAAAACCAGAATCAATTAAAGAATTGGCCCAATTAAAGTTACGTTCTTCTGGCGGTTTACACGATGAAGCAGCTGCTGCAATTGGTTCCACTCCTGTAGCAATCAGTGCTTCAGAATCACTTGAGGCTTTAAGACGTGGAACAGTTGATGGATATTGGGGTTCTACCACTTCATGGTTAGACTATCAGTTTACCGAAGTTCTAAAGTATGGGATCAAAAACCTTCCACTAAATGGTTGGGGTGGAGTTTTCTCTATGAATAACGACACATACGAAAGTCTACCAAGCGACATTCAAGCGGCTATTGATCAGGCAAGTGAAGAAGTAACTGAAGAGCTTGGTAAATTTATAAAAGAATATACAAGTGTTGAAGCTTGGAAATTAGCAGAAGAAGCTGGAATGGAAATTTACGACGTTTCGGATGAAGTTGTAGCGGAAGTTAAAAGCCGTCTAACACCATTAACTGAAAAGTGGTTAGAAGAGCAAGAAAAAGCTGGTTATCCAGCACGTGAAATCTATAAGCAGTTTCTTGAGGCATATGAAGGCTACTAATCCTTGATTAATGTATAAAAGAGTCGGCTTTTATGCCGGCTCTTGTTAAATTGCGAGGTGAAAGGAGTAACATAGTGAAACAGTACATTCAATTTATACAGGATAAAGAAAAACAGCTTTTAGACCTTATAAAGGAGGTCGTAGAGATTGAAAGTCCAACATCTCTCAAAGAACAAAACGATCTGCTTGGAGAGATAATTTCTAACCTGTTTATTAACTATACCGGCGGGACAATTGAGAAAGTAAAAAATGACCAATACGGTAATCACCTGATTGGTACTGTTGGTGATGGAGATGAACAAATTTTACTCGTTGGCCATTTTGATACGGTACATCCAATTGATACGCTTAAACACAATTCATATAGGCTAAAAGAAGGTAAGATTTTCGGTCCTGGTATTTATGATATGAAAGCAGGGTTAATACAAGGCATTTTTGCATTACATGCATTAGTAGAATTGAATGGACTCGGAAATAAACGCATTAAATTTATATTTAATGCAGATGAAGAAGTCGGAAGTCCGACATCAAAAGAGATCTTGATAAATGAGGCGAAAAATAGCAAGGTTGCATTTGTACTCGAACCATCTTTTGGACAAGAAGGGGCTATAAAAATGGAACGAAAAGGCGTAGGCACTTATACGATCAAAGCTTACGGTAAGTCAGCTCATGCTGGAAATGCCCCTGAAGAAGGTGAAAATGCAATAGAAGAAATTAGTCGCCAGGTTATTAGACTCCAAGAATTAAACGATTTTAAGCGTGGAATCACTGTGAATTGTGGAGTTATCCATGGTGGTACAACGAAAAATACAATTCCGGACTTCGCAGAATTAAAAATTGATGTACGCGTGTCAACCATGGAAGATTTAAACGAAATAGATACCTTTATTACTCAAATTACTCCTTTTAACTCCAAGATTAAAGTTTCGATTGAAGGAGGATTTACACGACCTCCTATGGAATCGTCACTTCAAACTGAAGAGCTATATAAACGAGCAAAGCAATTTATGGAGATTCAAGCAAACCTCCCTTTGCCAAGAGCAAGTGTTGGCGGTGCGAGCGATGGAAATATCATCTCACAATACGTTCCCACACTTGATGGGTTGGGGGCAGTTGGTGATGGGGCACATACCCTTGAAGAATATATTTATAAAGAACATTTAGTACCACGAACAGCATTATTAGCAGCATTGATCGCAATTGCTTAAATTTCCAAAAAAGGAGTGTGAACAATGAAGATTACAGTAGTTGGGGCCGGTGCTATCGGAGGCGTCATAGGTGCACAATTGGCCAGGGCTGGTCGAGACGTGGAATTAGTCGATATTGTAGAAGAACATGTGAATAAAATAAATAATGATGGTCTGTTAGTTAAAACACAAGAGGACGATTGGCTCGTAAATATTAAAGCGGCAACGCCCGATCAAATAGTTCAACGACAAGAACCGATTGAATGTATTTTATTATGTGTGAAGGCACAATTCACCAAGGATGCCCTAACACCATTGCTCCCACTATTAAAAGAAGATTCTTTCGTCGTCTCGATTCAAAATGGTTTGTGTGAAATTGACATTGAAGAAGTCGTTGGAAGAGATCGTACTGTGGGAGGATTCGTTAATATCTTCGCTGATTATATAGAACCTGGGGTAATCAGTTATGGTGGTAAAGGTTCTGTTTCAATTGGAGAATTAGACGGTACAATTAGTGAAAGATTAAAACGTCTCGAGCAAGAGTTAAGTGATCTTGAGGACGTTCGTATAAGCGAAAATGTGTTGGGGTATTTATGGGCAAAGCTAGCTTACGGTGCAATTCTTACTGCAACGGCATTAACAAATGAAATAATGGCAGATATATTTGCCAATCACCGTTATCGTCAAATGCTTATGAATCTTGCCAGCGAAGTCTTGGCTGTTGCAGACTATATGAATATTGAAACTGTGAAATTCGATGATTGGGATCCGAAAGACGCGTATCCAATCGAATCCCGAGACAATGAAAAAATGAATGCGCAATTAGACATTCATGTTAAACGATTACAAGGTTATTCAAAGGTCCGAAGTGGAATTTGGCGTGACATCGCAGTCCGCAAACGAAGAACCGAGAAACCTTATCATTTTAAACCTATCTTCACAATAGCAGAGAGGGCTAACATTGAAATGCCGCTTACTAAATTACTGCTGTCATTATTAAATGAAATTGAAGAAGGAAAACGTGAATTTGGATTGGGGAATTTAGAGATTTTGTTGGAGAAGAATGATTCGATATATAAGTGAAAAGGGGAACTGAGTTTGGAGTTTTTTGAGAGGAAAGATTCTAAATTAATATAGAAAGTGTGTGATAATATGGCTAAACTTTTCGAACCCTATAAATTAAAAAATCTTGAGTTAAGAAATCGGGTTGTTTTATCACCTATGTGCCAGTATAAAGCTGAAAATCAATCAGGTGAGCCAAATAAATGGCATCTAATTCATTTAGTTTCTCGTGCGATCGGGGGAACAGGGTTGATTATGACAGAGATGGTGAATGTAGAACCAAGGGGTCGAATAACTGAAAACTGCTTGGGGATTTATTCGGATGTGCAGCGTGATCGCTTTAAAGAAATCAATGAAGAAATTCATAAGTATGGGGCAAAAACAGCAATTCAGATTGCCCACGCAGGAAGGAAGTCGACCATTAAAGGAGGAGATCTTGTTGCCCCTTCCAGTATTCCTTTTTCTGATGGTAGGCCCACTCCACGCGAACTAAAAGTAGATGAAATCCACCAAATTATAGAGCGATTTGCAGAAGGAGCGAAGAGAGCTGTCGAAGCGGGATTTGATGCAATCGAACTTCACGGAGCACATGGATATCTAATGCATCAGTTTATATCTCCGATATCCAATAAGCGTTCCGATGAGTATGGACATCCTTCCAAGTTTTCAAAAGAAGTAATCGAAGCAGTGAAAAGTGAAATGCCGTCCGAGATGCCATTGATTTTACGTATTTCAGCCAGAGAGTATCATCCAGATGGTTATGATTTTACTTTTATGAAGAAGTTGATCCCGCAATTTATAGATTGTGGCGTGGATATATTAGACGTTTCTACGGGAGGCAATTCAATTCATCGGCCGCATGTTTACCCAGGGTATCAATCGTCATATTCAAATGAAATTCGAAATCATTTTAATGTGCCTACGATTTCAGTAGGGGAATTGCGAGATCCTAAAGTAGCCGAAATGATTTTACAGGAAGGCATGGCTGATTTGATTAGCATAGGGAAGGGGCAGCTACGACATCCTTACTGGGCAAAAGAGGCGGCTGTTGAATTGGGTGTTGAGTTAGAGATGCCGGGGGAATACAATTTGGGATATTGAGATGAAATGGGAAGCCTGTCATTGATTTTTGACAGGCTTCTTTTTGTATGGTGAACTTATGTAATATAAGTAAATAGGAACCATAACTGGTACGTGAAATCATATTTACGAAACGTGGAATATAACAAATGAGCGAGGACTGGTGTCACCGTGAACAAATGACGTGGCAATGCGATTGTAACGTTCCGTTACCAATCGCTTACATGGCGAAGCCGCCACCGTCAAAATAAAGACATTTATACCGATTCTCTTTCAATCCCGCGAAGAGAAAGATGGAATTGCACGGATTCAGCTCGAAAGAGTCTTGAATAAGTAGCCAAAACGTCTATCCCTTTCCACATATCGGTTTTTCCACAAATAATGTAGATGTTTTGAACTTCAGTATTGATACGCTCCTCCACGCACGAGGACTATGGTTAATGGTTTTTGTGGCATTAGAAAAGCACCTCCTTCAAGTTGATATATCAATCATACAAGGAGATGCGTTTCAAAATATGCGTCATTTGATTGGGGGCTTACGATAAAAGGGTTACTTCAGAGCATTATATTCTGGATAATTGCTAATTACCGATTTTAAGGCAAAAGAAAGGTTATTCATTTTTTGGTTTCTACGAATATATAAGTCTATTACACTTTTTGAAGGTGCTTTGTAATTAGATAATGTTTCAAATAGACTCTGGGCCGCATGGTCAACACATTCATAAACAATGGGATCTGAATATCTTGAATATAGCTTTAAAAATTTGAAATAGTTATCGTGTCGGGTTTTTCCAACATTACTTAATGTGATTTTTTTTGATAAAAAATCCACATCAAATGATGCGAAATCTCCTATCATCTCATTATATGGGGATAGTATTGGGTAATCAGGTATCCGATCTCCTTTACCTTCATCAGCTTTATTACATGCAATACAGGAAGAAAGTAAGTTAAATGGATTCATAGCTATCAATGGAAATTTTGACTTTGGTAAAAAATGTTCTATGTTGTTATTTGAGACTGTGACCGCGGTATCAATATCACAATATGGACAAACAACCATCTTATTTTCAGATTTAAAATTTCTATGAAACGCTTTCCGATTATACCGTTCTCCAACCATGGTACTCCAGATATATTCATCCGCAAAAAAGGTATTATAAAAATAAACTACAAACAAATCTTTAAAGAGTTCATCAATTTGTACTAGGGGAAAGTTATAGTTACCGGAATATACATGTCTATTTTGCTCTTTGTATAGTTTAATAATATTTTCGACAGCAATCGAATCAAATCTTTCCGCCATTGAAATAAAGAGGTCTTGTAACTTCTTCCCCGATACCGTTTTCTCCATTATATAAACAAATAAATTCTTTTTGTCATCAGTTGCAGTTGTAAATATTTCCGTGTCTTTCCAAATATCAATTCTTTGTAATGGCTTATTAATTCGACCTGTTTCAATCTCAGTAACAACATCGCTAATCATTTGAAGGTATGGAAGTATAATCTCTCGTTCGAAAGTTTGAAGGTAGTGTTTATTTATATCATTTTTTATGTGCCACATTTGATTATTCCTTTGTGTTTCCTTGTTTTTGTAATAATATATTGAAGGCTTTAAACTTGGTATATGATTCTCCTAAATACTCAATTATCTTCTCTAATTCCTCTTCACTTGCATCTTCAATTTTCTTCCAAAGGATATTCTCAACATAATTTACTTTCTTTGAATTAGCAAAAAACAGGTTGCTAATTTCAACTTCATTTGCTAAAAAGGTATTTATATTTGGATCTGCATTGGTGAATCTCTTTTGATTTGCAAATAAGATGTTTTCAGGAAATACAGTATTAATAAAGGCATAACTATGTGTAGATATTAAAAAATGCACCTTATATTCTCCAAATAGCATTTGCAACATAGTGATTATCTGTTTAGTCCAAGAAGGATTCAAGTGCAATTCTGGCTCTTCGATAACAATTAATGAGTGATTTTCAATTGTGGACAGTAAAGATAAGATTCTTATAAAAAACATTTTTTCACCAGAACTCATATTAGCCAAAGAAACAATTTCACCGTCTTTATCAAAAGCTACATCATTCATATAAATCAATTCTTGTTCTACATAATTGATAAGGAATTCATAGTTTTCTTCACACACTACAACCCAATCATCTTCATCTTGGGAATACTGCTTAATGAGTCTATCTATAGATTTATATTCATTAATCCGTTCCCTATCTTCTTCTGTAAGTAAATCCTCAAAATATTCATCATCAATATCCAGCCCATAAGGTGGAAATGTTTCGCCTCGATTTCGAATTAATACTTTATTGCTGAATTTTATATTCAGAAGACTAAGTAATTCATCCACTATGTGTCTTTTATGAAAATAAATTTCGACGAACTTTGATATTCCTTTAGAAAGGGATGAAAACCTGAAATGGTTAGCACCATATACATTCGATATATCATAATTCTCTACTAACCTATCTCCAATAAAATTACTTGGCCGTTTAAACGGATATTCACCATGAAATGAAAAAACAGATGTAATTATTTTGGTTGGCAGGAAATTCCTAATTTCCTCGTAAGTCACCTTGTGTTCAAAGTGAATTTGATTTTCTTTTGGCATATACCCATTACGAGGGTGAAGCTCAATTAAAACTGATTTAGGAAGAAGGTTCTCTACAGTAATAAAAACTTGTCCTTCATCCTTTTCAATTATTACCACCCTTGTTTCATTACTATGTTCAATCTTATATTTCAAACAAAAATCAGAAGCAATTCTATCATGGTATCTTTGAAGGTCATTAAACATATTTGCAAGAAAACTCATTAGAGTAGTCTTCCCGTTGCCGTTTTCACCTACCAAGATCGTAAAATTATTGTTGCTGAAATACTCGTAATAATGTTCCGGATAACCCCCCTCTGGAACAAATACAACTTGGCAATCATCCAAGAGTTTGTATTCTTTTATATACAAGGACATCAATTGCATGAACCTACCTACTTTCCAAAATTCTTAATACTGAGTGTGTTTTGCAAGATAAAAGTACATAATAATGCAAAGGAAAATACAGAAGCTTACCAGTATTCGATTAGTTTATTTTGACGTGATAAAGCGTTGGTTCCCCTAATAAAAAATTTCTTGTAAATTTTAGGATACCAGGTTCCGATTGGAACCTGGTACCTTTTTGATTTCAGGCTAAGCCTCAAAATTAGGACTTCCAAAAGCACATACGAACCTACCATTTACAATTACACTTTCTTTTTCTGATGCTTTGAAAAGTTCCTCTTTATATTCCAAAACCATCTTTTGCTCTTACAATTATTAATTCGTTATCGGATATTAATATATTAAACATATTATTTCTTCCAATCCGTATTATGCACAATAAAAGTACATAGTTTTACAACCATATGGCACCGCTCAATCGTCGGCACATTAACTATTAGCGCAAAAAAGTATGTCGGTAAAAACTATCAAAGCAGATATTACTAAAAAAAAGATTGACGATTCGGTCGGCATATTGAATGTTGAATCGTATTTACATAATGTAATTACCATGTTCTCATCATTGAATTCGGCTGTTCCAGAGCTTGGCATCATTTTTTGTCTCAGTTAGCTGAGAATTGGCCAAATTGCCTTTCGATTATATCTTTAAGTTCAATGATTTTAACCGTATGTCCTGGATT
The DNA here is from genome assembly GCF_037963765.1 of Sporosarcina sp. FSL W8-0480. Taxonomy (GTDB): domain Bacteria; phylum Bacillota; class Bacilli; order Bacillales_A; family Planococcaceae; genus Sporosarcina. The sequence goes on along the minus strand of NZ_CP150166.1, from coordinate 3,125,064 downwards.
GTTGCAAACAAGTACAAACCCATCCATATCACGGTCTAACCTATAATGATTTTGAAATTTATCTTTTAATAGCATACGACTTCTTAAGTCTTCATGTATTGTCCAACAAACAATATATTTTGCATCCGTGAGTAGGTGGTTAAAGTTAGTTTTTAGAACTAACTTTAATTCTACATGAAATAAATCACTGAAATTTGTTTCTGGAAGATTTCCATCCCTGGCGAGGATGTCGATACCATTTGTTGTATTATAGTCTAAAATCGAAAAATCCAAGAGGTCAGGTCTCAGGGTTGTTACTTGCATAAGCACACCATACAATTCTGACTCATTATTTGGTTCACTTATTACAATCTTTTTATTCTCAAGTGTAATGGAAGATAAGTTCTTCTTTAATTTAATACGATGAATTCTTCCTACTTTCCTCAAAAATTTTTCTTGTCTTTCCAAACGCTGGACTTCTACACTAAAAGTTGAACCAGTATCATTGTTGTCTTCATTATTTTCTTGATTGTTATCAATTTCTGTATTTCTGTTTTCTTGTTCATCGCTTACATTTGCAGCTTCTGCTTCACTATTAGCAACACCTTGATTACCTGAGGTAGTTTCAGTATTATCCTCTACATTATCGATTTCAGGTCTATCGTTTAATTGGGAGTAAATTGATGTAGTAATATCCTCGATGTAATCATTAACTTTTCGATCAATTTGCTTCATAATCTTATTAATACGATTCATCAACTTAATCTGCAGTTCTTCGTCAATTGTAGCCGCTCCAGTACGATCTATGGTTAAATCGATTGCTTGCGAGTTAAAAAAACCTAAGTATTGTGTGTATCCATGTCCTCCGCCACCAATACTTTGTAATTCAGAGTTAATTGATTGGACTGGTATATAATCTTTTGCAATATATATTCCGTATCTTTCACTAACTAAATATTTATAGCTTGGAGTTTGATTTGTAGAACCCTTAATCATTTTATTGTGATTAATTCTCGCTGTTTCGCCAATCCTATATACAACAAATTCTATTTCAGCTGTCTTGTCTACGCTTAAACTATCTTTGTATGTAAACTTTAAGTCTTCAAAACCATCCTCTTCACTATTGAATTTAAGTACAAGATTTTTCTTGATTATTTTTTTAATTTCTTTTTTTATATTTTCATCCGAACAACCTGATAGGTTTATGTGATTAATGTGGTTAATAAGTTCATCCTCATCAGACAATGTAGGGAAAGAGAACCCCAACTTGATGGATTCAAAAGATTCTCTGGTTTTAATTTTGTTTCGGTTTATAAAAGTATCTTTTCCTGTATCTATGATATCTTGCTCATTAATAGAAGCGGCACTCTTATTTTCACTAAACTCTAGTCCTTTGAGATTTACAATAAAAGGTTTACTACTTATAAGTTTTATGTCTTTTTCGAATGATCCAATCTTAGTAAACCAGAGTATAAAATCCTTCAAATTTTCATGATGATATTCAAGCGGATTTTTATGCAGGAACCCTTTTATTTCTATTTTTGTCCCATTTGCTTTCCCGGAATATGGGAATTTTTCGGGGGCACTAAGACCTAAATCCTCACGGGTTACATCTTCAATATTATTTCTATACTTTAAGAGAGAACTATACGGTTCAGTCCAAATTTGTCGGGCGCCATTCCCATTAAAAAATGATGTAACTGTCACTTTTTTTGACTTAAGAAATAGTAAAGTACCGACACCCTTGTTTCCAATATAACCATCGGAATCACTTTTAGTGGAGTTTCCTAACCCAAATATATATACTTCTATTCCTTCTTTTTCTATCCCTGATCCATCATCACAGAAAGAAATATTTATGGTGTCTTTTTCCTTTTCATATTCCACAATAATATCCAAGTAACTTGCCCCGTTATCATAAGCGTTTGCTATAGCTTCCCTAATTACTTCTAACGGTTTCTTTGAATTTTGTACTATTTGTATATATGTATGTACAGCATTTATATTAAGCAATGACATTTTACTCCCCCCAATTAATGTGCATTATTATGCTTCACGTATCTTGTCACCTTGATTTCTATTTTTGAACCATCTTCTGATGTTCATAACAATAGATGTTACCTTTAAATTTATCGTTTGATAAACAATACTCTTTAACTTTATTAGAAACAGGTTTATTACAAACTGAACAACTAAAACTCGTGTCGGTTTTCTTTACTGAAACATGCGTTCCTAATAAACGGTTATGATCCTCTCTCGCTATTGGGTCAGTAATATTTGCTGTTGAAAAGGCGTTGAAAATTGTTATGATGTCACTTTCAGTGAGCAAAGGTTCTTTATGATGAATTTTCAAAACCGACACTTTCCGATGGATAAACTCTGATAACTCGACGTCATACACAATAAGTTCGTTAGATGCTATTTTACGGTAATCTAAGTCGACTTTAAATGTGCAGCGTTTTGTAAAAGATACCATGGAGATAAATAAATCATGGTATTTCTCATCAATAAATGATTTTAATGCTTGTATATGCCCATAGTTTTGCACAAATGGGTTCATCATTTTGAACTTTCCATTAACCAACCATGTTTTGCGCTCCTTCCCTCCATAGATGGTCCCCTGATAGTTTTTAGTTTCAATGGCAAAGATACCGTATGGAGTTAATACCACATGGTCAATTTGTGAATAACCTGACTTGGCTTTGGGATTTTTAACGAGGAGATCGCTTAGGTAGTAATATTCCTTTGGTAGCTGATCAAGTTGAATATTAATTTTGTACTCTCCTAATTCACCTATTCTCTCTGCAGTAACCCGTTGATTCGCCTTTTTGGGTTTTGATGGGATCCTACTAACTGTTTTTGATTTGTCCTCTTTCTTATTCTCTTTCTTTTTAAAAAAGTTTAGAAATAATAACATAATCTTCTCCTTGCTAATTTGATATACTTTAATTGTAACTAATAGTAGGAAAATTAACTACAATTATTGTGTTGTTAGCTGATTAATAGAGCAAAAGCCGGTAGAGGAGGGTGACCGAAATGACAAAAAAGATAGAAGGAAAGTCTCAAATGGAATTGCATTATTTTTTCTATTCGTTGGGTTGTTTTATATTGGATGGTTTTTAAAAGTGCAAATACATACGTACTCTTTGGGCTGATACTTTCTACACCAGTTGTTGAAAGAATTATATATTCAGTTCTTCCTACAACAAAATCTCTAAGAAGAGAAGCAAAATTAAAAGGCAAACTATGAAGAAGAGGCTGTCCAATAAGCCCCTAAAATAAAAATGGCGGTAAAAGATTTGTTTTCTTCTGCCACCATTTTTGTTCCGCAGATTTTAGCTGCGGGCCGACTGCCCTTGATATGACCGAACGTGCTTTCTACCTCGATTTTTCGTCTAGTATAGATGCCTGTGTTCTCCTCACATTCAAGGGTATCTTACTCAAGCGGTTGATCGGAATGCTACTATGTCCCGAAGTGTCTTTTATTGTCACGCAAAAGTCCAGGCTGGTTTGAGTACAATAGACTTAGAATCAATAAAATAATAGAAATGAGGAATGAAATTGGATGACAAAAAGATACCAGCCCGTCAAGTGTTAAAAGCATTTATCTTATACGTGCTTAAAAGGTCTGGAGAATTATCAGTCGATGAAGTCTATGAAAAAGTGGAAAAGTCATTTCCGTGGGCTGATAAGGAATCACTGGTGGATGGTGATAAGTACGATACGATACTACGTAATCGGATTAGATATGCGAAACTTGATCTTCAAAATGAGGGTTTTGTATATTCCGTAAGATGGGGGGTTTGGGCAGCTGTATAATCCAAATAAAGAGGCGGTAATAGAAAGGATCTTACCAATGAGTCAATTGTATTTGATAATCTAGTATTGAGCCACTAATCTACGTTTCGATCACATATAAAATGAGCCACCCGATTTCCAATTCTACTAACCTTCCTTATGATAGAGAGTGCTCAAGCTTTCTACATAGGGAGGAAAAAAGGATGATCGACATGGCTCAATATCATCGTATCAAATTTTTAAAAGAGGTTGAAGGACTATCCGAAAGACAAATCGCAAAGAAGCTGGAAATATCAAGAAACACGGTCAGTAAGTACCTAAAAGAAGGGGCGAAGCCTCCGACAACGATTCAACGACAGACGGTTCACGGAAAGAAAGAATACTCGGATGAAACCAAGCGAATTCTTCCTATCATTGATCAATGGCTTGAAGATGATCTTAAGACCTGGTCAAAACAGAAACATACTGCCGCGAATATCTTCCGTAGATTAGAAGAGGAATATGACTTTAAGGGATCAGAATCCAATATTAGAAAGATTGTCGCAAAGCGCAAGAAAAAACTCCAAGAAGCCTTTATTCCACTTGAGTTTCAAATCGGCCACCAATTCCAATTCGACTGGGGAGAGGCGGACATTATACTACAGGGTCGAACGCAACGCATATACCTCTTCTGCATACAGCTTTCGGCAAGTCGTCTGCGATTTGTCAGGGCGTATCTACACGGTAAACAAGAGGCTTTTTTGGATGGTTTTGTTCATGCATTTGAATTTTTTGGAGGCGTCCCAACGGAAGGATTATTCGATAATCTGAAAACAGCTGTCGTGAAGATACTTAAGGGCAGGGAACGATTGGAACAGGAAGCTTTCTTGGCCCTACAGGCTCATTATCTTTTCAAAGCCGAGTTCGCCAATGTTCGGAAGGGTAATGAAAAAGGGCGTGTGGAAGGGACGGTTGGATATGTCAGAAGGAATGCCCTTGTTCCCTATCCACAAGTCCAATCCATGGAGGAATTGAATGAATACCTTTTGAAATGGTGTCTGCGCGACGCGGAAAAACGAATGGTGCCGCATTCAAAAGAAACGGTCAAAGAAGTGTGGGAAAAGGAAAAGTCCAAATTGCACCCCCTACCGGTAGACCGTTTTGAAGCATGCAGGCTTCTATCCTGCCAGGTCGATAAGACATCGCTAATTACAGTGGACACAAATCAATATTCTGTACCAACTCATTTTGTAGGACAGGCCGTATGGGCAAAAATTTTTGTCGATCGTGTGATAGTCGTGGCTCAAAATCAAGTGATCGCTGAACATATTCGTTCTAATGATCGTTATGATAGGATCACCATTTTGGATCACTACTTAGATATCTTATTGAAAAAGCCACGTGCCATTAGGGATGCCCATGCATTCCAATCAGATGCAATCCCCGAGGTGTTCCGAAATTTTCATCGTAAGATGAGGGAACAGGAGGGAGCAGAAGGAGATCGAAAGTTTATCAGACTACTTCTGCTCCATCGGGAAATCGGAATGGAAGGGTTGACGAAAGCCTTACAGGAAGCGGAACAGACGCAGGTATACAGATATGAGGTAGTCCACGAAATCATCCAAAGGAACACCAATGGTGTTGTCGAGTTTGACCAACTACCCCAGAAAAAGACACCCACAAATCTATTGGAGTATAAAGTCCAAAAGACCAATGTGGAGAAATACGAACAATTACTGGGAGGTCGCTCATAATGACAACTGAATTACTTTTAGACCATATGACAAAACAACTTCGTATGCCGTCAGTCGCCAGACAATATCGGTCACTTGCACGGGAAGCTGAAGAAAGAAATTTGAGCTACGAGGAGTATCTACTTGCATTATTGGAGGTAGAGGTGGCGACCAGAGAGGAAAATCAGCGACAACGACGCCTAAAACAGGCAAAGTTCCCTGTCCATAAGACATTGGATATGTATGATTTCAGCCTGATGCCAAGTCTTAATCGAAATCGGTTCCTGACATTGGCCAAAGGAGATTTCATCGAAAAGAAGGAGAATATAATTTTTCTTGGTAACAGTGGGACTGGGAAGTCTCATTTGTCAACTGGGCTGGGGATTGAACTTATTCAGAATGGTTTCAATGTCAAATTCATTACGGCAGCTGAACTGGTGGAAGAGCTTTTGATGGCTAACGAAGAACACAAACGAGGTGCTTTTGAGAAGAAGTGGCTCAAATATGATGTGATCATTGTGGATGAGTTAGGCTATGTCCCCTTTTCAAGAACCGGTGCGGAATTACTATTCCAGTTTTTCTCGGGACGTTATGAACGCGCGAGCGTCATCATTACCACCAATCTGGAATTCTCAGAATGGACTACCATCTTTGGAGATGAAAAAATGACAGCTGCGTTGCTTGATCGTTTAACACATCGATCTCACATCCACCTGTTAAATGGCGAATCTTATCGATTCAGACAAAGCCTCCGACAAGCAAATCAGGGGGTTGAAGGCGCGCGCGATGTTTATGATTCTGGCCCCTCGGGGCCAGAATCATAAACATCCATAATTCCCCAATACTGGGGAATCAAAAGAATAAAGTGGCTCACTTTTGATGTGATCGCTCTGGCTCAATTTCATGTTGACAAAAACATCAATATCCAATGAAGGAAGTAATTGATGTTTTACAAGTGAAGTTAAACCTCTCAATCACTGAAATTATTAATGAGTTATTGCATCCGGCATTATGTAATTGTAATAAACCATTAGCTTGCTTTGAAAGAGTTAAGAAGCAGTTATCTAGGTTTAGAACGCAATTTAAATATGAGGATATTTCATCTAAAAGAAATTCACATGTTTTCTTAAATATCTGCACTTCTATTTTGGAGAATCTCTCCAGTCTTCAGGAGGAGGGCAAGTCTGGAACTATCAAACAAGGCGTGTTTAAAAATAAGAACGCATCCACCATTCAAGAAGTATATTGGAGAATTAAAGCAATCTATGAAAAAGCAATGAGTTGTAAAGATGGTGGTATTCAAATTCAATCGGAAAATATGAATGATGGTGATTATATGCCGAAGACGAAAATTAATACTTTGATTGGTGAAATAAACGATTTTTTAGGAAAGGTTCCCTTCAGTGGAATTGATGATCTCTATGATGTGATGGAAGAAAATGAGGAGAGTTGGAATGATTATATATACTTTAAAAAATACGCAGATTTCCATTTCCTTATAGAGGACTATACAAGATCGTCATATCTGATTTTGGCTACTTTCAATAAAGTATGGTGTTTTCAAACATCGAATTCCTATGATTCCCAAGTCCTTGAGTTTGAAAAGATGGAAGACGCGATTCAATTCTTATTAGCTTCCCTCAATGACATACCCGAATTTATTCTTACTGATTTAGAGGAAACAGTCAGTTACGACATATCCATTGGAAAACTCGAAAAAACAGTCACAATTCATTTTGAAACATTGAAATCTTTTGCAGAAAAAATCGATTATTTGATTTCCGGCTAATGTTGAAAAAGGGCCAATCGCTACATTAGATTTTTTCAACGAATTAACATGAATTAATCGGCAAAGGGTTGGAAATCAAAATGATTTCCAACCCTTTTGTCTACAAATGTTTAGCACCTGCGGTATCTTCATGTGGAAATGTTCATACTTAATTCTACTTTGTGTTAAAATTCTATGGATAGATGCAAATGTATATTGGTACACTTCGTCATTTTTATTTGTTAGTATTTCCTCCGTGAGGATTAAAATTAGATGATTCAATTTAATTTTGGGTACCAGCGTATAATGCAATATAAGTCAAGCCATATATTTTACGAAAAATGGCCGCACGAAACTAAAGCTTTTAAAGTTATTTTTTAAAAACCTCACCATCACAGAACAGTATAGGCGCATGTTTACGCGACACGAAAGGATCTTGTGTTTTCATCCTGCAGGGATACAGCCTATTCAATCTAAACTCGAGATCGTTTCACGTATTATTCGTATTTGCAGGACAAGATCCATAACGCTGGTACACGAGGTCACAATGCCTCTGGTTCTCGGTTCGATGTGATCAAATGTCCCGGAAACATGCGTATGTTTGTTGAATTCTTTGTTGCTTTTGACAAGTTTCTTCATTAGGCAATAGCGATGATTGGTTCCTTTGTTGTCACTTGACACGGAGCCTCTGCGGGCATGACTTCCAAGCCAGGAAGCCAGTTTTATTAAGAACTGGCTCTGCCTGCTGAGGCTATCAATGCCCGCTTCTCCACGTAAAGTGGCAACGCTACGCAGCTTCTGTCCATTATGTCTATCCTTTATGCGTTAAGATGAGAATACATATGCTTCGCAGAACTGACGCCGGTTTTCATGGGTGCCAATCTTGTTTTCAAGGATGCTTTTTAACGAGTAATCAGAATCTGTACTTTGGTAAAGTCGCCGGTCTCTAAGCATGGCGAATGCCAATCGAAGAACTCGGTTTCCAATGGCGATGTAGGCTTGTCTTGGCTTCTTGCCTCGATCAATCAGTGCCAAGTAGTGCTTCCTTAGCTCCGGGTTGGAGACCGCGCATTTACTTCCAACCAAGTAGACTACCGAACGGAAATGTCTACGCCCTTGTTTGGAGATTCCTCCGTAGGTCGCTTTGTGCCCGCCCGACTGCTTAACGATGGGGTTAGTGCCTGCTAATTTGATCAGTTGCCCAGCGTGTGTGTAGTCGTCGATTGGTCCAATTTCTGCACGCAATTCTGCCGCCAAGACTTTCCCGATTCCAGGAATGCTTAGGAGGAGAGCCCCGTCAGTCGGAAGGAGAAGTTCTTCAATCTTCTTTTCCAGGTCACTGATCTTTTCTTTTAGGTTGTCTAACAGATCAAGAGTCACTTTCAGTTGATACAATTCGGCAGCGAGTTCTTCTTTCGGTTGGGAGATGGATTCTCTAGCGAACTCCAAAAGGCAGTCAACGGCTGTTTTTCTAAGCTTTAAATTCTCTTTCCGAGAAAGTTCGTAGAGACCTTCCTCTCCAAGGGTTAGGATATCTTCAGGGTGCGGGTGATGTCGCATTAAATATTGAACTGTCTTGGTTTCCATCGTGGAGAAGGGTTTTTTCTTCTGCTTTTTCCCATCCACCCATACGGTCTTTCCTTGGAATTCCCGGAAGATGGTATCCATTAAGGCAAACTGCTGGTTCGTCAGTCGAGTTCTTTGCGATACCAATTCCCTGCGAAAGCGCGTTAGCTTCTTTAACGTTCGCAGTTCCTTCCGCAAGCTTTTTGGTGGGTTGCCTCTTCCTTGGAGAATGGAATGGACAATGGCAACCAAGTCTAAATCATCGGTCTTTGACCAGTTCAACATGGATTCTCGTTCGATGGAAGTGGTAGCGGAGTTGATCACCCGGACAACATACCCTTTTTCGTGGCAAAGCCTCACCAAATCCTCATAATAATGAGCAGTTGTCTCAATGCCAACAACGACTTCATCCAGCCCATTCTTCTGGCATGTTTCCTCAATCTTCGCAACCAACAGCTGAAAACCCGAAAGGGAAGCATCTAATTCAAACGGCTTAACCACCACATCCTGATAGACATTTGCCATCATCACTTTGTGCGTATATTTGCCAATGTCGATAGCTACCACGAGAATCGTATGAGCCTTCCCGCTTCTTAGTAGTTCAATCCAATGACTTCCATTTTTCCCCGGTTTATGATTAAATAGCTGTACAGCCATCGTTTTCACTCCTTCATTGTAGTGGGATTGGGTTAAGGAAGTTCTGTGATTGGTACTTTCTATATACCCTGAAAACGATGGTTTTTTGCGTTTTAGAAGTTATATTACATAATAGGTTCTCATTGAATTCGGAATTGTTCCAGAACCTGGTGCCTTTCAATTATCGCATGGTTAATATTTAATTAAAATGTGGGGACATTTTGATGCTAACTTTTATGTAATAGAAAAAGCACCCCGTATAAGGTGCTCAAAACCATGTTTTATACAACTCGACAATCCAACGAAAAGTAAATATTAAAATAATTAAAATCAGAGGATAAATAGCCAATAAAAAATGTATAGTTTTAGTCTTACGATGGTAACTTACTATCTCTTGTTTATTGGATGACTTTAATTCTTCGCTGGATGTCATGTAGTCTATATCGTGATGATTCTCTTTTTCTATGAGGAGTTTCTCGTAATCTCGGTGAAGTCCTTTCACCGTTTCCATGTCGATGCTATCTAAATTTGTTTCTAATCTCTCTATTTTATTTAATAAAATATCTAAATGCTGATAATTCGTTTCAAAATTACCAGCTCTTTCTTTATAGTTTTTATTATTAAGAAACATCGTAAAGAAAGTTAAAGAGATTGACAGCACCAATAGAATTTGCACTGCATCGACGTTGTCTATAAACGCCACAGAAAACAGAAGAACTAAAACCGAATAAAAAGTAGTGATTTTCTCAAAGTATTCGTGTTTAGTCCTTAACCTTTTCGAGGCTATAATTCGAGATTTTCTAGTTATCTTGATTCTGCGCTTTAAATCATAAAACACATCCAAAATATCCACTCTCTTTGTTTTATGTTTTCCATTACAACCAAGGTTTACGTTGAATTGATTATTAATTCCCATAAAACAACCCCCCTACACTAATCATAGTGTAAAAAGAATCATCTGTCACTAAAGGAAAAGACACCTGTCAAACGGATGCCCCTCGTTTGTTTAATGTGTTAGCTTTCTATTAATGACATAAAAATCGACCGGAAGTTGATGTGATCTATTGTCCTTAAATTACCGCTTTTCTTGTCAATGTTAATTTATATTAGTAATGCGTAAAGAATGTCACAGCCGTGCGGATCATCGAACCACTGATTGCGGACGTGAAAGCTAATAAGTGTATAAGCGCGGGACAGATGACCATTGTTATCTAAATAAACGTTAAAACCATTAGAACAGAACATGTTCCAAGGGCTGTTTGTATTAGTTAAATTTTGTTCTCTCAAAGTACTCCATGGAATCGAATTAGTTCTAGAACCTGGTATTTTTTTGTTTACTCATCCCACTCATCCGCCAAATCCTTCATTTCAATCTTCACCTGAAAGCCTTCAAATGCCCGCAAAAGATGGCCGACTTCTTCCCATGTATATGGTTTGCCGTCTATGATGACGAGTGGTGCTTCGCTCTCGTTTTCATTATAGGACAGCAAGCCTTTCAAGTGATAGCCTTTAACGCTGATATACGGCCCACCACCAGGAAACTCTCCTTTTTCGAGATAAGTCTTTGACAGCCCCCGTTCGGTCTTTTCTTTAAGTTGGTCGAACAGTGCATGTTGATCGGCAATTAACTCCCCATCCACTGCAAATTCATAGCCGTGCTCCCATCTTTCGCGGGCAGTCAGCAAAATTGCTGTACCCGTGATCTGGCGTTCGACTTCGAAAATACGTTGAACACCATTTTCATCGTCCACGGAAAATGTCTTGGGCAGCTTGGGAAGGTCTACCCCGAACTCCTCCGCCATCCAAGCATTATAGCAATCCATACAAAGCGGCTTTCCGTCGAACTGTACGCGCACAGGGGAGATTCCACAAATTGTACATCCCATCCAAATCACTCCGTTTTTATCTTCATCTTATCACAAAGTCCTTGATTCACTAATCATAGTTTTAACAAGCAAATCTAAAGTTGCTTTCAAAATAAGTATTTCAGGTTCTAATTGAACTTGGAATTTTCCAGTGCTTGGTACCGATTTTAGCTTGGTGGTCGTCCGGTTAAATAGTTGCGAAAATGGAGTAGGGAAATGAAATATTCAGAAACTCATGATATAATTTAGAAAACTGGAATGGAGTCAATATGATTGTTGATTAATTATGATCCTAATCTACCCTTATATCATGGGACGATAGATTTATATTCCGATAGCGTTCTTAAACATGGGGTGAAGATATTTCCAAGGAAAAAAGGCGGAGTTGATTTTGGACCAGGTTTTTACTTGACAAGTAATTTTGAACAAGCCGAGAATTGGGCAAAACGGCGTACAGAAAAACCGATTCCTATTAAATCAATTCTGGAATTATCCAGTATAACAATCGGTGATTTTCTCGGTATGAAAAAGGATTTTCAACCCACTGTTCTCAAGTTTAGGATTAAGGATGCTGCCGAATGGGAAGAGTTAAACTATAAGGTATTCGGGGCTGAAGATTCGGTGTGGAGAGAATTTGTATGGAATATGCGCCAAGGGAATCAAGATCCCTTAAAATCTAAAGATTGGATTTATGGCCCTGTTGCTGACGGTGGTTTATTGTCAACGAATTTTAAGGATATAAAAGCATATCATAATAAGAATCAGTTAGCGGTATTAACGGATGAAGCTGCACAGCATTTGGAACTATTGGAGGTGGTAAAATGTTAAATACAAATAATACAAGCAGACTTCGCTATGAAGTTGATTTAATGGTTCAGCATATCACTACGGAATTGATAAATGAGTTTGGTAAAAGCAAAGAGGAAGCGATGCGAATAATTATTGACTCTCACGTGGAGGATTCTTTAATTAAAGATAAAATAGGTTTTCATGAATCCCCCTATAATTGGGCACTCAGCATATTAACTGATCAAAATGATTATGAAGCGTTGGAAAAACATTTTTATCAATAGGAAAGGAGAGGCCATGTGAAAAGTGGTTATATCTCCTTTCCTTTTTTGATACCGGTTTCTCGGGTGTTAGGATACCAGGTTCTCATTGAATTCGGAATCGTTTTAGAACCTGGTTCCGTTTTTTATTTAAGCGACAAATTTATGTTAGGCAGGACCATTTGTTCTCTAAAACTAACGGAACATAGAACCTTCTGCCACAATACCTTAAACACAATAGAAAACTGTATATACGTATGTGGTATAAACTCACAAGAAGCACCAACAATGAAAATCAATAGATCCATTTTTATCATATCCTCTCTAAGCTATCTTTCCAAACATAGAGCGACAGAGCTTGAATTACTCCCCCTTCACCTTTAAGATAATCAAAAAGAGATCAAAAGTACTATATTGTGGGTTTGGCTATCGCTTTCCTATCATTCTATTCAAGCGAATGGTTGTCTTATGTTTTTAGAATACAAGGTTCCCACTGGGTTCCGAATTGGTCCATAGTCGGTACCTTTTACCGATTTTAATATGAAAAAGATTCCGAGGCGAATTACGCCTATGGAATCTTTTTTTTGATGGTAGGTTCAGAATTAATATGGAAAAATACAAAAAACCTTCTACCCAAAAAAGAAATTTTGCATAACCCCCATTTAATCAATGAACCGCAAGTCTGTTAGGTTTGTCGTTGTTTTTTAAACTGAGGTTATAAATATTTACCCCCAAAAAACCCCTCAAATCCTCATTATTCCCCTTTTTAGAAAATTTACATAAAAATCAGTTTGCTGTATGGTGAAGGAAAATAAATAGGGGTGAGGTTGTGGGGTATGTATTGAGCGTTGGGCTGGAGGGGATGAAAGGGCATAAAGTGATGGTGGAAGCGAATGTGCGGGATGAGAAAGAGGCCATGCTTTCAGATGAGCAGGAACGATTCATCCAATCCAACAGCGAGGCTTCCATTTCAGTAGCGATCGATAGATTACCTACGGATAGCATCAGCGATTCATGGTAATAAGTTCGAGGTGGTTGCCGATGGCTAATAGGAAGAGGGGGTGGCATCCGAACGGCTTTTACCACATCATTGTCCGGGGCAACAATCGACAGAACATATTCAATACTGAACGAGATATGTATGAATATTTTAGGAACCTGAACTATGTAAATAGCAAATGCCCATTCGAATTGTATGCGTATTGCATCATGTCCAACCATGTCCATCTGCTGATTCGTTCACGCCTTGTTCCGCTTGGGAAAGTCATGATGCGACTCAATCGTCGGTACAGTGATTATTACCGCAAAAAATACAACTATGTCGGTCAAATTTATCAAAACAGGTATTACTCAAAAGAGATTGTCGACCCAATCGGTCTATTGAATGTTGGATCATATATACATAGGAACCCGATTGAAACAAAAGAGCCGATGGTCGATTCGATGGATCAGTATCGCTATTCATCCTACCAATATTATTTTTATGAACATAAAAGCCCCCATGTGTTTTTGAATTTGAAGTTATTGCCTTCCTTATTGCCGGTGGGGTGGGAGAAGACGGGGAGGGGATATGCGAGGTATTGTCGGGAGAGGGGGGAGGAAGGAAAGGAAGATTCAGTGCTGTTAGGTTCACATTGAATTCAAAATCGTTTCAGAACTGTTACTTTGAAAAATATCTGCTTAAATACGGTGCTTCTTTCTTTTCATTAAAAAAACATTTATACTTGCTATAATAGAGGTGATTCGGATGGATAAAGAACTGATGGATTTTTTAACAATGATGAACAGTAACATGGAAAAGGGCTTTAAAGAAGTGAAAAAGCAATTTTTAGAAGTAAATAGAAAGTTGGATGTTATAGAAGGACGGGTAACCCGTGGCTTTGATGAAACAGCTACTCTTTTTGAATCAGCTGATAAACGCTTTATTACACTTGCACAAAGCGACATTAAATATCTGAAGCATAAGATTGCTCAGTTAGATGAAGCTGTATTCCTATTACAGCCTGAACAGTAAATGTAGAAATTTCGAGTACCATGTTTCAGAATTGTTCTGAAACATGGTACTTTTTTTATGGAGCGGGTACCAGGTTCTCATCCTGGTATGAAACCAATTCCTTGAAGAGTACGTAGAAAAGCAACTATGAAAAGTAAGGGAGAACGGGAATGATAGTAAACCTAACACTTCGATTTATTTTAGAAATGTGTGGCCTAATTGCAGTGTCATACTGGGGCTTTCAAAGTGGTAGTGGTTTTCTAATGAAGTCTGTATTAGGCATTGGCTCACCTCTGTTAATGGCAATTGTTTGGGGTCTCTTTGTCTCGCCTAAGGCTCCTATGCAATTCAAAGGTTTTAGACGAGTAATACTTGAACTGATCATTTTTGGTATAGCGGCTTTAGCTTTATACGATGTTGGAAAGCAGTTGTTGGCAATTGTTTTTGGAATACTAACGGTAGTAAATAGTATTTTGGTGTACTTAGGGGAGCGGGGGGAGCGAGTACCAGGTTCTCATTGAATTCAGAATTGTTTTATAACCCGGTGCCGTACACTACGGGGCTCTGCAGGGAAGCGGGGCTTTTTAGGTGCCGGCAAGAGCAGCATTAATCCCGGGAAAAGCGCATTCTTTTGCCCAAGAGCTCATTAATCCCCGGGAAAAGCGCATTCTTTTGCCCAAGAGCGCATTAATCCCGGGAAAAGCGCATTCTTTTGCCCAAGAGCGCATTAATCGATTAAGTCCATATAATTGTGTAAATAGGAAAAGGCCTTTTCCATCCCTTGTGATAAAATGTTTTCAACCACGATAAACATTTGGAGGAATGGAAAATGGCCCAACTTAATTTTAACCTAGATATGGATGTTTTAAAAGACTCTGTGATGAATTCAAACATTGATGCTGTCGTCAAATCCACAATCGTTTTAGTCCTGAACGAATACATGGAAATGGAACGGGATGAGTACTTGAACGCTGCGTCCTACGAGCGTTCTGCCGACCGTGTAGATTATCGAAACGGATATTATGAGCGTGATTTTACCATGAGTATCGGAAAGATTACTTTGAAGGTTCCCCGTACTCGCCAAGGTGATTTCGCTCCCTCAGTCTTTGAAAGATATGCGCGATGTGACCAAGCCCTTGTTCTATCCATGCTTGAAATGGTTGTGAATGGGGTGTCAACACGAAAAGTCACCAAGATTGTTGAACAGCTTTGCGGTAAGAGTGTGTCAAAATCATTCGTTTCCTCCCTTACAGCGAAACTGGATCCCATTGTCAATGAATGGGCAAATCGTCCTTTGAATACAAACTTTTATCCTTACTTATTTGTGGACGCAATGTACATTAAAGTTAGGGAGCACAACCGTGTAGTCTCTAAAGCCGTCTACATCGCTTTGGGAGTGGACAAGGAAGGTCGTCGGGAAATCTTAGGGTTGAAAGTAGATCATAACGAAAGTTATAAGAGTTGGTCCTCCTTTTTCCAACATCTTATTTCAAGAGGTCTACAATCACCAAAACTGGTTGTTTCCGATGCCCATGAAGGTCTTAAAAAAGCCATTCAAGAGGATTTTTTAGGAACCTCTTGGCAGCGATGCAATGTCCACTTCAAACGCAACATCGTAGAAGCTTTCCCTAAAAAGGACAACCAGGAAGCAATCAGTCTACTAAAAAGCATATTTGCCGCAGAAGATATGGACACCGTGCGAAGTCTGAAAGAGCTGTTCTTTGAAAAGTACGAAGAGAATCCCAAGTACCAAAAAGCATTAAAAATACTTGACGAGGGATTTGAAGACTCAATCCAATACATGAATTTTCCTATCGCCCATCGCAAGTCGATACGAAGCACTAATGGTGTAGAAAGGCTGAATGAAGAGATCCGCAGGCGTGAAAGAGTTATCCGGATCTTCCCGAATACCCAATCCGCTTTTAGGTTGATTGGCGCCGTACTCATCAGTTATGTCGAATCAAATAAATACTGGAATAAACGATTGTTTACAGCTAAAAAGTCGTAAGACTTGATGCATCGTGAAGCAACTTGACTTGGAGCCTCTGCGGGCATGAGTCCCAAGCCAGGAAACCCAGCCGTTAGGGCTGGCTTTTCCCGCCAAGGCTATCATGTCCGCCTCTCCAAGTAAAGTTGCGAGATAGAGTTTCGTAGGCATATCCAGTATTGCCTAACATATTTGTAACGTCTTATATTAACCTGAAAACATTAAAGGGAATTTACACAAGACTAAGGACTTGACTCATTAATCCCGGGGAAGAGCGCATTCTTTCGCCCAAGAGCGCATTAATCCCGGGGAAGAGCGCATTCTTTCGCACAAGAGTGCATTAATCCCGGGGAAGAGCGCATTCTTTCGCCCAAGAGCGCATTAATCCCGGGGAAGAGCGCATTGTTTCGCCCAAGAGCTCATTAATCCCCGGGAAGAGCGCATTCTTTCGTGCAAGATCTCAACTACCGCAAATTCCTCACCAAAAACCCACCATTAAACGTAGTCGGTTCATAGGAGATGATAAATGCCCTTGGTGCCAATTCTAAAATGGTGCTCCGAAGTTTTTGCTCATCTCTTCGCTTGGCAAGGACCTTCATCACAAGCCGCTTGCCATCCTTTCCATCTGCAAACCATGATGTTACACCGTAGTTTTTCTCGCGTAAATAGCGGCAGATGTCCGTGTCGGTGTCATTTACGACGACCTCGAATACTGTATACCCTAACGCAAGCTTTTTCTCAATCCGGCTTCCGACATATACACCAAGCCCCCAACCGAAACAGTATGCGGCAATATTGATTGGATTATCGAGATTGTCTAACACCAATTTCAGCCCCATTAAATAGACAAACACTTCAACCATCGAAACGACTGAGGCAATGACCCGAAGTCCTTTGAATGTAAACAGGACGCGCAACGTGAATAACGAGACGTACGTCAAGTTAATGACGATTATCGTAAGAATTATGGACAGCATACGTTTCCCCTACTCTGTTATTAGTTAAAACTGCATACTTTCGAAATCCCGAGGATACTCGGTGATTGAGCGGCTGCCGTTTTCCGTTAAGATGACTGTATCGGAATGTCTGAATCCACCTACGCCGGGCACATAAATTCCCGGCTCAATCGTGTAGACCATCCCTTCTTGTAAAACCAAATCATTATCAAATCGCAAATAGGGCTCTTCATGTTCCGACAGGCCAAGTCCATGACCGACACGGTGTTGAACAAATTCCGCATAGCCGGCTTTTCTAAACACTTCAAATGTAGCGATGTCGACATCCCTCGCTAAAATACCGGGTCGGATTAATTCCATTCCGACTTGCTGGGCTTCAATCGCCAACTTCAGTAAATCCTTCTGCTTTTCCGTCACGTTCCCGATTAAAAACGTCCGTTCATTCTCCGCACGATAGTTGTTGAACCATACTTGTCGGCTATGGACGACAACGTCACCGTCCGCAAATTTCCGAGTGCTTGAATACAAATGGGGCATCTCGCTCCGCACAACACCCGAGCATGTCCAATCGGCATATCCGATCAATTCATCCTGATATTTCTGTGAAGCAACTTCAAGCAGCAAACGATCACCATAGGCATCAAATTCAAGTTCACTCATCCCGATGCTGACATGCTTCAAAGATTCCCCAATTGCCAAATCGGATAAATGGCCGGCAACTTTCAACAGCTCTATTTCATGTGAATCTTTGATGGAGCGCATCTCTGTCACTTTTGCACCAATATCGACAAGGACAAATCCCTTCTCTTGTAAATACATATAAATGGACGCTGGTAAAACACCTATCTCTACACCGACCTTACTACCATTAGGAAGGGTTGATAGTATTTGAGTTAAATGATCCACATACGTCAACACCCGATCACGAAACCCATATTGCTCGTAATACACATGAGTTCGATCGACACTGGCCATTTGCGCGGCATGAGCTTCTTCAAGCCCTGGAATGATCAATTGAATTTCATTTCCGTCGATCAACGTAACAATCGGTCGGGAATAGGAAATCGCGCGAAACCCAGTTAGATAAAACTGATTATCAGGCTCATAGACAAGCGTTACGTCCACTCCGTTTTCATACATATAGCTCCTGATTTCTTCAATTCTCTTTTGAACTACCATAGGAAGAACCTCCGACTCTTGATTAATATATAATCATGATTATTGATTTGCACATAAGAACGTGGAAAGGGGACTATTACTAGTCGCCTTCCCACATCACTTATACAAAATCTCTTGGAATTTCAGTTTTCCATGTACGGTTGAAAACTTCTTTTTCCCCTTCATAGGCTATCAATTGGTTCATCAAAATGAAGTTCTTTTCATCCGCCGTCATGACGCTTGTCGTTTCAAGGCTTGTTTGCCAGTCATCCCTTCCGACTGTTAACGTCCAATCACACTGGACTTTTGCGGATAACGGTTCTCCTTCTTCAATTGTGAAGACATTACGGTTTGTACTGCCGTATTCAATGCCGTTGCAATGAAGTTTCCTTGCACCTTCATCTGAGAAATCATCAAGGATCCACTCATTTGACACGACATCATGTGAAATGACTCGAGTCCGTTTCGCCTCCCGTAAAATATCCTTTTCCCAAACCGCTGCCGTTTCCGGTTGTTGGAATGGCTTTAATTCAAAATCAATTGCTTTCGGTTCCCGAACAGGCAACGACAGGTATGTCTTTTCCGAAGGATAGACAGTGAGTGTCGCTTCTTCGGGGGATGGCCATGCGTGTGGCCAGTATGTTGGTGAAATCGCCAATTGCCAACGATGCCCCTTGTCCAATGTGTGGCCAATTACATTCATTTCAACAGTGACTTCGTATTTTTTTCCCGGTTCAAGATGCTCCGGAAACTCATGGCTATTCCTATGCGTCAGGTTCAATAATCCCCAAGTCACCCGTGTCGATGAACCATCGGGAGCTACATCATTCAAACGTACAGAGAGCAATGCATTCGGTTTATTGGATGAAAGCTCAACATGGAATGTCGGATGCCCTAAAATATGGACGGGTTCTTCAACCGGTTCAGAATCGAATACGACCGCATAGCCGTTTTCATTCCGTTGGTCACCTGGCAAATCACCCGGCTGGCCGAATGGACAGAATACACCGGCATGAAGACCGTGTTGTTGAACACTTTCCACTTTAATGTCTTTTCCATTTTCCACCTGTGCAATTAATTCGGAACCGCCCAAGTAATAGCGTTTATCTTCCAAAGCGGTTGGCGGCCATTGTTCTTCAGCCACCCAGTGACCCGGTCTTACGAAGTAATCGGTTTGCGGCGGAACGCCATCCTGAATCCAAGCCCGTAACATCGGTTCATCCATAATGCCGGTATCAATGCCCTTTAGCCACTGGTCCCACCAGCGAAGACATTCTTGGAGAAATCCGATTTGTGGTCCCGGAACGGCCATTTCAGGATATTCATGTGCCCATGGGCCAATCAACCCTTTACGTGGACCTTTTAAACCTTCAAGCAATCTAGGAACGGCATTCGTATATCCGTCTGCCCAACCACCGACCGCATATACCGGTATGTCGATGTCCTCGTAGTTTTCACATACTGAGCCATGCTTCCAATAATCGTCACGTCGCTGGTGTCTTACCCATTCCTCCACGAAAGGCGGTGTTTTATCCAACCGCTCCAACCAATTATCCCGCCATGAATCCCCGACGACCTCTGGATCTGCGGGACGTGCATTGTATGCAAGCATCGTGGACGCCCACCAAAGCATATCCGACGCAAGCATCGCCCCGCCTTTGTAGTGGACATCATCTGCATAACGATCATCTGTCGAACAAAGTGTAATGACCGCTTTTAATGAAGGATGGCGCCTCGCAGCCACTTGGAGACCATTAAAACCGCCCCATGATTTACCGATCATGCCGATGCCGCCTGTAAACCAAGGTTGTTCGGATATCCAAGTGAGGACTTCCAAGGCATCATCCTGTTCCTGTTTCAAATATTCATCATACATAATTCCTTCCGAGTCACCAGATCCCCTCAAGTCAACCCGGATACTTGCATACCCGTGACCTGCAAAATACGGGTGCCGCAAAGAATCTCGAAGTGCAGTGAAGTCATCCTTTCGATACGGGATGTATTCAAGGATCGCTGGAACGGGATTATCCACCGCATCTTCCGGCAACCAAATACGTGCTGAAAGCCGTGTGCCGTCTGACATCGGTATCCAAATATTATTCATCTCCGTAACTTTCCTTGGAAACTCTGTACGAATTATTCGGTTTGACTCACGAACGTTAAAAACCATTATGAAACCCTCCTTGGTGATATCCTGCTTAAGCTTTTGGAAAATCCTGCTTCAGCCATCTTAATAAAGATACGACGAGCAAGAGATAGAAAATATAAATCGGAACTGAAACGACTATCGCTGAAGTTTGAATGACCCGTAATCCGCCGATCAGCAGCAATGAAATCGAAATCGTTGCAAGGATTGCTCCCCATACCATGCGATGCCATCTTGCGGGCTCCTGTCCATCTCCAAGTTCTTTTGTTGCGATTGCAGCAAGAATATATGTCGCAGAGTCCATCGATGTAGAAAGGAAGATGACAGCAAGTACGACGAAGAATGGCAATACAATTGCACTTAACGGCAATGATTTCAAGACGGCTACGACTGCAGCTGGACCACCGCTATCAGCCAAAATATCTTTTATCGGAATGATATCTTGCAACTGTAAATTCATTGTGTATCCGCCGAACACCATGAAGTAAATCCAACCGCCAATCGAACCCCATAGAAGCATATGGACGATCAATTCCCGGATTGTCCGCCCTTTTGAAATCCTTGCAACAAATAGACCCAAGAACGGTGCGGTTGCCGCAAACCATGCCCAATAGAAAACTGTCCAACCTTGAGGGAATCCGCCCTTGCCAATCGGATCCGTAGAGAAACTCATCATTGCAAAGTTTTGGATCATCAAACCGAAACTGTTTGTAAAATAGGTCAGGATGAACAATGTCGGTCCGGCTATGAAGACAAAAATTGCAAGCGCCAATGCGAGGTAGACGTTCAAATCACTCAAACGGCGGATCCCTTTATGAAGACCTAAGTAAGCACTCGCTGAATAAATGACTGTAATACAAATAACGATAATCGCGTCCAAAGTCAGGGATTGCTCAATGCCAAAGATACTGCCAACAACCGCCGATACCATCGGCACCCCTAATCCAAGTGAAGTTCCGAGTCCACCGACCAGACTCCAAATGACAAGTATATCGATAAATTTCCCAAGCCAACCGTCCGCATATTTCCCAAGCGCACCGCTAAGCGCCACACTCATTTTTAAAGACGGACGTTTCTTGATGAAATACGAGTACGCAATGACGACCGTCGGAAAAGCGTATAGCGACCATGCTGAGATGCCCCAATGGAATAACCCATACGTCAATGCCCACTCAGCAGCTTCATTACTTTCCGGTTCAATCCCGAATGGTGGCCCCGTAAAGTAGAAAATGGGCTCCATCATTGACCAATACATGATGCTTGTCCCCATACCTGCGGTGAAAAGCATTGCTCCCCAGCTAAACGATGAAAACTCAGGCTTGCCTTCTCCTAATTTGATTTTTCCATATCGGCTGAATGCCAACCAGATTAATAAGACGAATAAACCAATTGTTAAGAACTGAAATGCCCAGTCCATCTTAAACGTAATTGACGTCATCAAATTATCCAAATAAGGTTCCGCCGTCGACCGGTTGACAACAAGCAAAATTGTTGCAGCTACAATCGCGACGATAGATGCCCAAAAGATAAATGGATCGATTCGAACCCGCTTCATTTTCACCACTCCCATTTTTAATTTCTAACACTAGTACTTGGTCATCATCCACCACTGCAACCGCTTTCAACAAAACATCGATTGTTGCTTGTTGAAAAAACTTGTTGCACTAATTTTATATGACACCAATAATCAGATAAGATATACTAATCATGATTAT
This sequence comes from Sporosarcina sp. FSL W8-0480, assembly GCF_037963765.1. Lineage (GTDB taxonomy): Bacteria > Bacillota > Bacilli > Bacillales_A > Planococcaceae > Sporosarcina. The sequence continues at coordinate 3,102,736 of NZ_CP150166.1, read as the reverse complement.
TTATTAATGATGATTATTCTATCACAGTAAAATAGTAAGAACAATCGAATTCTCGAAAAACAAATATGTAAATATTGTATACTGATATAAAATGAGAATTGTATAAACGAAAAGACGGGGTGTAAAGGTATGGGCAATAAAAAAATTCAAATGAGTAGAATGTGGAAGTATTTCATCGAAGCAACCGTTGAAATTATAGAGGAAGAAGGCATCGATCAAGTAACCATTCGGAAAGTCGCCGACCGTGCCGGATACAACAGTGCCACCATTTACAACTATTTTAAAGAAGTGTCACATCTGATCTTCTTCGCATCCATGAAGCTACTGAAAGGATATACGGACGACGTCTCGGTCTATATGAACAGGGGAAAGACCCCTTTGGAGAAATATATTCTATCATGGGAGTGTTTCTGCAAACATTCCTTCCAGCAACCCGCCATTTTCCACGCGGTATTCATCATGGATCTCGACGACCATCCCGAAACGCTGATCGAACGCTATTACGAAATGTACCCATCGGACCTGATCCACATCCCCGATGAATTGAAACCGATCCTCTTTGAACGGAACGTAACAAAACGCGGGAAATCACTACTGCAGCAAGCGGCAAAAGAAGGACAAATCAACGAGCAATTAGTCGATTCTCTCAACGAAATGACAATATTGCTATGGCAAGGGATGCTAACAAATATATTAAACAATCGAATGGACTACACATTGGAAGAAGCCGAGCAGAAAACAATGGAATATATTCAGCAAATTATTGAGAATGCGGCATGAGCGTTTTGTAAAGGTACCTCAAAAACAAAGAGGTTTGGTATTTCCGTGTCGGGTGTGAAGAAAAGGCGGGAACAGTTGTTACGGAAAATGCGGGAGGTGTTTTAGGTACGTGTGCACGGCTGAATTGTAACTAACGTCAAAATGGCCCCCGTCAATAAATTGATAGGGGCCATTCGTTTTGCTTACTTTCATACAGCATCAGAACGATTTAATTTCATACGTATCTAATACAAATTGTGGAATTAAGAAACGTGCTGTCATTAAGGGGTCAACCACTTGGCTGATTTGCGCCTGACCAACTGCGCTCATCAGCATAGCAGCGTCTTCGAGACTTAAATCCGTGTTGTCCTTTAGGAAGTGGACGGCTTGTTTCGTTGCTTCTTTAACTGAGTCGTCCAATGTTTCCTTTGAAACAATGAAAGAAATACCTTCTTCATATTTTACGATTGGATGTTCAATGGTGTGGTCTTTTACTACTTCGATCTTCAAGACAGCGGAGCCCGCAATCTCTACTCCGGTTCCGCAGATTTCACCGTCACCCATTGCTCCGTGAAAATCTCCTAAGGCAAGCAAGGCCCCGTCGACAAAAACAGGTAAATACAGGACGGATTCTTCTTTAATAATCGTAGTATCCATATTTCCACCATGTGAATCAGGTGTGCCGCAAGGAATATCTTTGTGTTCCGGTGCCACACCGATCACGCCGATCATCTTAGTGATAGGAAATGAAAGTTTATTATTGAAGATGACTTGATCGTCTTTAATCTGAACGATCCTTTTGGTCATTTCGCCAATTTCATCGCCTAACATCCCGAGATTAGGTCCTGTTAGTAGTACTCCTTGGTTATCAATATTGATCTTTTCGATTGTAATCTTTAGTGTATCGCCTTTTTTCGCTTGATTTACGTAAATGGGACCTGTGGCTGGGTTAACCCGATTCCAATCAAGTGCCTCAATCGTATCCTTTTCCTCCCGAATTTGATTGGACAGTCCATCCATCGTTTCGACTTCGATCGTTTCACCGCTGTCTACATAAATAGCCGGTTCGTTGTTTTTTGAGAATGCGAAAATTGTATTATCCTTAGCTGAAAGTTTCTTCATAGATATCCCTACTTTCACTTTTTAATAGATTGTAAATATCCCTCGTACGACTTTTGAGTCTTCTCGTCCGGCCCTTTTGTGGCTAAGCTGACAATGATCAGAGTTAATGTACTCAATATGATGGCAGGTATTAACTCGTAAACATAGTCGGACAAACCGCTATAATACCAGATCAGGTTCACAACCATTCCGACAATCATACTCCAAACGGCGCCTTTATAGTTAAGCTTTTTCCAATAAAGAGATGCAAGTATAAAGGGACCGAAACTTGCTGCCAAACCACCCCAAGCAAACAGTGCGACTTCGAAGACTACTCCGCCAGCCATGGACATGACGAATGCAAGGACACCAATTACAAAAACAGAAATTCTTTCTACAATTAATGAATTTTGGTTTTCCTTTTTAAACTTCCGATAGACATTAGTAGATACAGAAGCCCCAGCTACTAACAAATATGCACTAACTGATGATAAAATGGCGGCCATCACAGCGGCTGCGAATAATCCAATGGTGTTGCTTGAAAACAATACCTTTGTCATGGCGAGAAATACCGTTTCAGGATCCGCAATGTCAGGGGCAAGCACTCGACCAATCATACCGATGAGTACTGCTCCATACGTTGTAAGCGCTATCCAAGTAATTGCAATTACTGTGGAATGTCTTGTCTCATCTGGATTTTTAATGGCCATGAAACTTGTCAGGACATGCGGCTGCCCTGGATAGCCGACTCCGATTCCCAATCCACTAATTACGAAACCGAATATTGCAAAGGCCGCCGCATCACCGCCCGTAAAGGTCAACATATTCGGATCAATCGACTGAATTGAATCGAAAAGATTATTCACCCCACCAATCGATAGGATACCAGCTATTGGAACAACAAGAAGTGCAATCAACATTATTGTCCCCTGTATCAAGTTGCTCCAACTCACCGCCAGATAGCCACCTAAAAACGTATAAATTAAGACGACGATTAAAGAAATAACAATACCGGTTGTATATGTTAATCCAAATGCCTCCGTAAGAAGCTTACCACTACCGATAATCTCCGCTGATGCATTAATGATCATAAATAAAACAATAATAATGGCAGATAAAATAGCAATCAGGCCTTTTTTATCGTTTACCCTCTTTTCGAAAAACTCGGCAAGTGAAACCGCATCATAATGCGCAGTAATTGTTCTAAGTCGATTAGCAACAACTGTCCAGTTGAATAATGACCCAAGAATCAAACCGAACAGTGTCCAAATCGCCCCATACCCAGAAATAAAAGCTAATCCCGGCAAACCTAATAATAACCAACCACTCATATCAGAAGACGATGCGGAAATTGCCGTCACCCATTTATTGTTTGTCCGTCCCGCTAATGAATAGTCAACAGATGACTTCGTTTTAGAGTATGTAATAAAACCAATCACCAATAACATTACAATATAAAAACTAAAAATAATGACGTTAAACAAATCTATCCCCCCTAATCTAATCTACTTTACTTCCTTTCTACGACTTTAGGCTTTGTTTGGTAGAAAAAAATAATTGACCCCAAAATGCCAATTACGGCTGGACTTAAAAAAATGATTGTTTTCAACCAAATATCCAATTCATCTCAACTCCTTCGTAATACGAAATATATATCCAAATATATAAGAAAAAAGGCGGAATGTCAATAATAGTGCCGCTTTTCGGTGTTTGTACATTTTTGTCATAACCCAAAAGAGTCAATTGTTATTTTTTTATAGAAGATAGCATATCAATGGAGGACAAGTATGATAGAAGGGGTGTATATATGGGTCTTATTTATCATAATTATATTAATGGGGAATGGGTGCCCTCAAACACGAACGAAACGTATACAAGCCTGAATCCTGCAACCCAAGAGGTGTTGGGATATTTCCAAAAGTCGAATGAAGCGGATGTAAATCGAGCAATTCAAGCTGCGGAGGATGCGTTCCCAAATTGGGCGAATACTTCCTCACCTACTCGCGGAGATGTGTTATTCAACCTCATTCGGTTGCTCGAAGATCAGCAAGAAGAATTGGCTACTATTATTACGAAAGAAGTCGGAAAGTCGTTCAGAGAGGCAAATGGGGAAGTACGGAAAACGATTGAAGCGATGAAGCAATTCAGTGGAGAAGCAACTCGGATGACTGGTGAAACAGTTCCCTCGCATGATCCGGGGATTTTTGCGTACACAATCCGTGAACCGCTTGGAGTAGTTGGCGTGATTGCTCCTTACAATTTCCCTCTTGGAATTGGTATATGGAAGATTGCGCCTGCGATTGTCGCGGGGAATACGGTGATTTTTAAACCTGCAAGCAATACATCATTGATTAGCGTAAGGATTATGGAGTTATTCGAACAAGCTGGTGTTCCCCCAGGTGTGATAAATATGGTGACAGGTCCCGGTGGAGTAATCGGAAATGCAATTGGCAGTCATGAAAAGATCAAAGCAGTATCGTTCACTGGGTCTACACAAGTCGGGCTTGCTCTTGGAAAGGCCGTTAGTGAACGTGGTGCTAAAATACAAGCGGAAATGGGGGGGAAGAACGCATCGATTGTACTTGAAGATGCAGATATCGATGAAACGGTGGAGAACTTAATTGTCAGTGGATTTTTGGACAATGGACAGCGTTGCACAGGTACAAGTCGTCTAATCGTACTTCGTCCGATTGCAGAAGAGTTGACGAAAAAACTTATTGCAAGAGTTAGAAGATTGAAGATAGGCAATGGATTTATGGAAGGTGTCGACAACGGACCAGTCGTTGATGAAGGCCAATTAAAGAAGTATTTACACTATGTGAAAACGGCAATTGACGAGGGTGCAATACTAGAATGCGGTGGACAGCAATTGACAGAAAATGGCCTTGACGCAGGATATTTCGTTGCTCCAACATTGTTTAGTGGTGTTACGCCAGAGATGACTATTTTCAAAGAAGAGATTTTTGGACCGGTCATAGGCATGAGTGTTGTAGATACGTATGAAGAAGCACTAACACTTGCGAATGATAGCGAATTTGGTCTGTCATCGACAATCTATACGAATGACTTAAAGAAAGCTTTCCACTTCATTCGTACTATTGAATCAGGTGTAACCCATGTGAATATCCCTTCCAACTATTTTGAGAATCAGTATCCGTTCGGTGGTAAGAAGGCATCCAGTATTGGACCGCGCGAGCAGGGATCAACAACATTAGATTTCTGGACGGATTACAAAACGGTGTATATTAGGCCTTGAAATGGGAGGGGATTGTCAGATAGGAATGACTGGAGGAAATCTTATGAAGAAGATAGGCGTGATTGGATGCGGACTAATGGGATATGGGATTGCAACGAATTTACTTCGCAAAGGTTATGAAGTCACGGTATACGATACGAATCCGCAAGCAGTTGAACGTGTCATAGCACAAGGAGGGAGTGGAGCTGCTACAGTTCCATTGCTTGCCAAGGCGTGCGATGTAGTCATCTTATCTTTGCCAACAACGGATTTAGTGGAAAGTGTCCTGTCGAATGAATATGAAGGGGCCTTGCATTTTATGAAGCCCGGAAGTGCTGTGCTGGATATGAGTACGAATGACGTTGCGACGACAAGAAAGCTTGAGGAATTGGCAAGATCTGTTGGTATATCTTATTTTGATTGTCCGGTGAGTGGTGGACCTGAGGGCGCAAGTTCAGGAACGCTCACCATAATGGTCGGCGGTTCAGACCTGACTTTTCAGAAGGTTTCTTCGGTACTTCAAGCAATGGGGAAACATGTTGAATACTTGGGGTCAAGCGGAGCAGGGCAAATTGTCAAGTTGTGCAATAACATGGTTGTTGGAGGAATCATATCACTGTTAGGGGAAGCTTTACTAACTGGAGAAAAGGCGGGTATATCGAAAGAAAAGTTGAGGGAACTTTTTCAAAAGGGCTCCGCGCAAACAAAAGTAATGGATGTGTTCGGACCTTCCATACTTCATGAAACGTATGACAATGTTACATTTTCTCTTGCCAACATGTTGAAGGATTTATCTCTGTATCAGAAGCTGGCAACAGAAGTAGGGGTGTCTACAGCAATTAGTGATGCATCGCATGAGTTGTTTAACCGGGCGAATGCGACAGGCCATGGCAGACGTGATTCGTCAGCTATAGCGGAATTGATTGAGCAAGAAGCAAAAACTTGATTTTTTAGGGGAATAAACAAATGGGGGGAGATTTGAATGGTTGGAAATGAGAATTCGCTTGCCGGGATTTGGAAAGATTGGCGGTTGCATGCAATTGTATTAGGTATTGTAATTATCACTGAAATGATTGGTACATTTAAAATTCCCGTAGGGCCAGGTGTAATTCTATTATTACCGATGTTATATGCATTGGTGATTGGTTTAGTGCTTTATTTCACACCGGTTGTGAAAGAAAAGCAGTCCAAAAATGCTGAACCGATAATAGTTTTAGGTGTTTCTTTGTTGTTAGCGAAAATTGGGGTCATTATTGGGCCATCTTTACCGCAAATTATTGAGGCAGGGCCTGCATTATTATTGCAGGAGCTTGGTAACTTAGGGACAATCTTCCTTGCATTACCGGTAGCAATTTGGTTAGGCCTTAAACGAGAGGCTATAGGAATGACGCACTCCATTGGCCGTGAACCGAACGTTGGCCTAATCATGGATAAATTCGGGATTAACTCACCAGAAGGACGGGGAGTTATGGCTATGTATATCTTTGGGACAGTGTTTGGAGCAGTATTCCTTGGTCTCATATCTGGATTATTAGCTACAATTACTCCGCTAAGCCCACTATCGTTTGCGATGGCATCAGGCGTCGGAAGTGGAAGTATGATGGCGGCGGCAAGTGGTTCACTAATTGCTGCATTTCCGGAACTTGAATCTCAAATTGTCGCGTTTGCGGGGGCAAGTAACTTACTGTCGCTTTCTACAGGTTTGTGGGTAAGTATCTTTATTGCACTTCCACTAACAGAAAAAATCTATGCTCGAATGACTCGCAATAAGGAGGGATACTGATGCTGAAAAACATTCAAGAATGGACATTGTTGTTAGGGATTTTTGGCATCACTGCCCTTTTTGGCAACTGGGCGGGTTATGATATTCTTCCACTTAAGGCTGTACCGGGAATGATTACACTCATTCTTATCTGTTTGGCAGGATTTGTCTTAAAAGAGCTGATCCCTATAAACTTCCCGAGTATCGCATATATTTCGATTATCGGGGTCATTGTTTCCATGCCTTGGTTTCCTGGATCCGAAAAAGTAGTACAGTGGACGACCGATGTGCAACTATTAGCTCTCGCAACACCGATACTCGCTTACGCAGGAATTGCAATTGGACGTTCTTGGACTGATTTTGTCAAACTTGGTTGGAAAACAATCATAGTTGCAATTCTCGTTATGCTCGGGACATTTTTAGGATCTGCCGTCATTGCAGAAATTATATTACGATTCCAAGGTATTATTTAAGAATTTCAAGTACCAAGTTCTCATAGCTTTCAGGTACCTCGTGATTGAATTCAGATTATTAAGGTGCCTGTGCGTGATTGAATTCAGTTAATTCACTACAAATGTATAAATATAAATCTATAATATTGTTAGATTGGTATTTATTTTAATGTGTTGTATATTTATTCAAATTGGTTGAATTGTCATGAAAGTTTGTTGCACAGCGCTTAATGTGAAATAAGTCAAACGCTATGTTTCATGTATTTTTGGCCGCACGAAACCAAAGTTCCGAAATACCATTTTTTTGAAACTCAACAATCACAGAACACTCTATAGTGGCATCTTTCCGTAGCGTGAAAGGTCTTGTGTTTTCATTCCACAGGGATACATCCTATTTCATTTAAACTCTACTCTTTAACGTTTTATCCGTATTTATGGAACAAGACCCATTACGCTGTGCATCGAGGTCCTGTAAGGCCTCACGTACCATTGTTCTATGTGGTCTACGCTCCGGAAAGATGCCTTTTAATTTGATTCACTAAAGACAATTATAGATGAGTAGTTGGAACTTAACTTGAAGCCTTTGTGGGCATGAGTACCATGCCGAGAAGCAAGCCTTATCAAGGGTTGGCTTTGCCTGCGAAGGCTATCACGCCCACCACTCCATTCCATGCACCTTTATTTTGCGCTATACAAGATGTTCTATTTCAACAAAACGACTGTAAAACGCGGCTACTTTACGATTGTTTCTTAGTTTCCCAGTGATAACATTTTTCAGAACATAATCAGGCTGCTGACTTTTATAAAGAGTTTGGTGCTTACGCATGGCATACGCTATACGAAGAATCCGATTGCCTAAGGCAATGTAGGCCTGCCCCGTCAGCTTTCCACGCTCTTTTAGCTTGTGATAGTGCTCCTTCATCTCGGGATTGAAACGAGCCACAGATCTACCTAACAGATAAACAACACATCGAAACGGGGCCCTACCTTGCTTGGAAATGGCGAAGTGAGAGGCTTTTTTTCCTCCTGATTGTTTCACAACCGGATTGGTTCCAGCCATTTTGATCAATTGATCTGCACTGTGGAAGTTCTCCAAGTTGCCCATCTCTGCCGTCAATTCGGCAGCGAGTGTTGTGGCAACACCTGGAATACTTAACAGTATTCCTCCATCCGTCTTAAGAAGTAGCTCTTCTATCACTTCTTCCAATTCGGCTATCTGACGATGGATCAACTCAAATTCATCTAACTTAAGACGAAGAAGGAGAAGTTCAGTAGCCAAGGCTTCTTTTGGCTTTGAAATGCTTTCCCTGGCATAGGTTAAGAGTCTTTCTATGGTACTATCACGCATTTTAAGGTTGTTTTCGATTGATAGTTTCCTTAATCCCGCATGCCCCAAAGAAAGAACGTCCGAAGGATGTGGGTAATGTCTCATCAAAAAGAGCGCCGACTTTGAAGTGATTTCTTCAAATATCTTCACTAACTGGTTCTTTCCATCGATCCGCATGTTTTTACCTTGAAATTCACGGAAGATATGATCCATATATAGCCGTATATGGTTCACACAGCGGGTCTGATCATCAACCATCCTTCTTCTGGCACGAGTCAATGTCTTAAGATTTTCAAAATCCTCTTCCTTTTTACGACTCGTTTCCCCATGACCTTGTAGAACCGCTTGTACAATCGCATTCAAATCCACTCGGTCGGTCTTCGTGTAGTTCAACATCTTTCTTCGAATCTCAGCCGTTGTCACCGCGTTGATAATCCGGATAAGGTAGCCTTCTTCCCCGCATACCCTAACCAAATCCTCGTAATAATGGGCTGTTGTCTCAATCCCAAGAATAACATCAGTCAGCTGGTAGGCTTCTCGTGTTTGGTTGATCTCCTTTTTCAGCACCTTGAACCCTGTCTGAGAACCATCAAATTCAAATGGCCCCTTCAAAATGTAACCTTCTATATTGCATATAATCGCCGCATTAACATACTTTGCCGCATCCACAGCCACGATACAATACTTATCAGCTTCAGCACTTCGCATCAACCGACTCCAATTACTTCCGTTTTTTCCCTGAATATGATTTAATGTCACTATAGCCATTGTTTTCAGCTCCTCTTTTATAGTGGGGTGGGTTCGGAAGTTCTGTGATTGGTACTTCTCTAATACCCTGAAAACAATGGTTTTTTGCGTTGAATACAATCTATTTCATATAATAGGTACCTTTACAAGTTTTTTTGATATACTAAGGATCAAAGAAAAAGGAGATCCTGAAAATGAATATCCAAATTAGACCCGCACAACCGACAGATGCGGAAAAAGCTGTCCCGCTCATTATGGACGCAATTGGAGAAATCGCCAATTGGCTAACAGGAGCAACCGAAGATGAAATGGTTGCAGAAAGGTTGCGTGAGCTATTCATGCGAACTGACAACCGACACTCCTATCTGAATACATATATTGCGGAGATGAGTGACCACATGGTGGGCATTATCGTCTTGTATCCAGGGGAAGATTCTTCAATGTTGGATTGCAACTTGACGAATTGGCTGATTGGAAAAGGTGTCCCAACACCTGAAATCGATGCGGAATCATTACCGGGTGAATTGTATATAGATACCGTTGGTATCGCTCCGAATTTCCGTGGCAAAGGAATCGGAACTCAATTATTCACTTTCGCAGAAGATCTTGCAAAGCAGCAAGGTTACACCAAATTGTCCTTAAATGTCGAAACACAAAAAGATTCCGCGATTCGGCTTTACAAACGACTCGGATATGAAATCGTGTCTCCCTGGACAATCATTGGAGAACCCTTCCATCATATGGTGAAACTTATACAATAATAAAGAGAGGCATTACAGCTTTTGGTCTGTAATGCCTTTTTTGTTGCCTTTTCGGTGCCCATTAGCGTTGCGTGCCAGGGAATACCTGGAAAAGTGTCCGCTTTAAGGAATACTAATGCTTGAATAAACACAAAAAAGCTCCTAATGTAGGTAGGGTACGACGACTAAATCAGTTCCCTACACTATCAAAAGGAGCAAGCTCATGAAAAGTGTAAACCAAAATTTAGTCTTTCGTCAATACTTATCTAAATTACCGGTGAATGCCTTGGATTGCCCGGTGCTGAATTATCAAACGCAAAAGCTCACCGACCTATCGGTGGTGAAAATCTTCATAATGGCACAACTATGCAAGTAGGAAAGTCTTAGGGAAATTGAAGTTGGTATCCGTTTGCGCACCAAACTACTCAGTAAATACACTAAAATTGTATATACCTACAACTATGAAGTTATGGAACACAGTACACTTGCTGCACTTAGAAATAGTGAGATTCATTTATTTTATCCCGTTCCCATGACTAAATTTGAGATCATCGAAAACGACAGTAAATTTGCACTACAAAGTATTGAAAGCAATGCAGTCAGCTATTTACTATTCAATACAATGAATAGTGATGTCTCAGAGAGTGAAGATTTGCGAAAGGCTATTCTTTAAACAATTAATCAAGATGATTTTCATAAGTTATTATAAAGGAAATAAACTCAAAGCCATCTCAACTGTAAGCCCACTAGTTAAAACAGGTAATGAGTTAGTGTCTGACCCTGCAAAAGCGAAAGAATCTTCAAAACAAATATTTGGAAACTAAGTAATTATAAAAAACAGGAGAAGCCGAAAAAACGGGTCTTCTGTTTTTTGATTTTCCATCCTATTATTTCAAAATAAATCCAACCTGATAAATAGATGAATAAGAGAAAAACCTCCAAACATTCAGAGGTGTTCGAATATTACATTGACATTGTACTACCCCAGTAGTAACATAGTATCAGGTGATGATAATGGGTAGAGAACAGGTAATAAATTCATTGAAAAAGAATGGATTTACTGAATATGAATCAAAGATTTACATATCACTCTTAGAAACCCACCCAGCAAACGGAAATATGATAGCGCTGTCATCAGGGGTTCCCGGGCCTAAGGTTTATGAAGCTTTGCGTAGAATGCAAGAAAAAGGATATGTCTATTCAGTTTTTGGGGGTGATAAATCACAAAGTAGAAGATATAGTCCCATACCTTATCAAGATTTACTAAAAATGTTTGAAGAGGTTTTTGTTGAGAATTACCATTTGCTTGAAAGGGAATTCAAAACCCTTGCGACATCAGTGGATTTAGAATGGAAAGAGCTATTTCACATAGATGGGTATGGACCATCTATACAGGCAATAAAGGATGAAATTGAATTTGCAGAGAAACAGATTTTAATAAGTGCTTGGTCAAAAGAGATTAATGTTATTTATGATTATTTATTGAGGGCTCATGAAAGAGGAGTAAAAATCGTTAGCACTATCTTTGATGAGTACCCAATTCCGACCCCGTGGGTTAATGTACGACATTTTACATTTGAATCAAGCAAGAAGCGACACGACGGCGAATTAAATATAGTTTTTGATAATAGTCGCGTTATTATTTTGGAAGCTTTATCTGAATATGCTGTTGTCTCCAGTCATCAATCACTCGTCAATATAACGGTAAATTATATTCGGCATGATATTTATATCAATAAAGTAATTGATGATTTTAAAGCGTCCCTAAAAGAAAAGTACGGTGAAAACTTGGAAGGTTTAGTAGATTGGTTTTAGAGTTAATTTTATTATTGATAATTTGGGAGGGAATGGGATGGATAAGAAGTTTGGATCAAAGTCCTTTTTTGCAATTTTCATGGTGCTATTAATGGTGTTTGTAACTGCCTGTGCACCTACAGAAGGAACAAGCAAAAAGGGCAATAATGCTGGCGATACAATAAAAATTGGTGGGACATTACCATTGACTGGCCCTTATGCTGAGACAGGTTTGTTTATCCAAGATGGTTATAAATATTGGGTAGATGAAATTAATGCAAATGGTGGTTTACTAGGTAAAAAAGTTGAATTAGAGATTATTGACGATCAATCGGATCAGGCAAACGCTGTGTCATTTTTGCAAAATCTAATCTCACAAAAAAATGTGGATTTATTAATTGGTGGTTATCCCGGTGATTCTGCTGCAGCACAAATGGGAGTTGCGGAGCAAAATAAAATGGTTTACATCTCTATGGGTGGTCATATGAAATCATTTGAACAAGGTTTTGATTATGCTTTTGGGGCTCCACCACTAATGGGTGAATGGTGGTACCACGGATTTTTTGATTGGTTAAAAACACAACCGAAGGAGACGTGGCCAACAAAAGCAGCAATGATTTCAGTGAATAATGCTGTGGGTCACTCTGTACGCGATTCAGCTAAAATAGGTCTAAAGGAATTAGGTATCGAATTAGTAGTAGATGAGCTCTACGAATTGCCATTACAATCAGCTGAACCTTTGGTGAATAAAGCGAAACAAGCTGGTGCAGATTTGTTCTTCGCGAATGGCTTTTTCGGGGATGGTGTTCAAACGGTTCGTGCCATCAAGGCTCTTGATTATCAACCGAAAGCAATTTTACAAGGAATAGGATCTCTCATTCCAAGTTGGCAGGAAGAGCTTGGCGCGGAGGGGAATAACGTCTTTTCAGGAACTGCAATGCATCCGTCACTCCCATTCGAAGGGATAGAAGAACTTAATAAAATGAGCAAGGATAAGTACGGTACACAAGCACCGCCATATTTTATGTTTGGTTATGCTTGGATGCAGGTATTGTCGCAAGCTGTTGAAGGCGCAGGAGAAATAGATCATCAGGCAATTAAAGATTGGTTAAGAGAAAACACTGTGCAAACGATTGGTGGTACATTTACTTTTGACGAAAAAGGGCTACCAACTCCATATTCATATTTAACGCAAGTTATTGATGGGGTTCCTGTTATCGTTTGGCCAGAAGATGTAGCAACAGACAAGCCAGTCTATCCATATCCAAATGAGTAAGGGGGAGTACCCATGGGCATAGAATTACTACAAGGAATTGTAAGTGGTTTTCTAGTCGGCCTAACCTACGCGCTTCTAAGCGTAGGTTTTAGCCTGACTTGGGGGTCAACCGGGGTTATCAATATATCACATGCCGCTTTTGCGGTGTTTGCAGCCTATATTGGGTATTTTGCCTCCGCTTTCTTAAACTTAGACCCATTAATAGCCTTGATTGCAATAGTACCTGTATTTTATCTAATAGGTGTAGGGTTAAATAAATCAATCTTTACCCGATTGAGTAAGAAAAGTAAAAATATCGGCTTTGCTTCAATGGTGTTAACTTTTGGGATCGCAGTAGCATTAGAAAACCTTATGATGTGGGGGTTTACAGCAAATCCAAGGTTAATCAAAGCCTCATATACCTTAACTTCCTATAAATTTGGCTCCGTCTATGTTTCGGGTGGTCAAGTTATTGCAGCGGTATTGTCATTAATTTCTTTGTTTTTGATTTATCTATTTCTATATCGTACATATACCGGCAAATCAGTACGGGCGTACGAGCAGGAGCCAGCCGGTGCAGCACTAACCGGTATTAATACAGCAAAGGTCACGTCGATCACCTTAGGAATTGCATTAGCAAGTGCCGGAGTTGCAGGAGTTTCATTATCATTACTATTTCCGTTTGAGGCAACAATTCATATGGATTGGTTAATTACGATCTTTTTAATTGTAATATTAGGCGGAGTTGGAAGTGTTGTTGGAACATTATTGGGTGGATTGGCAATTGGAATGATTATAACAATCAGCGGCGTCTGGGTTCCGTATTCACTGGTCAATTTAGTCATGTTTGCGATATTAATTTTAATCCTAATCATTCGGACAAGGGAGGTTAGGATATGAAAGCATTTACGAAGAACAATTTAACGTACATTAGTATCGCTATAGGGTTTATCCTATTGGCATTATTGCCATATATGGGCCTGAATTTATATTTAATTTCGTTTATCTTCATTTTAATGATGAATATATCGTTAACGGTCGGATGGAACATTTTGGGGGGATATGCCGGCTATGTTAGCTTTGGTCATGCGGCTTTTGTTGGGGCTGGCGGCTATACCACGGCAATTTTGCTATCCCAATTTGGCTGGTCACCAATTTTTACAACACCTTTGGCTGGAGTCGTTTCTGCATTGATCGCATTGATTGTCGGTTATCCAAGTTTACGGCTAAGAGGCCCTTACTTTTCAGTCATTACACTCGTTATTGCATTAGCAATTGCGGCGCTTGTTTTAAATTTACCAGGTATCAATACAGCTTCCGGGATTTTTGTTAAACCACCTTCAGATTCAGTCTTCATGAGTAATTTTATTTTGTACGAAATGATGGCAGTAGTTTTATTCATTACAATTTTAATTGCCCAAATCATTGAAAAGTCAAAGTTTGGATTAGGTTTAATAGCAATTCGCGAGGATGAAGAAGTAGCAAGTACACAGGGTGTCAATGCAACTAAAGTTAAATTAACAGCCTATGTCATCTCGGGTGGATTAGCTGGTGTTGTTGGTGGTATCTTCTCCTGGTATCAGGGAGTTATCTATGTGAACTCTATGTTTAGTGTCAATTTATCAGTAATGATTGTATTAATGGCAATTTTAGGTGGAACTTATTCATGGAAAGGTGCATTTATTGGTGCTTTATTAGTAACGATTATTAATGAAGTGTTAGTCCTTTCGATAGGTTCGAATTTAAGTCAGATTATTTTTGGTGTTTTACTAGTTGTTGCAATCCTATATTTGCCAAATGGAATTATTGGATTAATTAAAAACAGTCGTACAGTCGATCTAAAATGGAAAAAAGGAAAGGGGGTATAGGCAGTGCTTGCTATGCAGAATATCCATAAAAGTTTTGGAGGAATAGAAGTAATTAAAGGGGCTTCCATAGATATTAAAGAGTTTGAAATATGTGGATTGATTGGACCGAATGGGGCAGGTAAATCCACTTTCTTCAATATGATATCTGGACTGATTCGACCGGATTCGGGAAGTATTATTTTTAACGGTCAAGATATTACAAGGGAAAAACCGTTCAAAATAGCCAATTTGGGAATTGGTCGTACTTTTCAAATTGTAAGACCGTATAAAGGTTTAACTGTTCGTGAAAATTTACTGCCGGCACTCATGTATGCCGGAAAGGAAAGTAATTTATCGAAAGCTACAGATGATGCTGAAAAGCTGTTGGAATTAGTAAACCTAAGTCATAAGGCGAATATTCCAGCAGAGTACTTAACACTTTCCGAAAAGAAGAGCTTGGAAATAGCAAAAGCTCTCGCCACCCGACCTAAATTATTACTTTTAGACGAATGTTTTGCAGGGTTAAGTACTGTGGATGTCGACGAAAAAATTAGGCAAATAAAACATATTTCCAAAGAATTAAAGTTGACTATTTTAATAGTTGAACATGTTATGAAGGCTGTAATGGAAGTATGCGATCGGGTATTTGTACTATCGGCTGGTGGAATCATTGCTAACGGTGTACCCGAAGAAGTAGTCAAAGATGAAAACGTCATTAACGTCTATCTTGGACAGCGGAAGGAAGTAAAAGATGTTAAATGTTAATAATGTGAATTTTTCATATGGCGAAGCGCAAGTATTACGGGACGTGTCGTTAGAAGTTAAAAGTGGTACAATCACCGCATTAATGGGCTCAAATGGGGCGGGTAAAACGACGTTGATGAACGTGATTTCAGGATTACTAAATCCATCCTCCGGTTCCATAACATTTAATAATCACGAAATTGCTGGATTCAAACCATATAAGGTTTGTGAACACGGTCTATCACATGTACCTGAGGGACGAAAGATATTCCCACGGATGACAATTAGAGAAAATCTTGAGTTAGGGGCAATCAAAGTTTCCCGACAACAAAAGAATAGTTTATTAGAAAAAATATTTACCATGTACCCGATTTTAGAAAAAAGACAAACCCAAAAAGCAGGTACATTATCAGGCGGGGAACAACAACAGCTTGCCATTGGTAGAGGTCTGATGGGAAGACCTAAGTTACTTTTACTAGACGAGCCCACTTTAGGATTATCGCCTTTACTAGCCAACGGAGTTTTGGAAACAGTGCAATCATTGGTTGGGGAAGGTATCACTATTTTACTAGTTTCCCAGGAAGTTGTAGGTGCACTTGAAATAGCGGATTACGGTTATGTTTTGGATAACGGAAAAATGTATACCCATGGAACTAGGGAAGAGCTATTAAATAATGATGAAATTAGAAATGTATACTTAGGAATTTCTTGAATTTGGTTTCGAGATGTAGAAAGGAAGTGCACTAAATTGAGCAGAGATAAATTAAGGTTTATTGATCTTAGTGTTCCACTTGATAACGATTCTAAGGAACCTTATCCTCCTTCAATAACCTATGAAACACATGAAGAAGGTGCAGTAGCCGGGGCTAAGATTTTTGGCTTGGAGCCTAATGATTTTCCGGATGGGAAAGCTTGGGCTGTTGAAACGATTAATTTAACAACTCACACAGGTACACATGTAGATGCTCCGTATCATTATGCGGAAACAAGTGAAGGAAAACCGGCGAGAACAATTGATGAATTGCCTTTAGACTGGTTCTTTGGGGATGGCGTTTTATTAGACTTCACTGATAAGCCAATTGGATATGAAATTAAAACTGAAGACTTAAAGCAAAAATTATCCGAAATTAATTACACGTTAAAGTCTTACGATATCGTCATGATAAGATCCGATGCGGATAAATACTATTACAAAGAAAATTACTTCAATTCCCATGTGGGTGTTTCTGCGGAAGCAACTCACTGGTTAATTGAGCAAGGTATAAAAGTAATGGGAACGGATGGGTGGGGTTGGGATATTCCGTTCCATATTCAAGCTAAGGATTACTCTGATAATCCGAGAGACGGTGTTTTGTGGTCGGCACATTTTGTCGGGAAAGATAAGGAATATTGTCAGATTGAAAAATTAGCAAACCTCGATCAAATACCAAAACCTTATGGATTTAAAGTTTCTGTGTTTCCTGTGAAAATTAAAGGGGCAAGTGCAGGTTGGGCTCGACCGGTAGCAATATTAAATTCTGATATGTAACTACCTGCATGTGATAGTGAGTATGCAGTCGAACAGGACCACTGACTCATTTGAATAGATTAGAGGAGGATTTAAAATGGAGAAAGTTATATTGACAGTTGCAACGACTGGCGCATGGCCAACGAAAAAGGAAACACCTTATGTTCCACTTACACCAGAGGAAATAGCGGACGAGGTATTTGCTTGCTATCAAGCTGGGGCATCAGTTGCACATATTCATGTCCGTGATGATAACGGAAGACCGTCAATGGACATTGAAAAGTTTCGACAAACGGTAAATCTTATTAGAGAACGGTGTAATATCGTATTGAATCTGACAACTTCCGGAAGTCTCGTAATGGATGATGATTCAAGGATGTTGCCATTTATTGAATTAAAGCCCGAGTTGGCGAGCTATGACGCAGGCTCGATGAATTGGGGGCATTCAACGGTATTTCTAAATAGTCCTGAGTTTTTGGAAAAACTGGGAACAACTATGAAAGAACATAATGTGAAACCTGAAATAGAAGTGTTTGATACAGGTATGTTTTATAATGCCGAATACTATTTGAAAAAGGGGATTTTAGACTCACCAGCTCATTTTCAGTTTGTCTTAGGTGCTCCGGGCGGAATGAAGGCAACAATTGATAATTTACTTCATTTAAAGAATCTGTTACCGAAAAATTCCACATGGAGCGCATTCGGTATTGGGAAAATGCATCTTCCAATTCTCTATGCAACATTAGCTTTAGGGGGGCATATAAGGGTTGGGATGGAAGATAATATCTTTTATGCAAAAGATCAATTGGCCAAGTCAAACGTTGAATTTGTTGAACGGGCTAAACGAATCATTAAGGAACTTGGGAAAGAAGTTGCAACACCTGATGAAGCAAGGGATATTCTTGGTTTAAAAAATCATTCTTATCAATAATCATCATCTATAAACCCAACCTTTAATTCGAAAATTAAGGGTTGGGTTCATTTTTGGAGTACTGGGCTCCCATTGAATTCGAAATTGTCTTAGAACCTGGTCCCTTTTTCGTTATCCCTTTTACAGGAAACTGCTTATCCATTCAACACATTACTTTAGGCGAGTGAGTATGCAAGTTGTATGCTAATTTCTTTTAGTTGGACGTTTTCTATATCTGTAGGTAATTCTTCAATTGTCCAGTTCTTTGAGAGAATCTGATTCAGCATTGTTAATTCCGTTTCTGTAACTATCAAATGTTCCATGCCCTTGTCTGACAAAGTGTAGTCTTTTCCAGCTGTTTTTTTTATTTTCATTTCCAAAAGGGTTTGTAGGCCTTTTATGGTAATGAATTTCACGTGATACCCATCCGTAAGAATAGATTTGAATGCACTTTTATCTTGAATGTAAAGTGCGATTAAATCATCATAATTAAAATTTTGATTGATGGACTCCCAAACACTTTTATTCTCTTGCTCGAGTTGGGTCAACAACTCCTGATTTGAAATGCCATTACTTCGGATTGTTTCAATCATATACGCTTCCATTAATGTGACTTTATTAATCCCCATCGTGAACCCTCCAAAGTAAATTTACTTGGTACACCTATCAATAACTATTGTACAGGTATTGCCACCCAGTGTCTTTTGAAATTTCCACAAAAATCAGATTGTTGTAATCCGTATTTTTTTAGGTACCTGTGCATGGTTGAATTCAGTTAATTCACTACAATTGTATAATTAGGTTTAATGTTTCCTGCACAGGCACCTTTACAAATGTTTCCTGCACAGGCACCTTTACAAAATACAGTATGCTCTTGGAGAATTGGAATTCATGTAGTAGTATATACATTATAAAATTAAGATGTAATAAATATTCCATCGTGGTGAAAAGGGTGAGGGATTTGAGCAATCCGATTGAGAAGTTGAAGATCAAGATGCATGAATTAACGGATACACAGAAAAAAGTTGCGGATTTTATTATTAAAAATCCCATGGATGTTGCATTCTATACAGTGGATCAGTTGGCGGGAATTGTTGGCACAAGTACAACTACCATTATGAGGTTAACATTTAGCTTAGGGTATTCTGGATACTCCGAATTCCAGAAGGGGTTACAGGAGATTTTGAGGAGTAAGGCCGCCCCACATACGAGACTTGAAGCAAACATGAAGGATTTGACCAAAAATGATTTATGGTTACAGTACGTTGACTTTCAAATAAATAGTATCCAGAATACATTTGATGTCATCACTAATGAATCGTTGGAGAAAACAATAAAAACGATATTAAATGCACGAAATATTTATTGCACGGGTGTACGAAGCGGATTACCAGTAGCGCAGTATTTAACGCATGGGTTAAATCGATTATTGGGGAATACAAAACTCCAAAATGCAGATCAGAGCGATTGGATTGATGATGTTGCGGGGTTTGACTCTACGGATGTAGTGATAGCAATTAGTTATCCAAGATATGCACGTCGCATTGTAGATTTAGTGTCTCATGCTAAAAAGGCGGAGGCTACGGTAATTGCAATTACGGACAGTTACTCATCACCTCTGGTAAAGTATGCAGATGTAATTCTACCTTGCAGTTCAAGTAGCCTATCTTTTCATAATTCAATAACTTCATCAATTTTCTTGGCAGATTATTTAATAACAGCGGTGGCTGCACAGAACCATGAGAAAATTAAATCGCGACTGGATAAAGTCAATGATATTCTAACTGAAATTAATTATCACCATTTACCTTCAAACCAATAATCTACAGCTTTCTTAGACAACTCTCTCATTTACTTTAGAGAATTGTCTTTTTTTATTTTCGCAAATTCGTAAATTGTATTTACTTTTCTAAAACGGGGTGCTATTCTAAAACTGTGAGAGGTAATAAATATTACATAGGTTAAAAAAGTAGAAATTTTTACACCGTAATTGAAAGCGCTTTATTAATGAGGGGGAGAAGCGATGAATACTAACAATTTTAGGCTACCAAACGATTTGCTTGATCGACTTTCGCAACTAAATTCTACATTGCTATGTGATGGGTTAGTTAATTCGGGTGCAATGGATTATAAAATAAAACCAGTTACCGCTGAACAAAGAGTTATTGGACCTGCATTTACGGTTTCATTGGAACCTGGTGATAATTTATTTTTACATCAAGCTATTCATACGGCCCCGGAAGGTAGTGTATTAGTTGTTGACGGGAAAGGCTATGAACACCGTGCATACCTTGGAGAGTTAATGGCGTTTGCTGCAAAAGCCAAAAATCTTGGGGGCATCATTATTGATGGGTTAGTTCGTGATCATGATGAACTATCAAAATTGGAATTTCCTATTTTTGCAAAAGGTTTTATTCCCGCGGGCCCGTTTAAAGAAGGTCCGGGAACGATTAATAAAAGAATTTCGTGTGGTGGTATTGTCGTAAATCCCGGTGATTTAATTGTTGGGGATACAGACGGAGTAGTAGTAATACCCCGTGATATGCTAAAAGATACAATTTCAAATGCGGAAAAGAAATTAGTCTATGAAAATAGTAGAATCGAAGAAATTTTAAAGTATTCGAAGCTTAAAAGTGAAAATGCACCTGTAAATAGTATCGAACCGAATTGGTTAAGAGATAAAATGAAGCAATTTGAAGGTCGTTAATTGGGAGATGATTGGACATGAAAGTAGGGTTTATTGGTTTTGGTGAAGCATCATTTAATATGGCATTAGGATTTAATGAGGAAGGAATAAAAGGTATCATTGCATTTGATGCATCCCTAAATAATCCTGTCTACGGGAAAGTAATAGAAGAAAGGGCTGATAAAGCAAATGTGAATCTCATCCCGAATTTGGAGGATGTGGTTCAACAATCCACTGTTTTAGTTGTAGCAGTACCGGCGGATAAAGCTCTTGCCGTAAGTACAGCGACACTGCCTTTTATTCAAAAAAATACACTCTATATTGACGTTTCAGCTTCAAGTCCGGATATCAAAAAGGCGATAAGTGAAAGCGTTATTCAAAAGGATGCCCTTTTTGTCGATGCGGCTATGATGGGACCTCTGCCAGTTTACAAACATAAAGTACCGATTTATGCGAGTGGAAATGGTGTAGATCTAATGATCAAATTGTTTGCAGAATACCAAATGGATTTGACAAAGATCAGTGATATTGCCGGTGAAGCATCAGCTGTAAAATTAGTAAGAAGTGTATTTATGAAGGGTCTATCGGTTTTAGGTGTGGAGATGTTGGAGGCAGCACGGAAATTGGAAATTGAAGAACTTGTAATTCATTCAGTTTCAGAAACAATGAATAAAGCAGATTTCGAAAGTACATTAAATCGTTTGGTGACAGGGACTGCAATTCATGCAGAACGAAGATTCACTGAAATGTCTGGCTCGAACCAAATGTTAGAATCGCTTAATGTGAATGCAATTATGGCGACAGCAGTACGTGAAAAACTTGAATACATGCATAGTTTCCGATTGAAAGAAAAGTTCGACGGTGTCACACCATCATCTTGGAAAGATGTTTTGGATCAAATGGCTCAAGAAAATTAAATTATACAAGGGGGATTAACGATGAGAAAAAATTTCACAAAAGTAATTTCATTTATGGTATTGGCCCTATTAGTAGTATTGGCAGGGTGTTCGAATGATAACGCTAAAAATAAAGACGGAGTAGATTATCCGACAAAACCGATTAAAATAATCAATCCGTTTTCGGCCGGGGGTCCTGCGGATAATACATCTAGAATCCTTGCTAACCACGCGAAAGATATCGTTGGGAAATCTTTAGTCATTGAAAACAGAGACGGTGGGGGAGGCAGTATTGGTCAAACAGCTGGTGCCACTGCAAAACCAGATGGCTATACATTAACTTTAATCACTTCTTCTATTGTAAGTAATCCAATTTTCAATAACGTTTCCTATACACATGAAGATTTTGTTCCAATTATCATGACTGTTAATGACCCTTTCTTTTTAGTATTAGGGAAAGATGCACCATATGATGATGCTGAATCATTCCTCAACTATGCAAAAGAAAATCCGGGCAAAATTAGCGTAGGAGTTTCTGGTGCGCAAACAGTACCGGCGTTTACAAGCAAAGAACTAGCGGAAGTTGCGGGAATCGATATCACAACAGTTCCATTCGACGGTGAAGCATTGGCGGTTGCGGCAGTTGCGGGTGGACATATCGATGCATTGATTGGTAATTACTCAGGCTTCGAAAGTCAATTGAAAAGTGGTGCAATGAAAGCAATTCTACTATTTGATAGCGAAAAATCAGACTTAATACCAGATGTACCAACAGCAAGTGAACATGGATTAGATGTCGTGTCAGGTTCATGGAGAGGATTTGCGGCACCAAAAGGAACTGATCCAGAAATAATTGAATACCTACAAGAGAAGTTTAAGGAAATTACTGAGCAAGAAGAGTATCAAGAGCAAATGACAAATTCAGGTATCAATATTACGTATAAAAATGCAGAAGAATTTAAAGCAATTATTGATGACACTTATAATAAATATATGAAATTCGCAGGTAAGTGATTAAGGGTAATCAATTTATCATTTTAAAGTAGGTGAATAAATGTTTAAAATCAATGGTATTTTAGCGGGGATCTTCTTTTCATTAGGCCTGTTTGCATTCTTTTATTCCTTCCAATTTAGTGAAGTGGCGGCATTTTGGCCAAAGTTTTTCGCTGTCGTCCTCATGGTTTTAGCAATAGCTCTTATTGTGGACACCAAACTGAAACCTGACCGCGAGCAGGTTTCAGAAAATACAATATCAACAAGAGAATATAAGCTTTTGGCAATCATTGCTGCATCGGCAGTTATTTACATGATTGCGATGGATTTCCTTGGATTCACAGTATCATCTATCATTCTATTATTTTTCTTGTTTTGGGTTTTTGGGTACCGACATTTCAAGAATGTCATTATTATTTCAATAGCATCATCTATAGTGGTAACGCTAATCTTTCAGGTGTTCTTAAAGGTTCCATTACCGCAAGGGCTATTCGAGAACTTTTATTAAAGAGGTGAAACGTATTGTTAGAGGTTTGGTTATCGGCAGCAGGGAACGTTTTTACACCGACTAATATATTCGCCATTCTTTGTGGTGTGTTATTTGGAGTATTCACCGGGGCATTGCCTGGATTAAGTTCCACAATGGCACTTGCGATATTAATCCCATTTACCTTTTCGATGGATCCGGCAACCGGACTTATCTTACTTGGTGCAGTCTATTCGGCATCTGTATTTTCTGGGTCGATTTCAGCGATTTTATTGAATACACCTGGAACGCCATCAGCAGCTGCAACGGTAATAGATGGTTATGAAATGACAAAAAGAGGCGAAAGTGCTAAAGCATTAGGGATTGCAGCAATTGCCTCTGGTTTTGGTGGGATTGTAAGTGTCATCGCCTTATCGGCTTTCGCACCGTTTTTGGCCCAACAATCCTTACGATTCGGTCCACCAGAATACTTTGCTTTAGCAGTGTTTGGCTTAACAATTATCTCAAGTTTGACTGGTAAAAGTCCTGTGAAAGGTTTATTGGCAGGGGTTTTCGGGATTTTGATAGCAACGGTCGGCATGGATCCTATTTCCGGATATCCAAGATTCACTTTCGGACATCCTGCGTTATTGGATGGATTCGCATTGATCCCTGTTTTGATTGGATTATTCTCAGCATCTCAAGCATTTAATTTAATGATTTCCAGTAAGTTGTCAAATGATGAAGGATTAGAACTTTCGCAAATCCCGACAGTGGCAGGAAAAGTGGTTCCGAAGTTTAAAGAATTATTAAGACTGACTCCTAACATGGGTCGTTCCTCAATCATTGGAACTATTATAGGAATAATCCCAGGAGTAGGAACGGATCCAGCAGCATTTATTGCTTATAATGAAGCGAAGAGATGGTCAAAAGATAAAGACTCATTCGGTAAAGGGTCCATTCAGGGAGTTGCTGCACCTGAAGCATCCAATAATGCAGTAACTGGTGGATCACTAATTCCATTGTTATCACTTGGAATACCTGGTAATGCCGTATCCGCTGTATTTTTAGGTGGTCTACTCATTCATGGATTACGACCGGGTGCGGAACTTTTTACACATAGTGGGGACATTGTGTACTCCTTATTTTTCAGCTTATTTGTTGCAAACATCCTAATTATTGTTATTGGAATTGGCGGCGCAAGGATTTTTTCAAAAGTATTAGTCGTGAAGCCTATTGTGTTAGGACCTATTATTTTATTGTTAAGTATTGTTGGCTCGTACGCAATTCATAATAACGCTTATGATATTTGGGTCATGTTGTTGTTCGGGGTCATTGGTTTCATCTTAAGAAGATATGGATTTCCACTTGCACCGATTGTTTTGGCAATTATTCTTGGGCCACTTGCAGAAACAAGCTATAATCAGTCCATGCTTATCTCCCAAGACAATTTTAACATATTCTTCAACAGACCTATCTCAGCCGTACTATTAATCGTTGCTGCAATCACATTCGTATCACCGTTTTTGAGTGGGGTTGTGAAGAAAAAGAAAGTAGCTTAGGATATTAAAAGGCATCCATCAACTAAATTACAGATAACAGATACAATAAGTTACCCAGCAACCAAATAAGTCGGTTGCTGGGGATTTTCATTTGTTAAGGTACCTCGTAAGTATGTATTCCATATTGAAAGGATTTCCGTTGATTGGAGCGGAAGGCGGCGACTCCTGCCGGAATAGCATGAGCCTTGAGACCCCGCAGGGCGCACGCCTTTAGCGACCGAGGAGGCTCAAGCCATGCCGGCGGAAAGCGTCCGCCTGAAGCGGAAATCAACATTACCACTCATTGTGTAATTTAAAATGGCTGTCACATAAGGTCAGTTTTTACTGACTTTCTGGACAGCCCCGTTTTTTAATGGATTGAATGTTTCCTGCACAGGTACCTCGCAATTATTATGAATTAATTAACTTCCTTGAAAAGATGCCCTTAGTCGCGGATGAGCGAACCGTATTTGCCGCAGAACAAGGATGGTCTTCCAACCAAGCATGACTCTTCACTATAAATCGATAAGCTCTGCTCCAGGCAGGATAGGAAATACAACTGTTTTCGAAAATCACCTTATCCATAAAATTACTAAAATCAACAGGGCCCCAATTGCCCATAAAGACCTGTTCAACCCCATGATCTATATACTGAGAAGTCGTATGATCAAATTCCGACAAAATCAGAGCTGCCACAAACTCCTTGCAACCGCCAAAACCAAAGCCAACAATTTTATTATATTTTTCACCTAATAGATTATAAGTATTGTAGACCAATTCCCTGAGTTCTTGCTCGTTGTACCTCTTTACCTCCTCCATAAAAGCAATATCAGCCGCCAACCTCAAATTCATTCACTCCAAATTCTATGTTTAATAGTAGTCTATTATTTCTATACCTTATAAGGTGACTATTTTTGTGTATTAAAATTATTATACCATTACCTTAATACTGAATCATAGAGAAATAAATGATAGGTAGTTTATATGCTTAGTGCAAAAGTTATTTCTATATGTATATTTATTACAATAAGGAAGTGATGAAAGTAAGTCCTTGTTAGTAAAAAAGCTATCCGGAAATGAGGCTGTCACAGAAAGTTTTACTGACTTTCTGTGACAGCCCTTTTTGCTGACAAAGTGAATTGGTACTGCCTAATTTACAAAACAAAAAAAGTCAAATACTGACAGTGTTCTATACAGTAAATAAGAATTAATTGCCACTGTGTAATTCATCCTATGATTTTAAGCCATTATAGGAAAGAGTGAACAGGGTAAATTTGTATTTTAAAAGTCTCGTAATATTCAACATGAAAAACTTACCATTTACTATCAATTCTATTTAGTTACTTTTATCTGTATTTATTAAATATTAAGTTTATATGGAATATTTTATTTCGTATAGATATAATAGACGTACACAAATGAATATTTTGGTAATTCGACAATGTGTTTTATCAAGAAAAAGAAAAAAGAGAGAAATCAGCGAAAGTACTAAAACGGTAGAACAGCACAAGAAGAAATTCGACAAATACAGCATAGATCAAGGGGGCAACATGAAAAATAAATAATAGTTTGGGGTAGAAAAAATGATGAAAAAAGTGGCCACTATTTTGAAGGATTATTCAACTGAAAAAATCCATATGAATGGCAAGGTAGTAAATCTTTTTACACATACCGCATTGGAGCAAGTTAGTGATGAAATGTTGGCGATGATGTATGAAATCATGCCGATAGAGCGCCAATTAAAAGCAAAGAGATACAGGAATAAAATAGACAAAAAGCTATGTATTATTTCGTACGCGTTATTTGTGTTAGCTATGCAAGAAACCTTCGATATTTACGACTCCTATGAATTCACACTAAATGAACATAATAAACCTTTTCTAAAATTATTCCCAGAAATACATTTTAATATTAGCCACTGCAGAGCTGGCGTGTCTTGTGTAATTGCTGATGAAACTGTCGGCGTGGATATACAGGACATTATTAAGTATAACGAAAAATTGGCTGCGGCTTTTTGTTCTCCAAAAGAGCTAAAGGTATTCCACAATGCAATTGATAAGGATCTGACATTAACCAAAATTTGGACGATGAAAGAGAGTTATTTTAAGATGCTTGGCACTGGATTGGTTGAGCCTTTGACAGCGTTAACTGCTTATGAAGTGGGCGACTTCTATCAGAAAATCAATTTAAGAGAAAACTACGTATTAACCGTGGCTATAAAAACGATAAGGGGTTAAGAGAAATGAAGATTTTTACGACGTATGTTGGAAGAAACATCAGAGAAAACAAATTAAGAGGCCTGTTAATTTTACTATCACTTATGATTTCAACATTTATTTTGTATATAAACCTTGTTGCCCAAGATGATATTTTACAACAATACGAGGCATTATATCAAGAATCCTATAATGGTTACGATGTGATTGTTACCAATAAAGATGCTGAAAACCCATTTTTTAGTGCAAGCGATTTTACAAGCAAGGATATAAAAGTAAAAGAAGAATCAGCTGCGATCATCACCTTTGGAGTCGTTGACAATAATGACTTATTAACCCTTAAATTGTACGGCTGCGGGAAAGAGGATTGTTTGGACTCAGGATTATTTCAAACAAAGCAAGCCGATTTCGATTTAAGTGAAAAAGATCAAATTTTAATTAGCCCGCAACTATCCGAAAACTATGGCTATCAAGTAGGCGATACGATTTCCATTCAAACTCAAGCTGGTGTAAAGGAATATAAAGTAGGTGCAGTTGGGGAAAAGACGGGATTATTCCTTGGTGTTGAGAATGAAAATTTAGTCGTATTAGCCAACGCTGAAGTCGAAAGCATAACTGATCAAAGCGATAAAGTAAATTCACTTTTACTTAACTTGGATGATGATGCGACTATTAGCGATAGCATTAAGACCCTTATAAAGAATAATAAGGATTTCAATATACAAGCTTTGGTCGATCAAGAGTTGATCGATTTTAATACGAGTATGATTAGCCAGGTTTTATTAATCATCTTGGTATTGGCGATCATCATGAACTATTATGTTATTTCTTCAAATGCAAAGGTTATTTTACTGTCAAGAATACCTGTTGTAGGCACATTTAGAAGCTTGGGTGCCACTAAGTCAACAGTGAATCTCATAATGATCGTAGAGAATTTTATCTATGGATTATTAGGTGGAATTCTTGGAGTCATTTGTGGGATTTCCTTTAAAGAAGCTATATTAGGCGCACTAACAGCGGGGATATCCGGTGTGTCGATGGAGCAGATAGCTACACCGCTGAATTATAGTTATATACTTTTTGCACTTGTTTTTGCTGTCGTTATTCAATTGATAAGTGTACTTCAAGTCATCTATCAGATCGGTAGATATTCCATAAAGAACTTGATATTTGAAGAATTTAGCGCAATTCAAAGAGCACCTTGGATCCTTACCGTTATCGGGTTTGTGCTGTTAGGTATATCTTATACGCTATACACGGTAAACAATGACTATGATATTATCCTTTCTTTACTTGCGTTGTTAGCTGCGATGACTGGAGGCATTTGGATATTACCCTTTGTTACAAAATACGTATCCACGTTCTTTAGTAAGGTGAATAAAGCAATATTCGGGCAAGCGCCATCGTTAGGGGCAAGAAATATTGCAGATAGTAAGATCATCAACTCAAACATTAAACTTGTCGTTATTTCGCTTTCTGTCGTTTTAATGATATTCATTACATCGATGTCGCTTGAGAATTTATTCGGCAAAGCAAAGGATGCATTTGAATCGGATATTCAGATTTATGGAATGGAAAAAAAGGAAGACGACTATGTGAAGTTAAAGCAAGTATCAGGTGTGGAAGGGATTAGCTTTTTATATACACTTTACGATGATGTAAACATCAATGGAAATGATTTAAGTCTTGTTGTTATTGGTTTAGAGGATGAAAGATTAGGTGTTAAGAACAAGGATGGAAAGATAAAGGAACTTAAAGTTGGGCAAGTCATGATTGACGAGTATTATGGCGTGAAAAATGATTTGAAGATAGGAGATCAGTTAGTGATTAAATCGGATAATATGAAATCCGAAAATTTCACAGTCGAAATAGTAGGCACGGTCGACTCATCACTATTTTCCACTTCAAGAAATACAATCGTTTTTTCCGAAGCACAGTTTAAAAAAGATATAAATGAAGTACCAAGTACGATGTATGTTGCTTCCAATGAAAACTTAGACCAAATGAAAAAGACGTTATACAAAGAATTATCCGGAGAGGATATTACAGTACAAACAATAGACGAATTTATGGAAGAGCAAGATCAAAGAGTGAGCGGCTTGCTGTCTACAGTATGGATATTCCTATTTCTATCCATTTTGCTATCAGCTGTAGGCTTGATAAACAACCAAGTTATCGGTTTCATACAAAGAAGAAAAGAGTATGCAGTGTTGTATTCGGTATCAATGAGCAAGGCGCAATTAAATACTATGATCTTTTTTGAAGTCATGAATTCATATTTAATCGGATGTGGATTCGGATTACTGTTGAGCCTATGGTTGAGCAATTTGCTACAAGGGTTATTAAGCTCAATCGGTGTGTATTTACAATTTAGTTTTCAGTGGCTTCAAATACTTTCTGTTGTCGGCATAATATTTATCATTTTACTACTAACTGCCCTAATTCCAATGTTTAAGATTTCCAAAATGAATGTAGTCGAACAAATCAAGTACGAATAAGCCAATCATGCTGTTACCACTAACGTATAAATTAATGGGGGAATCATATATGGAAAAGGTAATAAAAGTAAGTAATGTTACGAAAAGTTTTGGAGATAAAAGCAATTTAACAAAAGTTCTAAATGGCATTTCCTTTGATATAGAACAAGGACAATTTGTATCGATTATGGGGCCATCGGGATGTGGGAAAAGTACATTATTGTATTTATTGGGAGGCTTGGACAAGCCTACTTCTGGCCAAATCATCATAAAAGAGAAAGACATTCAATCGCTCAAAGATAAAGAGTTAAGTAAGTTACGTAGATCGGATATTGGGTTTGTGTTTCAATTTTATAATTTGGTGCACAATCTGTCAGTCGAGGAAAACATACTTTTGCCCATCGCGATGAGTGGGAAAAACGTGAAAGATTATAGTGAGAAGTTAGATGAAATCTTAGGGATCGTAGGCCTCAGTCATAAGCGCAAGGAAATTCCAAGTCGCTTATCGGGCGGGCAGCAACAACGGGTAGCCATTGCGAGAGCAATTATTATTAACCCTAGTATTATTCTTGCAGATGAGCCAATAGGGAATTTGGATAGTAAGACAAGTGTAACGATTATGGAGCTATTTAAAGAAATTAACCAAAAGTATGGAATCACCATCATTCAAGTAACACATGACGAAAATACGGCTCTATATGGAAACCGATTAATTCGGCTACGTGATGGAGTGATTGTAGAGGATACGGTTAGGGAGGGTCTGAAATATGAGTACGCATAATCTGAATAATAATATCGAGAAGGTCTACTCTCTGAGCCCTTTACAAGAAGGGATGTTGTTTCACCAAATCGTGAATGAGAAGTCTGGAAACTATGTTGTGCAGACAAGTTTAAAAATCAAAGGTGACTTTTCTGTAGAGTTGGCGAATGAAAGCATACAACTTCTTGCACAAAAACATGAAGTTCTTAGAACAATGATTCCTCTGAATAGATTTAAAAAACCAGTGCAAATTGTACTGAAAGATAGACAAATAGAGTTTACTAAACTGGACCTTCAAGAATTATCAGGTGTTGAACAAGAAGTCGAAGTGGAGAAGTTTCTTGAACAGGATGTAAAGCGAGGATTTGATTTTGAGAAATCTACAAATTTCAGGGTAGCTGCGATTAGATTGTCCAAGGGTGAATGGATATTGGTTTGGAGTTTTCATCATATCATTATCGATGGCTGGTGTTTGCCGATTCTTTTTGAAGACTTTTTGAATAATTATTTCGCCTTGCAAAAAGGTGAATCAAAAGAAAATATTATGTCGGCCATTAAAAATTCAAATCGTAGCAAGACCACTTATGGTGATTATATTAAGTGGTTGCAGATGAAAGATGAGGAGGAGGGTTACACCTATTGGGACAATCTGCTGCATGGATATGATACAAATGCCAAGATTCAATCCTTTGGTAATAAGGAAATTACTGATAGTAGTGTTTTAGAATTCAGTATTCCTTTTACCGAAACGGAATTCAATATCGTAAAGGAAAGGATGGTTGCTTACAACGTAACTATCAGTACATTAATTGAGACTGCATGGGGTGTTGTATTGCAATCCTATAGCGGTTCCAATGATGTGGTGTTTGGAAAAGTCGTTTCAGGCAGAGACATTTCACTACCTAATATAGAAGAAACTGTAGGCCTGTTCATTAATACCATTCCTACAAGGGTCGAGGCTACGGATGAAATAAGCTGCATGGAACTGTTGCATAACATGCAAAATCAGGGTGCGAATAGCCTTGACTACCAACATAGTTCCCTTGCGGAAATTCAATCGAGATCCATGAACAAGGGCCTTATTCACTCCGTATATGCCTTTGAAAACTTTGTAACAAATGAAGGCATTTTGTCGGAGAAAGAAGGTTTGTCATTTGAAATTAGTAAAGCAAGGGAACAAACGAATTACCCACTTACATTACGTGTTAGCCATTTAGACACTTTGCAATTAGATCTGCTCTATGATCCAAGCTTATTTTCGGAAAACGATATTAGACGAATCCTCCTGCAACTAAAGAAAACGGTCCTGCATTTCGCATTGCATCCTGACAGTAAAGTGGAGTCGATTAACAGCATTACTGATGAAGAGGAAGCAATGATAATTAGGGAATTCAATCATTCAACAGGAAATTATGATGAATTCAGTGTGAGTGCGCTGTTTGAAGAAATGGCAACTAAATTCCCGGATAAAACTGCCCTTAGATTTGGGGATAAAGGGATGAGTTACGACGAATTAAATAAAAGGGCGAATGCAATGGCTCATACATTAATTGAGCTTGGAGTTGAAAAAGAAGAACCGGTTATCATCTACGGGGAACGTTCCTTAGAGTTATTAGTAGGAATAATGGGGATTTTAAAGGCTGGAGCAAGCTATGTTCCGATTGATCACACGTATCCAAAAGAACGCATAGATTTTATCGTGGAAGATGTAGGTGCAAGAATAGCCCTACTTGGAGATTTTTATTATGATTTTAAACAAGATTTAATCAGAGTGAATTTAAAAGATAATAAAAGTTATAACAACGTTGATACAAATCCAAACATAACAGTAGACGGTACTCACCTTGCGTACATAATGTACACCTCAGGAACGAGTGGAAAGCCGAAAGGAAGTCTCATTGAGCATAAGAGTATTATTCGATTGGTGAAAGATGCAAACTACGTCGCTTTCAATGAAAATACAAGGATTCTTCAAACCGGATCTATTGCCTTTGATGCATCGACATTTGAATTTTTCGGTAGTTTACTGAACGGGGGCACTTTGTATTTAGAACCGAATGAAACGTTAACAGATGTTAATAAACTATCAAAATCCCTAAAAGAAAACAAAATAAATACCCTTTGGATGACATCAAGCTTATTCAATCAAATGTTAGATATTAAAGCTGATATGTTTGAAAATCTGGACCATCTGTTAGTAGGTGGAGAAAAACTATCTGTTAATCATATTAGAAAGTTTAAATCTATGTATCCGGATGTAAAAATCATCAATGGATATGGTCCAACAGAGAATACGACATTTACGACAACTTATGAGATACCAACTGATTTCGATACGATTCCAATCGGAAAGCCAATCAGCGGCACACAAGTATATGTCATGAATAGTGACAAGCTTTGCGGTATCGGAATTCCGGGAGAATTATGCATTACAGGCACCGGTGTCAGTAGGGGCTATTTAAATCGGGATGAACTTACAAATGAAAAGTTTGTCGACAACCCCTTTGGTGAGGGGAAAATGTATAGAAGCGGGGATTTGGTCAGATGGCTGCCAGACGGAAACATCGAATACTTAGGCAGGATTGACCAGCAGGTGAAAATTAGGGGCTATCGGGTTGAGCTGCAAGAGATAGAGGAAGTTTTCAACAAACAAGACGGAGTAAAGGAAACAGTTGTCATCGCTAAAGAAGTATTGGACGGAGATAAGGCCCTTTTCGCTTATGTGGTGATGGAAGAGGGAGAAGATGTGAATTTAGCCGTTATAAAAGAAAGTTTACGAAAAGAATTACCCGAGTACATGATCCCCTCTTATATTATGGCAATCAATGAGATTCCCTTGACCGTAAACGGAAAAATGGATACAAAGGCTTTGCCGGATATCGAATGGGAAAGACCTGTTGAATACATTGCCCCAAGAAATCCTGTTGAAGAAACAATTTGCAACATCTATGAAGAAGTCTTCGGGATTCAACAAGTAAGTGTAACGGATAATTTCTTCGAATTAGGCGGACATAGTTTAAGAGCTATGAATGTCGTACTCTTGTTAGAGGAAAAGTTGAAGAAACGTATTGAAATGAACCATATATTCGATTGTCCTACTCCGGAACTGCTCTCCAAGCGTATTGAAGAGATGGAAGTCGGAAATTACGAACCTATCCCGATAGCTGAGCATAAGGATTCATACTTGATGTCATCGGCGCAGAAGCGGCTATTCTTACTGAACCAAATGAATGAAGCCGAACTCAGTTACAATATGCCGGCATGCTTATCGTATACAGGAAAAATGGATGAAGAAAAGGTTCAGAATGTATTGAATGAATTAGTACAACGACATGAATCGCTACGAACAAGTTTTCACTTTGAAGATGGGGAAGCTGTCCAGAGGATTGCTGCCGCGGCAAGCATCAAGGTTGAAAGGGAAGAACGAGATGCAAGCTCATCATCGGAAGTCTATTTGAAGGAATTCGTACGTCCTTTTGATCTAAGTAAAGCACCATTGTTAAGGATAAAGATCATCAAGACCAAAGATGACGAAGGTTATCTTCTATTTGACATGCATCATATTATTACGGACGGCATGAGCATGAACATTTTGATCAAGGAGTTTTGTCAGCTTTACGAAGGGAAAGAACTTACTTCCTTAACTGTCCAATACAAAGATTACAGTGAATGGATGTCGAATAGGGATTTCAACGGTCAACAGAACTATTGGTTAGACATTTATGCGGAAAAGCCAACTGTTTTGGATTTCCCTCTCGATGCCAAAAGGCCTCAACTTCAGAGCTTTAAAGGTAAAAGTGTTAAAAAATTGCTTTCAAAAAATGCTACGGAAGAATTGAAGGCTTTTGCTCGAAGGGAAGGCTATACGGACTATATGGTCATGTTAGGGGCTTTAATGGTATGCGTCGGAAAATACAGCCGGCAAGAGGATATTATTATTGGAAGCTCGATTTCCGGAAGAACCCATCCGGATGCTACTAGTATCGTCGGAATGTTCGTAAACACTCTTGCAATGAGGGGCTATCCTGAAAAAGGTAAATCCGTCAAAGCCTTTTTAGATGAAGTTAAAGAACACTCTTTGAATTCCTATGAAAATCAGGAATACCCATTTGAAGATCTGGTTGAAAGAATCGTAACGAATCGGGATCTCAGTAGAAATCCGATTTTCGATATTATGTTTACGCTTCAAAACAATGAAGAGGTGCTTTTCGAAACAAAGGATTTCACTTTGGGTACTATAGGTCATCAAACAGTCGTGAAATTTGATTTGGATTTCCATGTGAAATATAGCGACGGACATTATCAACTCGATTTGATCTATAGCGAAGCATTATTCAATAAAGAAAGCATGGAAATCCTTGTAGAACATTATTTTCATATACTAAATGAAATCATCGTTAGTCCTAACAAAATGATTGGAGAACTCAAGCTTTCCAATGAGACTGACACATTGAACATCCTTATGGAATTTAACAATACCGATAATCTGATCGATACAAAACAAACGGTAAAAGAACTGTTTGAGGAAGTCGTGGAGAAGTACCCGGAAAAAATTGCACTTGTGGATGGGCTGAACGAATTAAGCTACGAAGAATTAAATAATAAGATCAATTACCTGACAAACAACCTCCGGGAATTAGGCATTCAACCCGGGGAACGGGTCGCTATCTTGACGAACAGAAGCGCCGCAATGATAGTAGGAATCTATGCCGTCATAAAGGCTGGAGGAAGTTATATTCCAATCGATCCTGATTACCCATTGGAGCGGAAGAAATATGTCATTGAGGATTCCGCGCCAAAGGTCATCCTTGTAGGCGACTCTGAACTGTCGGCACTTGGAGAACTTGGAACAGTCGATTCAACAATCCTTAACTTGGATGATGAATTTACTGCGTCAGGCCATCAAGTAGCTAATCCACCAAGGGTTCATCATGAAAATGATCTTGTCTATATCATGTACACTTCCGGAACGACCGGCAAACCGAAAGGCGTCATGGTGAAGCATAGTAACCTGTACAACTACTTGCAGTATGGGAAAAAATCCTATGTCACGGAGGAAGTTTGCGCGCCATTGTTTACAAGTTTCGGATTCGATCTGACGGTGACAACCTTATTCCTTCCATTATGTACAGGTGGAAAATTAGTCATTGAGGATCATGACGTAGAAAAAACAATAAAAGAGATATTCCATGAGGACAAATACAGCTTTGCGAAAATGACGCCATCACATTTAAAGATGGCCATCCAAGAGCAACCAAAACAGCTCAAGAAACTAAACACGTTAATTGTGGGTGGAGAAGAACTGAGCGTTCAACTTACACAAGAAATCTTGGACAAGTTCGGAAGCCATATAAAAATCCACAATGAATACGGGCCGACAGAAGCGACAGTTGGTTGTTGCGATTATGTCTATACGGGATCAAACAAAGGATCGGTACAAGGAACGGCTGTATCAATCGGTAAGGCAATCGACAATACCAAAATCTATATTATGGATCAGGACAAGCTCTGTTCCATAAATGTTCCGGGAGAACTTTGTATAGCAGGAGCAGGGGTAAGCGCGGGCTATTTCAATCAAGAAGAGCTGACGAAAGAAAAGTTCGTGCAAAATCCGTTTGGAGAAGGAGTTCTCTATCGAACGGGCGATTTAGCAAGATGGCTGCCGAACGGTCAATTGGAGTACCTTGGCAGAATTGATGAACAAACAAGCATCCGGGGGTATCGAATTGAGCCTGGAGAAATCGAAGAAGTTTTAGGGCGGCAAGAGGGGATAAAAGACGCAGTCGTAATCGTGAAAGAAACTGGAGAAGACAAGCTTCTTACGGCATTCGTCGTACCGAAGAATGGAATAGGACTGGATCTCACCAAAGTCAAACGCGATTTACGAAAAGAATTGCCAAGCTTTATGATTCCTTCCTTTGTCGCGGAAATCGAAGAAATCCCATTAACGATTAATGGGAAAGTCGATAAAAATGCTTTACAAGAAATCGAATACGAAAGACAGGATGAGTATGTTGCTCCAAGAAATCCTGTTGAAGAAATGCTCTGCAGCATATTCGAAGAGGTTTTAAGTATTGAACAAGTTGGCGTAACGGACAATTTCTTTGAATTAGGCGGCCATAGTTTACGAGCTATGGGAGTCGTTAATTTAATTGAGGAACGTATGGAGAAACGTATAGGTTTCAAATATATATTTGAAAATCCTACTCCTGAATTATTGTCCAAGTATGTGATGGAACTTGAAGGGAATGCTTATGAGCCTATTCCGAAAGCGGCTTATAAAGAATCGTATCCTATGTCCTCCGTGCAACAAAGACTATTTTTAATCCACCAATTGGATAAAGCGGATGTAAGTTATAATATGCCGCTTTGCCTGACCTATGAAGGATCACTTGACGAAGATAAAGTCGAGCAGGCCCTTATTAAGTTAGTGGATAGACATGAGTCATTCCGAACGAGCTTCCATTACGAAGAGGGAGAATTTATCCAACGGATTAGCTTGAACAGTGAAATCCCGCTTGAAATGTCCGAAGGAGTCAATGACGCTTCGCCGGAAGTGTATTTAAAAGACTTTGTACGTCCATTTGATCTAACTGAAGCACCCTTGTTAAGGGCAAAGATTATTAAAGTCAACCAAAATCAAGGATATCTTCTATTTGATATGCACCATATTATTTCCGATGGCATGAGTATGAATATTATGGTGAATGATTTTAGCCAATTTTACGAAGGAAAGGAACTACAAGCCCTTACTATCCACTATAAAGATTACAGTGAATGGATGCTTAACAAGGATCTGAAAAAACAGGAAGACTATTGGTTGGCTATTCACGATAAAGCACCATTGGCATCAGACTTTCCGCTGGACTTCAACAGGCCACAGACTCCAACTTTCGAAGGAGGAAGTTTAAAAAAGTCCATAGGAAAAGAGATGACAAAGGAAATAAAGTCCTTTTCAAGGAGAAAAGGTTATACAGATTATATGGTTTTTCTCTCAGCTTTAATGATAAGCGTGAGTAAATATAGCAGACAAGAAGACATTATTATAGGAAGTCCGATATCTGGCAGAACCCATGCGGACACTGAAAATATAGTAGGCATGTTCGTCAACACATTGGCTATGAGAGGATATCCGGAAAAAGACAAACTGACGAACGACTTCTTAGACGAAGTCAAAGAACATTGTCTAACGGCTTATGAAAATCAAGAATATCCATTCGAAAAGCTTGTAGAAAATGTGGTGGAAAACCGGGAACTAAATAGGAATCCGCTCTTTGATATAATGCTTACTCTTCAAAACAACGAAGAAGCGAAGTTCAGTATTGATGGTATTTCGATCTCAAACTGGACTGAAGGAGAACTATCGGTTAAATGTGATTTAGACATAGATGTATATGAACAAAATGGCGAGTTTATCGTAAATTGCACGTATGGAAAAGAGCTATTTACCCCGGAAAGTATTGAATATTTCCTTGAGCATTATAGTTTTATGATCAAGGAAATAATAAAAAATCCGGGCAAGGTGATCGGTCACTTGAATTTAATCGATGAAAAAGAACAGGAAATGGTTGTAAAGCAATTCAACCAAAGTGAATCCTTGGATGAGATGTATTCAAGTGA
The DNA here is from genome assembly GCF_037963765.1 of Sporosarcina sp. FSL W8-0480. Lineage (GTDB taxonomy): Bacteria > Bacillota > Bacilli > Bacillales_A > Planococcaceae > Sporosarcina. The sequence goes on along the minus strand of NZ_CP150166.1, from coordinate 3,064,901 downwards.
AACGATAATTGAGCATTTTGAAAGACAAGTTGTTAAAACACCTGACAACATCGCACTCGTCTTTGAAGATGAAGAACTTACTTACGATGAACTGAATAGAAAAGCCAATTCACTATCGCATAAATTAAGGGAATTAGGCGTCGGCAGAAATGACATCGTCGCTATACTTTCTGAAAGAAATTTAGAGATGATGGTAGGAATTTATGGCGTCATGAAATCCGGTGGAGCCTATGGACCAATTGATACAAGCTTCCCGAAAGACCGGATTAACTTCATCTTAAACGACTATTCCCCGAAAGTGATTCTCTTGGGGAAAGGGGTAGACGCCCCGGAGGGAGACTATGTTTGTTTACACCTGTTTTCCGAAGATGCGTATAGCGGTTGTGAAGAGAACCCGGTAAAGATCAATGAGAAAGAGGATTTGATCTATTTAACGTCGACTTCCGGAACGAGTGGAAAACCAAAAAGTGTCATGGTCGAGCATGCAGGCGTCACCTCTTATGTCCGATCTTTTGCAGATGAATTTAACATATCCGAGGAAACAGTAGCGCTGCAGCATACGGCCTATAACTTTGACACCATCGTTGAAGAAGTGTATCCAGCCCATATTAGAGGTGGAAAAGTCGTTCTTTATAATGAAGAACGAATCACGGATATAAATAAAGCATGTGATTATATGGACGGGCATGAAGTGACATTAATCAGCTGTTCGACTCTGTTATTGAAGGAGTTCAATCAAGGCCGAATTCCTAAAACTGTAAATCTCTATTTAAATGGCGGAGATACACTCAAATACAGCTATATCGATAATTTATTGAAACATTCCAATGTCGGAAATACATTCGGTTCTACGGAAGAAACGGTATGTGCTGCTTTTTATCAAGTGCCTAAAAATCAAACAAGCACCATCCCTGCCGGCAAGCCGATAGTAGGGCGGAATGCATATATTCTCCAAGGAGAGCAACTATGCGGAATTGGGGTTCCGGGAGAATTATGCATAACAGGTTCCGGCGTCAGTAGAGGCTATTTAAACAGTGAGGAACTGACAAAGGAGAAGTTTGTCGATAATCCTTTTGGTGAAGGGAAAATGTATCGAAGCGGAGATCTCGTGAGATGGCTCCCGGACGGAAATATCGAGTACTTGGGTAGAATCGATCAGCAAGTGAAGATTCGAGGTTATCGTGTTGAACTGCAGGAAATAGAGGAAGTCTTCAACAAACAACAAGGCATAAAGGAAACAGTCGTCATCGCCAAAGAAATAGGCGAAGGAGATCAAGCCCTTTTCGCTTATGTCGTGATGGAAGAAGAAAACGCGACGGATATAGCCTCTGTAAAAGCAGGTGTACGAAATGAATTACCTGAATACATGATCCCGGCTTACATTATGGCAATAGAAGAAATCCCATTGACGGTAAACGGGAAAACGGACAAAAAAGCGTTGCCGGACATTGAATGGGTAAGGCACGAAGAATATATTGCGCCTAAAAATCCTGTTGAAGAAGCGGTTTGTAAGATATTTGAAAAAGTCTTAGGCATTCCACAAGTGGGTGTAACGGATAATTTCTTCGAACTTGGCGGTCATAGTTTACGAGCCATGAACGTTGTCAATCAGTTAGAGGAAAAACTGAATAAACGTATAGGTATTAAATATCTATTTGAATACCCTACTCCGGAATCACTTTCCAAGCATATCGAAGAGATGGAAGCAGGGAATTACGAACCGATTCCAAAAGCAGGGAATAAGGAAACTTATCCGATGTCATCAGCACAGAAACGTCTTTTCTTGCTCAATCAAATGAATGAATCCGAAATCGGCTACAATATGCCAATTTGCTTATCGTATACAGGGAAAGTAGATGTGGAAAAGGTTCAGAACGTATTGGATCGGTTGGTCCAAAGGCATGAATCGCTAAGAACGAGTTTCCACTTTGAAGAGGAAGTAGCTGTGCAGAAGATTGCTGCTGAGGCTGCCATCGAAGTTGATATAGAGGAAAGAGACGCAAATTTACCTTCGGAAGTCTATTTAGAGGAGTTCGTACGTCCTTTCGATCTCAGTAAAGCACCTTTGCTAAGAGTGAAGATTATCAAGACAGAAGATGACCAAGGGTATCTCCTCTTTGATAAGCATCATATTATCTCTGATGGTATGAGCATGAACATTTTGATCCAGGAGTTCTGTCAGCTTTACGAAGGGAATGAACTTCCTTCCCTAAACGTCCACTACAAAGATTACAGTGAATGGATGTTAAACAGGGACCTCGCTGAACAACAGAACTACTGGTTAAGCACTCATAAGGAAAAGCCACCTGTCTTGGATTTCCCTCTTGATGCCAAACGGCCACAGCTGCAGAGCTTCAAAGGGGATCGTGTCAAAAAACAGTTAGCCAAAGAAGTCACGGAAGAATTGAAAATGTTTGCGCGAAGAGAAGGCTATACGGATTATATGGTCATGTTAGGAGCCTTGATGGTTTGCATCAGCAAATACAGCCGACAAGAGGATGTAGTGATAGGAAGTCCGATATCTGGAAGAACTCATCCGGATACTGCCAATATCGTCGGGATGTTTGTAAATACACTTGCGATGAGAGGCTATCCGGAAAAAGATAAATCGATCAAAGTCTTATTAGATGAAATCAAAGAACATTCCTTGAGCTCATACGAACATCAGGAATATCCATTTGAAGACTTGGTTGAAAGAACTGTAACCAATCGTGACTTCAGCAGAAATCCGATCTTTGATATTATGTTCACGCTTCAAAACAATGAAGAGGTAATTTTCGGAACGAAAGATTTCACACTCGGGACGGTCAGTCAAAAACCAGTTGCGAAATTCGACTTGGATTTCCAAATGGAATATGGCGATGGACACTACCATCTTGATTTAATCTATAGCGAAGCAATATTCAACAAATCAAGCATGAAAATTCTTGTTGAACATTATTTCCATATACTCAATGAAATCATTGCCAATCCTGAAAAAACGATTGGGGAAGTTGCTCTTTTCGATGAGGCGGCAACATTGAATATGCTCAAGGATTTCAACAATACCGAGAAAATCATCGATACACAGCAAACAGTAAAAGAACTATTTGAAGAGGCTGTGGAGGTGAATCCGGAAAAAATTGCTCTTGTAGATGGTAAGAACGAATTGAGCTATAGCGAATTGAATAATAAGATCAATCATCTTGCGAATAAACTTGTCGACTTAGGCATTAAACCGGGAGAACGGGTCGCTATCTTAACAAACAGAAGTGCCGCAATGATAGTAGGAATCTATGCTGTCATAAAGGCGGGGGGCAGCTATATTCCAATCGATCCGGACTATCCATTGGAGCGGAAGAAATATGTTGTAGACGATTCGGCGCCAAAGGTCATCCTTGTAGGCGACTCTGAACTGTCGTCCCTTCGAGAACTTGGAACAGTCAATTCAACAATCCTTAACTTGGATGAAGAATTTACTGTGTCGGGCCATCAAGTAGCTAATCCACCAAGGCTTCATCATGAAAATGATCTTGTCTATATCATGTACACGTCGGGAACTACCGGAAAACCGAAAGGCGTCATGGTCAAGCATAGTAATCTATACAACTACTTGCAGTATGGGAAAGGCTCGTATGTCACTGATGAAGTTTGTGCGCCGTTGTTTACGAGTGTCGGTTTCGACCTGACGGTGACTACATTATTCCTTCCTTTATGTACGGGAGGTAAATTAGTCATCCAGCAACAAGACGTAGAAAAGACAATAAAAGAAATATTCCAAGATGACAAATACAGCTTCGCAAAAATGACGCCATCGCATTTACAGATGGCCATACAAGAACAGCCAAAACAATTAAGGAAACTGAACACATTAATCGTAGGTGGGGAAGAACTCAGCGTACAACTTGCGCAAGATATATTGGACAAGTTCGGAAGCCATATAAAAATCCACAATGAATACGGACCGACAGAAGCGACAGTCGGCTGTTGCGATTATGTCTATTCAGGATTAGGCCAAGGTACTGCAGTGTCAATCGGTAAAGCTATCAACAATACCCAGATCTATATTATGGATCAGGACAAGCTCTGTGCCATTAATGTCCCGGGAGAGCTATGCATTGCAGGTGCAGGAGTAAGTGAAGGCTATTTCAATCAGGAAGAGTTGACGAAAGAGAAGTTTGTGGAAAATCCATTTGGAAAAGGGATACTTTATCGAACGGGTGATTTAGCAAGATGGCTCCCGAATGGCGAACTGGAGTATCTCGGAAGAATTGATGAACAGACAAGTATCCGTGGTTATCGAATCGAACCGGGAGAAATCGAAGATGCCCTTAGGAAGCAAGAGGGGATCCAAGACGCAGTTGTCATCGCTAAAGAATATAGAGGGGATAAGACCCTATCAGCTTTCGTCGTACCCAAAAACGGACTGAAAATCGATCTTTCTGAAGTAAAAGGCGAGCTACGTAAAGAATTGCCAAGTTACATGATACCTTCCTTTGTGATGGAAATTGACGAAATCCCATTGACGATAAATGGGAAGATCGATAAGGATTCCTTGTCGGAAATCGAATATGAAAGACAGGATGAGTATGTTGCGCCAAGAACTCCTGTTGAAGAAATGCTATGCAGCATATTCGAAGAGGTCTTGGATATTGAACAAGTTGGCGTTACGGATAATTTCTTCGAGCTTGGCGGAGATTCAATAAAGGCTATTAGGGTAGTGCCGAAAGTTAGGGAATTTGGCTACGAAATAACTATCGCTGACATTATGAGATTGCAAAGTGTAGAGAGTATTGTCAGTGAAGTAAAAGAAATCACAGTCCATTATGAGCAAGGAGAGGTAAACGGGGAGATCGATTTGTCTCCGATACAGAAGAGATTTATTGAATGGAACCTTATGAACCGAAATCACTATAACCAAGCTGTCATGTTGAAAAGTAAAACTGCCTTATCTGCATTCGCGATACGGGATGTGTTGGATGTACTCCTAAAAACCCATGACATGCTTAGAGTTGTTTTAAAGGATGATCATCAAGTCATATTGCCATCGGAAATGAATAGAAAATTTATTCTTCAAGAATTCGACTGCACGAATTGGGTAAATCTCGAAAGAAGAATTGAAGAGGAAAGTACTATGATTCAGAGAACGATGGATTTGGAGCATGGTCCATTAGTGAAGGCAGCATTGTTTAAAACAAAAGACTGCGATTATTTAATGATAGCCATTCACCACTTTATTATTGACGGTGTATCTTGGAGGATTCTATTGGAGGATTTTGCAACAGCTTATGGCCAGGCAGTTGAAAATGAGGCAATCGTCTTGCCTAATAAAACCGCATCCTATAAGCAATGGACAAATGCTCTAAAAGAATACTTGAACAGCACATCCTTCATTGGGGAAAGCAACTATTGGGAAAAGGTGTATAGTCATATTCCTGCAGGTCAATTAGAGAGTGAAACAAATTTATCCTTCAACGGGCTTGGATATGAAAGCTTTACACTCGATTCTGAAACGACAAAGAAGCTTATTTATGAATCATTCAATGCTTACGGCACAGATGTAAATGATCTCCTAATAACTTCATTAATGGTAGCGCTTAAAAAGTGGAAGGGCGTGGATGAAGTTACGGTAGATTTGGAGAGTCATGGAAGAAACGATGTAGTGTCCAATATCCATTTGGATCGAACAATTGGATGGTTCACAAGTATCTATCCAGTCCATTTAAGAAGTTTTGACACTATGAAGGAAAGTATAGTCGAAACGAAAGAAATGTTAAGAAAGGTTCCGAACTTAGGGATTGGATATTCATTGTGGAAACAACAAAAACCGACAGAGAGAAATTTAAATTCATCTATAGCATTTAACTATATGGGCGATATGGATCTTGTGATGAATGATGATAAAGAACACGAATTTGAAATGTCTTCGATTAGTCCTGGGGTAACAAGTGATGAAAGAAATGAATTGCCTTATGACATTAGCATTGACATCCAAAAAAGTGATGAAAAACTATATGGATATATAAGTTATAAGGAAAATAAATTTACAAAAGAAAGTATGGAGGCATTTTGTAAACTCTATACGGAATCATTACTTGAAGTGATTGAGCACTGTATTACTCAAAAAGAAGTAGTGGCTACTCCTTCCGATTTTGATGCCGTAGATATGGGAGTTGAAGAATTGGAAGATATTCTGAATATCTTTAGTTAAACGTTATATGAAAGGAGATAAATGATGACTAATAAAAAGAACATTCAAAGCATCTATCAATTATCTCCCCTTCAAGAGGGCATATTATTTGAGAAACTGAGAGATCCCGAGAACTCCAGTTACTTTATCCAAAATGCATTTACATTAAAGGGGAAGGTCAATGAGACGTACATTAGACAAGCTATTTCTCTCCTTTCTATAAAATATGACACCTTACGAACGGCGATTGTTATAGCAAAGTCTACCGGTAAGCCCTGGCAAGTAGTGTTGAAAGATAGGGAAATTGAAATTCAAAAAGAAGTCATTAAAGACCAACCTTTAGATAAAAGAACAGAGTTAATAAAATCCATTAAAGCTGCAGACATTGAAAGGGATTTCAATCTCGAAAGCGATAGCTTACTCCGTGTAACCCTTATAGAGGCAAGCAGTGATGAGTGGATTATACTATGGAGCGCCCATCATATTCTTATAGATGGTTGGTGTAATTCGATTATCATAGGTGATTTCTTTAGGCTCTATGAATTGCTTGAAGAAGGATTGCATTACAACGATTTAAAGGAAAAAGTTGCTGTAGAAAAAGCCGAAGTTGGTTCTTATGGCGACTTTATAAAATGGTTGCAAGCTCAAGACCATAATCAGGCGGAAGAATATTGGAGAAATCTTTTAGTCGACTATGATACTGTTGCTGGCATTATCCCCTTAGAGGATAAGCCAGCCCCTTCTGAGGGGAACTGTGTAATCCATTCAATGACTCTTGAAAGTAGCGAGAAAGTTAAAGAGTTCGCAAAGAGTCATAGGATGACATTAAATCGAATCGTAGAAACCGCTTGGGGTATTTTGCTGCAAAAATATAATAATAGCAATGATGTTGTATTTGGGAAAGTCGTTTCGGGGCGAGATGGCAGGGTTAAAAACATTGAGCGTGCAATCGGGTTATTTATAAATACGATTCCAGTCCGTATCCGATGCGAGAGGGACACAACGGTATTGGACCTATTAAAGGATATGGATAATCAAGCTATAGCAAGCCAAGCGTATGAATATTTTGCCCTCAGTGAAATCCAAAAACAAAGTCCCATACAAGGACAACTTTTCGATACCTTATTTGTATTTGAAAACTATTATGTCTCAAATTCAGAGCTGGACACATCATTTGATTTTGAAATTGTCGGGGAATCTGGGAGAGAAGAAACTAACTACGATATTTGTATAGGTGTAGATGCGCAAGATCGTATAGTGTTCGATATTTTATACGATACTAAGAAGTTTTCGGAATACGAGATAAAACTTATATTAGAGAGACTTGATCATTTAATCTTAGAAATGATAAACAATCCGGGCAAGGCTATCGGCCATCTGAACTTAATCGATGAAAACGAACAGGAAATGGTTGTAAAGCAATTCAACCAAAGTGAATCTTTAGATGAGTTGTATTCAAGCGAAACGATAATTGAGCATTTTGAAAGGCAAGTTGTTAAAACACCTGACAACATCGCACTCGTCTACGAAGATGAAGAACTCACTTACGATGAACTAAATAGAAAAGCCAATTCACTATCTCATAAATTGAGGGAATTAGGCGTCGGCAGAAATGACATAGTGGCAATACTTTCTGAAAGAAATCTTGAAATGATGATAGGAATTTATGGCGTCATGAAATCCGGTGGAGCCTATGGACCAATTGATATAAGCTTCCCGAAAGACCGGATAAACTTCATCTTAAACGACTATTCCCCGAAAGTGATTCTTTTAGGGAAAGGGGTAGACGCCCCGGAGGGAGACTATGTTTGTTTACACCTGTTTTCCGAAGATGCGTATAGCGGTTGTGAAGAGAACCCGGTAAAGATCAATGAAAAAGAGGACTTGATCTATTTAACGTCGACATCAGGAACGAGTGGAAAACCAAAAAGCGTCATGGTCGAGCATGCAGGCGCCACCTCTTATGTACGATCTTTTGCAGATGAATTTAACATCTCTGAAGAAACAGTAGCGCTCCAGCATACGGCCTATAACTTCGACACCATCGTTGAAGAAGTGTATCCAGTCCATATTAGAGGTGGAAAAGTAGTTCTTTATAATGAGGAGCGAATTACGGATATAAACAAAGCATGTGATTATATGGACGAGCATGAAGTGACGTTAATCAGTTGTTCCACTCTGTTATTGAAGGAGTTCAATCAAGGACGAATTCCTAAAACTGTAAATCTCTATTTAAATGGCGGAGATACACTCAAATACAGCTATATCGATAATTTATTGGAACATGCCAATGTGGGTAATACGTTCGGTTCAACCGAGCAAACGGTATGCGCTGCATTCTATCATGTACCGAAGGATCAAACAGGCACTATCCAAGCAGGGAAGCCGATAGTGGGACGGACTGCATATATTTGCCAAGACGAACAAATCTGCGGCATCGGTATTCCGGGAGAATTATGTATTACAGGATCCGGCGTCAGCAGAGGCTATTTAAATAGTGAGGAACTGACGAAGGAGAAGTTTGTCGATAATCCTTTTGGCGAAGGCAAAATGTATAGGAGTGGAGATTTGGTAAGATGGCTGCCGGACGGAAACATCGAGTACTTAGGTAGAATCGATAACCAAGTGAAAATCCGGGGCTATCGCGTTGAACTGCAGGAGATAGAGGAAGTTTTCAACAAGCAAGCAGGCATAAAGGAAACTGTTGTCATCGCAAAGGAAATAGACGAAGGAAATCAAGCCTTATGCGCTTATGTTGTGATGGACGAAGAAAACGCGACGGATATAGTTACGGTAAAAGCAGGTGTACGGAAAGAATTACCTGAGTACATGATACCGGCCTATGTAATGGAAATAGCCGAGATTCCTTTAACTGTTAACGGGAAAATTGATAAAAAAGCATTGCCAGCAATCGAATTGGAAAGGCATGTGGAATACATTGCTCCAAGAAATTCGGTTGAGGAAACTCTTTGTAAACTGTTTGAAGAAGTCTTAGGAATTGATCAGGTTGGCATTAAAGACAATTTCTTTGAATTAGGCGGAGATTCCATAAAGGCCATCAGGTTTACTACTTTATGTAGGAATGTGGATTATGCTCTATCGATAAAAAAACTTATGAAAAACGGGACTGTACTTGAATTGGCGAAAGCCTTGATGGATGAAGGACAAGAAGATGGACATGAGAAGGTTGATTATTCATCTGAATTGGATATAAACAAGAAAATCGCGGATGCCAAAATCCATTATAAAGATTTCCTTGAGGAATTGGATTCATATGGTGATTCAATCGTTAGAGGAAATAGTGTCGGGGAGTATGAACCTTCTTTATCCCAACAAATCTTTCTTGAAGATACCATTGGTGGGGGCTCAAGCGGACGTTTTATCCTTGAAGGCGAATATACAGTGAGTGAACTTGAAAGGGCAATTTTAAGGGTTATAGCAGAACAGTCTGTTTTAAGGACCCGCTATGATCAGGAAAAGAACTTATTCATTGAAAGTGAAATTTCAACGAATCACAGGATTCCAGTAGTAGACATTAGTGGAAGTAATCAAAAAGACACTCAAGTCGTCTATTCGCTTGTCGAGAAGTTCGGGTTAGACACGAAGAACTTGTTTGAGGGACCTTTGCTGAATAAGATTTGCATCATCAAGGCTACCCATAACAAATATGTCGTTTATATTTTTATCCACCATGCTTTATGGGATATGACTTCTTCCTCAATTTTTGAGCGTAGGATAAATCAATTATTAAAAGAACCGGAATTAATTCACCGGAAAATAGAGGATCATTTCTATTCACAACATGTGAAGAATGAAACTGCAGTAAAAGGATCAAGTGAATTGAAATTCAATGAATTCGTGAATGCAGCTCAAAATATGGACTTGCTCTATAAGAATAAAAGCAAAATGACTGTCTTTAAAAAGAAGTTCGATGAAAGCAATGTAGATCATACAGTAATGACTAATCAATTGCTTGCAACACTTTCATTGCTTGAAGCAATCATACTTCAAGAAGAAACGATGAAGGCAGTCGATAAAATACCTGTGATTATTTTACATCATGGTAGAAACGCTTCGAATAGTAGGACGCTTGGTCTTTTCCAAGAAGCGAAATTATTCACCATTGATTTAGCTGAAAGAAACAGGTTTGAGAAGATAAGTGAACTACTTGCCAACTCACCGGAACTTTGTTTAGGAATAAGAGATTTAAATCGCGAACAGGAAAACTGGCTAATAGAAAATGGAAGCAAAATACCTAGCGTCAATGCAGTGACAAGCTATGGTGATGATTCAGGAATCACGGCAGAAAGTACTTTAGATATGAATGCAAGGAAGATAATAGATACGTCGAGTGGTAAGTTGCCGATAAATGTGAGATGCCAGTTTACAGATGATGGTGTGGTGATCGTTGCAACAGGATTTGAAAATAGGGAAGAGCAAGTAATGGAAGCTATGGACAAAATAATACTTCATGGATACAGGATGGTAGAGGTATAGAGAGGTGTAAAAATGATTGGATTGTCGGAAAGTCAAAAACAAATTATAGATATTGAAAGTATTTTTGAAAATACGAGCATCAATACCTTAGGAATTGTCGCAGATTTTAAGTCGAACTATTCATATGAAGAAATAAATGAAGGACTAAATCATGTGCTCAAAGAGTTGGACGCTTTTCAAATAAGATACATCGAAAAGGATACCGATTTATACCAAACATTTGAAAGCTTTCACTATGAAGACATTCCATTAGTCGAAATTACGACTTGGAATGTATACGAACAGTTTAAAGCGATCCATATGAGTAAGTGTTATTTCAATAAAGGTGGAAAACTGTACGAGATTTATATACTTCATAAACCAAATGGTAAAATGTCTTTTGCGCTTTTTATGCATCATTCTATAGCTGATGCTTGGTCATTAGTCGAGATTTTTTCTAAAAAACTACGTCAATATATGCTGCGTATTGAGGTTGAGGAGGATCCTGAAGCCTCTTTTGAAGAATACATTAAAAAGGAGCATGAAGAAAAGGACTCGAAAAGAAAGCAAAAAAGTAAAGAGTATTGGACTCGGCTTTTAGAAAAATTCGATAGTGTCAATCAATACCCTAAAGCATCTTCAATTGAAGACCTGAAAAGTAGAAGAATGTCATTTAACGTAGACGAAGAAGAAACAAAATCCATCGTTACAGGCGCAGAAAACTGTGGTGTTTCATTACCCGTTTTATTTCTTAGTTCCCTAATTTTACTTAACTCCTATGAAAAACAAACTGATTCCATCTCTCTTGGAGTGGCTGTATTAGGTAGGAAGAAAAGGGATAGGAAGATATTTGGAGAGTTTGTTCATTTATTACCACTATTAGCTACTATCGATAAAGATATGAATGCCAAAGAATTTTTGTTGGACATTCAACAGAAACAAACAAGTATGCTTAGACACTCATCGTATACCTATAATGACATCAATGAGTATATGAACAGGCATTTGAAGAAAGATTTAAATCTATTAGAGATTGGCTATTCATATCAGAATGCGAATTATGATTCTGAACTCACATCCGTTTTAGACAATATTGAGTGGTTAAATAGTAGTCATCAGTACAATGCTTTAACCGTTCATGTAAGTGATCGGTCAAAGGAAAATGAGCTCAGCATAGATTATGATTACAGAATTTCATTGTTTGACGAAGAGGATATTGAAAGAATGCATGACAGGTTAGTCTATATTGTTAAGCAGTTAATAGAGGCCGCTAACAAGTCAATATCCATTTCTGATATGAACATTTTACCACCAATGGAACAGAACAAGATTTTACTTGAGTTTAATAAAACTCCGGACAACATATCTAAAGATGAAACCATTGTTTCGGTATTTGAAAAACAGGTTTTTAGCTATCCCGATAAAGTTGCCATTGCGTATCGGGATCAGCGACTAACTTATCCCGAGTTAAATAAGATGGCTAATCAGATAGCATTTACATTAAGAAAGAATGGAATAAAATCCAATGACTTGGTCGCCATTGTTGGAAATAAAGGAATTGAAATTATTGCCGGTATATTAGGAGTCCTAAAATCGGGGGCTGCCTATATACCAATCGACTCAAAATACCCAAAGACTCGAATTGAATATATGTTAGAGGATAGCAATCCTAAACTAGTTCTCTGTACCGAAGAGCTTGGATATACAAGTAGAAAACAAATAAATTTAAATGATGACACGGTCTATACGGAAGAGATAGATACTGTTGATATTAAACCAGAGTCCCTCGCTTATATCATATATACATCAGGCACTACAGGACAGCCTAAGGGAGTAATGATTGAACATCATAATGTTGTCAATCTTTCTAAACACCATCGTAACCATTATGAGATAGATGATAAAGATTCTATCTTGCAATTTGCAAACCTATCATTTGATGCTGCAGTTTGGGAAATTATAATGGCATTATTTCATGGTGGAACGCTTGTCTTAACGGATGACGAAATTATAGAAGACCCGCAACTATTTAGCAATTATGTTAGGGAAATGGGAGTTACGGTGGTGACCTTGCCTCCGCAATATTTCTTGTTAACAGAATTGGATACAGTGCGGCTCATTATAACTGCAGGTTCTGAATCCAATCCACATGTACTGAACCATGTAAAACAAGGAATAGATTATGTAAATGCTTATGGCCCAACGGAGTCCACAGTCTGTGCGACCGATTTCTTTATCAGGTCAGATGAAAGAGCAAATTATAAATCAGTGCCTATTGGAAAACCTACTTTTAATACCCAAATATATATTCTGCAGGGTACGAACCTTTGTGGAATCCGTATGCCGGGCGAACTTTGCATCGCAGGGGGAGGCGTGGGAAGGGGTTACCTAAATAGAGTTGAGCTAACAGAAGAAAAGTTTATAGACAATCCTTTCGGCGAAGGGAAACTTTATAGAACTGGAGATTTGGCGCAATGGCTTCCGGATGGAAACGTTGAATACATCGGTCGTATTGATGATCAAGTGAAAATTAGAGGATATAGGGTCGAATTAGGCGAAATCGAATCCTGTATTAGACATGATCATACGATTAAAGATGTTGCCGTCGTAGTTCAAGAATATGAGAATGATAAGAAAATCCATGCTTTCATTGCGTTTAAAACAGATAGTATAGAGGCTGATTTGAATCGGGTTAAAAATACTATTAGACAACAGGTTCCAGAATATATGGTCCCAAGTTTTTGGCATAACGTTGAAGATATTCCTAAGACAAGAAATGGCAAAGTGGATCATAAAGCACTATTATTGCTGGCGAATAGCGAAGAAAGGGAATTCATCGCACCAAAGACATCTTTGGAAAAGAAACTTTGCAGTATTTATATGAAGCTTTTAAATAGAGATCGAATCGGCATAACAGATAATTTCTTTGAATTAGGCGGACACAGTATTCTTGCAATGGAACTTGTGAATTTAATCAAACAAGAAATAGGTAAGGATGTGAAAATATCGGATGTGTTTAAGCATCCGGTTGTTGAGGACCTTGCTTTCTTTATGAATTCCGTTGAGAATTTGAATTTCTATCCTATACCACTTGCTGAAATGAAAATGAGTTACCCAATGATTTCATCTGCAAAGAGAATGTATGTATTGCAAGAGGTTAATCCAGATTCCTTAGCTTATAATATGCCTTTTGGAATCGAAGTTAAAGGGAACTTTGATACGGAGCTCTTTTCAGCGGTATTTCAAAAACTCATTGAGCATCACGAAATTTTGAGAACGAGTTTCCATATAGAGGATGGAGAGTATATTCAAAGGATTTCTCAAACGGTGGACGCTGATATAAGAATTTTGGATGGAGGACTATCCAAAAAACAGCTTATGCAAGAGTTTGTCAGGCCTTTTGAGTTGAATAAAAACCGATTAGTCAGATTAGGCTTAGTGAAATTATCGGAGAGCCATGGCTATTTACTGTTTGATACCCACCATATCGTTTCCGATGCTGTAAGTATTAATCTATTTATGGAAGAATTTATAGCTTTGTGTAATGGCGGAGAGTTAGAGAAACAGGTCATTCAATATAAGAATTACAGTGAATGGTTTAATACAAGGGATTTGCAAGCCCAAAAGGATTATTGGCATAACATCTATAAAACCAAACCTGAAGCTTTACATTTACCTTACGATGCCAAAAGGCCGATGATCAAAACCTTTAATGGTGATCGAATTACGATTGATCTCCAAGAAGACGTAACTGCAAAAATAAGAAGATTTGCAAACGAGAATCACTTGACCGATTATATGATTCTCCTTGGTGGACTTATGATCACCCTTCATAAATACAGTCATCAGGAAGATATCGTAATCGGAAGTCCGATGTTTGGAAGGACACATAAGGATGTCGAAAAGGCGTTAGGGATGTTCGTGAATACGTTAGCGATGCGTGGCTATCCAAATGCGGAAAAAACTATTAAAGATTTTCTTGATGAGGTAAAGGAACATTGCATGGGGGCATACGAAAACCAAGAATATCCTTTTGAGGAATTAGTGGATGAAGTAGTGGATAAAAGGGATCCAAGTAGGAATCCATTATTCGATGTGTCTTTTACACTGCAAAATGCAGCTGAATTCAAATTTGAGTTAAATACTATGAGCATCGAAGACGTTTTCACTGCTGACCCTCTATCGAAATTTGATATCGATATAGAAATGTCCTTGAAAGATGGAACGTACAAGCTGAATTGTATTTATAATACGGATTTATTTAAACGCGAGAGTATTGAATTGATGATGAATCGGTACATCAAACTACTTTCGGGTATAACAGCTGACACGGAGCAGAAAATTGAAGAACTGGACTCACTAATCCACGATGAATTTAATGTGATCACTAGTGAATTCAATCGTAGTGAAAGAAATTATGATGAGGTCAGTGTGAAGCAAATCTTTGAAGAAATGGCGGATAAATTCCCGACGAAAACTGCCATTGTATTTGAAGACAAGGAAATGACCTATGCTGAATTAAATAATAGGGCTAATGAATTGGCTCATGAACTATTGGAAAAAGGTGTTGCGCAGGAAGAGCCGGTTGTTATTCTTTCAGAACGATCTCTGCAGTTAATCGTCGGAATATTAGGCGTTTTGAAGGCGGGGGCAAGCTATGTTCCGATTGACCATACGTATCCGAAAGAACGTATAGATTTCATAGTCGAAGATGTAGGGGCAAAAACTGCCTTGTTAGGCGAATTTGATTATGAATTTGAAAAACAACTAACAAAGATTAACTTGAAAGATCATAATAATTATCGAAATAGCACCAATCCAAATCTGAATTTGGAAGGCAATCACCTAGCCTACATCATGTACACTTCTGGAACAAGTGGAAAGCCAAAAGGTAGTCTTATTGAGCATAAAAGTATCATTCGTTTGGTGAAAGAACCCAACTTCATCACATTCAATGAAGAAACAAGAATTCTTCAGACAGGATCAATTGCTTTTGATGCATCAACATTTGAGTTTTTCGGTTGTTTATTAAACGGCGGAACATTGTATTTAGAAACTCAAGATACGTTGACAGATGTAAACAAACTATCAAGATCTTTAAAAGAAAATAAAATAAATACGCTTTGGATGACATCAAGCCTGTTCAATCAAATGTTAGATATAAAAGCCGATATGTTTGAGCACTTGGAGAATTTGTTCGTAGGTGGAGAAGAACTATCTGTTAGTCATGTAAGGAAATTTAAATCATTGTATCCTAATATAAAAATCATCAATGGATATGGTCCGACAGAGAATACAACGTTTACAACGACCTATGAGATACCGAACGATTTCGATACCATCCCAATCGGAAAGCCTATTAGCGGTACACAAGTTTATGTACTGAACGGGGACAAGCTTTGTGGCATTGGTGTTCCTGGAGAATTATGCATTACAGGATCAGGTGTTAGTAGAGGTTATTTAAATCGGGACGATCTCAATAAGGAAAAGTTCGTGGACAACAAATTCGGCAAAGGGAAAATGTATAGAAGCGGAGACTTGGTAAGATGGCTGCCGGACGGAAATATAGAGTACTTAGGCAGAATCGATCAGCAAGTGAAAATAAGGGGCTACCGAGTTGAATTACAGGAGATCGAGGAAGTTTTCAACAAACAAGCGGGAATAAAGGAAACGGTAGTCATCGCAAAGGAAGTAGGCGAAGGGGATAAAGCCCTTTATGCATACGTGGTAATGGAGGAGAAAGAATCAACGGATATAGCTGCAATAAGAGAAGGTTTAAGAAAAGAATTACCTGAATACATGATACCTTCCTATATTATGGCGATAGACGAGATCCCTTTGACTGTAAATGGGAAAGCGGATAAAAACGCTTTGCCGGATATCGGATTCGAAAGGCAAGAAGAATTCATTGCCCCTACATCTGATATTGAAATAATGGTAGCCACGACATTTGAAGAAGTATTAAATAGAGAACCTGTTGGACTAAATGATAGCTTCTTTGAGTTAGGTGGAGATTCAATTAAAGCAATTCAAGTATCTTCTATTGTAAGAGAACTTGGATACAGACTTTCCATAAAAGATATTATGAACTATCAAACGGTGGGATCCATTTGCAATGCAAACGTTGTTGTAAAAGAAATAGAGGAATATAGTCAGGATTCATTGTCCGGGGAAATTCCTTTATCACCTATCCAAAGTAGATTCCTTCAATTGGACTTGAAAAATCCAAATCACTTCAATCAATCCATAGTTCTTGAAGTGGAATCACCTTTAAATGGAGATATTTTAAAGGCTGCAATACAGAAAATCGTGAAACATCATGACATGTTACGAGTTGTATATGATCCCCGTCAAAGGATTACAGCAATTGGTGAGAAAGAGGGGTTGTGCGCCTTCAGTGAAGTATTTATTGAAGATGACTCAACCGAAGAAATTGAGAGAGTGATGAAATACGAGCAAAGCACAATGGATATACAAAATGGACCATTGCTTCATGCAGTATTATTTCATGCTAAAACGAAGGATTATTTGATGGTCTGTGCACATCATCTAGCGGTGGACGGTGTTTCCTGGAGAATAATAGTGGTGGACATCTTTACCGTTTATAATCAGTTGGCCGCAAATAAGCAAGTTGAATTGCCTAAAAAGACAGCCTCGTACTTGGATTGGGTGGAAAGCTTAATGGAATTTGGACAAAGCCATCTAAGTCAACAAGATGAAAAACATTGGAAAGAGATAGTGTATGAAGGGAGATTCACAGACAGATTATTTGGTACAGCCAAAACTGAAGAAGAGTACATTGGTAAAAAGAGATTAGGCGTATTTAGTGTTGAGATGTCTAAAGAAAAGTGCACCCAAATGATCATGCAGTATCATAGGATTTTTGGGATTGAAACTGATGAATTCTTTATAACCGCATTAAATATAGCCTTGAAAAAGTGGAGGAATACGTCAAGTTATATACTGGAGTTAGAATCTCACGGAAGAGAAGAACTTAATGAAAACATTAATATTAATAGAACAGTAGGCTGGTTTACAACTATATATCCAATGATTTTAAAGCCTAATTTATCTATTAATGATGCAATAGTGGACGTCAGAAGGAGCTTTTTAAAGGTTCCAAACCAAGGAATTTCCTATGGAATACTGAGATATCTACATCATGACGAGTCATTAACGGTCGATGCAGATATAATCTTTAACTTCTTAGGAGAAACCACGCTTGAAAATCACGAATTAAAAGGCATAGCATTTTCGGACAGGTTCAATCAATTCGATATTGCTGACGAGAATCAATTATTCCACCCTCTGACAATAAATGGAGCATATGTTAAGGACAAGGTCGTATTCACAAATTATTACGATCATCAATTCATAAGTAAGGCAGATATGGAGAGTTTTGAAAAACACTTTTTAAGTGCCATAGAAGAGCTTTATAAATTTGCCAATTCCGAACAAATGCCTAAAGAAAGAGTGAATTTGATAGAAGAAGTAAGCAGTGTTGAGTTATTAGATGATGAAATTGATTTATTAAATCAGTTAATGGAAGGAATAGGGGCAAATGATTAAAAGGGGGAGAATGACTACAAGTACAGTAGGGGTCCCTTTCAGTAATGGGAGAAAGTTGAAAGGCTATATATATGAAAATAATAGAGTCATGTATAGTTTCGCGGTATTTTTCTCAATCATCTCCTACCTTTTAAGTGTAGGTGTAGCCCTTATTTTACAGCAGTTTATAGACAAAGGTATTGAGGAAGGGCTTCAGGCATTATATGGCTTGATCATAATTTCGGCCATCTATATTTTAGTGAATATCTCAGTGAATATGTTAGAAATCATTACCGTGAATGGATTTACTAAAAAAGCGATGACGAATTTAAAAAAGATCGTAACGGAAAGGATTCTTGGTTTAAAAATAAAGGATTTTAACAGTGAGAAAACCGGAAACTATATTTCCATATTGAATAACGATATGACGATTATAGAAGAAGATTATATTCGAGGGACCATTCGTCTAATTTCACAAAGTGTAATGATCGTCTTCGGCATCGCTCTTATGTTTTACATCAGCTGGATATTAGCGATATGTGTATTGGTATCCTGCGTACTTCCTTTGATTGTTTCAGCCATTTTTAATAGGAAGTTAGTTAGTGCCCAAAACAATGTTGCTAAAAATAACGGTATATTTACTTCATTTATTAAAGATATTTTTTCCGGATACCCGGTTATAAAGAGCTTTAATATTGAAAAGGAGATACTTAATCTATCTGAAGGAAAAGCAGAACAACAGGAGGATGCTAAGAAGAAGTATCAAGTATTGCTTGGGATTGTAATGTCCTTAACTCAAAACAGCACTGTGATAATTGTGTTAATCCTTTTTATTGCAGGTGCATGGTTGACGATAGAGGGGCAAATGACAATCGGTGGAATCCTTGCCTTTGTACAGCTTCTTAACAATGTAACTGCTCCTATTAATGATGTTGTTTCATCCGTAGCAAAAAGAAGTGCCAGCTTACAGTTGTTAAGAAATTCCGATGAGTTATTGAATAAGGAAGCATCATCTGGTCTTAAAATTCAAAAAACAAATTTAGAGCATAGTATTCGAGTTGAAAATTTGAGCTTCTCATTTAAGACTGATGAACAGAATACTTTGGAAAACATTAATTTGGTTTTTGAGAAAGGGAAAAGATATGCGGTCGTCGGTCTGAGTGGGAGCGGAAAATCCACATTACTAAAAATTTTGGCAGGCTATTATGATTCCTATGAAGGAAATATCTTTATAGATGATGTTGAAATTCGTGATGTGGATGAGAAAGCATTGACGCAACTCTATAGTATGGTTCAACAAGATACATTTGTTTTTGACGATAGTATTGAAGAAAATATTAAGCTTTATAAAGAATGGCCGGATGAACAAGTTAAACTTGCAACAAAAAACGCTATTATGGATTCCTTCCTTGAAGAAAGAGGGGGCATAAAAGCTCGATGCGGTGAGGGAGGCGCCGAATTATCAGGCGGTGAGAGGCAAAGAGTTTCAATTGCGAGGGCATTGTTGAAGCAGCCACCAATACTCCTTATGGACGAGGCTACTTCGGCATTAGACTTAAAGACAACGAGGGAATTAGAGAACTCCCTCAGCAATCTGAAGGGTATGACAAGTATCGCTATCACACACAAAATAGATGAAGAATTACTTGCAAATTATGACTGCATTATCATGTTGAAAGACGGAAAGGTTTCCGAAATGGGTACGATCCATGAGTTAATCCAACAAAGAGGAGAATTTTATTCCCTTTGTAAATTAAGTGATGAACTCGTTGGAGTTTAAAATTAGTGAAATTCAATCAGGGAGGTCAGACTTGAAGAAACTATCACTTTTCTGTTTACCTTATGCAGGAGCTTCAGCCACGATTTATTATAAATTAAAGTCATATTTAAACGAGGACATCAACTTGGTACCAATCGAGTTACCGGGGAGAGGGTCAAGATTTGATGAAGAATTATTAACTTCTATCGACGAAGTGGTGGACGATGTAGTCGATCAGATTAAGTCTAAAGTTAGTAAAGAAGATCAGTATATGATATTAGGTTATAGCTTTGGCAGCTTATTAGCCTATGAAGCAAGCAAAAGATTGGAACAACACCCTGAACATCTATTTTTGGCGGCCTTTCAGCCGCCAATATATGAAATGTCCTCTGACTTATTGGGGTTAAAAGACGAAGAATTTATTCAGGAATTAGTGAAGAGAGGCGGAATAGAAGCTGATTTAACAAAGGATATGAGTATACTGAAATACTTTATTCCGATAATGAGGGCGGATTTTGCATCCATTGCAAGCTATCGATTTAATGAGTTGTCTGAAAAGCTGAGTTGCGGTTCTACTATACTTTATACCGAAGAAGATGAACATAGTGACAACATTCATAAGTGGGATGATATTTTTGTTAAGCCTTGTGAGTATAAGTTGTTTACAGGTAATCATTTTTTTATAAAAAGGGATTACGTAAGAATCGCTACGATTATAAATCGTACATCTGCACGATATTTATACCAAAATACACATTAATTAAGCGGAGGGCGATCAAGCAAATGCTAAATCAATTGTATAAACCTAAAAGGGACTGGCGGGAAGTTGAGCTTTGGAAGGATGTACCGGAAGAGAAATGGAATGATTGGATTTGGCAATTGACGAATACGATACGCACTGTCGATGACTTGAAAAAAGTCGTTAATTTGACTCCTGATGAGGTAGAGGGGGTTAGAATTTCAACGAGAACGATTCCGTTGAATATAACGCCGTATTATGCGTCATTAATGAATCCTGATGATCCAAGATGTCCGATTCGGATGCAATCGATTCCGATTTCAGCTGAGATAAATAAAACGAGTTATGATTTAGAGGATCCTCTTCACGAGGATGAGGATTCTCCAGTTCCTGGACTCACGCACCGTTATCCAGATAGAGTTTTGTTCCTTGTTACAAACCAATGCTCAATGTATTGCCGTTACTGTACGAGGCGTAGATTTTCTGGACAAATCGGTATGGGAGTTCCCAAAAAACAAATTGATAAAGCCATTCAGTATATAAGAGAAACACCTGTAGTTCGTGATGTTCTTATATCAGGTGGGGACGGTTTGCTCATTAATGACAGATTATTGGAATATATCTTGAAAAATTTGCGAGATATTCCACATGTGGAAATTATCCGTATCGGTACAAGAGCACCGGTTGTTTTTCCGCAAAGAATCACAGAGAACTTATGCAATATATTGAAAAAGTATCATCCGGTATGGTTGAATACGCATTTCAATACCTCAGTTGAGATTACAGAGGAATCTAAAAAAGCTTGTGAAATGTTGGCAGACGCTGGTGTTCCATTAGGAAATCAATCCGTTATTTTGGCAGGGATCAATGATAGCGTCACTATTATGAAGAAGCTTATGCATGATTTGGTTAAAATCCGAGTTCGACCATATTATATTTATCAGTGTGACTTGTCGGAAGGAATCGGACATTTTAGAGCACCGATTTCGAAAGGAATTGAAATTATTGAGGGGTTAAGAGGGCATACATCTGGTTATGCTGTACCAACTTTTGTTGTCGACGCACCTGGGGGCGGCGGTAAAATTCCAGTGCAGCCGAATTATATTATTTCCCAAGGCGGGGAGAAAGTGATTCTTCGAAACTTTGAGGGGGTCATCACTTCCTATCCAGAACCACAATTTTATGTTCCAGGCCAAGCAGATGATTACTTCAATGAACTATATAATTTGGAAGACACGGCGAGGACAGTTGGGATTGCAGCTTTAATGAATGATGAGGTAAAGACATTATCTCCTGAAAACTTAGAACGTAATATTCGTAGAAAGGTCTATGAATCGGATCCTGAGCATGTAAGCCTCAAAGATGGTCGTGAAAAAAGGGATAAGATGATTGAAAAGCAATGGCAAGCACAACAAAAAGAACCTGTACATCAATGAATGGGGGGATTTGAAGTGGAATGTATGTGGTGCGAATCAAGTGAAATATTGATAACAAAGCAAACTGCCGCGTGGGAGTTACCAATAGGTAATCGAGCAATTGAAATTACATCAATTCCATCTATTGAATGTTTGGATTGTGGAATGATTTATCAAGAAGACTCCGTTCACGAAGAAATCGAAGATCAATTATATCTCATTGACACGAGTAAGATAGAATCAAGTGTCTCATATGAAGATTTAATGGCACAACCAAGATTATTGAAGAAAAACTACTTTAAAGTTTAATCATTTGGAATTATGAATTATTTAGGTGCCTGTGCAAGGTTGAATTCAGTTAATACACTACAATTGCATAAATATAAATATGTAAGGTGATACCTACAATATCTACTTTGTATTTATGTATATTCATGCAAATTGGTTGAATTATCATGAATGTTTCTTGCACAGGTACCTTTACAATTCAACTAACGAAAATAAGGCTGTCCAGAAAGCCGGAAACCGACTTTCTGTGACAGCCTTAAGTTTTTATATGTTACTTGGCATTCTCGTCAGGTTGATGAATTCCAAACACATTGCCTTCGGTGTCGATATAATACCCTTGCCACGCCATACCGGGTAGCGCGTATTTTGGCATAGCGACAGTGCCGCCATTTGCCAAAATCTTCTCTTCCGTTGCATCGTAATTCTCCACACCCATCGTACAAGCGAAGCCGTTCATGGCTTGTCCCACTTCAGGCGGAGCACTTTGCCGCTGCATTAATGCTCCATTGATGCCAGGTTCACTATCATCGCCAGTCACTGCCCCGAAGTAGGGCATCCCAGCAAAATCGCTCCAATCCTGGAAATCCCATCCGAAAACTTTCCCATAAAACCCCTTCGCCCGCTCCATGTCATCAACGTGAATCTCGAAATGAACTAATCTCCCCATAACTTCCTCCCGTTTCTTGTTATTCCATTTTAGAATAATTTTACTTATTCGATTAATTATAGCATTGCTTGGTGTTTGTGAACAAATTGTCACAGAGTTATTGATAGCAGACTTTATTTTTTATTATGCTGTATGGTCATCGGATAAGGAATAATAGACAATATATTGATCAACTATAACTTTATATGTTCCTTCCCACCCTGATTGATTAGAAGGGATACTGGTTTTTATAAGGGAAACCCTATCTTGAATTTTAGTGACAAGATCTTTTTTATATTCTTGTGTTTCAATCAATGAAAAGTGTCTGCTCTGAATGGATTGAAACACTTCCAAGGCCTGTTGGGTCCATAGTACTTTCATTTACAAATCACCTTGTTCAATCATTGAGGGGAATAGTGAATTTGTCGACGAATCGTTCCAATCGTACGTTGATCAATGGCTTTATTTATCAACCATCGTGAAATTGGACCGGAGAAGTGTGGAAAGGATTATCAAGGAGTTATCCAATCCTGAAGCTGAAGAGAAAAATGAACTATCGGGTCCGTTGGAGGCTGTTCAATGGAAAAATGGAATCCATATCAAGAAATCGGGGCTTCCTTCCTCATTATTAACAAAGCTTCATGATGCTGCGTCCTTTCATAATCCAGAATTTTATAAGCGGCAAGCAAGAAGACATTCGACTTATGGTGTTGAAAAGAAGATTGTATGCGCGGAAACGAATGATATCCATATGATTGTCCCAAGGGGATGTGTGGAAGAGGTTAGGGGAATATTTGAATCCTTTAAGGTAGGGCTGGAAATTGCGGATCAGCGAAATGAAGGAGACCCGATCGATGTTGCATTACGAGGGGAATTACGACCGCAGCAGCAGGAGGCTGTGCAAAAGATGTTGGAGCAGCTATCGAACTTTTTAGGTGTTTCAAAGGAGGAAATCGGCCAAATCGGAGGGGGAAAACGGAAGCAAACGGCAATGATCGATGTAGCCATGATGCAATCGTTGTCAAGACAAGGTGGGGTAGATCCGGTTGTAACGCAATACGGGCAAGTGATTGTGGACGAATGCCATCATTTGTCGGCTTTCACATTTGAAAAAGTAATGAAACAAATTCGGGCAAAGTTTGTCTATGGGCTAACGGCGACACTGAAGCGAAAAGATGGATTGCATCCGATTATTACAATGCAGTGTGGGCCAATTATCTATAAAGCGGATGCAAAAGACCAGGCGAAGATACGCCCTTACAACCACCGGGTTATTGTTAGAAATACAAAATTCATGACGAAAATGGAAAAACTTCTGGAGATTTGTAATGAGCTAATTGTGAATGAAGCGCGGAATGAACGTATATTTAATGACGTGCTGTTAGAGTTGGAGGAGGGAAGAACGCCGTTGATTCTAACAGAGAGAGTACAACACGTGAAGGACCTACATAAGCAGTTCAAAGGGTTCGTGAAGAATATTGTAGTCTTATCCGGGAATATGAAGATTTTTGGTTTACCATAAAACCTTCATTCCGTTCTTCAATGGTCACATGGTCTAATATTTGGGCTTATTTCAAGGCATTTTTCACAAGTTCCAATATAACGGCATAGTCGTTTCGTGCCGAATCATCATTAAGGTAGTTAACTGGTTGCATAAATTCCACCCCATTTTTTAATGTTAATCTAATTTTGAGGTGCCAATTTTGAGGTACCTGTGCATGGAACTATTCAGTAAATACACTACAATTGTATAAATATAAATTGTTAGGGTTGTAGGTACGATTCTTATTTGGAATCTATGTATTTTTATTCAAATTGTGTGAATTATCATGAATGTTTCTTGCACAGGCACCTTTACAATTCTTTATTCCAAAGCGGAGCGAGTAACTTCACGCCTCGGCGGTTTATTGGCAATAGCTTCATGTCCGCAATGAGGTGACTGGTGTACCCGGCTATTCCTGCAACAAGTAGACCTTCGAATGCCCACTCCTGTTGTAAATGATGCAAGATGAATGCATAAAACGCGAGTCCTAAAAGTGAATGAGTGTAGGACCGGTGTGGCAGGAATGACGCGATGACGATATAACTTCCGGCCAACAGGATGCCGATGGACTGATGCATCACAATGCCGAGCCACATCACCATGACTCCGGTTAGTGTTAACATTCTTCGTTGTGTAATGAAATGCGAGATGATGAAAAATAGCAAACCGATCCCCGCGTAAAGAATAATAGAAGGAGAGAAGCCTGTAGTGAAAAACTGATATGCAATCGCGACTAAAGTGCCGATCCCAACGGACTGCATGAGCCATTGAGCAAATTTCTTTGAGAGAGTGATCCGATTGCTTGCCAACCCATTTGTATCCAGGTCGGGGACTAACGCTGATACGCCTCCGATAAGCGAAGAGACCACTATTGTATATAAATCAGGCTGCATCTGATATCCTGCTATTGCTCCGGCTGCGGCGCCGATAGCTGCGTGTGAACTTCCTTTCATCTGAAAACCTCTCTTGTTGTGTAATCCTTTTATTATCTCTTATTGGGAAGGGGTGGGCAATATTTTTAAGGTGCCTGTGCAAGGTTGAATTCAGTTAATACACTACAATTGCATAAATATAAATATGTGAGGCTGCACCTACAATATTCACTCTTTATTTATGTATATTTATTCAAATTGGTTGAATTATCATGAATGTTTCTTGCACAGGCACCTTTACAAACAAACAGTGTCATGTGCTGAGTTTGATTCATAGATTAGGGTAGAGGGGATTAGTACGAGAAAACCGCACCCGCTTGCTGGTTGGCGTGGGGCGCGGTTGTTATTCTGGGTAGTATAGAGACATAGTTTTCCTTTTTGCCTTACAGTATGTCTAATTGGACAATTAATGCCAATAAGACCTGTAGTAAAAGTTGCAAGGATATTGCCACATCGATATCTTCCGTAATAACTTCAATATCACGGGAGTTAACGATGTACATTCTTTGGCGGTTGGACTGTCGGATAGTCGCTCTTTCCAATAATTCTGCTGTTACGCGCTCCGCTCTTGAGGCGTCGGCAATCGAGATGTTGACAACAATGGCGATTGCAACCTGCAAAGCTGCTTGCAGGGATGCTGCAACTTGTGTGTCCGTCGTGTGGACGGAAACGTTGCTGGAGTCGCGAATTAAAATTAATTCATTGGAAATTTGGTCGATATCCGAGAAAAGACCCGCTTCAGCCCCAGTGTTAGAATTTCTGTTTCTGGATGAGAAGATCGGATGCTCGGCATCAGGGTCCAAGGCAGACCACCTACCTTGAGAACGTGAACGACAATATTCATATTCATCGTCATCGTAATAGGACATTTATTTTCCCCTCCTTTCTTTATCTCTTCTTATTAGATGTTCAAAACTTTTGTTGAGTTGGACAATCATCTGGTTTTATTCATTTTTTCCTCTTTCCTTATTCATTCTTCTTTGAATGAATGCTTCCCGTAGCGGATTTACCTGTCCCGCATTTTTTTCTTCTGTCTTAGGCATTTTTTGAGTTTTTTTCGACTCAAGGTATTCATCTACCTGGGCTTTTAGCTGTTCTGCTGTCTTCCGTAACTGTGCACGCTGTTCTTTCGTTATTTGCAATTTTGCTTTTTCGATATCAACGTTATGCTTGGACAATAAGTTAGCAACATACATTTCCATTAACTGATCGGACAGTCCTTTTAGTTGTCGAGCGTCTTTCTTTTCCTCCATTCAAATCACCTCCTTTTGCACTCTCAAGTATGTATATTCCAAGTTCAGCAACTTTGGAAGGGCAGCTATACATGTGAGAAGGAATAGAATGTTTGCTGCACAGGCACCTTTACAAAGTATCTTTTCAAATTTCTATTTGCTTATTTCCTAATATGATATATAATGACTTTATTAATTTTCGTAAATTAACTATAAATAACTCTTAAAAAAGACAAAAACTATTAAATCACGAACCGAAGACGAATTAATTTAATTCATTTATAATTATTGTTCGTGTTTTAGGTAAAGGTCAGTAGATCTGGAGGAGGGGCGAAATGGAAAAGATTAATAATAAGTGGATGCGTGCTGTGCTTCCGGCTTTGTTAATTCATTGTAGTATTGGTACGGTTTACTGTTGGTCGCTGTTTAAGGGTGATATTGCCACTTATATGGGGAGATCTGTTGGGGAAGTGGAGTGGGCGTTTAGTATAGCGATTTTTGTTCTTGGGATGTCGGCGGCTTTTGGTGGGAGGCTTGTTGAGAAGGATATACATAAGTCGTCTTTGCTTTCAGCATTGTTTTTTGTTGCCGGGATGGCGGGAACGGGTTTCTTTATTTACCAAAAGTCATTGATCGGTGTTTATATTTCATACGGAGTAATCATGGGGATTGGGCTTGGAATTGGCTATTTGACGCCGGTGAAGACGTTGATGCTTTGGTTTGATAAGCAAAAGGGGTTGGCGACGGGCCTTGCGGTTGCTGGTTTCGGATTGGCAAAGGTGATTGCGAGTCCATTGATGGAAAAGCTTTTGGGGGATAGAAACGTGGAAGGGATTTTGGTGAATCCATCAAATGTTTTTACGATGTTTTATATTTTAGCTGCAATCTATTTAGTGATGATGGTTATTGGACATGTACTATTAAGAAAACCGGCAGGGTATGAGGAAGAAAGCGTTCAAACACGAAACTTTAGTTATAAATTGGCGTTAAAAAATAAAACATTCATCGGAATTTGGCTAATGTTTTATATTAATATTACTTGTGGGTTGGCATTGATTTCGCAGGAAAAAGGGATTTTGGCGTTCATTGGATTTGGGGCAATTGGTTTGGTTAGTTCGTTAACCGCGATTTTCAATGCGGGCGGTCGGATTTTTTTCTCTTCATTGGGAGACCGAATGAAGGATCGAAACTCGATTTATAAGATCATTTTTATTTCATCGATTTCTGCGTTTTTATTAACGATTGTGTTTGATGGGTTAAATAATTCAATCGCGATTCTTATTATTGCTCTGCTTTGCATCATCAATGCAGGGTACGGCGGAGGGTTTTCATCTTTGCCTCCACTGTTATCGGATCGTTTCGGTTTGGACAGTATTTCAACTGTGCACGGTTTGGCATTATCCGCTTGGGCGGTTGCGGGACTGACGGGCAATCAGCTAAGTGCATTTGTTTTGGACAAGACAGATTCCTATGACATGGTGCTGTATGTCATCATGGGGCTCTTCGCGGTTGCGACTTTGATCAGTATACTACTTGTTAAACCTGAGAAAGTTAGCTTGACGGCTGATGGGAAGGAACGGGTGGTAGTTGACATGAAAAAGGATGCGTTGATATAAAAGGTTTTTTTGGTCTTCATGAATTAATTCTTGAATCTAATCTATGAGTTTTGTGATAACATGAAGTGAGAAAACTATGAAGGCAGGTACAATCTTGACACTAATCTACGCTATTATTGATTTCATCCTGCATATTGATGACCATTTAGTTGAGATCATCAAGACCTTTGGCGGATGGTCATACGGAATCCTATTTTTAATCGTATTTGTTGAAACTGGAATTGTAATTTTCCCATTCTTACCTGGAGATTCCTTATTGTTTGCCAGTGGTGCATTAGCCACGAGGGGGGCATTTAACTTTGTTCTCTTAGTCCTCGTCTTTTTTACCGCAGCGGTGCTTGGCGATACTGTGAATTATCATATCGGTAAGAAAGTGGGAACTACCATCTCTTCAAAGAGTTTCATGGGGAAATTAATTAACCAAGAAAAGATGGCTAAAGCTGAGAGTTTCTTCAATAGGCATGGTGGAAAAACGATTGTAATCGCTCGTTTCATGCCATTCATTCGCACGTTCATCCCTTTTGTCGCGGGTGCGAGCCGGATGAACTACCGTTATTTTTTGATTTATAACGTAGTCGGTGCCGTAATTTGGGTTGGGGTTTGTACAACTTTAGGCTATTTTTTCGGCAATATCCCGATTATCAAAGACAATTTTTCAACCGTACTCCTACTCATTATCTTCATTTCCGTGCTGCCGGCAATTATTGGTGTGGTACGCGGACGGATGGGGAAATGAATATTATTAAGGTACCTGTGCAGCGAACTATTCAGTTAATACACTACAATTGTATATATATGAAACTGTGATGTTAGTTATAAGTTGTTTGTTTTTGTAGTATGTATATTTATACAAATTGATTGAATAAATATGAATGTTTCTTACACAGGTACCTTTACAACAATTCCACGAAAAAAAACACCGCAGATGCGGTGCTTTTTCATATATGGAATATCCACACAACAATCGGTCCTAAAACTGAGCCGATGACTGCGCATAATGCCATAGTGACAGAGCTCATCGAAAAGGCGAGTTCGCCGTATTCAGCAGCTTTTGAAGTCCCGATAGCATGTGATGCGCCACCAAGTGCGATGCCTCTGCCAAGGGGGCTATGGATGCGCAATAGCTTAAATATAGTCGGGGCGATGATTGCACCGAAAATTCCAGCGATCATAACACCGACAACCGTTAGAGATGCATTTCCGTCCAGCCCTTTCGCCACTTCAATGGCTACGGGGGTAGTAAGGGATTTTGGGATAAGGAAAAGGGTTAAGTTTTGATTGAGCCTGAATAGTTTAGCGATGAGTGCAACGCTGACCATTCCGGAACTGGCGCCAACCAACACCCCTCCCAAGATAGGAAGTAAGTGATCTCGTAAAAAATGGCGTTGCCTATACAAAGGGTAGGCAAGTGCGACGACGGAAGGCCCTAAAAGGGAGCTGATCCATTGTCCCCCAACCATATACTTGTCGTATGGAATTTGGAATAAAGAGAGCACGATAATAATCATCGTGGTCGCAGTTAGAACAGGTATTAAAAAGGAGAATGAATACCGTTTATATAGTTTCACTGCGGCTAAATAGGCAACGACGGTTAATAAAATCATGAAGAATGCGAGTGTTGCTTGCTGCATTCTTTATCATCCTCTCTTTTAATAGCCTTTTTTCCGAAAAACTGTCCAGCTGTCCCTGTAATTGCAATGGAAATGACTGTACTTATGATGACGGCAAGGATGAATAATGCACCATGTAAAGAAAGTAAGGATGCATAATTCATAATACCGACTGATGCTGGAATGAAAAACAGCATCAATATACTGAGTACAAACCCTGCGCCATTTTCAATCCATTTCACAGGAATTATTTTAAAGCAAAGACAAGTGAAAAGTAACAGAAGCCCAATGATGCTTCCTGGTATAATCAGGTCGAAAAAGTTCTGAATAACCGTTCCGATATATGAAAAAATATATAGAATACAAATCTGTAAAATAATAATGAGAATCCTCATGACGTGTTGTTCCTCCTTCATTTAGAAACAACTTCCTAAGCTGCCGGACAACTAAATTATTATATCATAATTGGATTGCGAAGGTGTCGATGATTGTAAAGGAATTGTAAAGGTACCTGTGTAACACACAATAGAGAATATTCACCGTTTATGCAGTGAAAGTCTATTAAAATCCTGTTATACTGAGTTTTTATGTATTTATATACAACTATATGAATTGTCATAAATGTGTCGTGCACAGGTACCTTTACAAATGAAATCGCGAAAAACAGCCTATCTTCAGGCTTTCCATCATTCATGGTATAATAGTACAGTTAGTTTTCTGCAGCAAGGAGGTATTTTCATAATGAAATTCAATAAAGGGATTGTGTTTGTTTTATTGGGCGCAGCGTGTTTTGGGTTTACGCCAATATTTGCAAAGCTTGGGTTTAGCTATGGGTATTCACTTGGCCAAATTACAATTGCACAAATGTTAATTTCCTTTATATTAATATGGTCTATTACCTTAATTAGACGGTCGAGCTTCAAGGGCCTGACGAAGAAGAATATTTTGCAAATCATGATGACGGGTTGCTTTATCGGATTGACGACCGTTTTTTATTACGCATCGATGCAATACTTACCGGCCTCGTTGGCGATCATTTTAATGTTTCAATTTATATGGATTGGCATCATTTTGGAATGGATCTTCAGCAAAGTAACACCTGCACCAATGACGATCCTATCTATACTTTTAATTCTCATAGGGGTCTTTTTCGCTTCGAACATCATTAACGGGGATATTCAAGGGCTCCCGATTAAAGGGTTTGTATTTGGCATCCTATCCGCATTTACATATGCAGGATTCATATTCTTTAGTGGAAAAGTGGCGGTTAATGTGGATGCGTTGACGCGGAGTTCGGTGATGGTGACAGGGTCATCCGCAATGGTTTTTATCCTGTTCATGCGTGATATACCGACTGTATTTCCACTCGAAGGAAACTTGGTAACAGTGGGTATCGGGGTTTCATTATTCGGTGCTGTCCTTCCACCACTGTTTTACGCAGTAGGAGCACCCTTAATTTCAGGAGGAATCGCGAATATATTAACGTCCATTGAATTGCCGATTACTATCCTTTTAGCGAGCGTCATCTTGTCGGAATTGGTGACACCGCTGCAATGGGTGGGGACTGCAATCATTCTACTCGCAATCATTTTGAATGAACTTGGATCAAATCTTTTTCGGATAAAAAGGCAAATATAAAACACCAGCCACGCGCGGCTGGTGTTTATTCATTATCGTTAAATGTCGTCTTTTGTAGTTGGAACCGGCTCTTTATCGGTCACATCCAATATGTCGAGCAGGAATATGAAAATCGGAATCCCAATGATCAGGCCCCATACGCCGAAAAAGTTTTGCGAAAAAATGAGTACGACGAATGTGTAGAAGATTGGCAGATCCGTTTTTGAAGACATCAGTTTCGGATTTAAAATGTATGCTTCAATCGCATGGATAATCATAATAGCGATTAACAAGTAGATGACCGTCATGTATCCACCGATTGTAAAGCCGATAATCGTAAGTGGAATAAGTGATATGACGACTCCTGCGACCGGGATTAGCCCAAGGAAGAAGATCATAATGCCCAATCCGACAATCTGAGGATATCCTAAAATCATTAAAATGATGATAGACAAAAACGTATTAACAAGTGCAATGATAAATTGCGCTTCGATTACTTTACCAAATGTACGTGAAAATTTCTTTCCAAAAAACTCAATTTCATGATAGAAGGGAGCAATCTTGCTGTTTTTAAATTTATTCGTAAACTCGACAAGTCGTGGTTTTTCAATAAGGAAAAATAAGCTTAAAATCAACGCAAGCAGTACATGTATACTCACTTTACTAATATCTGAAAATGATTTTAGTAGGAACGACACGCCATTATCGATGTAGGCCTTAATCTGTTCACCGGAAATAAATGATTCAATAACGCCTAAAAGCGGATTTTCTTGCGGGTGGGTGAAGAAATTTGTTATTTGCCTGACGAGCTGAGTTATTTCGTAGGAGATGAGCGGTAAGTATTTCGTAAGAGCTACCGTCAAAATGCCGACAATCAATGTATACAGCATGATAACAATCAGTTTATGATTCATACGGACGCGCTTTGCCGTAAATTCAACGAGTCGATTCATTAAGAATGAAAATATAAAGGTAAGTAAGATTAAATTCATCATACTTTTCACGCTGAATAACACAACGATCATTAATGCAAAAATAATGACCCGTTTCACTTCTTTTCTTTGTAATAGCCGAATAATCGTATCCATTTTTAACCCAAAACCCCTCATAAGCAAATTTCTATTAAATTCCTTAAGTTTAGTATCCCTTTGTTTGCCATAGATTTCAAACGAGAACTTTATATCTATCTATCTTACTTTATTTTACACAACTATGTGAATAGATATACTTAATTTGTTTAAGTATCTTTAGATGGTAATTGTTAGTGTGTCTTGCACAGGCACCTTTACAATTTTATCGCTGATGGAGCGGATGGGTTTGGGAAGTTTTTGTTGAAGTGAATTAAAAATAAAAAGTGGTAAGCCAATGACTTGGGGGGGAGTCGTTGGCTTTTTTCCTACTTCGAAACTATTCTTCTATCCTCCTCAATATCATGCCTATAAACCTTACAATAATGACAATACGCCTGATTCGATTTTTCGTATTCCTTCGGTAAATAAGCAGCTACAAATCCAGTATCTAAAAAACGAGGAGGGGTTTTCTTTTCATCCGCATAAAAAGGAAACGAACTGTATGGATAATCCTCCAAATTCTCCACTAACGGAATTTTGGTCTCAATTGGATTTCTATGGATGTAGTTGCTGACGGAAAGGATCGCATTAGGTCCGTCGACAAGTGCGGAGTAGTATCTTTTTTCATAGATTCGACCAACGTGTTGATACCGCTTGGAGTAATAGTCGCTATACCTTCGATTAATGTAGGCCATGACTTTGCTTAAATCCACCTCGGAGCGGATTAATAAATGATAGTGATTGGTCATGATGCAATAGGCCAACAGGGTGAACGGGTATTTGGAGTATGTGTAATTGAAGGCGCGCATTAGATTCATTTGGTCCTCATGGGTTTCAAATATATTTTGCCGGTTATTCCCTCGCATGACGACATGGTAATAGGCATTGGGGCGCCAGTTACGTCTCCGTCTTGGCAATTTAATTCACCTCCATTGCTTGTGGGGCAATTGATTTCCATCTAATCGCTTCTTGTAATGCATTTTCAGAAATAAATCTTTCTCCTTCCAAATCCGCGATTGTCCTTGCGATTCGGATAAGCTTGATTTGCGTTCGATTGCTCCATTTATTTTCAAAGCATATTCGTTGGACAAGGTTTTTCTGTTCATCATTTAACCCCGAAGTTTCATCTAATAGTTGAAATGGGGCATTACCGTTCAACCATTGATTCCCGTATCTTTCCCATTGCATTTCTCTGGCGCGAGTTGTGCGTTCGCGAATAATGGCGGAGGTTTCGGCTTTTCCTTGCTCTTGCAACCCAACGTTTTGTAATGAAAGAATAAAATCGAGCCGGTCAAATAGCGGTCCGGAAGCCTTCAGCCGATATGCATTCACCTGTCTCGGTGTGCATGTGCAGTAGCGCTCATTTGATCCGGAATATCCGCAAGGACAAGGGTTAGTTGCGGCGATCAGTATGAAGTTAGATGGGTAGGTAACGGATTGCTTGACCCGATTGATCGTTACTTCTCCCATTTCCATTGGCTGTCGCAGCATGTCCAATGTCTTTCTTGAAAATTCCCCAAGTTCATCCAAGAATAAGACGCCCCGATGAGATAGGGAAATTTCGCCGGGTTTCGGGTATGTCCCACCGCCGATTAATGAGACTGAGGATGCGGAGTGATGGGGGTGGCGATAGGGAGGGCGTAACGATAAGCCGCGATTTTCACGCGCTAAATGGTAAATGCCATATAATTCGACGACCTCTTCGTGGGTTAAATCCGGTAATATCGTATGAAATGCATCAGCCAACATACTTTTTCCGCATCCGGGCGGGCCGGTTAACAATACATGATGTCCTCCAGCTGCAGAGATTTCTAAGGCACGCTTCGCAACTTTATGTCCGCGAATGGATGAAAAATCTGTAGTCGTTTGATTCATATCGGTTGTGTTGAAGTCTGCAATCGGAATACGTGGGTAAGTATCAAAATCAGGCGAAATCTGCCCTCTTAAATAGGACACAAGCTCGTATATATCGCGTAACGGAACAATTTCCACATCACCAACGCGGTTTAAAAAAAAGACATCGATCGGTGGAATCAAAATCCTCTTGAAACCAAGTGCAATCGCTTGCTGAATGGCTGGAATCATACCGTGGAATGGCATAAGTTCACAGTTCAAGGAGAGCGTCGCAATCACGCAAGTCGATTCATCAATGGGTAACGGCTCCTTCAAAACCTCTTGCATGACGGCTAATAGCATTGCGCAATCAAACCCCGTCCCACTTTTTCGAATGTCCGCGGGGGATAAATGGATTGTGATTTTCTTCATATCAATGTCCATGTTTAGAGCATGCAAACAACTCAGAAGGCGTTCTTTTGACTCTTTAATAGAGGCATCCGGCAACCCAATGATCACACACTGCTCCCTTTCCATCCGAACATTCGCCTCAACAGCAACCCGATGACCTTTCATTCCTTGCAAACCAACACTCATAATAATCGATGTAATTTCCCTTCACCCCTTCATTTTCCCCAACTCTATCGTATTCCTAATAGACTGACAACTGTCTGAATTCAACCAAAAACACCCAAAAAACAAGAAAATTTGCGAAAAAGGGGGTAAAAATGAATTTTCAACGCGAAAAAGGGGTCAAAAATTTATTTTGAGGGTTTGAGAATTGTTAAGGTGCCTGTGCAGCGAACAATCGCGAATATTCACTGTATATACATATATTTTGTGTGTTAATGCAATGGAGTCAAGTGTCATCCTTCTTAGATGTGTATAATTATACACATAGATAAATTACCATAAATGTGTAGCGCACAGGTACCTTTACAATATGTTCGGTTGCCTTTACAATACGTTCGCATTATGCCACCTGAAAAAACAGGAAGCCACCAACATGGCTTCCTGTTTCATGTCAATTCACATTCACTTCAATCGGTTCTCCAACAACATTCCATTCCTTACCTAACATCGTGAATGTATGTTTCACAAATACCTGCGCAGTCCCGCTGGAAACTGCTTCGATTGTGTTGCCTTCAATTCTTACCACGCCATTATCCCCAACAACAAACAACTCAGAAGCAATATTCTCCTTTTTGGCTGTACGGAAATTGACGAAGGCTTTTGCGTTAACAGTCGATGTTTTTCCGACTTTTAGGTTGATCTTCTTAATCGGTGTTTCAAGCTTGATTGGTGCGTCGGTCAGCCACTGTGTGTAGTCGGTGATTGGTCCGATTAGTCCTTCAGCAAGTTTGTCGCGGAAAGGTTCTTCTGCACGGAATGTCCAGTGCATTGTGAGCATGCCGCGTTGACGCATGTATGTGATGAATTCTTCGTACGTGCTTCCGTAGCTTGCATTCAGAGTGACCCTGTTGGATGTTCCGTAATCCATCATCTTTTGGGCGTTTTTAATTTTGGCACTTGTCGTTGCTGGTACAGCTGCCGAGTACAAGTAGCCGACAGGAATTTCAGGTTTTAATTTAAACGAATCAACCATGCTTCCTAAGTCGAAGTTTTGAATGATGACTTGGTCGACCATTCCCAATTCCTCGATTTGCTTGATCACTTCAGCTTCGAAGCCTGCTCCCTTTAATTCGACAAGAAGGATGATGTCCTTCTTCTTGAATTCGGCAAGGAATTCTTTGAATGTCGGAACCTTTTCTCCCGCAAATTCTTCACTGAACTTGATGCCCGCATCCAATTGGCGGATTTCTTCCAATGTAAGATCCTTTACTGCGCCAGTCCCGTTGGTAGTGCGGTTAACTGTCAAATCATGCATGATTATGAGGTGACCGTCTTTCGTTAATTGTACATCCGTTTCAATCAGATCCGCTCCCAAGTCATACGCCAGTCGATATCCTGCCATCGTGTTTTCAGGAGCGAGCGATGGAACTCCTCGGTGGGCGGCGACGATTGGTCGTTGAACGATCGTGTTTTCAGGATATTTACCAAGTGCTTCAATCGACGCAGCAGGGTTGTTGGTGATGATTCCGTCAACACCTGTATGAATTAATGCATGAGCACCTTTTTCATTTTGAGCCCCAATTCCCCAAACCGCGACCATTCTTGTATGCAAGTAATGAACCTTTTCCGTGTCCAAAACCTTTTCAGGAATCAACGCGACTTTCGCATTGCTTTTATGGACAGTCTGAATGAGCTCATTCAGGTCATGTTTATTGAAAGAGTTCTTTATATAGATGATTCCGCCGCGTGCTGTTGGCATCAGGTCAGTAATTTCTTTCACAATTTGCGGCTTCGACGAAACGATATGCACGTCAGTAGTTGTTGTAGCATTCAGTGCATTGATAATTGCGTCCTCAATACCTTCTTGTTCAATTTGTAAGATCGGAATATGTCTGTTTTGGACCATAGCAAGTGCTTGTTCAAGCGACATATTATTCGTCGTCAGTTCGCCGTTTTGATTCTTCTCTACTTTGAGAAGAACGGAAGCAGTATTCGTGGAATCCGCTGCCTGCAGGGTTTGTCCAATTAGTGTTGGTGCATTGACAATATTCGACATAGGCTCTTGTGGAAGGAAAGCACCAGCGTTTTCAATTGGTGGCAATTCATTCTCGAAAGTCGTGACCTTTACATTGTCGAATAAAACAGTAGAACCGTTTGCTTGGAAACCGATGTCCCCGCTGAGCCAATTGGAAGCTTGATCCGTGTTGATGACAAGCTTGTTATTGATGAACTGCTGTACACGATTACCGCTTGCAATGATTTTTATGCGATATGGCTTGTTGTACTCAAGCTTTTCCGTGAAAAACGTTGCTTCAGGAACGACCCATTGGTTCTTTGAATTGCGCTCCGCGAACTCCGCACCATTTAGTGCAGTTGTGCCCCTACGCATCGCGAATTGATAGTAAGGATAATTCGATGATTGGACTCTGTACATCATGGATGCCCAGCGTGTATCCTCGACTGCCGAAACGAATGTCATATCGGCTTCGAATACGATATCCCCATTTTTGTCGGAAAGTGGCACAAGTACTCTTGCCGGTGAGGCAGAGGACGGTGAGATTA
Source organism: Sporosarcina sp. FSL W8-0480 (assembly GCF_037963765.1). Lineage (GTDB taxonomy): Bacteria > Bacillota > Bacilli > Bacillales_A > Planococcaceae > Sporosarcina. Next base: position 3,027,273 of record NZ_CP150166.1, on the reverse strand, counting down.
ACTTCAACTTTCCGTCTTCAACGGATGCTTGTCCTTGTATGACACTCCATCCATTCGGTAATTCCCCTTCAAGCTGATCAAAATTCTCTTCAACAAGGATCGTCTGTGCAGCGCTTGCTTTACCAGCAACTGCCGAAAGATAACCGGTGCCGGCTAACAATGCAATCGCACAAATGATCAACAGCTTTCTCCATCCATTCCTACCCATTCCCATAACAACTCCTCCTTTGGAATTAGGTCGCTAATATAGCAACCTATCAAGTTATCGGAATGTAGTATACATGATTCGTAATTATTGGAAAGTTAAAAACCCTAAAACAACCAAAAACGATTCTTTTCTACTTGATTCGAACAGGAAACTATTTCCTTTGTCGGAGATTGCAAGTAGGATATTTCGGGTACTCAAGGATTTGTCGGAAGAATTGTTAAGGTGCCTGTGCAGAAGACTATTCAGTTTATACACTACAATTGTATATTTATTAATAAATAACCGCGTAAAATTGCGGAGATAACGTATATTTATACAAATTTACTGAATAAACATGAATGTTTCTTGCACAGGCACCACAACAATACTTTTACATAAATGAAAAAAATGTCATAAAACTATTGCATTTTTTATATTCTGATATATACTGAGATTTAGTTCAATATAGGCAGAGACGATGAGATGAAAGCCTAAAATGAAAGCCCTTTCTAAAGGAGGGTCTCATTTTGCATTCGTCTTTTTTTCTGTCTATAAAAATATTAAGGGGGATTTTCATGAAGAGATTTGGTAGATTAGCTGCTGGTGTATTCCTGACAGCGGGAATTCTGGCTGGTTGTGCAGGTGGAGGGTCATCGTCTGGGGGTGGCGACAAAGGGAGAATCACGCTTTATTCACCTGAAACTCCTGATTTCACGAAGGAATTGGCTGCGAAATACGAGGAATTGCATGGTCAGAAAGTAGACGTTCACTACGCTGGGACAAACATTTTAGTGAACCAGATGATGGCTGAGAAAGACAATCCAAAAGCTGACGTTTGGTATGGTGGGGGAGGAATCCTTCCGTTTGAAGCGGCAGTTGAGCGTGGGATACTTGCTTCCTACATTCCGGATTTCGCTGCAGATTGGGACATTGTTGAAAACGGCATTAAGTTAAAGCACCAAGATGGAAAGTATGTTGGGGTTGAACTTTTCGTTTTAGGTTTTTCTTATAATACGGATTTAGTTACTGAAGCAGAAGCACCGAAAACATGGGCTGATTTGCTTGATCCGAAATGGGAAGGGAAAATTCAATTCCCGAACCCTGCAGCATCTGGTACAGCGACTCTAATGGTTATGGACCAAATGATGCAGCAAGGTGAAGAAAAGGCATGGGAATTCTTCGAAAAGCTTGTTAAGCAAGCGAACTCGATTCCTGACTCCGGTTCTGCTCCAACTAAAGCGGTAGCAATGGGTGAAGCTCATATCGGTATCGGATTTGACTTCATGGCGTATGAGCAAAAAGCTAAAGGTGAAACTGTAGACTTTATCGTTCCTGATAAAACACCAGTACTTGTTAACCCTGCAACATTGATTGAAGGCGGCCCGAATGCTGAAGGCGGTAAGAAGTTCATGGACTTCCTTCTATCTAAAGAAGCGCAACAAATCATGGCGGACTGGTACCATATTCCGATCAATCCAGAAGTAGAATCAAAAACTCCGTTGACACTTGAAAAAGTTAAAGCTCACGCTGTTGACCTTGACATTGACTGGGTGAATGAAAACTACGACCGCGTTCGTAACGAATGGAAAGACAAATTTCAGTAAGTAAGGGTGAAGATGAATGGGATCAGTAAGAATTGAGAAAATGACAAAATCATTTGGGGATTTTACTGCCCTTCACGACATTAACCTTGATATCAAGGAGGGCGAGTTCTTCGCCCTTCTTGGTCCTTCGGGATGTGGGAAAACGACGACAATGCGCTGTATTGCCGGTTTTGAAAATCCCACTTCCGGAAGAATTTACATAGGTGATCGTGAAGTTGAAAAAATTCCTGCGAATAAACGAAATTGCGGCATGGTGTTCCAAAGCTATGCACTGTTTCCACATATGAATGTGTTCGAAAATGTTGCTTACAGTTTGAATATTAAAGAACTGAATTCAAGCAATCCTATTAAGCAATTGGGAATATATGGTCGTTTACTATCAAGCCGTTTAGGCAAATACCCAGCAGATCTTAGAAATAAAGTAATGGAAATCTTAAAGTATGTTGAGCTGGAAAACCATGCCGATCGCCTAACGAGTGAACTATCCGGTGGTCAACAGCAACGGGTTGCCCTTGCGAGAGCATTGATCATGGAGCCGGCGGTTCTTCTTATGGATGAACCATTATCCAACTTGGACCAGAAATTACGTCACTCCATGAGAAACACGATCCGTAAGATTCAACAAGATTTGGGCATCACAACGATTTTCGTTACACATGACCAAGAGGAAGCGATGAGTATGGCGGACCGTGTTGCAGTTATGGATAAAGGCCATATCGTCCAAATCGGAACTCCAACTGATTTATACAGTAATCCTAAAACACCGTTTATCGCAGATTTCGTCGGAACTTCCAATATTTTAAAAGGCACTGTTGAAGGTGAAGAGAATGGTTTGACGGTTGTAAAAGGAGAAGGTTTCCTACTTCGTTCTGCTAATAAAGTTAAGAATAAAGACGTTGATGTCATCATTCGTCCTGAACACGTAAAAGTGGTTGCGGCTGATATCGATATTGACCATACTGCAACGAATGTAATTGAAGGAACAGTCATCATGTCGACATATTTAGGCTCCATCGTTCGATATGACGTTCAAGTCGGATCGTACCAACTGATTGTCGACACAACGTATTCCTCAGGCGCTAATATTTTTGAGGAAGGGAAAAAGGTTAAGTTGACCGTTGAACACGAGAGGGTGCTGTTAATATGAATCGTTTAAAAAACAGCTTAAATGGATTAACGGTAGTAAAAGTACTCATCTTTTTATTCTTTGGTTTATTCATGTTACTCCCGCTCCTCTCGGTTTTTGTCGTCAGTTTTACAGGTGAACCGACGAATCTATTAGGTGCTATTACCGATCCGGCGATTTTCAATTCAACACTGGAAAAGTTCAAGAACATTTCGTTGGATAACTATAAACGGATCTTTTCGAACGCTGGATATGCAACTGCGTTGAAAAATAGCCTTGTGTTGGCGTTTACCGTTACCATCATCATTATCCTCGTCTGTATACCCCTTGCATATGGGATTGCAAGGACGAAAATGCCTTTTAAGAAGACGATATCCGCATTATGTATGATTCCGTTGATTGTACCAACTTTCATTTCTGCATATGCATTTATCATCATGTTTGGTCGGGCTGGATGGGTAACACAAATCTACAATGCGCTTGGCGGGGAAGGGATGTTGCTGAATCCTTATTCCATGGCGGGTGTTGTTGCGGTACAGGTATTCTTCTTTTTCCCTTATGCATTATGGCCATTAGTGGCGGCGTTTAAAGTGAGCGACGTTAGTTTGGAAGAGGCATCTCAGAACTTGGGCGCGAAAAACTGGTTCACATTTATATTCGTCACGTTTCCACTTGCATTACCGGGAGTCATCTCGAGTGCGTTGCTAATATTCACAGTAAGCTTCTCGGATTTCGGAAGTCCAATCGTACTTGCCCCAAAAGAATTAAATCTGTTGGTCGTTGAAGCCTATCGGGAAATATCCGGATTCTTTAACTGGGGCGGGGCAGCGATCCTTACTGTTGTCATGGTAATCGTTGCAGCATTCTTCTTCTATTTGCAACATCTATTCACGAAGGGGAAAAACTACGGCTCCGTTTCCGGTAAACCGAAGCAACAGAAGTTGATTGAGAATAAATTATTGACACGCGTATTGTCAGGCTACTCCCTGTTCATCGTGCTGATTCCACTACTTGCAATGCTTTCTGTGGCACTTCAGTCCGTTGCAACTACTTGGGGGAAAGATCTGTTGCCAAGTGGATATACATTGAACCACTATAAAATGATCTTCTCTACATCGATGGGGAACATCCAAAACAGTATCATGCTTGCGACAGGCGCATTAATTTTAAGCGTAATCGTAGCGACATTTGTATCGTATTTCGTTGTACGTCAAAATTCGGCGAAGTTGGATTTCATCGCTTCCATTCCGTTAGTCGTGCCAGGAATCGCTTTCGGTATCGCGTTGATCCAAACATTTAACACGGCACCACTTCAATTGACTGGAACTGCTGTACTTTTAATCATCGCTTATACGATTCGCCGACTCCCTTATATGGTCCGTTCGACAATGGGATCGATGCGGGCGATTAAGGCGGATATCGAAGAGGCAGCGGTGAATCTTGGAGCTACTCCATTGACAGCGGCAATTACAATTGTAGGACCGCTAATGTTACCAGGGATTGCTGCCGGATCCGTACTTGTTTTCATCACAGTAATCAAAGAGGCGAGCGTTTCGATCTTGCTTGCACCACCTGAATGGGCTCCAATGAGTTTGGCGATTTTCCAAAACATCCTGCGGGCAGAATATTATTCGGCGGCAGCAATGTCGGTCATACTTGTTGCATTGGTGTTGATCTTGCAAGGGATTGCGAACTTGATCGGTAAAAAGTCACAGCTTTAATCCACAACTTGGTGTCTAACATAACTGATTTGGAGTGAGTGTTTTGAAAGGTTTTATCTTTGACTTGGACGGAACAATTTATCTCGACGACCATATAATAGAGGGTGCTGCAGAAGGTGTTAAAGCCCTTAAAGAACGCGGGGATAAAGTCGTTTTCTTGACGAATAAATCGATTGCAAGCCGTAAAGATTATGTTGTTAAATTAAATGCGTTAGGAATTGAAGTCGAACTTGACGAGGTCATTAATTCCAATTATATTACGGCACATTACTTGAAAACAGTTATGAAAACCGATGACTCGGTTTACGTCATCGGTGAGGGGCCTTTATTCGACGAGTTGGCGAGTGAAAACATAAAGTTAGCGGAAAATCCCGTTAGCGCATCTCATGTTGTATTAGGTTGGGATCGCGAATTCAATTATGAGAAATTGAACAATGCGTTTCAGGCTTGGCGAAATGGCGCGGAAATCATTGCAACGAATCCTGATCGGACTTGTCCAGTCAAAGACGGAGAAATCCCTGATTGCGGCGCAATGATTGGCGCGCTTGAAGGGGCGACCGGTGAACCGGTGAAGATGATCACTGGAAAGCCTTCGCTATTAATGGCCGAATATGTCTTGAAAAATGTATTAGGCATGGAAGCCGGTCAATGTTATATGGTCGGTGACCGTCTGGAAACGGATATTAAAATGGCGAATGACGCGGGAATCCATTCCGTCCTAGTCATGTCAGGCATTACGAACGAAGAGATGTTGAAGTCGAGTGTTCATCGACCGGAATATGTACTTGAAAGTGTGAAGGATATCGCGACTTTATAAATCAAATTTCCACATTTCCGGATCACCCGATGAAACGGCTAACGCACCGGCTTGAAGAGCTTCATGAACTTCTGAAAGGTCTGTGATCAAACCACCTGCAATGATGGGGTAGTCAAGTTCCCTTGAAAGTTGATCGATCACTTTCGGGATAATGCCAGGCAGAATTTCAACTGCATCCGGTTGGCAGGACTTGACCATTTCAATCCCTTTCTTAATGGCGGCGCGATCGATCAGGAAGATTCGCTGAATCGTTTTCAGCCCCAACTCATTTGCAGTTTTGACGATATGGCTTTTAGTAGTAATGATCCCTGTCGGCTTCCAATATTCTGCAACATAACTGAGCGCATTTCGGGAATTGGAGATGCCATCGATGAAGTCCAAATGAAGGAATACATGTTTATCGGCCTTGCGCAACTGTTGAATATAGTTGGCAATGGTCATTAGATTCCCGGTTAGAAGAAAGACAATATTGACATTGGATGTAAGTGCGTGTTGTAAATCTTCTTCATTCTTTACGGACGCAATCATCTGGGATTCCACCATGTCAACTAATTTCAAGTTTATTCATCCTTTCGAAAAATAAGAAATGGTGACTCTTCTATTATAATAGTATAAGTTAAACAAATTTGGAAAGAATTAATTTTATAAGGTCGGAGATTATGAGATAGGACCATTACAATCCCTGCATTCGGCAGGGCTATTGTAATGGTCTTTTTCATTAGAGGAGTGTGTTGAAAATGAAATCATTTTCATTTAAAGGCAGACAAGAATTATTAAGTGGGATTGAAAACGAGCATTATGACGTGATTATTATCGGGGGCGGAATTACTGGAACGGGTATTGCCCTTGACTGTGTAACAAGGGGTTTGAAGACGCTTTTAGTTGAAATGCAAGACTTTGCGGCTGGGACATCAAGTCGCTCCACGAAACTTGTCCACGGTGGACTTCGTTATTTGAAGCAATTTGAAGTGGGCATGGTTGCAGAAGTTGGGAAAGAAAGGGAAGTCGTCTATCGAAATGCACCGCATGTCACTCACCCGGAATGGATGCTGCTGCCGATCTACCGTAAAGGAACATTCGGGAAGTATTCCACGTCGCTTGGTTTGAAAGTCTATGATTTCTTAGCAGGAGTGAAGAGAAACGAGCGTCGTAAAATGCTGACAAGGGAAGAGAGTTTACGGAAGGAACCTTTATTAAAAAAGAAAGATCTTTTGGGTGCAGGCTATTACGTTGAATACCGGACAGATGACGCCCGGTTGACAATTGAAGTGGCGAAAACGGCATATGCAAATGGCGTCGACTTGCTGAACTATGTGAAGGCGGAGTCATTCAAATATGACGCGAAAGGCAAGGTTGCAGGATTATATATCCGTGATGTATTAGATGAAGAGCAGTATCTTGTCATGGGCAAAAAGATTATTAACGCCACTGGACCGTGGGTCGAAAATGTCATCGAGCAAGACAGGAAAATCGAAGGGAAAAGCCTCTTCCATTCAAAAGGTGTTCATATCGTCATCGACAGTTCCAAGTTCCCGTTACGCCAAGCGGTCTATTTCGACACACCGGATGGCCGAATGGTGTTCGCGATTCCAAGGAATGGGAAAACATATGTAGGAACGACAGATACCGAGTATCATGGTGATTTGGTGAATCCTGAAATCACAGTGGAAGACAAAGAGTATATATTGAAAAGCATTGCATTCATGTTTCCAGACTTGCAAATTGGCATGCAAGATGTCGAATCCGCATGGGCAGGGGTGCGACCGTTAATCCGTCAAGAAGGGAAGGGGCCATCGGAAATTTCGCGAAAAGATGAAATCTGGACTTCCGAAACAGGCCTAATCACAATCGCAGGCGGAAAATTGACCGGCTACAGAAAAATGGCCGAAACCGTCACAGACATGATTTGCGAACAATTAAAACAAGAAGGTAAGAAGTGTACAGGGTCTGTTACAAAGCAAATGAAGTTATCAGGAGGAAATTTCGAAAATCCTGAAGACTATGGGCGCTTCATAAACGACAGAGCTCAGGCAGTTGCCGCAGAAACAGGCATTTCACTGCGCGACGCAACAAGCATCCTATCAACATACGGTACAAACACTGATTCAGTATTGAAATACGCAGGCAAGGAATTACAAGAAACCAACCTGCCGCTGTCGATTAAGTTAACCCTCCACTATGCAATTGAAGAAGAAATGGCCATCAGCCCAGCCGACTACTTCATCAGAAGAACCGGCGCAGTCCTATTCGACATCGACTGGGTGAATAAATGGAAATATGAAGTCGTTGCGTATATGGCTATTTTGATGAAGTGGAGCGTAGAGGAAACGAAGAAGCATATGGATGACTTGAATCGGCGGATTGAGGAGATACAGTAAGGATCGGGGAAATTACTTGGAGGACAAACGAAATTTCGTTGTCCTCTTTTTTGGTGTGGGGGTGCTAATGAGAACTTTTTATGCTTAAAGGAGGACTTATTGTGCGAAAAGGAGAACTAATGGTGCTTGAACGAGAACTATTCCGGGTTAAAGGAGAACTTTTTTCACCTTAATGAGAAAACATCGTGCTTAAAGGAGAACTCTTCACGCTTAAAGGAGAAGTCAATCAAGTTAAACGAGAAAACTTGAGAAAACACCACGCCCGACGGCAAAAACCTCATGGCAGCAAAGTAGGAAAAAAATAATAGTGAATTAGTTTGAGGACAAGTGCATATAGTTTACGAGAGTTTGCCGTTTAACCAGAATAACAAAAGGAGTTGGAGTAATGAAGTATTACCATGTATCTACTAGTCTAGACCTCATCAAAGAATTCGTACCAAGAATACCAGAAAGTCTGCATGAGTCAGGAGAAGATGCTAAAATCCCTCGAATATGTGTTAGCGAGGATCTTAACGGATGTTTTACAGCTATGCCGTTTGGTGGGGCAGGTATAGAAGATCATATCAGAGAAACCTCATTTGGCTATTATCGTATTTATGAAATTGAGGTCAATGAAAATCTGATTTCAGAATATGTAATAGATAGCGAAACTTTATACACAGAAGAACTTGTTAGCGATGCGAATCACACGAAAGAATGCTGGATTACTACACCTGTCAGTTGGGATTCTAAAGATATTTCAATTAAAAATAGTTATATTATCCGTCTCAATCCCAATGACATTGAAGAAGGTACTAAAAAAATTATTTCCCATAGTGTAAGGACTGACGCAGAAGAATTTGGGCTTACTCCCGAAGAGTTTTTAGATACCGAATTTAAGGAAATAACTACAATTGAAATTTATGATATGGATACTGAAGAACTTCCGGCGAAACAAGAGTTACACTTCGAAAAAATGAACTTATGGACAAGTGAATTACTGGATGAAGCGGTACCGTCATTCAAGGAATTTAAAGCCTTGGCTACATCATTAGGACTATTTTCTGAAGATTGGGAAGGTGATCCATTGGTTTTATCATCAAAAGAGCATATAAATGTTGAAAAACTATTCGAAATGGATTACAAACGGAGAAATTCGATTACTGAATTAAGGCAGGTGACAAAATGACAATTGTAACTCAAACAAGCGCCATCCAAAAAGGGAGGGAGAAGGTTGAATTCCAAAAAAGATTCAATGAACTCATAACCGACCCACTATTTTTGGAATTAAAGTCCCTTAAATCGAATAAAACCATTTTTGAGATTGTGGCAGCCTCTCATACTGAAATGTGGCACAGTGCATTTATAAGTTGGGTGCTGGATCCCACATCAAATTTAGGGTTGGGTAATTTCCCGCTCCAACGATTCCTTTATATGGTACGCTACGAAAACAATTTTAACTTTATGGATAGTAGTCTTGAGTCATTAGGACTGGTAGAAATTGAAGACCCGGAAATTTATGAAGGCATGGAATTTGTTACAGAAAAAGCTGCTGGAAATTTACGACTAGATATAATAGGGAACAACAAGAACGTCCTTCGCATTACAATTGAAAACAAAATTAAAGCGAAGGAATCAGCTGATCAGACAAAAAAATATAACGAGTACTTGGAGCAGACGAATTCCTATGAATACGATGTCAAAGTATATTTAACACCTAATGAAAATGATAAACCGGAATCAAATGATTTCATCCCTGTTACCTACCAAAAACTTTGCGATTTTGTACTTAAACCAATCTTAAAACATCCGAGTATCCGTGAAGAAAATAAATACTTGGTTAATCAATATGTGAATAACTTGGGTAAACCAATAAATACTCAAAAAGGTGGGGTTATGGCAATGCCGAATAAAGAGATATGTGAAAAGTTATACGAAACGCACAAAGAAGTGTTGGACGAGATATATGCGGTTTTGGATAGAAAACCGCCTGTAAAAAAGACTAAAACAATGACCCATTATAATATCTCTTTAACTCAATTAATGGATGCTGGGCTTCTATCGATGAAGGATAGGCTTATAATAACCCATTATAATACTGACTACGAGGCATCGTTTGTTCAGGAAAATGATCAAATTAAGATTGAATACAAAGGTGAGAAATATAATAGCCCATCAACACCTGGTGCAATGATAAAAGGCAGGCAAACAAATGGCTGGAGAGAGTGGTCAGTGTATGATCAAAATAATGAAAGAAAAGGCTCTTTACTCGATATTCGTGACATCTATCTTCAGGAAGTAGTAGACGAATAATTATATAAAAACCAAAAGGTCAATCGAATTTTACGGTTGACCTTTTACTATATGAAATTTGATATGCCGAAATTGTACCTGTGGTCGGACTACTCGGACTATTTACTACAATTGCATAAAAATCCGTAAAACCAATGGTTACCATTAACCGTAATAGTGAAGTTGAATTTATAATGCATCCCTTTGAATTGTCATATATATGCCGTGCACGAGGTCCCTATACAATAAGTGTGTCGTACCTTTACAAACCTTACACTTCTAACCACAAAATTAGGAAGAAGACAGGAAGGACTTTCCACTCTCTTGTCGAATATAAGTATTTAGAAGGGGATTTAGTAGAATTTTATCGGGAGTGGAAGTCGATATGATTAAGGAAATGTTAGATATGTATATAGAGCCGACCGTGGAAGATATACATCATCGATATAATTCATGGCACCATTGCCATGGCTTTTTTATGGACAATCATCAGCGTTTGCATGAGGAAGCTGTTCAGGATGTCGCTGCATTGCATTTAGGGTTTTACTTGGCAAGTTGGGGGATGATGCGCGGGGGTTCCAATCTGTTGCAAAAGGACTATAAGATACATTTGAATTTCATCAGAACAGTTGCCGGAAAACCTGACTACGCGGCTTTTTACACAGGACAATTACCGGATGAGGAACATGTAGATATTTTGTTGGAGTTGGTCAACGAGACGCGGGCATGCTATGAAGGTTTCAATATCTCGGATACTCTTGTAACGAAGATTCTTATGGGAGTGTTCGGTAATATTCCTGCATACGACCGTTATTTTAGGAAGGGTTTAAGATTGCATAGTATGAAGAGTTCTCTAACGAAGGCATCTTTAATCGAATTAGTCCGATTTTATTGTACGTACCAAATGGAATTCGAGCCTTACTTAGATAATGGTTATACTCCTATGAAACTGATTGATATGTATTTTTGGCAATGTGCAATTTTTAATAAGCAGGCATCAAAAATTGTTGCTACGGATTTTGCTTCATTAAATGATGAAGGTGATAAGGTAAGCATGGTTCATTCTTAGAGTTTGAAAAAAACAGTCCAAAAGGTAGCGTTTGTTTACCTTTCCGGACTGTTTTCTTCCCCCAAGTCTCAATTATTTTCTTATCCTTTCCGTCTGACATGTCCACAACGCTTGCATGTATTGGAATAGTAGTCCATCCGGTGATACCCGGATATCTTACATAACCATTTCCCCACCCACTTAGCCATAAAATCCTCCTCCCATAGAACTTTGGTTGGTGTTTTTGATTGGATTGATTAAAAATTAGTAAATATCTAAAATAAATGCATGTCTATATTATACACATTATATTATCTTTTACCTATAGTTCATGAATAAAAATTCTGGTACTTTTTTCGACGACGTATTTCGACCTAATTCGACATGGTTCAAATAGCCTGTTTTAACGTAATTGGGAAAGTTGGTGAATAGAGAAATTTCAAATAGCCATGATTTAAGGGAACTTAATGGTCCGAAAATCGTTAGTATATTTAACTTAGGCATAGTTTTAGTTAGACAGTGGAATATTCATCCTATCTTACGTATTATGATGTGTTAGAATTCTTGATAGCGTAGTAAACTATGCCCCTATTAAATTAATTATATTAATATAGATAAAATATTAGTAGTCGCTTGGTGAGTTGACTAAAGTGGAGGGAAATTATGTTAGAGAAGATTTGGTGGAAGAAGTCACCTGATGTATTGGAAAAAACTTTATCTTTTCGTATTGATGAGGTACTGCGGAAAGCAGTCCCCTCCCATGTTGCTATAATTATGGATGGAAATGGACGTTGGGCAAAGCAGCGCAATCTACCACGTGTTATGGGGCACCGTGAAGGTATGAATACCGTCCGTAAAATCACGCGGTTTGCAAACCGACTTGGAATTCGTGTGTTAACCTTATACGCATTTTCAACCGAGAATTGGAAAAGACCAAGATTTGAGGTCGATTTCCTTATGAAGCTGCCTGTCGAGTTTTTATCCACATATCTACCTGAACTTATTGAGGAAAATGTAAGGGTTGAAATGATTGGCGATTTTTCAGCGTTGCCGCTTCATACACAAAAAGCGATCAAGGATGCCATGGACGCAACGGCAAACAATGATGGCCTTGTTTTAAACTTTGCGATGAACTACGGAAGTCGGTTTGAATTGGTGAATATGGTTAAGGCAATTGGAGAAATGACAAGAAGTGGAGAAATTCAACCAGAAGATATCGATGAATCTCTAATTGAATCCAAATTAATGACATCCCATTTACCTGAGCCGGACTTGTTGATCCGAACAAGCGGTGAAGTTAGACTTTCAAACTTTATGCTCTGGCAGCTTGCCTATGCCGAGTTCAATTTCACGGATGTCAATTGGCCGGATTTTGATGAAGAATGCCTTTTGAGTGCGATTGAAGATTTCCAAATGAGGAATCGTCGCTTTGGTGGTGTGAGCGAGGGAATTAGAATAATTAATAAATGACTGGGGATACCGAAAGTTGGTATCTCTTTTTTTCGGTGCTTTAATAATTTATAAGTATCCTTTTTCCTAAATGGGCATATAGTGAACATTGCATACCTATGTGAAAAAGGAGGTTGAGAATTGCTGCGAACGAAGAAAATGTTCTTGTCCGCCATTGCATCATCCATGGTGGTTTGTGTTGTTATGGCCCCCGCGGTAGTGCATGCGGATGGGGCATCATTCAGCGATTTGGATGTGGAAGCCCATTACTATGACTCTGTCATTGAGTTGAGCAAAAGGGGAATCGTGAATGGTTTCCCGGATGGTACGTTTAGACCGGGGGAGCATGTAACGCGCGGGCAGGCAGCTGCGATGCTTGCATCAGCGTTGGGGATAGATACAGATAATGTTAACAACCCTAACTTTACAGATCTACCAACGACCCATGCATTTTATATGGAAATTGCAGCACTGGTACAGGCTGGTGTAGTGGGTGGTTACACGGATGGGACTTTTAAACCGAATGCTTTCATGACGAGGGCGCAGATTGCGAAAATCATTCATGATGGGTTCGGACTTTCGGGAGACTCCTTGAAAGAAACGCCTTTCTTGGATATTTCAGCAGATGATTGGTTCGCACCCTATGTTGAATCGCTCCGGTTGAATGGAATTACTTCAGGTACGTCGCCGACGACATACTCACCGAATTCTTTTGTCACACGTGGTCAGTTTGCTTCATTTATTACAAGGAGTGAGGCGGCCGTTTCGGTTTTGAATTTCGCGGGAAATGGTAGGTTTGACCTTGTGAATGGGAAGAGGGAAAGTGCTTCATTCCGGGGTCCGAATGGTATTGCTTTTCTGCCTGACGGATCACTACTTGTTGCGGATAGCCGAAATCATGTGATTCGGAAAATCTTTAAGGGAGATATCAGCACGTTTGCAGGAATGACTTTGGATATAAACGAGTTCGGGTTGCCGCAAGGTGCATTCTACAATGGTGATAAGGAAGCAGCCTTCTTTGATGAACCCTTTGATATTGCTGTGGATGCTGTAGGGGATATCTTCATTGTTGATTCCAAAAACCATGCAATCCGTAAAATTTCACCAAACGGTCAAGTTACTACTCTTGCGGGTGGCGGCTTCATTGGAAAGGATGACGGATTCGGTGAAAATGCCCTTTTCTATTCCCCGCGGGCGATTGCTGTTGCTGAAAATGGAACGGTATATGTAGCGGATACATTGAATCATTTGATTCGCAAAATAACTACAGATGGCAAAGTGACGACGTTGAATGCTGCTTCCGAGCGGGTTATTGAGGTTGCTTCGGGTGAAGTGGAGTGGGTGGGTGATCATCAAGATGGCCTGTTGAAGGATGCGAAATTCAATGAACCTTCGGGTCTTGCGCTTGACTCGAAGGGGAATTTATACGTCAGTGATTCCGGTAACCAAGTGATCCGGTACATCGACTTTTCAACAAATACCGTTTCCACTGTGGCTGGTGTATTTCGAGGATACTCCATTGACGGGTTATACGCAGGTGGAGATTATTCGGACGGGTTGGCGGAAAGTTCACGATTCAACTTCCCGAAAGGCCTGGCTTATTCAAATGAAAACGGCTTGTTCATAGCAGATAGTGTGAATAAGTCAATTCGGGTTTTGAAGGATGGGAAGGTTAGAACGATTGCACGAGGGTTCAAGAGTCCGACGGGCATTGCTGTAGATACGGAAGGCAATTTACATGTAGTGGACAGCTATGACAATAGGGTTTTACGAATTTTGAGTAAGGGAGGCATGTAAGTGAAGGCTACCAAACCGATTAAACAGCTTGTTGCGCTCTTCCTTGCAGCTGTTCTCATGTTGTCGGGAGTTGGGCAGCCGGTTGGAGCCGCTGAAAATCGGACTGCAAAAATTGAAGATGTGATTGGTACTGTTTGGATCATAAAGGCGGGCGGGAATCTACCCATCAGGGCTTATCCAGGAGCACGATTGGGTCAGGAGGATCGTGTGATAACCGAGAATTTTTCCAGCGTAAAATTGGTAATCAGTGATACGCATGATGAATTGACGATTACCCAAAATGCCGATTTGGTGTTAACGGATTTGCGTAATGAAGCGGGTAAGAAGGTTACGAAATTACTTATTTGGGCAGGGTCAGTATTATCCAATGTCAATCCCGATAAAAATCGGAAGGATGTATTTGAAGTCAATACACCCGGCCAGAGTATCGGGGCAAAGGGCACCCTTTTTCTGGTTACTGTTGATCCAGGTACTGGTAGAACGACACTTTCGGTTTTGGATGGTATAGTAGGGATCCGAAGTGACAGTGACACTGGCAGTGACAAAGACAGACAACTCATTCATCCTGCGCAGCAAACTATTCAATATCCGGATGAAATAGGTGCAACTGTAGAATTTCTTAATTTCGAAGATTTGAATTCACAGCTTACGCTTCATATGTTGGAACAGATTGCATCCTTGAAAGACAAATTCGATAAAGAGAATGAAGAATTTATTGAAGAAACGAGACGACAATTGCTGAACGGCACTTCACTTGATTCTTTACTATTTAACTCTGTAGAAGAACTGCAAAGATATGAAAGAAACATTCAATTTTTAATGGAACACATCTTACAGGCTGCCATTGATTCTGGTAAAAGCTCTTCGGCTGATATTGAGCGAATAATTCGCGAGGCAAATCGTTCGTTAGAGCAACCAATCAACCTTGGTGGACGTGAAGAATGGATTTTAACTGAACGGGAAAGGGAGCGGCAAAGGGCGCTTGATGATGCAAGACGGCAAAGAGAGGAAGCGCAGAAGCGTGAATTAGAGGAAAGGAAAAATAGCCAAGCTGCGTTACTTCAGAAAATAGAAAATGAACGAAAACAGCAAGAAGAAAGGATTAAAAAAGCTTTAGAGGATGCCAAGCGTGCTGCGACAGAGCGATTAAGAGAAGGGTTAGACCCTGATGCTAAGGCTGAATTGGATGCAAGGCTAAGAGATAAAGAACTTGAAAGACAGAGACAACAAGATGCGGCGAATAGGGAAAGGGAGAGAACGGCACCACCTCCTGTTGTCCAACCGTCAAGTCCGCCCGAGCGGCCAACCCCACCAATTTCCGTAGTAGAACGAAATCTGAACTCGGCCAAAGCGCAAGTTCCGGTTTCCGCGGAGCTGTATACGTCGGAAAGTTGGGGAAGAATTGAAGTTGCTTTAGGGCTTGGTGAGTCGACGGATGAGGAGAAGATTGTTAAAACAGAAGAGCTTTTGAATGCGATTAGTGGATTGGTAACTCAGGTTGATCAGAATTTGATGAATGCAATAAATAGCGTCCCTTCCGATTCTGAGTTGTACAGCGATGAAAGCTGGTTTAATTTAATGGCGGCTTTGGATTTACCTGAAGAAACGGCTGAAGATAAGGTTGCTAAAGCGGAAACAATTTGGGTTGCGATTAGTAATTTAATAGAAAGAGATAGAATGAATCCGGAAATGGTGTTGGCCGCATTAAACGATTTTTATCCTGATGGATCTGAAGAGCCAATTGATTTTCTAACTTCCTATTCGGATGTACTTGGCATTGATTTTTATACCGTTGACGACGAATATGAACGGTTTCATCCTTTTGCTGAATCGCTTGCATATGAAGTGTTTTACGCAAGGCCAGAAGAGGGTTTTTCAAGTATTGATGAATTCAAGGAAATCTATGAACAACTACTACTAATGAATATTGAGTTTGTAAACGAAATAATGCCGGATATAAAAGAAATAAACGTATCAGTAATTGGAAGCATTATAACCTTATCCTGGGAAAATGAAGAAGGCTATAGGGATATTCGTATTTTTATTGATGGTGAACCTATTTGGGAATCAAACGGAATCGAATATTCAGCTACCTTTGCCATAGAATTAAGCGGTGAACGTCATATCCATGTGGAGTTTAGACATTCAGGAAGCGATTGGCCACAGGCGATTTCCGAGAGTATCCCTGTAACACTTGAACGATGAATATGCAAAAAATGGCAACAGTCCTGATTCTTGAGAACTGTTGTCTTTTGTGTGTTGAATTTTGACAATCCTATTGTGACAAACTATCACGGGTAGGTATAATGAAACTATCTAATATATTTTTTCAATGTTATTATTACAATGCGGGAATTTAGTATTATGCTATTAGTAATGGGGAAATAGAAAATCAAGGGAATGGGAACAGGGAAAATGAGAATAAATCATAATATAACTAATCTCAATAATTACAGAAATCAACAGCTGACTAATAATTCGATTACGAAGTCTGTCAACAAACTATCATCGGGGATGAGGATTAATACCGCTGGCGACGATGCATCAGGGCTATCTATATCCGAAAAGATGCGTGGGCAAATCCGGGGGCTTGAGGAAGCTTCCAAAAATATTGATATCGGCATTTCACTTATTCGAGTTGCCGATGCTGGGCTTGGTCTAATATCCGATCCTAATTTGATGCGATTACGGGAACTGACTGTGCAGGCGGCCAGCGATACAGTGTCTGACGAAGACCGTAAGTTTATTCAAATTGAGGTCGATGAAATTTTAGCAGGGATAGACGAGCTTGCGAGTTCAACGAAATTCCAAACTAAAGATTTATTGAATGATGAAAACGGGGAATTCATTATTCAAGTTGGTCCTAATGCGGGACATCAGTTTAAGATTGGACTGACAAATGTAACGACGGCCGATGAAGGACTAAAGTTAAAACCTTTTGACGTGGTGGAATCACATCCAGACTACGGGACATTGTTTAAGAAAGTGGATTATGCGATAAATCATGTATCTTCAGAACGCTCTAAATTTGGAGCTTATGAAAATGTTCTTGAACATATCGGGTCAAGCGTGAAAAACTACCAAGAGAATTTAATCGCCGCAGAATCACGTCTTCGTGATGTGGACGTAGCTAAGGAAGTTACGGAACTTACAGGTAATCAGACTATCCTACAAGCAGCGCAGGCAATGATGGTAAAGGGAAATGAAATATCAGAACAGATATTGCAGCTCTTAAAATAAGAAGTAATATAGTTTTATAAAAGGGTTCTACAGAGTCATGTGATATCTGGAGGGCCCTATTTTTTTGCCTTGGCTGCGGTAATCGTATCGCAATGTAACTCGCTTGTATCACAACATAAAAGCTTCGTATCACAACGTAACTCGCTCGTATCACAACCTAACCCGGTCGTATAACAACGTAAAGTCCGTATCGCAATATAAAGGCTTCGTATCACAACTTAAGTCGCTCGTATCACAACGTAACCGCGTCGCATCACAACGTAAAGCCCGTATCGCAATATAAAGGCTTCGTATCACAACTTAAGTCGCTCGTATCACAACGTAACCGCGTCGCATCACAACGTAAAGCCCGTATCGCAACATAAAGGCTTCGTATCTCAACGTACCTCGCTTGTATCACAACATAACCGCGTCGTATCACAACGTAAAGCCCGTATCGCAACATAAAGGCTTCGTATCACAATGTAAAGCTCGTATCACAACCTAACCCGGTCGCATCACAACGTAAAGCCGGTATCGCAACATAAAGGCTTCGTATCACAATGTAACTCGCTTGTATCACAACATAACCGCGTCGTATCACAACGTAAAGCCCGTATCGCAACATAAAGGCTTCGTATCACAACGTAACCCCGCCGCACCACAACATAACCCCGCCGTATCACAACGTAAAGCCCGCATCACAACAAAAAGGCTTCGTATCACAACGTAACTTGCTCGTATCACAACGTAACCGCTTCGTATCACAACGTAAAGCCGGTATCGCAACATAAAGGCTTCGTATCACAATGTAACTCGCTTGTATCACAACATAACCGGCTCGTATCACAACATAACCCGCTCGTATCACAACATAACCCCGCCGTACCAGAACATAACCGCCAGTATCCCAACCCCATTAGTCTACCAACAAAACTACCAATCACTTCATCTACAAAAAATATCTTTTATATTATTTTAATATTTTCTATTGACTGTACAATATAATTGTCTTACAATAAACCTAATTTAACAGAATCTTCGAAAGGAGTTGAGGTGTTGTAATGATTCCAAAAATTAGGGACGTTCAGTCGGGGATTTTTCTTCTGATTGTAAGCGTTATCATGTTTAGTGCGACTCTGAGCTTTAAAAAGTTGACGACTTCGCTTGTTGGTCCTGCTTTTATGCCGCAAGTTATTGCCGGTTTGATTGCTTTAATGGCTCTTGCAATCATTATTCAGGGAATTAGGAATGTGAAGGCGGAAAGGGTTAAAGAGGCTTCTTCTGATGTTGTTACTAAAAAAGATCCGAAAGATGAGGTTACCTATCGGCCAGTCATTTTGACATTCATTCTGATGGCTGTGTATGTTGCAGTGATGCCTTTCGTCGGTTTTCTAATAACTACTGCGGTGTACATGTTCATTCAGATGATGATCCTTTCTGATAAACCGGAGAGAAGGTGGTTGTTGTTTGCAGTTGTTTCAGTAGTTGCTTCCGCCACCATCTACTATGTTTTCCGCAATGTGTTTTATGTCATGCTGCCGAGTGGGCTTTTATAAGGGGGGTAGGAAATGTTTGATTTACTAATAAGCGGGTTTGCATCAATTCTTACAATCAAGGGAATTTTGCTCATCGTTGGAGGGGTTATCCTTGGATTGATCTTCGGTTCAATTCCGGGACTTACGGCAACGATGGCAATTGCTATCTGTTTGCCGATTACGTTCGGGATGAGCCCGATTGATGGGATGGCGCTTTTGATGGGTCTCTATATTGGTGGGGTTTCGGGTGGTTTGATTCCAGCGATTTTGCTTAAAATCCCTGGTACACCATCGTCCATCGCGACAACATTTGATGGCTACCCGATGGCACGGAATGGTGAAGCGGGCAAGGCGTTCAACTTTGCAATCGTTTCTTCTTTCATGGGAGGGCTCTTAAGTATTATCGTTTTGATTTTAATCGCACCGCCACTTGGAAAGGTGGCCCTTCAGTTCGGACCATTCGAGTATTTTGCAATCATTATTTTTGCTCTTTCTCTAATTTCGAGCTTGTCTGGTGATTCATTGCCGAAAGGGTTGATGGCTGGGCTTCTTGGAATCGGGTTTGCGATGGTCGGTTCCGCACCGATTGATGCGTTTCCACGTTTTACATTTGGCGCGAAATCACTTGACGCAGGATTTTCATTATTGCCGGTACTGATTGGGTTATTCGCAATATCTGAGATTCTCATCAATGCGGAGAAGAAGGTTAAGGATAATCTGAAAGTTAATATGAAGAAAGTTAGCTACAAGGTGAGTCTTAAAGAATATCTTGGACAAGGCTGGAACTGGTTCAGGTCAAGTTTGATTGGGCTTGGAATTGGTATTCTACCTGGTATTGGAGGCGGGACATCGAATATCCTTGCTTATGCGGCTGCGAAAAACTCTTCTAAAAAACCGGAAAAGTTCGGAACTGGTATTCCGGACGGTGTCGTTGCTTCCGAGTCTTCAAACAACGCGGCTATCGGAGGGGCACTTGTTCCTTTGATTTCACTCGGAATTCCGGGAGATACGGTTACTGCTCTTCTTTTAGGTGGACTAGTTCTTCATGGACTACAACCTGGACCACTTCTCCTCCAAAATAATGGAGATGTTGTTTACGCAATCTTCGCGGCACTATTAGTTGCGAATGTGTTCATGATTTTGTTCTTGTTCCTTGGTATGAGAGGCTTCGTCAAGATGTTGAGTATTCCACAAAATATTCTAATGCCTGTCGTCCTTGGACTTTGCGTGGTCGGCGCATACGGTGAGAATGGTCGTGTATTTGACATTGGCGCACTATTCTTCTTTGGACTTCTTGGATACCTGATGATCAAGTTCGGATTCCCGTTGACTCCGCTTGTTTTAGGTTTCATCTTAGGGCCGTTGCTTGAGACGAATTTACGCCGTGGACTGATGTTGTCACAAGGGGATTTCATGCCATTCCTGACGTCACCGATTGCAGCAGTATTCCTTATTTTTACATTCGCTTCTATTGGATTTAAGCTGTACAGCGGCTGGAAGAAAAAGCGAAATAAAAATAATGAGCTATTCAATCTACTTGAAGGGGAACAATGATTTATCAAAATAAAACCAATTTGAACTGGGGGAGTAACAGATGAAAGGTGTTTGGAAAAAAATAGCGTTTGGAGCAGGTGCCATTGCGCTTGCTGCAAGTCTTGCGGCATGCTCAGACTCGGATAAGGCTTCAGGCGATACGGCGGCTAACTATCCAACAAAGCCAATTGAAATTGTCGTGCCCGCGGGTGCTGGTGGAGATACTGACTTGAATACTCGTATTATGGCGAAGGCGATGGAAAAAGAACTTGGCAAGCCACTTGTCGTAACAAACGTTACAGGTGCAGGTGGAACGACAGGTACTCAAAAAGTGATGGATGCAAAAGCAGATGGCTATACAGTTTTGGCGTTCCACAACTCTATGCTTCTAAACAAGGTTTATGGACTTGCGGATTACACATTCTCAGACATGAAAGTGGCAGGCGTAGGTGTTCTTGACCAATCCAACACATTCCTTGTTTCTAAAGATTCAAAGTTCAAAACAGTTGAAGAGCTGATTGAATACGCAAAAGCCAATCCGAAAAAAGTTACGGTTGCAACTGAAATTGGTTCAATGACGTACATGCAAATTGTTCAATTCCAAGAACAGACAGGTGTTGAATTTAACATTGCGGACGTTGGTGGTGCTTCCGACAAAATCACTGCACTTTTAGGTGGCCGAGTAGATATCGTACCGACTTCTCTTGGACTCGTTCAAGGCTATCTTGAGTCTGGTGACTTTGTAGCACTTGGCGTCATGGCGGATGAGCGTCTTGAAGATGCTTCCGACATTCCAACATTCAAAGAGCAAGGTGTAGATCTTGTCGTCGATAAAGTATTCCTTTGGGCATTCCCTGCAGACACTCCAGATGAAGTCGTTACTACTTTCACAGAAGCAATGAGTAAGGCGGTCGAAAGTGAAGAGTATCAGGCAGAAATCAAGAAGTCTTGGTTGAAACCAGTCTATATGGATCCAGAAGAGGCGATGAAGAAACTATCCGAGGTTGAAGCAGAATATGTAGAACTTCATAAATTGACCGGTGGCAATTAAGAAGTCTGTCACGTGAATAACAGGAAGGACAGGCCCGGAACGGTTGATCATTGATCGACTTCCGGGCTTCTCTAATTAAACCAGAAGAAATCGAGGGGATTTATTATGATGTATGTTTCAGTCACTGTTAACACTGCAGATTTGACCGATCTGGATCTTCGGCAGATGTCACAGCTTGGTATTGATTATGTGGACTTTGGAAACGGCCAGTCATTTAAAGGCGTGAAGGAACAAGGTTATCCTGATCTCGACGAGCTGTTGAAGCTTAAAAAACGTGTCCGCTCGTTTGGTCTCGATATTAATAGAGTTACGTTGCCGAATATTTCACGTTCATTCATGGATGGCATGGACGGAAGTGAGATTGAACTTGAGAACTCACTTGATGCTGTACGGGTTTTCGGTGAGGCGGGGATAAAGATTGTTCGCCAGCGTTTTGAGGGTGATGTTTTCTATGGTAGAGGTTTAAGTTATGAGGCAATCCAGCGCGGGGGTGCAATTGCACGCGGGGAGAGCATCGGATTGTTGAAAGAGAAAGAACCTACACCGACTCAAGAGGAATTGCAGAAATGGTGGGGTTCATTCCAACGTGCTTACCGTGAAATCGTTCCGCTTGCGCAGGACTATGATGTAAATGTTGCGATGCATCCATCTGATACTCCGCATCCAGATTCCCCATTCGGCGGAATTGGCTTGAACCGGATTATTGATGATTTTCCGAATAAGAATGTCGGTTTCGTTTACTGCATCGGTACACGCGCGGAAGCGGGCGGTTCTTCGTTAGTAATGGATGAAATCAATCACTTCGGAAGAAAAGGGCGCATCTTCCTTGTTCACTTCCGTAATGTGAGAGGTAGCTTGCCGACAGCAGGTGCGTTTGAAGAGGCGCTATTAGATGATGGCGATTTGAATATGTTCAAAATTTTATTGGAGCTTCGTAAAGTCGGCTATAGCGGCTGTTTGAATCCCGATCATGTTCCGACGTTTGCTGGGGATGTTGCGGATTTTCATGATAGTTGGAAGTACTCGAATATTGGCTGGAAGCCGTCAAGCTTAGGGTTTGCGTATTCCGTCGGGTATATTAAAGCGCTGCTGAATGCGTTAAATGAATTTGAAGGCCGATGAGAATAATCAAAAAGGGGGGAGAGATGATGACCGACCAGGGAGTAGAAGTTAAACCAATCTCCATTAAAATGAATGCCCTCGACAATGTAACAATTGTCGGGAATGACAACGGCCTTCCCGCTAAGACGAATCTTCAGGAAGGCATACAACTTATCCAGAGAACACCCCAAGGCCATAAAGTCGCATTAAAAGACTTTCAAGAAGGCGATGCGATTATAAGATATGGCGAAATCATCGGGTTTGCGGACCGGGAAATTCCGAAAGGCAGCTGGATCCGTGAAACGATGCTTCGTATGCCGGAAGCTCCAAAGTTATCGGAATTGGAACATGGGATAAATGTGGAACCACTTGAGCCATTTAAAGAAACGTATACATTCATGGGCTATCCGAATCCGGATGGTTCATTCGGCACGAAAAACCTTTTAGGAATTACGACAAGTGTACAGTGCGTAACTGGTGTTTTAGGATTCGCCGTTGAAAAGATAAAGAAGGACCTGCTTCCACAGTATCCAAATGTCGATGATGTTGTAGCGATTGACCATGCGTACGGGTGTGGGGTCGCGATTGATGGGCTTGGATCTGAGATTCCGATCCGCACAATCAGGAATCTGACAAGCCATCCGAACTTTGGAGGGGAAATGCTCATTATCGGGTTAGGATGCGAAAAGCTGACGCTTGACCGACTTGATGCCGGGGAAAGTGAATCGGATGTTTTATTCCTTCAAGACCGAAATGGGTTTTCTGAAATGGTTGACTCGATTGTAGAAATGGCAAAAGAACGACTCGAACGATTGAATCGACGTCAACGGGTGGAGGCGCCTTTGTCCAAATTGACGGTTGGACTGCAATGCGGTGGAAGTGATGCGCTTTCGGGTGTGACGGCGAACCCGGCTGTCGGTCATGCGGCGGATCTTCTTGTTCGTGCAGGGGCATCGGTTATGTTCTCCGAAGTGACGGAAGTACGGGATGGTATCCATTTATTAACCGCAAGAGCGGAAACGGAAGAAGTCCGTAATGCATTGATTCGCGAAATGGAATGGTATGACGCCTATTTGGCAAGAGGGCTTGCCGACAGGAGTGCGAACACAACACCTGGGAACAAGAAAGGCGGCCTATCCAATATTGTTGAGAAGTCGCTTGGTTCTATCGTCAAATCTGGAACTGCACCAATTGTGGACGTTCTTGCACCGGGCGAGAAGGTTCGAAAGAATGGACTGACATTTGCTGCAACACCTGCAGGAGATTTTGTATGTGGAACATTGCAGTTAGCGTCAGGAATGCATATTGAGGTGTTTACGACCGGGCGAGGGACGCCATACAACTTATCTATGGCGCCGGTACTCAAAGTTGCAACAAGAACGACACTCTCTGAGCAGTGGCATGATTTGATCGATGTAAATGCAGGAAAGATCATTGACGGCGGGGCGACGATCGAAGAGATTGGGGAAGAAATTTTCAAGGCCATTATTGATGTTGCAAGTGGTCGTCGTCAGACGTGGGCAGACCACTGGGGGATAAAAAATGATCTTGTTTTATTCAATCCTGCACCTATAACATAAATGAAGTTGACAGATAAGTTTTATTGTCTTACAATAAAACAAACAAACATGAAAGGTGGAAGATTTAGAATGGTTAAACGCAATTGTCCGACTGGCATTTTAGGTTTCCCGGTCGCACCACTTAAAGAGGATGGGCAGCTTGACTTGAATGGTCTAAAGGCGAATATCGAATTTTTAATGAATAACGGGGTGCAATCCGTTTTTGTGGCTTGTGGAGCGGGGGAACTTCACGCGGTGACACAAGATGAATACAAACAAATGGTCGAAACAGCAATCGAATTAGTAGATGGACGTGTGCAGGTTTACACAGGCGTAGGGGGCAACATCCAGCACGCATTGGAGCAGGTTAAAATTTCTACAGACGCTGGAGCGGACGGCTATCTAATCCTTCCACCTTACTTGATTGATCCATCGCAAGACGGTTTAGTAAACTATTTGAAGGCAATCATAGAAAGCTCGGAGTTGAACGCAATTCTCTATCAGCGTGACAAGTGTATTTTGACGAAAGAAAGTTTACTTGAACTGTGTAAGTTGCCGCAGCTTGTAGGGTTCAAAGACGGCGTAGGTGATATGGAATACAATACGGAGGCAGTTCAACTGATTGGCGACCGCCTTGAGTGGATCAATGGCATGCCACTTGCGGAAGTGACGATGGCTTCCTATTACAATCTTGGATTCCGGACATATTCTTCAGCCATCTCAAACTATATTCCGCATATTTCAGCGAAGTATTTTGAGGCGTTACAACAAGGCGATCATAAGACGATGCATGATGTGCTTGAAGATGTCATCCTTCCGATCCATTCAATCCGAAAACGCAAAGCAGGCTACGCTGTTTCATTAATCAAAGCTGGGATGAATATCGTTGGACTTCCGGTCGGTACGACGGTCAGACCACCAATCGCACCAGTTGAACAAGGCCATTACGATGAACTGAAAGAGCTCCTGACTGCTGCACTTAAGAAGTATCCAGCACCAGCGACTGAACAAGTGGAGGTGTCTTGAATGACGACAAGTACAGAAACAACAGTCCAAACAGTTCTGAATTATATCGACGGACAGTGGGTTGAAGCAAGCTCCGGCAAAACGGGGGAAAGCTTGAATCCGGCAAACGTAGAAGATGTGGTCGGACGCTACCAGATGTCGGCATCTGAAGATTTGGATCAAGCTGTTGAGGCGGCTTGGAATGCTCAGAAGGAATGGCGAAAGCTTACTGGTAACGTACGGGGCGATGTACTTTTCAAAGTTGCTGACATTATGGAAAAGAGAATCGATGATATCGCGCGTACGATGACTCGCGAGATGGGGAAAACATTCCCGGAAGCGAAAGGGGAAACGGCACGCGGAATTGCGATTCTTCGCTATTACGCTGGGGAAGGAATGCGCCCGGTTGGTGATGTTATCCCTTCAACAGATAGCAGTGCACTTATGTTCACGACACGAACACCGCTTGGCGTAGTCGGCGTTATCACTCCGTGGAACTTCCCGGTTGCTATTCCAATCTGGAAAGCTGCACCGGCTTTGATTTACGGAAATGCAGTTGTTATGAAGCCTGCGAGTGAGGCGGCTGTTACATGTGCAAAAGTGATCGACTGCTTCCATGAAGCCGGGATTCCAGCAGGAGTCATCAATATGGTGACGGGATCGGGCTCGGTCATTGGTCAAGGACTTGCCGAACATTCTAAAGTGAACGGAATCACGTTCACAGGATCCAATGGCGTTGGTAAAAGGATAGCTCAGCTTGCAGTTGAGCGCGGCATTAAGTACCAACTTGAAATGGGTGGGAAAAACCCGGTAATCGTTGCGGAAGATGCTGATTTGGATCTTGCTGTTGACGCGACTATTAGCGGGGGATTGAAATCGACTGGCCAGAAATGCACGGCGACAAGTCGTGTGATCGTCCATGAAGCAGTTTACGAGGAGTTCCGTGAGAAGCTGTTGACGAAAGTATCGGAAATTACTGTGGGAGACGGCCTTGATGAAGGAAGCTGGATGGGCCCTTCTGTCAGTGAGAGCCAACTGAATACGGTCCTTTCTTATGTTCAAAAAGGTAAAGAAGAAGGAGCGAAATTGCTTTACGGCGGTAATCGATGTGAAAAAGGGGCGAATGCAAAAGGATATTTCGTTGAGCCGGCAGTTTTCGATGAGGTGACTCCGGATATGGCGATTGCTCGTGAAGAGATTTTCGGGCCAGTTCTTGCATTGATGAAAGTGTCGTCGTTTGAAGAGGCGCTTGAGCTTGCAAATGACTCGGATTATGGTCTTAGCGCTTCCGTATTCACAACGAATATTTCGAAAGCTCTATCCTTCATCAATGAAATGGACGCAGGTTTAGTACGCATCAACGCGGAAAGTGCAGGTGTTGAACTGCAAGCGCCATTTGGCGGGATGAAGCAGTCTAGCTCCCATTCGCGTGAACAAGGACGCGCCGCAATCGAATTCTTCACGTCGATTAAGACCGTTTTTGTAAAGTGATTTGGAAAGAGCCGGAGAAAAACAAATCCGGCTCTTCTTTTGGCTATTAACCAAAATTCGGGAATGGAAGGAACTTGATGCATGAGCGTTTTTACTGCAATGCATAAGCAGCGTAGGATACAAGCGCGGCATGGCATTATGCTGATGCTTTTTTTCTTTTCCGCTGTCAGCTTTTCGGAACGTTCGATTCTTTCGATTGCAGGAGCTCCAATTGCCGCGGATTTAGGCATTGGTGATGTGGCAATGGGATTTCTGTTTTCGGCATTTGGTTGGGCGTATGTAATCGGTCAAGTGCCGGGGGGACTGATATTAGATCGTTTCGGTTCAGGCAAGGTGTATGGCACGGTAATCCTTGTATGGACGACTGTTATTATTTTGCATGCACTAACTGGATACTTGACGCCGGTAGTGGCATTCATCAGTTTATTCCTATTAAGGATTTTATGCGGATTTATTACTGCTCCGGTTTTCCCTGCAAATGCTCGGATTGTCAGTGAGTGGTTCCCCCCGTCTGAAAGGGGAAGGGCTTCCTCCGTATTCAGTTCATCTCAATACTTTGCGATTGTCTTATTTGGACCGGTCATCGGTTTTATAGCACAAGGTTTCGGTTGGATGTATGTATTTTTAGTGTTCGGTGTGATTGGCGGGGTTTGTTCAATACTTTGGTTTAAATTTTACAGGGATCCGGATTCGGCGAACGTGCCTGTCGAAAAGATAGTAGTGGAGAGAATTGGAGCTCGGAAGGTACCATGGAGACAGCGGCCAATCATTCGGTTGCTATCGAATCGAATGACTCTTGGA
The DNA here is from genome assembly GCF_037963765.1 of Sporosarcina sp. FSL W8-0480. Taxonomy (GTDB): domain Bacteria; phylum Bacillota; class Bacilli; order Bacillales_A; family Planococcaceae; genus Sporosarcina. The sequence continues at coordinate 2,999,577 of NZ_CP150166.1, read as the reverse complement.
ATCTACATCGGTCAATATTGCGTCACTGGGATTACATACTTCTTTATGACTTGGTTTCCTGTCTATTTAGTGAGTGAAAAGGGGCTGTCCGTCATGGAAGTTGGACTCGTTTCGACAATTCCGGCTATGGCGGCGTTTTTAGGTCAGCTTTGGGGCGGAAGATTTTCGGATGGGTTGATTGGAAGAGGCGTTCCGCTGTCTAAAGCAAGGAAGATTCCGATTATCATTGGCATGCTTTGCTCGATGTCAATCATCTTTGCAGAAATGGCCGAGTCGACAGTTCTTTTGATTGCCATCATGTCCTTTGCGTTTTTTGGCAGGGGGTTCGGCGGAATGGGCTGGGCGATTGTTGCTGAAACATCGAATAAGGAAAACGCTGGACTGAATGGTGGGCTATTCAATATGTTTGGCAATTCGGCAGGCATTGTCACACCTATCGTTATCGGGTTCCTTGTACAGTGGACGGGTTCATTCGAATTGGCTTTGTTGTACGTAGGCATCCATGCAGTTTTTGCTATACTTTGCTATGTATTTTTCGTTGGGGAAATTAAACAAGTTTCTATTAAATAGGGGGCGACGAAATGAAAACAGCTATTGAAGAAGCAAAGAAGACGGAAACACCGGTGATCACGAAAGTGACAGTTATTCCTGTAGCGGGCCGGGACAGCATGTTGTTGAATCTGAGCGGTGCACATGCTCCGTACTTTACACGAAATATCGTATTGCTTGAAGACAGTAGTGGAAACGTTGGTGCTGGGGAGGTTCCAGGCGGAGAGGCGATACGCCGTACACTCGAAGAGTCGATTCCATTAGTCAAAGGGCAATCCATCGGAAGATATAATTCAGTGCTTAATCAAGTTCGCATCGCATTTGCGCATAAAGACGTAGGTGGCCGTGGTAATCAAACATTCGATTTGCGCACGACGATCCATGCGGTGACTGCACTTGAAGCAGCATTCTTGGACCTTTTAGGGAAACATTTAAATGTGCCGGTCGCGGAACTTTTAGGTGAAGGTCAACAACGTGATAAAGTGAAAATGTTAGGCTATTTATTTTACGTTGGTGATCGGAAAAAGACGGATCTTGCCTACAATGATGGGGTTGGCGAAGCAGACGGTTGGGACCGCATTCGACATGAAGAGGCGCTGACACCTGAAAGTATCGTTCGCCTGGCGGAAGCAGCATACGATAAATACGGTTTTGAAGATTTCAAGCTGAAAGGCGGCGTTTTAGCCGGCGAGCAGGAGATTGAAGCGGTCACTGCGCTTGCGAAACGGTTCCCCGATGCTCGAATCACCCTTGACCCGAATGGCGGTTGGTTATTGGAAGATGCAATCCGTCTCTGTAAAGGATTGGGTGATGTCCTTGCTTATGCAGAGGATCCATGTGGTCCAGAAGACGGCTATTCAGGACGTGAAACTATGGCAGAATTCCGCCGCGCAACTAACCTTCCGACAGCGACCAATATGATTGCAACAGATTGGCGCCAAATGGGTCATACAATCCAATTGAATGCTGTTGATATCCCACTTGCGGATCCTCATTTCTGGACGATGCAAGGTTCGGTTCGCGTTGCGCAAATGTGCAATGATTGGGGATTAACATGGGGCTCGCACTCCAATAACCACTTTGATATTTCACTCGCAATGTTCACACATGTTGCTGCAGCTGCACCAGGCAAAATAACGGCGATTGACACACATTGGATATGGCAAGATGGACAGCGCTTAACGAAAGAACCTTTTCAGATAAAAGGTGGAGAAGTTGAAGTACCTAAAACAGGTGGATTCGGCCTCGAAATCGATATGGGAGAGATTGAAAAAGCACATAAGTTGTATGTCGATATGAAGTTAGGCACTCGCGATGATTCTGTCGGGATGCAGTATTTGATCCCCGGGTGGAAATTTGATCCGAAAAAGCCTTGTCTTGTTCGATAAATAATTCCTATGTCTGTGCATTCTGATATTTAGTTTTTTGTCTAAGAATAGTATACTTAAGCTAGATTAAATTGTAGTATTGTCCGTCAATATTAAAGAGGAAAGGAGGTACCGATTTGCAGTTATATAATGTTGATACGGTGAAGCGTAACACCCTCGCCCAGCAAGTAATGGAACAGATTATCTCACTCTTGTTCAGGGGGGAATTGAAACCGGGCGACAGGCTTCCGCCTGAGATGGAGCTGATGGAGAAATTGGACGTCAGCCGCCCTGTCATCCGCGAAGCACTAAGTTCGCTTGAAACGCTTGAAGTCATTTCAAGAAAGCCACGTGGCGGAACGTTTGTGAATGAAAAAGTCGGAAGCAGTCCGTTCCGTGCGATGTTAGCCATTTCCATCAACAATCTCCCGGCCGTCATTGAAGCGAGGATGACACTGGAACTTGGACTTGTTACAATCGCAGCCGAAAAAATTACAGATAGTGAGCTTGCTGAACTTGCAGTGACGATTGAAAATATCCGGAAAAATGATGAAGACTATGGAATGTACGATAAGCAGTTCCATAGAATCATCGCCTACAGCGCGAAAAATCCAGTTGTGGAAGGGATGATTGAGTCCCTATTGATGGCGCATGAAAAAACCGACTCACTCATCAAAGTGCGGGAGCCGGAATTAACGATCCAGTACCACACTGAAATTTATGAGGCCCTGAAAAAACGGGATCCAATTGAAGCTTTCCAAAAGATGTACAGTCACTTAAGTTATGTACGGGATAAAATTTTGAACGATCAAAATAAATCATCGTGAAAACAGGACGGGAAATGTGCAATTTCCTGTCCTGTTTTCTTTAAGGGAGGAATTCAAGTTGAAGGAGAAAATATTGATTTACACTCCGATTTCGGAAGAAGGGACAATGAAACTTGAAGAAAGGTTCACTGTTGTTACGGCCGCTCCAGGAAGTGGGGAATTCAATAAGGAGATTGTGACGGCCACTGGCTTGATTGGCTCAAGTTTGAAAGTTGATAGGGCATTGTTGGAGCGCGCACCATTCTTAAAAGTAGTTTCCAATATTTCAGTCGGATATGACAATCTCGATATTGATGAGCTAACGAGGCGGGGGATTTTAGCAACCAACACACCTGATGTCCTAACCGAAACAACAGCCGATACAATTTTTAGTCTGCTCCTTGCAACTGCAAGAAGAATTCCTGAACTTGATCAATATGTCAAAAAGGGGAACTGGACAGGGAAATTAAGTGAATCTCTATTTGGCATGGATGTTCATGGAAAAACGCTTGGCATCATCGGGATGGGGAAAATCGGGCAAGCCATAGCGAAACGAGGGCGGTTCGGATTCGGAATGGACATACTTTATCATAATCGCTCAAGAAAGCCGGAAGCTGAGGAAAAACTCAATGCGAGATATATGGAATTGGATGACCTATTGCAGCAAGCTGATTTTGTCTGCTTGATGGCACCGTTAACTGCGGAAACGGTTCATCTGATCAGTGCCCGTGAGTTTAAATTAATGAAGGAAACAGCTATTTTTGTTAATGGATCAAGAGGTGCGTTAGTGAATGAGGCTGATTTGGTGGCTGCCTTGAAGGAAGGTCGAATCCTTGCAGCGGGACTGGATGTTTATGAAAAGGAGCCGCTTGGCAAAAATCACCCATTCATTGGGCTGAGGAATGTCGTCACTCTCCCGCATATCGGATCCGCGACTTTGGAAACTCGCAGGAAAATGGAAGAGCTTGCAATCAGGAATTTAATCGCCGGTTTGACAGGTGAGAAACCGCCGTCGTTGATCAATGGGGATGGGATTCGAGGAAAGTAGTTTCAATCTCAAACGTTGTCGAGGCGCTCAAGAAGCGGATTTTGCGCTCAAGAATGCAGCCGCGCGCTCAAAGAATCCTTTAAAATGAGGCATAATCAATCTAAATAAGTGCTATTCATCTATCATTACAACATACCTTTCTTTAGAGCAATCTATAGGGAGGAATTGTAACATGGAAATCATTCGGTTTAGTGGTGATCCCCATAGCACGGTGAGGTTTATTAAAGCGAATTTGGATTTATTGGAAGCGGTGACGAGTTTTGAGGTATATTTCAACGATGAGGATATACCGGCACTCTATCGAAACGTCCCGGATATCTATTTAGATGAAGGGAAAAGGGAGTTTCAGTTAAGAAACTACACATTTATCTTACGGAACGGTGATAGTGAGCGGGAGATTTGGTTAAGTGGGGCGACTTGCGGATACAGTGGTAGTGGGCCGAGTGCAACGATTGAAATTTTGCAGGTGCTTGGCATTAAGTTTAATTACGACAGAATCACGTCGGAAAAGAAGATTATAGAAAAGGATCTTGTTACCCACCATGATTTGAACGTACACATCTATCGCCCGACGGAGCTGTGGAATTCTCGTGGAGATAAGATTTTCTCGGCCAAAATGTCATTTGAAACAGCCGCCCAGAAATACGAAGCAAAAAAGTTGATCGAACAAATGGGGTATTTACGGCCGCTGATAAGGCGCACAGACTATGAGCGAATTGGAGAAATCGAAGCTTATTATTTCGTGAATACACCTTATACGACACGAAAAGAATGGCCTGAATACGCTACGAATAACACGCTGACTTTAAATCGGGCGTATTCACAAATCGGTGTGAAAACGGTAAAAGAGATTATTGAGAATATCGGATATACGTATAATGCTAAAGTTGGGATTGAAACGTATGAGAAGATGTGGTGAACTTAATGAGGAATGCCAATGGCCGCGTTGCTATTGGTCTTTTTTCGTCTATTAAACGGTCAGTGAGAGTGTTAGAATTAATTAAATGAAAATTCTTGAAGCGAAAGGAATGGTGCATGTGAGTCGGTGGGAAGGGTTTGAGTTGTATGTAAGGAAAGTAATGGATGTCGAAAAGATTCCCGGTGTTGCGGTAGCAATTTCTGAGAATGGGGAAGTAATCTATCAAAAAGGCTTTGGAGTGAGAGATTTAACAACGAATGGGCCTGTGACACCGGAGACAATTTTTGGTGTTGCTTCTATTACAAAGTCATTTACCGCGCTCGCTATTATGAAATTGGTTGAGGAAGGCAAATTGCAACTTGAAGATCCGGTGAGTAAACATCTTCCTGATTTCAAGTTGAAAGATTGTGGGTTTACTGATGAAATTACAATTCATCATCTTTTATCGCATACAACTGGACTTGGGACGATGGAGCGCCTGGAAAAGTTGAATGGATTTGATGAGCATTTGCGTTATTTGAATGAAATTGATCATACCTATTTGGGCAGACCAGCTGAATTTATTTGCTACAACAATGATATGTTTTTATTGTTGGGGGCAGTGATCGAACGGATAACCGGCGAAAATTATCAAGACTTTATCCGAAGGTTAATTATCAATCCGTTGGGGATGGAACGGACTACATATGATCTTCAGGAATTGAAGGGCTTTGAGAATGTAACTGTGCCGTACGTTTTGGAGGAAGGGGATCCGAAGGAATGTCCTTGGCCTACGTTAGGGAATTATGCTGTCGGTGGCGGCATACGATCGACTGTATTGGATTTGCTTAAGTATGGGGAGGCATATGTTGGTGAATCGGGGAAGATTGTTGGCGATCAATATGTACGAAAAATGACCACACCTATACACTGGGTGAGCGGAAATAGCCATTATGGGTATGCGCTCAAGATTACCCCAGATTACTCTGGAGTTACACTAATTGAGCATGGCGGAGGGCAGCCGGGTGTTTCATCTAATTTTGGATTCATTTTAGAACGCGGGATAACGGTGGCTGTGTTGACGAATTTGAGTAATGTAAGTGCTGATGCCATTTGGCTTGCGGCGGTAAATGCTGTATTAGGGCTTCCGATTGATCAGAAAAGAAGTGTGGAACCGCAATATGATATGGACATTGAACAACTCAAGCGAATGGTAGGAACGTATCGCTCGGGAGAGGGTGCCGAGGTGGTCATCTCTTTGAATGATGATGTGGCTACGGCAACCATTGGGAATGAAACTTTTACTCTTCGTTCAAGCGATGATTCGACCCTCGTCATTGAGAAGACAGAAAAACCGATACGCTTCTTTTTTGACGGGGAAAATGATGCATGGGCGATGTTTTTGGGGCTTAGGATGTTGGTCAAGCAGTAAAAATGAAAGGTGGGTGACTGCAATTATGCTTCCTGGAATTACTTTTCGCGGTTTGCAGGGAATAGTGGGCTTGGTGTTGATTGCTTTAATCGTTGCGGGGTGTAGTGAGAAAGCACCGATTTCGCTTCCTGAGAATGAAGTTATAGATGAAGGGGTTTCTGAACCGGAAGTTGATATGAATGAAGAAGTTGGTGTTTTCATTTCAATAGAGGCGGCGAAGGAGCATGCGATTGCAACTACAGTAGTTCGGTCGGGTGAAGCGGTTGGGGATGTATATTTGATCGAAACCGAAACGTTGTCTTCCGTTATTGGAAAAAATCAGCTTGCTGACGGAGGTTCGTACACTATATTCTTGGCGAAAGAAGGTGCTGAGGAAGCTGAGATGCAATTACAGATTGATGGTTTGTTGACTAATTTTGAAGAATCGCTTGGTACGTACACGTTGGGGGAGTATACAATCTTTAGCTTGGCCCGGAAGGAGAGTCCAAAGCTGAATTTAATTACAGCATGGGTTTATGACGGTGAAAGATTGAAAGAGATTCAATTTGATGGAAAAGGTGATGTGGAGGCCTCGACTCCAACGTTTAGGGCAATCGAAGATGGTTATTTGCAAATATATTTGGATTCGGAAGACACGATGGATGCTGTTCCCGGATGGACGTTTACAACATGGAAATGGCATCCTGAAAAATTGAGTTTTGCTTTCCACTTTGAAAGAACCTATACCGATCAGGAGGAATTCGGGTTGGCGTCAGGAGAATATTTGGTGGGCAAGTGGCATGAATATCAGCATTTCTACCTCGCTTTTCCGCAGTACACTTTTACAGAACAATCTAAAGCTTTATTGTCAGAAGGCATGTTTATCAATCAGAATGTGCAACTTGGGCAACCGATCGACAAGTTGCTGCAGGAAAGAGATGACTGGGTTGTCCATGATTACTATGAGGGCGGTCCTTACTATGAATTTCCAGGCGGATATACGTACTTTTATAATGAAGGGACGCAGGATGTTTCATTCATAGTTGTATCTAAAATGGCATTGACCAATTCGACGGAAGAGCTAAGAACACTATTGGGGAAGCCGGAGAAGAAAGTGTTCGATGATATTTTCAACGAATATATCGAGTATTATACATTTGGCGAGTACCGACTATTAATATTCTCTACTATAGAAGATGAAATGAAATCCCTGTGGTTGTCGAGTAAGCAGTGATTTTTCATGTGTTTGTTTTGATTCGTTGTGCAATACGGACAACTTAGTCGAAAATATGACAAATGTAAGCGCTTTGTCCTTGACTGATTTGTGAACAACCTCTTTCTTATCTTTTTGTTTTGGGAAAAACAGAGTAACATAGGCATTAGAAGAGGCGATTCGCCAAACAAAACCAAAACAAAAGGAGAATGCATCATGTGGGTTATCACTGTTTTTGAACAAAAAAGTATTCGGATGTTCGAATTCGCAACAAAAGTTGAAGCGAAAAACATTCTGTGGAGATTCCCTACTGCTGTCCTTTCGTATACAAACTAAAAAAATAATCTGCCCCCGGTTGAAAAATTCATCCGGGGGTTTTCTATTATCTCCGCCAACAAGTGAATTTGGATTGGGCAAGCATATAGCGATAAAGCGTCCTTGCGTGCCGGCCTTCCAAGTTATCAAGGTCAATATATTGTTCCAGTCGATCGAGAAATTCCAAATCACATTCACAGCGGCTTTTATGCGAAAGATAGCATAAGTCATGTGCCTTGCATGCCGCATCCACAGCATTTACCGGGGCGCCCGGACCACTACAACCGGGACCGCACCAGGTATAGCCGGGAAATACACAGAGTCTTGGGCTTCGAAATCTTCTACGTCTCATAATGAAATTGTCCCCTCCGTTTAAAATTCTCTTACTATATTTTATTCAAATAGGCTTAAAGTACCTGTGTGGAGGTGGAGGAAAGTGTAAAAGAGTTTTGTAAAGGTGCCTGTGCAAGAAACTATTCTGACTATGCACTACAATTGCATAAAAAGTAAACATGGAACTCAATCGTTATAGTGTTTTACCTGATCCAACTTGAATGAATATTAGTCCTGTTGAATTGTCATAAATGTGCCGTGCACAGGTACCTTCATAGTATGTTCCGTGTCAAAAGGCCTATTATAGTTTCTTTTTTCCTTAGAGTTCCAATTAGAGCGCTGTGGAAGGCTGTTTTCAAGGGGTGGTGGCATGGATGTGACATGTGTAGGTGTTGGGGGATAAGGCGAAATATGTAGTTCTGTTTAGTGGAGAGGGAAATTGGAATTAGTGAGGGGTGGCTAAAACAGTTATAAAGAATGAATACTTTAAATAGTTAGAAACCTATATTGCCAGTTTTTCTGCAGTTCATTACAATAGAGGAAGAAGATGGTTTTTATATCCATAACCATATGACACCTCAGAATTTACCTCAATCCATGAAATAATTCCACTCACTATTTTATCTCCATACTGTCACGTGCAAGTCTATTACCGTTCACTACCGTCCCTAAATTGGCGACGGAAGCTACTTAGTATAGTTTTTCAACGACGATTAACAATAGAAATCATCTTAATAAATGATAGAGAGAGGTTGTCGTTATATGAATGTGATACTTGTCGATGATCATCCGTTAATAAGAAAAGGACTTTTTTCAATTCTTGTCGGTGAAGAAGGGTTGAATATTGTAGGGGAAGCCTCGAATCGGAGGGAAGCTTTAGCCATCCTAAGGTCGAAGGAACCTGATATTGCTATTGTAGATTTATATTTGGGCGGCGAAAGTGGATTGGATTTGATTGCCGAGGCGAAAAGCCAAGGGTCGGTATGCAAATTTATCGTACTGTCCTCTTCGCCAAGTAAAGATAATTTTATGACGGCGAAGAGGTTGGGGGTTTCCGGATTTCTATTGAAGGAATCAGTGCTTGAAGAATTGGTACATGCCTTAAGGATGATTCGTAATGGCAGGAATTATTATGATCAAAGAATCCTTGAGGTTATTTTGAAATCCCAAAGTTCCTATTTAACAAGGGGGGAGTTTGAAACTCTGACTCCAAAGGAAACGGAAGTGTTGATAGAACTTGGTAAAGGTCTATCGAATAAAGAAATCTCCGAGGTGCTATCCGTAACAGAATACACTGTTAAAAAACATGTTAGCCAAGTTTTAGCGAAGTTGAACTTAGGGGATCGAACCCAGGCGGCTTTATATGCAAATGCAAAAGGGTTAGTTCGTTACACAGTTACTTAATTATAATAAATTAAATACAAAATGCCAGATCCTGTTTTATAGGGTCTGGCATTTTTCGCTTTACAAGCAGCCCCCCAATTATAATCAGTACACTTTTGTATACCAATGGAGACAAAAGTGGTAGGTCGTCTTACATCTATGTCTAACAAGACGTATCAAAAGTATAGTGGCAAAAGTAGACGGAATAGGGGCGAGAAGAAAAACACTCGCTTTTATACTTAGGAATAGATGGAAAAGTATATCTTTTCTAAACACAGCGTGCGTTCAGCGGAATGAAAGGTGCTTCTCCGAAAATAGTAGGGGGTAGGTGATCGTGAGAAAGTTTGTCATTTTAATAGCAATGTGTTGTTTTCTTTTAATGGGTACCTCGATAGTTGCCCAATCCAAGCAAGGAATCGCTTTTTCGGACTGGTATCGGCTTCAACTTCATTTACTTTCCAACCAAATAAGTGAAGAAATGAAAACCTCACTTACAACTTTTAAGGACTCCATAAACACCTATCAAGATCAGTTGATTAAAAGATTGGAAAGTCAACTTGTGGATTACGTTTTAAATGCCTCTAAGGATGCTGATCAAAGTATCAAAAAGTATAAAAACGTCCATCTTCAGCAGTTGGATGAAACAAAAGAATCTCTTATAGAAAAGGACTTAGTAGAAATTGAAGTAGAGATTGAAAAACGACATGTAGAGATCGATCGTCGTACATTCGATATTTTATCGGAACTCCTTTCCGACTATGGTTTTGACGGAAGCACTAACCATGTGAAGTTTGAAAATGATCATAACAAAACTGAGGAGGATTATTAAATGAAGATGACATTTAAAAAGAAAATCGTTGCAGGAACAATTTCGGCTGGACTGCTATCTGGTGTGGGTCTTGCATTTGCGAACACGGATGCCGGTGGTGCGTTGAAATCTTGGTATAGCGGCGTTTTTAATGGTGCGCAAGCTTCAATCGCACAAGAAGCAGATCTGTATTCTGATGAAGAGTTTGGTAGTTTGGATGAAATGTTTGAAGGATTGAGAGCTGGCGCAGAATTTGACGTTGAATTTACAAGGGATCGTGAAATTGGGAGAGCATCCTCCGCTATTGAAAGCGCAAGGGATTCCCATATTAACTCGTTAGGAGAAGCCGGGGCTGAAATCCTTGCGGGTATGGACCTTGCTTTTAATAATATTTACCAGGAGGGATGGCTGCAAATACAAGCTGCCGGGGCTGAGGCAACACAGATTGCATCCGCCGATATGACGACATTTGCAGAAGATACGGGAGCGGCTGCCATCGAAGAATTGACCTATCAATTGGATGCTGTTAAATCTGACGCACTTGCTGGGCTTGAAGAGGCAATTGTAGCTGCAAAGGCCGCGATTATGGAAGAGTTGGAAAATGAAACGACTATTACTGTTAATAACTTGAAAACTGCAGTCGATTTCAAAGTCAATGAAGTATATAACCAAGTTGGTGATATTTTAGATGACTTAGTGGCGGCACAAGAAGCTTTGATCGAAGCAAAAGCATTGGAACTTGAAGATGAAGCAAAAGCTGCAATGGATGCGCTTCTTTCGGACATGAATGACTAATTCGTAGTTGCATAGGGCCTGCTAAACGCCGGCCCTACAATTTTATCTGGAGGTTGTGCTGTGGATAAAAAAAGAAGGAGTAAAATGCCAAAGTATAAGTTCCTAATTGGAGCTGTTCTTTTAACCGGAATCATTGGAAGTAGTGTATCGATCACATTTGCCAATCAAGATATCCAATCATTATTGGTGAATTGGTTTGATACACAAAGGGGGCACGCGATTGTTGAGATCAAGGAAGCAATCGATTCGGAACAGGAGATTCAAACGGAACGCTTAAAAGAAGAGCTGCATTCGGAAATTCAAATGGCTATTGAACGACTTAAAGCTTTTACGATGGAAGAAAAGGAAAAACGAACAAGTGAATTACGGCGTTATGCCGATGAATTAATCGATGGATTTACTATCGACAACTCTGAAACTGAAAATAGTGTAAGAGATGAACTGGAGAGTATTTTCCAAGCAGCGGTGAATGAGATGAACCGGGTAGTGAATGAGGGTGATCAAAGCCTACTGCCGAATGAGGAACCTGAAATTCCCGAAGCGGAGGACCCGATGGAAGAGCCTGAATCTCCGGAAACGGACGACCCGGGGGAAGAGCCGGAAACTGAAACAAATCCGGATTCAGACCCAAATCCAGATCCAAATCCAGACCCAAATCCAGATCCAAATCCAGATCCAAATCCAACCCGAGGCCCGGATTATGATGAAAGGAAAAGTGATGCGGAATGAATGTAAATGAACTGACAGCAAAAACAGTCGAAGCTACGAAAGAGAAGAAAAAATCAGATGACAGTGTACTCAGTTGGGTGAAGTTCATTTTGCTCATCATTGGTCTATTTCTTGTATTCCGATTTGCAATTGGCATTACCGTCATAAGCGGAAACTCGATGGCCCCGACACTCGGAAACAAGGATGTTATTGTGACGAATAATCTGCTTTTTACACCTGATATAGATGATATCGTTCAATTTCGTGATGTACATGGCTTTGATGCCATTAAACGCATAATCGCTTTACCGAATGACACTGTTGAGATTGTGGACGGAGTCGTGTATGTGAATGGCGACAAGGTGAAAGAAGTTTACTCCATCGGTTTCCCGAATGATATGGATTTAGTGACGGTAGCGGAAAATTCCTATTTTGTAATTGGAGACAATCGGACTCCCGGTGAGAGTTTGGATAGTAGAAACAGTGAATTCGGTTTCCTACCAAAAGAACGGATTAAAGGTAAGCTTTTATTCTCACTTTTTCCGTTAGGTTTTAAATAAATCAAACTTGTATGGTGACTGAAACAACCAGATATAGCAATTCTCCGCCATAAATACCCGGAATTAAAAGGAGGGATAGGGTTTTACCTTTTACATTAAAGAAATGTGTTCTTTATAAAAAAAGGAGGAATGAAATTTGAGGACGAAACGTGCTCGAAGTCAAAGAAGAATCTTTAGTATTGTAACGGCGTTTTTAATGGTGCTCTCCATTTTATCGCCGGGCATGGCAACAGCGGAGCAAAAGAACAGACTTCATCAATCGGTCAGAGATTCTGCTGTTTCCCTTACTACTACTGAATCTAAAATCAGCAATTTCCTATTGGAAGATTTTAAGGACGAGGAAACAGTTACATTCTTAGTTAAATTCAAAGAAAAAGCAGATACAACGAAGGTCGCTGAACAGGCTAGACAAGATGCAAACAAAGCTCGTCTTTCAGCAGCGACAACAGAGTTGATGGTGAGGTCTGCAGTCGTGTCCGAACTGAAAGCTACTTCACTTGAAACACAGCAGAACGTTAAGGACTTTGTAGAAAGCCTTATGGCAACGGGAGAAGTAAAAGACATGACCTCTTACTATATAGTAAATGGTATGGCCGTTACTGCAACGAAGGAAATTGCTGAGAAAATCGCAAGTTTCCCTGAAGTTGAAAAAATTCTTCCGAACGAAACACGTGAATTAACTGCAGCAACGAAGACGGAAAATGCGGTTGCTCCTGCTTCAGGCCTTGCGAACGTGGAATGGAACGTTCAACGTGTGAATGCGCCAGACGTTTGGGCAATGGGCATTGATGGTTCCGGGACAGTTGTTGCGAGTCTTGACTCAGGTGTTCAATGGGATCATCCAGCATTGAAAGAAAAATATCGTGGCTATGATGCAGCTACTGGCGAAGTAAGCCATAAATATAACTTCTTCGATGCAACTCGCGCTGGTCGCGAAGCAGCTTACGATGACCACGGACATGGAACGCATGTCACTGGAACAATGGTCGGAAGCGAGCCGGACGGTTCCAATCAAATCGGAGTTGCTCCAGGCGCGAAGTGGATTGCAGCTAAAGTATTCGATGCGGCAGGTAGTACATCTGATGCGATTTTATTAGCTGCAGCACAATGGATTTTAGCTCCGCATGATGGAAATGGAAACGTTCGCGTTGACCTTGCTCCGGACGTTGTAAATAACTCATGGGGCGGCGGACGTGGTCTTGACGAGTGGTATCGTGATGTCGTTATTAACTGGAGAAACGCAGAAATTTTCCCTGAGTTCTCTGCCGGTAATACAACATTAACGAATCCAGGCGGACCTGGTTCAATCGCAGTGCCAGCTAACTATCCTGAATCATTTGCAACTGGTGCATCTGATATCAACAACAAGGTAGCAAGCTTCTCTTTACGCGGTCCATCGCCATATGGGGAAGTTAAGCCTGATATCATTGCTCCAGGAGTGAACATTCGCTCCTCGGTACCGGGAAGCGGCTATGAAGGTGGATGGAATGGAACTTCGATGTCCGGACCTGCAGTAGCAGCTGTTGCAGCATTGCTTCGCCAAGCGAATGCTACGATCACTGTTGACGAGATGGAGCTAATTTTGACAAGCACTGCAGTTCCGTTGACAGATAGCCAGTATCCGACAGTTCCAAACAATGCGTATGGACACGGACTTGTTGACGCATACGCGGCTGTATCGACTATCGCAAGTGGACTTGGAACACTTAAAGGCCAAGTTACACAAAATGGTGAAGATACTGAAGCACCAGAGTATGAGCACACTGCACCTGTAGAGACATACGCTAACATGGATTTTGATCTAACAATCCAAGTGAGCGACAACATCAGTGTTTCTTCTGTTAATTTCCAATACCTAGATGCAGATGGTGCTTGGCAAACGGCGGAAGCTACACGCAAATCCGGAGACTATAAGTCCGGTGTGTACGGTGTGACGGTTGCTGGCGACACTGTTGCAGGCAACGAATTCAAGTATAAATTTACAATTAATGATTTCGGTAACAATGAAGTGACAACTGAGGAGTATACGGTTGCTGTTAAGCAAGGTATCACAGTTGGCTATTTCGAGAATTTTGAACAAACTCCGATCGGTTGGGAATCATTTGGAGCGAATGATAGTTGGGAGTGGGGAGTACCTACATCAGGACCAGGCAATGCCGTTTCCGGTGAAAAGGTATACGCTACTAACCTATCAGGCGATTACATGAGCAATATGAATGCAACACTTGTCATGCCTCCTGTTGATTTGCCAGAAGGAAATTCCTACTTGCAGTTTAAGCAATGGCATAACTTCGAGCAATCCACTGTGAGTGGAAGAGCTTGGGATTATGGGCATATTGTCATTTCGACTGACAGAGTTCAATGGACACAACTTCAGCAAATCGTAGGAATCTCAGATGGCTGGGTTGATGGCCAGGTTGACCTTTCTGAATATAGCGGTCAACGCGTCTATATCGGCTTTAATGCATTTTCTGATGGAAGTGTCGTACGACCAGGTTGGTATATCGATGATGTAGCATTAACTGATGTTGCACAACCTGCAACTGCTACAATCGGTATGGCTAAGCCGGCGGTGAAATTGACAGACGCTGAGCTTGAGGCAGAGAAAGAAAAAGAAGCAACTGAAACACCAATGGATCCAAAAGATCTTGTAGTTGATATGACGAAAGAGGAAGTTGTTGCTTCGGCTCCGGCTACGGAAATGAAAAACAATCTTTCAGCATTGCCATTGGGTGCGAAAGTGACAGTTCTTGAAAACAATCGTACTGCCACTACAAATCCGGCAGATGGATCATACACAATGACGCTTGGCGAAGGAACTTACACTGTGAAAGCAGAAGCGTATGGATTCCAATCTGCTGCACAAACAGTCACAATCAGTGACGGGCAAACAACTACTGCTAACTTCACATTGGAGGAAAATTCGAAAGGGACGGTAACTGGTAAAGTTACTGACGCTGATGGAATTCCAGTTGAAGGTGCAGTCATCATGTTGATTGAAGATGCGAATATCACTCCTGTCGAGTCTAACGCTGACGGAAGCTATTCGATTACTGCATACTCCGGTGAGTATACGATGAAGATCATTGCAAGAGGGTTCCATAGTAAGGAAGAGTCTATTACTATCGGATCCAACGGTCTCGTCAAAGATATTATTCTTGAGCCATTCTTCACATATCCTGGCGGGGTAATTGGATATGACGATGGTACAGCAGACAATGCTCGTGCATTCTATGACGCTGGAAATGGCTGGGCTGTCAAGATGTCGCTTCCGGAAGGTAAGAATTCCGGTATCGTATCCGAAGGTATTTTCCATTTCTGGACTGCTGAATGGCCAGTACCAGGTGGAACAAAATTCGCAGTTGAAGTTTGGGATGCGAAAGGTGTAGATGGAGCACCGGGCAAGAAGCTTGCAGGTCCAATCGATGCGAATGCTAAACGGGATGGCAGCTGGACTGTCGTCGACCTAGCGGAGCACAACATCGCGGTTGACGGTGATTTCTACATGGTTTACATCCAAACTCAAATTAACACGGCATCACCTGGACTGGCTACGGATGAGGACGGTCCGAATGCTAAGAGAAGCTATCAGTACGTTGGCGGCGCATGGTCTCCTTCACCTGAGGCAGAAGGAAACTATATGATCCGTGCACGTGTAAACTATGAAGTAGATGGTCCTTCAATCACAACTTTAGGCACAGTAACAAACGATGCAAATGTTGTAATTGAAGGTAAAGCATCTCCAACAACAATGATCAATTTGAAGAACAACGGTAAAGACGCTGGTTCCGTCACAATCGGAGAAGATGGCGCATTTGCTTTCCCGGTAGTTCTGACTGAAGGTCAAAACGTATTTACCGCCGTTTCTACTCAAAATGGCAGAGTGACAGGCGAATCAGCACCGGTTACGTTTGTATTGGATACGAAGAAACCTGTATTGTCCATCACAAGCCCGAAAACTGGTACTAAAACGAAGAGTGAAGTTGCAACTGTTACAGGTAAAGTTTCAGACGCCAACTTAGCTACAGTAACTGTCAATGGACAGAAGGCAAACGTTGCTGCTAATGGAACTTACTCAACTCGTATTCTTCTTGACGATGGTGAGAACGTCATTACTGTAGTTGCGAAAGACGCTGCAGGAAACGAAGAAACGAAATCTGTAACTGTTTTCGCGAAATTCTCAGACCTTGAAATATCTAACCTAACTCCGGCAACGGATCTTCATGTTGGGGTTGGTCAAACAGTGAAAATCGAGTTTGATAGCGAAGCAGGATTAGCTGCAACATTCGCCATCCACATGCCACTTACAAACCTTGGCATGACAGCAAACGCGATTGAACTGCCGATCAGAGAAGTGAGCCCAGGCCACTACGTAGGCTACTGGACTGTTCCATCCGGCGTAGTTGCAGCTGGTGCTCGCATCGAAGTAAAAGTGAAAGACATTTACGGTAATGAAACAAGAGCATTCGCTGGTGGGAAATTGTACATCAATGTACAGTGATGCATTGTAATGAAGAAGCCGATCTGGTCAATGACCGATCGGCTTCTTTTTATCGATTAATCCACTTTCTCCGCTGACTTCAGTTCATTGAAAGTGAATTCCTCACCGTCTTTGAAACTGAATACTGTCTTGATAAGACCCACTTCAGGGGCATAGTAATTGATCGTTTTTCCTTCTTTGTCGCCAGGAATAATGCTTGTGATTTCAATCACTTCATTATATTTACCTGCAGGAACTTCCATTGTAAGGTTAGTCGCTGTCATCATACCGACAGATTGATGCACATCGTTCTTGTCCCATTTCGGTTGATTCGCAATTTCCAAAACGGCTGTTTCCTCACTCTTCATACTATTGATTATGTAGATGAGCTTAACTTCTTCAGAACTAACTTCATATTCCTTTATCGACTTTGTATTACTTCCACTTTGTTCATGAATGTAAATCGATTCTGAGCCGTCCGAGTTAGATGCCAAATTCACTGAATCGGCTAATTCCGCCGTTTGCCCCTCGGTATCATATTGGATATACACCCGGCTCATGCCAATAGGCGGAAAATACTTGGATACATCGATTGCTTCGGCCGTTTTTGTATCTACCGTTTTATTATCCGATGAGCAGCCGCTGAGGATAAACACGAAAGCAAGCAGGGCAGCCATGAATACTAGTTGTTTTTTCAAATTCAATCCCCCTTTTCCATTCTTTATTCTAACATTGAGAAAGAAGGATGAACATACTTTTCGGACTTATAGTGCAATTAACATTAAAAAGTTTCATTGGTTAGATTACGTCTACGGGAAGTCATGCGCATTCCATGGGAGATCTTAAAGTTTCAATCAGCGCCAAACAAAAAAAGACCCATTCAGGGTCTTTTTCCAGTAAATTAAGGATTTGTCGACCAAAGTCCAGCAGACTTCAGTACGATCCGTGGGTGCAGCTTCAATTGTGCGACCATTACTTCTGCAAGGTCTTCCGGTTGCATGACTTTCTCAGGATTTCCATCAGTGAGGTTCTCTTCGAACGCCAAGTCGGTTGCCACTGTACTTGGTGTCAATGCAGTCACACGGATGTTGTGTTTTCTGACTTCAAGCATAAGTGATTCTGTAAGTCCTAAAACACCAAATTTCGAAGCACTGTATGCACTTGTTACAGGTGCGCCTTTTTGTCCTGCGGTTGAAGAGATATTGATGATATCGCCTGTTTGTCGTTCAATCATTTCTGGCAGCACTGCGCGTGTGACGTAGTACATGCCCATCAGGTTTACATCGATTATTTGCTTGAATTCCTCAGGAGGGAGTTCAAGGAACTTGCCAAATTTACCGATTCCGGCGTTATTAATTAAAATATCAATTGGCCCTAATTCCGATTTTACTTGTTCGACAGCAGCGATTACGGATTCATTGTCAGACACGTCTGCAGCCGCAAACGAAACTTTCACACCATATTCAGTAAGTTCTTCAGCGACCTTTTCAAGGTTGGCAGCCGTTTTCCCGATTAGTCCTACGTTTATGCCTTCCTTAGCGAAAGCTATTGCTGTTGCACGGCCGATTCCTCGCCCAGCTCCTGTGATAATCGCATTTTTGCCAGATATATTTTGCATAATCAAAACTCCTTTCATTACATTGACATGTAGTATATCAAACAGCCGCACTTCATCCTATAGAAACGATTTATGGGAAAGTTCGGTCGAAATTATAAAAGAAGCCAAGTTTCCGAATGGAAATTGGCTACTTCAATTGAATCTTTACTTCATGAAATCCCACAATCCCTCATAAGCTTTTTGATAAGCATCACCTTTCATTGTGCCCATCCGATAAACCATTTCCGTTCCTTGGTAAAGGAGGAAGCCTTGTAAATCATAGAGTTTTGCAAACTCCAAATATGTTTCGAAGTTTGGTAGACCAGCCGCCATTTGGTGTGGGGAATAGGTGTCGATTTCCAATGTGATGCTGCTCCCTTTGATTTGCGCTTCGAGAAAAGCCTTGTGCAGCCTTGCTTTAGGATCACCAAGGTTTAGTCGGAATGTGTTCGGCTGCAAATAAGCCCCGTCGAAACCATAGTATTTCCAGTTATCGAAATTAGTCGTACGAGCATGCGGCGCATATATGAATTTCTTATTCAGTTTATGGATTGCTGCTGCCGTATCCGTAACTAACAGTTCATCTTCCGCATGAATGACCGTTTCATTTACCCAGTAATAGCCTGCAAATGTTAAGTTGGTGAATCCTGAGCGTTTCCATTGCTGCTCGACTGTTGAAATGTACCAGTTCACCATCTGCTTGCGAGCGGCAAGAGTATTGGGCAACTTTTTACCGTTAAGGTCAATCAAGTTCCCGTTGCGTTTCGGATAGGGAATTCCGATATAGACTTTTGCCTTTCTATTTGCTTCCACGGCAGCTCCATTCAGCGGCTGTAATGGGCCAGAAGGTGAGAAAAGCTTATCTGCAAACCATTTCCAGTCACTGTAATTCGCCAGGTTTTTAGGGGTTTCTTGAAATTCTCCATTTGGATATTGCCTACCTAAAACGACGAAAGTGTCGAAAAAGGTAGAATTTGCTTTGGCAAGGTAAGGAGCGAAGAACGCTTTGTCGAAATCCGCTTTTTCTGAACCGCTATAAATTAAGACACCATTTTTTATACCTGTAGCCCCTAAGTTTGCGGGCTTTTGCTCATATCTCATGAGTGAATTACTGACCGGATGAACCGTTGAACCTGATTGGCTCACTGCATAAGTTATCGCAGCAGTCTCATCCGTGAAAGTTTTTAATATGCGTCCATCCTTTTTCACACTATATTCATGTGGTTTATCGTAGACGCGTTTAAGGAATGTAGAAAATTGTGCGCGGTTAACAGCAACAGTCGGCTTGAATGTACCGTCTGAATATCCTGTCGTGATATCGTTTTCCGCAATCCCATCGATAAACTTGTAATACGGATTGCTCTTCGCCACATCTTTAAAGGAAGAAGTACCTTTTCCGTTGTAGCCATATGCAACGGCGAGTGCCTTAGCCATCTCATCACGAGTGAGTGGCTGATTCGGGTTGAAACGGTTTCCTGTAACGGTGAAGAAACCTTTATTCGCAGCTATCATCATTTCTGAATATCCACCCATAGTCGGCTTCAAATCAGTAGGTTTTACTTGAGGTTGTTGGATTGTTGGCAGCTTAAGAGCACGCACAAGCATGACAGCCGCGTCTTTTCTCGTTAAAACAGTAAGCGGTTTGAAAGAACCATCCGAAAATCCGCGTATGACCTGCTTGTCCGTCAAAAAACGAATTTCATCATGCGCCCAATGATCCGTTGGGACATCTTGAAAACCTTGTGCGGCTGCCGTATTTGCCAATAAAAAGAAACTGAGTATGAATGCTGTTACAAACTTTAGTGATTTCATTGTTTCTTCCTTTCTTGTTCATATGTTATATAATTTCAACCCGCTTGTGTGCACCGTGTTTTTTTATGCTTATACATCGCCTCATCAGCTTTTTGTATTAACCCTTGGAAACTTAGTCCGTCTTCGGGATAGATTGAAAAGCCAATCGATGCACTGATAGATGGAAAACTGTCAGATTTCTCCTCAAAAGCTTGGTGAAGATTATTAATATATTCCACCCTAAAATGATCGGTACAATCTGGTACAAGAATTAGGAATTCATCACCACCCCATCTTGCGACCAAATCCTTCTTCTCAACCGATTTTTTCAAGCGTGCAGCAATCTCGGTCAACAATTCATCGCCTTTATGGTGACCATATGTATCATTGATACCTTTAAAATCATTAATATCGATTAAAATAACTCCTAAACTTTTACCGTTTTTATCACAAACTTTAGTGGTTTTTTGAAAAAACCGTTCGATTGTCCGACGATTGAATGTATCCGTTAAAGGATCTTTTTCTGAGAAATACTTCACCCGATCAAACTGTTTACCACCCCAATAGGCTATGATTAAGAAAAATGAAGTTAAAATAAAAAAATCCGCTTTAAAAGGAACATCTAAATACTGGTGATAATAAAAATAACGCATTACGTTAAACAAACCGACGATGCTAAGTGCAATGATCCGACCATTGTATCTCAAAAATTTCACCTGTTTTCATATATTCATAAGGTATAATATACCACATTAAATATCCCCGTGTAGGAGTAATTAAGTATATTTATGTAATATAGGTCAATGCTGTTTTCGACGTAATTTTTGAAAGGTAGGTACTTTTCGTGTTCACACGGACTCTTACACTGATCTGGGTATTTTTCATATTAGTCGCAGGCTGTACATATAGCGCACATGCTTTTTTGTATGATCAAGTTATTCACTTCACTCCAAAACTTGACCCGACTTTCGCTGACTTGTTCATCACGACCGATTTTAATTGGACGAGCAGGTTCTTTTGGAAACAGAAATTCGGTCATATGACTGCTTTCGGAATCATGTATGTACTATTTTTAGGATCAATCCGAAAAGAAAAGAATGCCTTGATCATATGTATGCTTTTTGCATTGATTACGGAAATCGTGCAATTGTTTTTCGGTAGGAATGGAAGGTTATATGATATCGGCATAGATTTTGTCGGGATTTTTGTCAGTTATATGGTATGTCATTATTTATTACGGGGCTTAATTATTAGTAGGCAGAGTGAAGCGTAATTGTTTTATTGAGTAGAAAACCCACTACTTCATGGTGGATAATGTGAAATGGATACTCCTTCTGCAAATGAAGGGGTTTTTTATTGGGAGTGTGTATCCTTTTCATTCAAAATTCTACTATTTCCGACACTATTTGATGGTATACTATATTAATAGATAACTAAATAGAAAGAGGAGAAGAGATGAAAAATAGAATTCTGCGTAAGATGATGCTTTTAATGACGGTATTAATACTGACATTTTTGACCAACCAAATTGCAAAAGCGAATGAGCAAGTTGTTTTTCTCCCTAATAGCGCGGAAACGGGGAAAATTGTTCCTGGTGGTAAAGAGAGTACTTATTTGCTTCCTTTAGAGGAGTCCGGGACATTGACACTAAGCGTTGACTCGCGTATTGGTACAACGTTAATTACGCTTGAAGATATGTTAGGAAATGTGATTTATCAAGACAAATCGTATGATGGAACGATGCTTGAAGCTTCCAATTGGATCAGGTCGCTCGATTTGGAGAAGGGAACCTATCTTTTAAAAATTAGTGACGGTGCATATATCAAAAAAGAATCCGGTATTTTTACGGTGACGAATAAGTTTACCCCTGCGAAAAATCAGGAACTTGAACCGAATAATGCAATTGAACTTGCAAAGGATCTAAAATTAGATGTTGAGCCGCTTCGCGGGTTCATTAGCTTGAATGATACTGCAGACTTCTTCAAGGTTGAATTGAAAACTGCAGGTAAGCTGAAGTTGAATTTTAGTTCATATTTAGATGAAGTGAATATTTCGTTGCTCGATAGTAATGGAAAAGCATTGTTCAGTGAGCAGGTTAAAGGCAGCAAGAATGCTGAACCTGCGAAACTGAGTCAGCTTGCTAACTTGGAAAAAGGAACGTATTTTATCGGAGTAGAACAGGTTCGATATAGCGATAGCACGGGAGTTTATACACTCCAAGCATTGTTTGGAACTGTTGATAATGAGCCTAAACCAAATGAAAATGTTGGGCCGACACAGCCTTCTGCATTTTTAGATGTCGCGGATCGATACAAAGCAGCAGTCGACTATCTTGTGGCGAATAAAATTACACAAGGATTTTCCAAAACTGAATTTGGGGTCTATGCAAAAATTAAACGAGTGGATGCGGCAGTCCTGGTCGTAAAAGCATTAAATTTAGACACGACATTTGTAAAAGATGCAGGCTTTAAAGACGTACCGGCACGTGCAGCGAACGCGGTAAATATACTTGTTGAAAAAGGTATCATGGAAGGCGTATCGAAAACGGAATTCGGTATCAATGACGAATTGACACGAGGCGAAATGGCCTTGATTCTTTCAAGAGCTTACAAGCTTGACGGAGCCGATACAGCAATTGAATTTAAAGATGTCTCGGAAAAACACAGTGCGGCAGTAAAGGCACTCGTGAAGTACAAAATCACTCAGGGAATAAATGAAACACAATTTGGGACAAGCAACTCCATCACACGTGGGGATATGGCGATATTCATACACAGAGTGGAGCAATTGAAAAAGTAAGTAGGACACCCCCTTGCCGGATGGCAAGGGGTTTTTCATGATTTTAGGAAATCAACCCCGCAGTTTTATGCAATTATGAAAATTTAGTGATGGAGTGTGAATTGTTGGGATTATAATATCATCTGACAAAACTATTTAGATCATGTAAATGGTTGGCAGATTTCATCAAATCTAATTGTCTGTTACCCATTGTATAAAAAGTATGTGGAGGAACTCCGTTTCTTTGCAATTTTAAATCCCTGAAAATAACACTTGCGGAGGAATTAGAAGCTAATTCAAGAAACAGCCTGAGTTGTTTATTAGTTATTTTCGGTTCTATTAAAATAAACCAATCCTCGATTGATTTCCATAAAGCATTGGAATCTTTTTTTCTACACGTCATGCATACCCAGGAATGGCCACGCTTACGTGCCATTGCAATATTGCAAGTTGTGCAATGTACCCCTCTTTTTAAGTCATTGGGATCAATTGCATATCGATGGCAAGCAGGCATAGATGGCCAATTTATGCGTTGACTGTTAATTTGATTCACTATGGATCGTACTTGATTTTCGTCCTGTTGGTCCCTTGGAGGTAATAAATTTCGGATGTATCTCGGTAGCTGTTTCGCGTACTTAAGAGTGACATTTTCCGGAAAAACAGGAATATCAGTTTGGGTATTGGACATGACTAAAATCGCTTCAATGGGAATGTTAATGTTCCTCTTTCGAAGCCATTCCAGCAAACCATTCGTCGCGCGGTCAATTTGGTGAATGATACAATCGTACTTATCTACACGGCCATGAGATGAAACTTTAGTAGTTTTGCCGGTATCCTCGTCAAAATGTACAGTTCCGACATAATTTTTAATCTCTAATAGGAAAATCAAATTGGGAGATATGATCAAGGTGTCTATCTGTATACGGAAATGGGGATTTATCTCTAAAGAAACATCCTTTAGAACGTTGACTCCTTGGGGATAGGAGACTTCGTTTAACACGCGATCTACGTACAATTCGCCGGCATACCCGGCCTTCGCTTGGTGATATTTCTTGCTGATGGATTCATATTTCGGATGGTTGATTGGTAACCTGTCCAACAGTCGTTCGAGTTGAAACAATTCAAACGGAGGTTTACGGTTTTCGTGTATGGCTATTCATTCCTCTCGGGTTTAGTTTTTCGATAATTAATAATAGACTATCAGTTAAGTTAGAGTTGGGCAAGTATTTTGATAGTTTATGTCAGACGTTAGTGTTAATTGTAGAATAATGCTGTGACACCAAGCGTTTACGTTGTGATGCGGCGGGTTTATGTTGTGATGCGGCGGGTTTATGATGTGATGCGGCGGGTTTATGATGTGATGCGGCGGGTTTATGTTGTGATGCGGCGGGTTTATGATGTGATGCGTAGGGTTTACGTTGTGATACGTCGGGTTTACGTTGTGATACGACGCGTTTACATTGTGATACGGAGTTTATGTTGTGATATGACGTGTTTACATTGTGATACTGCGCGTTTACGTTGTGATACGGGGTGTTTACGTTGTGATACGGAGTTAATGTTGTGATACAGCGGGTTTATGTTGTGATACGACACGTTTACGTTGTGATACGGGGTGTTTACATTGTGATACGGAGTTTATGTTGTGTTACGATGCGTTTATGTTGTGATACGGAGTTTACGTTGTGATACGACGCGTTTACGTTGTGATACGACGCGTTTACGTTGTGATACGACGCGTTTACGTTGTGATACGACGCGTTTACATTGTGATACGGAGTTTATGTTGTGATACGGAGTTAATGTTGTGATACTGCGCGTTTACGTTGTGATACGGGGTGTTTACGTTGTGATACGGAGTTAATGTTGTGATACGACGCATTTACATTGTGATACGTCGGGTTTACGTTGTGATACGACGCGTTTACATTGTGATACGGAGTTTATGTTGTGATATGACGTGTTTACATTGTGATACTGCGCGTTTACGTTGCGATACGTCGGGTTTACGTTGTGATGCGGCGGGTTTATGTTGTGATGCGGCGGGTTTATGATGTGATGCGTAGGGTTTACGTTGTGATACGGAGTTAATGTTGTGATACGACGCATTTACATTGTGATACGTCGGGTTTACGTTGTGATACGACGCGTTTACATTGTGATACGGAGTTTATGTTGTGATATGACGTGTTTACATTGTGATACTGCGCGTTTACGTTGTGATACGGGGTGTTTACGTTGTGATACGGGGTGTTTACGTTGTGATACGGAGTTAATGTTGTGATACAGCGGGTTTATGTTGTGATACGACACGTTTACGTTGTGATACGGAGTTTATGTTGTGATACGACACGTTTACGTTGTGATACGGGGTGTTTACATTGTGATACGGAGTTTATGTTGTGTTACGATGCGTTTATGTTGTGATACGGAGTTTACGTTGTGATACGACGCGTTTACGTTGTGATACGACGCGTTTACGTTGTGATACGGGGTGTTTCCGTTGTGATACAGCGCGTTTACGTTGTGATACGACGCGTTTATGTTGTGATACGGCGCATTTACATTGTGATACGGAGTTTATGTTGTGATACGTCGGGTTTACGTTGTGATACGGCGCGTTTACGTTGTGATACGGAGTTTACGTTGTGTTACGACGCATTTACGTTGTGATACACCGCATTTACATTGTGTTACAAGCACCTGTCACCTATATAGGTGGCAGGCGCTGCGATAATTCAAAGCATATAGTCTTCCAATTCTTCTTCAATTTCATTTCCAAGCTCTTTTAAGTTAGCGTTCACATAATCGATATTGAATGCTTCTTTATCAAATTCTCCGCCAAGCCAATCCAAAAGATGTGTTTTTTCATCCGTATCGGGTCCTTCCAATGTCGCCAACATTGATTCGAACCCTAAAATGCCGCCACAATCTTCAGGTGGACAAGCACGCTTTCCTTTCAAACAGACGGGTACCTGACGTTCTTCATCAGCCGGAAGGATCTTTTCAAGTACAATAGTATGTTGCCAATCATCCCCGAAATCGTACGTATATTGGCACTTATCGCCTTCCTTTACCATGAGCTCAGCAATCATTGTATCGGTGGCATCCAATTTGGGACGCGCAGGTGCGAAGAAACTGTTAAAGGAGTCGTCATCTTCCGCTTCGGGATCGATAATAAAATCACCGTATTCGAATAGATATAAATGGTAGTTGTCCCACCCCATGGCTTCTTGTATGACAAGATGCAGCTCCTCGAACGTGTAATATCCAGGGATGACAATTCGTCTCCAAATCGGGGGCTTCGATCCTTTTAACGTCACTTTCAATTGATAATGCTGATGAGGTGCATCCATATCCATAATTCCGCTCATAAGTAAGTCCACTTCTTCTCCACCAACGAAAGCCATAATTTCTTCAAGTCTCTTCTTATCTTTAATGGGGAATAAGTCATATTCATCCGAATTCCGTATGGTCAACAACATGGCTCGAATTAATTCATTGATCATATAAAAACCTCCTTTTTATTGTAAGTCTAACATGGATTGATTTATTTTTAGTGATATCTATAGGAACTCTTTTTTTGATAGGGAACTTCGGGAATGGTAAACTATTATAGAATTGATAGAGTCTTAAAATTATTGAGAAATCAAATTGGGGGAGTATTCATGTCAGATGAAGAAAAGGTATTGTTGGATTTTCTGAAAGTTAATTCTGCGTATGAAGCGAAGGTTATTCCGGGAACGGGGACGTTTACATTTTTATCGAAACTTACTGGAATTCCGCAAGTTTGGACGTTGGACCCAAGTGGGGAACCGATACAATTTATCGAAACACATGACCGTGTTTTGAGTGTGTATCATTCGCCAACCGGTGATCGGACGGTAGTGGGTATTGACAGTAAGGGGAATGAAAAGCAGCAACTTTATATTGTTGGGCCAAACGGGAAGGATCTTGAGGTGCTTGTGGAATCAAAGGACCATTTCCATTACGTCGGGGGTTGGTCAAAGGATGGTCGTTATCTTTCTTATTCCAGCAACCGTCGTCATCCTGGTCAGTTCGATGTGTTTATCATCGATGTAGAAACCCGGGAAGTGGAACAAGTATTTACGCATGATGCGAACTGCACCCCGCTTGGATGGTTTGAAAATGAATCCCTTTTTGTCAGCATGATGGAGACAAATATTGATCGAATCATTTATCTTGTAAATACCCGGACAAAGGAAAAAGTGCGCCTTGGGAATGAAAATGTGCTTGCTCGAATGAACTCGCCAAGGGTGGGGAATGGCGAGGGTTATGTCCTTACGGATACGAACGAAGATACAGTTCACTTATGTAGTTTCACGTTGGGCAACCCCGGACATCTTGAAAAACTGCTCCATTGGGAAAAATGGGACATGGAGGAAATTGCGCTTTCTCCGGATGGTGACTTGCTATCCTTCACTCTTAATGAAGGCGGCATCACGAGACTTGGGATTTATTACCCAAAAACGAATACTTATGAACTGATTGATACACTTCCTGACGGTGTTATTGGTTCAATGTCATGGCTGTCGAATGACTCGTTTTTATTCACAATGAAGACTCCGACGAACCCGGGGGATATTTGGAAATATACATTGACGACGAAAGAGGCGGAGCGCCAGACGTTCATCGGGCAATCGGAAACTGTCGGCAATTATTGGAGGGAGCCAGAACTGCATACCTTTAAATCTTTCGATGGTTTGGAGGTTCCATATTTCTTCTATAACCAGGATTGTGATCAGTCGAAGCCGGCAGTCATTTACGTGCATGGCGGTCCTGAAGCGCAGTCGAGAGCCGAGTATAATCCAGTTTTACAATATCTTGTCTATAAAGGATTTGCGGTTGCTGTTCCGAATATTCGGGGAAGCAATGGATATGGCAGGGCATATTTGAAATTGGATGATGCGGACAAGCGTCTTGATGCGGTGGCGGATTTGGCGAGTTTGGCGGGGGCATTAGTCGATTCCCATCAAGTACTGCCAGATAAAATTGGCATCATGGGTAGGAGTTACGGCGGGTTCATGGTGTTGTCTGCGTTGACTCAGTATCCGGATCTATGGGCAGCGGGTGTCGATATCGTCGGCATGTCCAATTTGAGGACTTTCCTTGAGAACACAGGGGAGTGGAGAAGGTATTTGCGTGAGTATGAGTATGGATCACTCAAAGAACATCGCGATTTCTTTGAAGAAACTGCACCGATGAATCTAATGCATAAAATCACCGCGCCGTTATTAGTGTTCCATGGAAGGAATGATTCACGTGTTCCGGTCAGTGAAGCGGAGCAGATTGTAGCGGATTTGAAGAAAATGAATCGGGAAGTCGAAATGGTCATTTTCGAAGATGAAGGCCATCAGACGGAAAAGATTGAAAATCATATTACGATGCACACGAAAACGGTTGAGTTTTTTGAACGATATCTGAATGCAAGATTGAAAGTTAATTAACATATTTGGATGAGCTGACCTATTCTGGTTGGCTTTTTTTCTACCGGTCTACCAATTTTAGTAAGAGAAGATATAATGAAAGGAACATCACCAGGAAATGAGGATTTTGACTTGAATAAAAGATATATGCAGCCTTTCATAGCATTAATCGCTCTTCTATTTGTCATGATGCCGTTCACTACGGCAACCGCGGCGGAGCCGTTGGATGCGATTCGACAGTTGATACAAGAATATTATGTTGATGAGGTCCCAGATGAAGTACTCTTGAAAAATTCAGCAAAACAGATTGTTGATGGATTGGATCCGTATACGGTTTATATGACGAAACAGGAATATGAGGCTTTTATAAATGGAATCGAGCAGCGTATCGTTGGGATTGGTGTTGTTTTGGAGGAAAGTGATAAGGGCGTGAAGGTGATTTCGGTAATAAAGAATGGCCCCGCTTTCCAATCAGGTCTGCTTCCGGGTGATATTATCACAAAGGTGGATGGCATATCATTGTCAGGGAAATCTGTCCAAGCTGCAATTCCGTTGATTGGCGGGGAGGAAAACACGACAGTAACTTTGACGATTGAACGCGATAATAATCTGTTTACTAAGACGATTCAACGTGCGGAAATCCATTTGCCGTCGGTTGAGTCGGAGATGCTTGGAGGAAATATTGGGTATATCCGGTTGAATAGCTTCGCGACTAATTCCGCGAAGGAGATGGCAGAGGCGGTTCGATCTTTTGGCGATGCCGAAGGATTAATTTTAGATATTCGGAATAATGGTGGAGGCTATATTACAGCTGCACAGGAAATTGCCGGGTTTTTCCCAGGTGTAAAGCAGGCATTCCAAATTCGTGAGAAAAATAAAACACCAAAAATCTACCCTTCTGTGAATCAGGAAACGAAGATTGAGAGCCCCGTTTCATTGCTGATCAATGAATACAGTGCAAGTGCGTCGGAAATGCTTGCCGTCAATTTGAAAGAACAAAATGCTGCGAAGATTTACGGGAATACTTCTTATGGAAAAGGCACGGCTCAATCAATGTTCTCTTTCGAGGATGGAAGCGTTTTGAAATTGACTACTGCGCGATTTTATTCACCAAAGGGGATTGAGGTTGATAAAGTCGGTGTAACGCCGGATGTGGTAACAGCTCCAAATGAAGAAGTGAAAGCTGCACATTATGACCATCTTCTGTCGAAATTTGCAGGGTATACACCATTTCCAGAGATGGGAAATGTGAAAACGACTAAGACATTCACAGTCCGCATGAGTAAGGAAATGGATTGGAGCCGGATGGACAAGTCTGGAATTCAATTAGTTGAGCTTGGTGGAAAAGAGGTTGGAGTTCGCATCTCTGTGAAGGATGATAGAACTTTGGAGGTGACCCCCGTTTCACCGCTGATTTCGGGTAAAGAGTATCTGTTCGTCGTACATCCACTTTGGAAGGATAAGTCCGGGGTTATGATGAGAAAAGGAATCTATTTGAAATTCACAGTTGAATAGTGTTTCAAAGTGGGAAGTCAATCAGGCGCGACTTGGATGACCTCCCTTTTTTATTCCCCTATCGGGATTGCGTTTTTGGTTTAATAAAACGTTTGAATTTCCCAGCAAAATTCACAAGCCCGCCCCAAGTTCTCCTTTGTGAACGGATCGCGGTAATAAGCTTCAAACCCGCCGCATACTGCACATTCTACTTCATGAATGAGCTCACGTTGTCCTAAAAGTTTATCGAGTAAATTTTCAAAGTTCAATTTATCCTCACTCCCTGGATTTTGGTGTTAGTTAATTTATATACAACGAATTGAGAATTATGCGATTTGGACGGCGTAGGGTGAATTAAAATTTGTTGGGAGAGAGGTTTACGTTGTGATGCGGGCGTTTTACGTTGCGATACGAGCGAGTTACGTTGTGATGCGGGCGTTTTACGTTGTGATACGAGCGAGTTACGTTGTGATGCGGGCGTTTTACGTTGTGATACGATGGTTTACGTTGTGATACGCCGTTTACGTTGTGATACGAGCGAGTTACGTTGCGATACGTTCGTTTTACGTTGTGATACGCCGTTTACGTTGTGATACGAGCGAGTTACGTTGTGATGCGATCGTTTTACGTTGTGATACGCCGTTTACGTTGCGATACGAGCGAGTTACATTGTGATACGCCGTTTACGTTGCGATACGATCGAGTTACGTTGCGATACGCCGTGTTTACGTTGTGATGCGAGCGAATTACATTGCGATACATCGCCAACAACAAAAAAAGAATGCCGCCCGCGGGCGGCATTCTTTCGATCCATCTTACTCCTCTACAAACTGTACATTTTTCAACTTATAAATACCATCTGTACCGATGGAGAAGCCACGGATTTTGTTGCTGACGCCTGTTAGATACTCAGTGTGGATTAAGTATGCCATTGGGGCGTCTTCGATTAGGTGTTCCTGAATTTTATTGTAAATCTTGATACGCTCATCCGGATCGGATTCGCGGCGGCCTTGCTCAAGAAGTTTGTCGACTTCTGAGTTCTCATAGAATGAACGGTTTCCTGGGTTCCCCTTTTGTGAGGAGTGGAATAATGCGTACATTCCGTAGTCCGCGTCGCCAGTCGGGTTGGACCAGCCAAGGATGAACATGTCATGCTCTCCATTTGCAGTCTTTTCGAGGTAAGCACCGAATTCCATTACTTCGATGTCCACTTCGACATTTACTTTTTTTAGCTCGTTTTGAACAAGAACTGCGATTTGTTGACGCTGCGGATTGTCATTTGTCCAGATTGAAGATTTGAAGCCATTTTCATAGCCTGCCTCTTTCAACAGCTTTTTCGCTTCTTCGACATTGTACTCAATTGGTTTCGCATCGTCATTGAAACCGAAGATTCCAGGTGCAAGAGGGCCTTTTGCAAGTACGCCGAATCCGTCGTATACCCCTTCACTGATATCTTCTTTATTGATCAACATGGAAATTGCTCTACGAACTTTTGGATCGTTGAATGGTTCTTTTTCCGTGTTAAAGCCAAGGTATGCAAGGCTGGATGAAGCCTTTTGATTTACTTTTGCATAGCTGTCAGAGTTGATGCCAGCAACTTCGTTCGGCTGGATTGGATCAGCGATGTGAACGTGACCTGTTTGAAGATCAGCATTCCGTACAGCACTTTCAGGGATAACCTTGAATGTAACTGTGTCTACATGCGCTTTGTCGCCCCAATAGTCATCATTGCGGACAAGTTTGATTTGATCGCCTGGAGTCCAGCTTTCAAATTTGAAGTATCCTGTTCCGACCGGATTGATAGAAATGACAGATCCGGCTTTCACGTCGCCAGTCATTGCCGCATAATCAGCCTCAATGGACTTCGGGCTCACCATGCCGCCACCGTTATGTGAAAGGTGAGCTAACAAAGGCGCGAATGGATATTCAGTTTTAATCTGTACAGTATGTTCATCTTTTACGATAACATCTGTAATCATTTCAAATAGGAAGTAACGTGGTGACGCAACATCCTTATCGCGGATACGGTCAAGGTTCGCTTTAACTGCTTCCGCATTGAAAGGCTCGCCATCATGGAACTTGACGCCTTTTCGTAGTTTGAATTCATAAGTTGTATCATCGATTGCTTCCCAGTCTTCTGCAAGGCCAGGGATAATACTATTGTCATCATCGCGGTTAACAAGTGTTTCGTAAATATTTGCTTGAACTACTGAAGATGGCACGTCGTTGGAGCCAGCTGGATCCAAAGAAGATGCATCCGATAGAACTGCAAGGACCAGGTCCCCGCCTTCGATCCCTTTCCCTTTTCCTTCATCAATGTCATTCCCCGATCCCTTATCCGAAGATGAACCGCCACCCCCAGAACATGCAGCAAGAATCATTGACAAGGCCAGAGCAAGTACAAACAGCCACTTCACTTTGCCATTTTTCTTCATATTTGTTCCCCCCGTATGTTATTCCCTACTGCATCTCTATTAGAGTAATAGAAAATGCAATAGTTAGTTGCAATATAGCATATAACCTAAAAACAAACAATCAATTTCAGAATAATTTGCATTGTCTAATATTAAAATTAAATATTAAGTTCGAACCAATAAAATAATTGTGAGATGAAATTCGCCTTCATTGCTATGCTTTATATAGTAAATTGATTTTTAAATTATATTATTTTAAATTAAATGAAAACAATGATAAAAAGCATTCCGCAAATGCCGTATTCATGTTATGCTACTGTCAATATACCAATTTTCAATAAATTAATAGGGGAAGGTGTTCAAAACATGGTTCAACATACTCCTGTTGCGGAAATCAGGCAGAAACGAACTAACCCAAGAGTCGAAGCCTACAAAGCCTTTTGGCGTAGGCTTGGTAAAAACAAGGCAGCAGTTGTGGGAGGAGTTTTAATCCTATTTTTTATTTTAACAAGCTTTTTCGGACCACTTTTTACAACTCTTGATCCATACGAGACTCAAATTTCGAATAAACTGAAGCCACCTTCCGCGGAACATTGGTTTGGTACGGATAACTATGGAAGGGACATCTTTACCCGTATTATCTACGGAATGGCCATTACGATGAAAGTCGGATTTTTTTCCGTTACCCTTGGAGGTGTCATCGGTGTCCTTCTTGGTATCATCTCGGGTTATTATGGCGGGAAACTTGACACGGTCATTATGAGACTAATGGATGTTCTCCTTGCATTCCCGGGAATCCTACTTGCCCTTGCGATTGTTTCCGTTTTAGGTGGAAGCGTGCAGAACATGATCATTGCGGTTGGGGTGTTCTCCGTTCCTGCATTTGCAAGGATTGTACGTGGATCAACTTTATCGGTACGAAAACTGGAATATATTGATGCGGTAAAAGCGCTTGGGGCAAGTGATGCGCGGATTATATTTAAGCATATTTTACCGAACGTCATGTCGCCGATCATTGTTCAATTGACATTGCGGATAGCAACGGCAGTTTTGACTGCAAGTGGTCTTGCTTTCTTAGGCTTAGGTGCGAAACCACCGACTCCTGAATGGGGTGTCATGCTAAGTGAAGGGCGTGCATATATGCAACAAGCACCTCATCTTGTTTTATTCCCAGGAGTAGCTATCGTGATCGTCGTATTGGCTTTCAATATCTTTGGGGATGGTTTGCGCGATGCACTCGATCCGAAGATGAAAAAATGATGGAGGAGGCAAACAGATGACAAAATTTGTGATAAGGCGCCTACTCCAGACGATTCCAGTCTTAATTGGCGTTTCGGTACTTGTATTCTCATTGATGTATTTAATTCCTGGGGATCCGGCACAGATCATTGCGGGTGAAGGTGCCTCTCCACAAACGGTGGAACAAATCCGCGAGAAATTAGGGTTGAATGAACCTGCACCCGTGCAATACCTCAAGTATATGAAGAATGTCGTCCAAGGCGATCTTGGAAACTCGATCCGTAGCAACAGACCAGTCATGGATGAAATAAAGGCACGATTCTGGACGACGGTGGAGCTGTCCTTTTATGCGACCATTCTTGCTGTGTTCCTTGGTTTAATAGCCGGAATAATATCGGCGGTGCGGCATTATACATGGTCGGACGTTTCA
This sequence comes from Sporosarcina sp. FSL W8-0480, assembly GCF_037963765.1. Classification (GTDB taxonomy): domain Bacteria; phylum Bacillota; class Bacilli; order Bacillales_A; family Planococcaceae; genus Sporosarcina. The sequence continues at coordinate 2,965,713 of NZ_CP150166.1, read as the reverse complement.
ATTATGATCGTTGCGCTTTTCGGTTTGTCGATGCCGAACTTCTGGCTTGGGCTTATGCTGATCCAATGGTTTGCAATCGGTCCCGATTGGTTGCCTGATTTCTTGAAAATGAGGGCATCTGGATGGGGTGATAGTTGGAGACAGCTTTTATTGCCTGTCATCACACTTGGAACGGGTGGCGCCGCAATTATTGCGCGCATGACCCGGGCATCGATGCTTGAAGTTATCGGACAAGATTATATTCGTACGGCTCGGGCAAAAGGGATGGGCGAGCGGGTTGTCGTCTATCGACATGCTCTGAAGAATGCATTGATTCCTGTCATTACGGTTGTTGGACTTGAGTTCGGGGGGTTCCTTGGCGGAGCCGTATTGACTGAAACGATATTTGCGATCAACGGAATGGGACGACTTACGATTGACGCCATCCGGACACGGGATTTTCCGATTGTACAAGGAACGGTATTGATCATTTCATTCCTGTTCGTCTTAGTAAACTTGCTTGTCGATATATCCTACCGCTTCCTGAATAAGCGAATTGACTTGAATTGACCCATGGTTGAAAGAGAGGTGTCCGGAATGGAAACGAATTTATTGGAAGTACAAGATCTTCGTACATCCTTTTTTACAGATGACGGGGAATTGAAAGCGGTTGATGGCGTCAGCTTCGTTCTGCCGAAAGGGAAGACCCTTGGGATTGTAGGTGAATCCGGCTCAGGTAAAAGCATAACGGCGCTATCGATATTAAAACTCATAGCTGATAATGGAAAGATTGTGGGCGGAGAAATCCATTACAAAGGGAAGGATCTCCTCACCTATTCTGATAAACAGATGCGTGATATCCGTGGAAATGCCATTTCAATGATCTTTCAGGAACCGATGACGTCTTTGAACCCAGTTTTTACGGTTGGCCAGCAAATTAGCGAATCGATCATGAAGCATCAGAACTTGTCGAAAAAAGTAGCTTTAGTCAAATCTGTCGAATTGCTGAAGCTTGTAGGAATCCCGTCCCCTGATAAGCGGGTCAAGCAATATCCGTATGAATTATCCGGTGGAATGCGCCAGCGGGTCATGATTGCGATGGCGTTGGCATGCAATCCGGAAATCCTGATTGCGGACGAACCGACGACAGCTCTCGATGTGACGATTCAAGCGCAGATTCTTAGGCTGATCCGTGATTTGCAGACACGGCTTGGGATGTCGGTGATCATGATTACACATGATCTTGGTGTCGTTGCGGAAACATGCGATTATGTGGCGGTCATGTATGCAGGGCAAGTTGTCGAGTATTCGGATGTCGTGACGCTGTTCCAAAAACCGAAACATCCATATACGATCGGATTGATGAATTCATTGCCGAGACATGATGTTGAAGTTGAAAAGTTGGAGTCGATACAAGGCAATGTACCGAATCCGAAGGAAATGCCGACTGGATGCCGGTTTGCACCAAGATGCCCGGCAGCAACGGATCTTTGTAGACAGGAAATGCCGGAATTAATGAAGGATAGTGAAGGAAATGACGTGCGTTGCTGGATATATAGTGAAAAATGGGAAGGCGAATCGGAGGTGATTGTCTATGGCGAAAAAAGAATTGCTGAAGGTCGAGGGACTGAAACAATACTTTCCGATTAAAGGCGGAATGATGGGCCGGACAGTCAATCATGTAAAAGCTGTAGATGACATCAGCTTTACAATTTACGAAGGCGAGACGGTCAGTATCGTAGGAGAATCCGGCTGTGGAAAGTCGACTACGGGGCGCGCAATCCTTCGATTGGAAGAGCCAACGGAAGGTTCAATCACTTTTGACGGCCATGAATTGACGTCTTTATCGAAACGGGAAATGAGGAAGTTGAGGAAGGATTTGCAAATCATTTTCCAAGACCCTTATGCATCCATTAACCCGCGTCAAACTGTCGCAAACCTGCTCAATGAAGCGATGACCATTCAGAAGGTGGTCCCTGCGAGGGAACGCCGGGCTCGCATAATCGAGTTGCTTGAAACAGTAGGATTGAATGAATACCAGGCGGATCGGTATCCACATGAATTTTCAGGTGGGCAAAGGCAACGGATTGGAATTGCCCGGGCATTGTCTGTTAATCCAAGGCTGATCATATGTGACGAGGCAGTCTCTGCTTTGGACGTATCCATTCAGGCGCAAGTTCTGAATTTGTTAAAGGATCTTCAGGAAGAGTTTAAATTAACGTATTTATTCATTTCGCATGATTTAGGTGTTGTCCGACATATTTCGGACCGGGTCATCGTCATGTACCTTGGAAAAATCGTTGAAATTGGTGACAAGTATTCTATTTTCGAGAATCCTAAGCATCCGTATTCAAGGGCTTTATTATCAGCAATTCCGGTTCCGGACCCGACACGGGAGAAAAAGCATATCGTCTTAACAGGTGATGTCCCTTCTCCAATCGATCCTCCGACTGGCTGTCGTTTCCACACACGATGCCCGTTTGCCCAAGATAAATGTAAACTTGAAGAGCCGAAGTTGATGACACATGATTCCATGATTGACGGTCATCAAGCGGCCTGCCATTTCATAGAGGAAATTGAGAGTGGTGCACTACAAGCAGAAGGTTTTGAAGAGGCTGTATTTTAATGGAAGTAATCATTAATTATAAAGGTGATGTTTCGTTCGAAATTGAACGGAATATCGCCTTTTTATATTGCAAACAGAAGACCTTGTGCTTCAATTCTTTGTCACTATTTTGTGAACGATATGTGAAGGTTGAGAAAAGGTCTGTTAAATTACAAGTTTGTAAGATATTATTGGGGGGGAATGATAACTGTTCTCATTGGAAGAGGTGAGGGGTTGGCGAATCGGGGAGTATTGAAGGGATTGGCGGTTGTATTACTGCTTAGTTTCTTTTTTATAGTGAATGGAACGGGAGCAGATGCGGCTTCTTTAGATGATGGCCTTTATACGGTGGAGTATGAGCTGCTACAAGGTGACGGTGATTCCGTTTCCATTGCGAATGATTATTTTGAAAAACCTGCGTTGCTTAAAGTGCAGGACGGAGATGCATATATGCAGTTAACCGTGAATCATAGCAACTGGGTGAAAGAGTTAAAAGCGCAGATTGGCGATGAATTCGTAGATGTTAGCGTGATCGGATGGGATGACGAAGCGGATATACGAGTCGTCGAGTTCAAGGTGGACAGTGATCTTTCAGAACCATTTCCACTTAAAATGCGTGTCGCAATTGAGGAGATGGAGCCGGCTTACGATCATTCCTATACAGTCCGAGCTGCTCTTAATCTGGATTCCGCTGAAGTGACAGAAACGGGTTGGTTAGGGGAACCCGAGTCTGAAGGTACTACCGGAAATACTTTTATTTACATAGCGATCGTAGCGGTTGCTGTTTTGGCATTCCGGCTAATGCGATCCAAGAAAAAGAACTCAAAGGAGAGTTAAAGAATGAAGAAAAATTTGATGATGCTTTTAACAGCTATTCTTGTGTTGTTTACAGCGGTTCCTGCACTTCCATCAGCTGCTGCAGAAGTGAATGCGCAAGAACAGCAGACTTATGAACTTCCATTTAAAGTGCTAAAAGCAGATAGTGATGAAGTATCGGCTGCTGGGCAACATGTGAAAAGCCCCGCGCAAGTCAAAGTTGAAAACGGTAAGAATATCGTATATATGACATTGCTTAATAGCCAGTACTGGCAATCTATGAAAATCCAAGACGGCACTGATTTTGTCGCTGTTGAGGTAGTAAGTGAAGATGAAGAAGCAAAAACAAGACTTGTTAAGTTTGAGATTAAAGATGTTAAAAAGATATTGAGTGCCAAAGCCCATATTATCGTTACAGGAATTCCAGGAATGGGCACATATGACACAGTGCATGACATCCGTTTCCAGTTTGAAGGAAGCAATGTTCCTGCTGATAAAGAGGATGAGTCAAAAGGTGAAGAAACAGGTAAACCAGTAACTGTAAAAGATGGAAACTATACAATCGACTTCACGCCATTGCATGAAAAGGAAGACAAAGCTTCAAGCATGGCAAGACATATGGAAACGACTGCAGCATTGACTGTGAAAGACGGTAAGAATCTTGTTACTGTTAAATTGACGAACAATGAACAGGTTACAGCATTCCAAGTAGAACAAAACGGTGAATTCGTTGACGCAAAAGTTGAAGCTGTAGATGAAGAAGCAAACAGCCGCACGGTTTCATTTGAAGTGGCTAACCTTAGTGAAATTATGAATGCGAAAGTGACTGTTCATGTTGCTTCAGCAAATTATACTGGCAATCATGTAGTTCGCCTATCATTTGATACAAAGACAATCGCACCAGTTGCGGCTGAGAAAGCGCCTGTTTCATTCAAAGACATCAATAATTCTTTTGCAAAAGAATATATCGTTGCTCTTGCTGAAAAGGAAATCCTAAAAGGAAAAACATCCGACACATTTGCTCCGGACGATAAGATTACAAGAGCGCAATTTGCAATGGTAATTGCACGTGCATTGGAATTACCGAAACAAGAAGCTACAGGTACATTCTCTGATGTTACGAAAGATATGAAAACGATTGTTCAAGAAATTGAAGCCGCAAACCGTGCGGGCATCGTGTTAGGGAAAAATGACGGTAAATTTAGTCCAAACGAAGAAATTACACGCGAACAAATGGCAGCAATGATCATCCGCGCAATCGAATACAAAAATGCATCGGTTCTTAAAGGCATTAAAACTGATGTAGTATTCTCTGACGCTGGTCGCATCAATGCCTATGCTAAAACAGCGGTAGCGCAAGCTTCAGGTCTTGGCATCATCGACGGAAGCACTGTAGACGGCAAGAAAGTGTTCCAACCTAAAGATAGCGCGACTCGTGCACATGCATCTAAAATGGTTTACAACATGCTTGAAGTAATTAAATAAATTCACATTCAATTGCCGGCGTCGCATCTACAGTGACAGCCGGCGTTGTCTGTATATGAATAAAGGAGTCCAAGATGAAAACGAAAATACTCTTTTCGATGGTAATGGCGATGTTACTTGCATTATTTATACCTATTTCGGGTCAAATGCATGCAGCAGGTTCAACACACGCTGATGGTGATTATACCGTTCCGTTCTCCGTCTTAAAGGCGAATTCGAATGAAGAATCGGCGACTGTGGAATATATGGTGAGTCCCGCAAAAGTGAAAATGCAGAATGACAAGGCTACTGTAACTGTAACATTGAATAATAGTTCTTGGTGGCAATACTTCAAGGTTCAAGGGAAAGACGTACAGGTTGTAAGTGAAGCGAACGATAAACGAATCGTCAAATTTGACGTTGTAGACATATCTCAACCAGTTAATGCCAAGATTCATATCATCGTAACAGGAATACCAGGTTTCGAATATGACAATACGTACGATATTCGACTTGTTTTCAACACATCTTCAATTCCGGCGCCTCCTGTTGAAAAACCGGTGACACCGCCGGCGAAGGAGACGAAGCCGGAAGTTAAGCCTGAGGTGAAACCGGTACAAAAGCCTGCTGAACAGAAGACTGAAAAACCGGCCGAGAAAAAAGAAATTTCAAAGAGTGAAGTGGCTGTTAATAAAACCGAGTCCGCAAGCAAAACCGAGTCTGAAAAGGATGAGGAAGCTGAAAAGCCAACTACTAAGGAATCGGAAGTCGGTACGGATGAAACCGATGATGTATTGAATGATGATGAAAGTGAACTCATTGCTTCGGAACAAGACGTGGAAGAAGCTGCAGAGGATGAAGTTGAGACGGAAATAGAGGAAACCACTCAAGAAGAAGCCGTTGCAGATGAGGTTGCGGATGAAAAGGAAAGTTCGAACACGACCTTATTCATCGTACTTGCAATGGTCTTTGTAGTTGTAGCAGGCGGCATCACGTTTGCCGTTATGAAGAAACGTGCTCGTAAATAAGTGCGCACAAGGAGTTGTACAAATATGAAAAAGGTAATAGGCTTTATCGGATTGTTGTTCCTTGTAATGCTTATGGGCTGTTCTTCTAACGACGATAAAGTCGTCGGACAGACGGCGGACGTGGGGGATGGCGATCGGATTGTTGCAACGACCGTTGCATTGACTGAAATTATGGATGCGCTTGAGATTGATTTAGTCGGCGTGCCTTCAAGCTATAAAGACTTGCCTGAACGATATGCAGATGCGAAAGAAGTCGGCAATCCGATGAGCCCTGATATGGAGACTCTTCTTTCGTTGAAGCCGACGGAAATCTACTCAGTGACGACGTTGAAATATGATTTGCAAGAGATGTTTGATGAACGCGGTATCAATATGACGTATGCGAATTTAGAAAGTATCGACGCAATGCATGAAGAAATCTTGCGTATTGGTGAGAAATATGACCGCTTGCAGCAGGCTGAAGCTTTGGTTGCTCAGTTCGAAGAGAAGGTTGCTGAAATCGAAGCGGCTGCTGAAGGGAAAGAGAAGCCGACTGTTTTGATTCTACTTGGGATTCCAGGGAGTTATTTGGTTGCAACAGAGCATTCCTATATTGGTGACCTTGTGAAGCGCGCAGGCGGCGTGAATGTGATCACTGGCGAGGATGTAGAGTTTTTATCCTCCAATACGGAATACTTGCAGCAGGCGAATCCTGACATCATTTTAAGGGCTGCACATGGAATGCCAGAACAGGTTGTGGAAATGTTCGATAAGGAATTCAAAACGAATGATGTTTGGAAGCATTTCAATGCCGTGAAGAATGGTCGAGTTTACGACCTCGAAGAGCAATTATTCGGTACAACAGGCAACTTGGCGGCGGTGGAAGCACTTGGTGAATTGCAAAAAATGCTTTTTCCTGAATGAAGAAGGCAGGTAGAACTATGTCTTGGATAACTAAAAGAAGGACCAGTTTTATAGTCGTTATCGTGCTGTTGGCAGTTGTGTTCGTGAAGTCTGCATTGACGGGTAGCATTACGGTGACGCCGTTTGAATTGATCCACGGATTGCTGACGGGTACGAATGATGACGTTGAAATCATAAAGGATCTTCGATTCCCAAGGATCCTGATTGCGGTGTTTGCGGGGGCGGCTTTGTCGGTAGCTGGGGCGCTGCTGCAAGCGGTCATGCGCAATCCGCTTGCAGATCCCGGGATTATCGGAGTGTCTGCAGGAGCGAGTTTCATGTCCATTTTACTGATTGCGATTTTCCCGACAATGTTTTTTTTCGTTCCATTATTTGCGTTTTTAGGCGGAGCGTTAGCATTTTTGCTTGTGTATTCATTGTCTTGGAAATCGGGACTGGATCCGCTACGGATGATTTTAATCGGGATTGCAATTAATGCACTGTTCACAGGTCTTAGCCAGGCGATTGGATTTAGCGGGGGCGGACTTACGCAGTCGATGAGCCAAGTGACAACCTCGACGTTGACGATGAAGAAGTGGAGCGATGTCGATGTCATTATGCTCTATGGAAGTATAGGTATCATCCTTTCCTTTTTTGTCTATAAATGGTGCAATTACTTGGCGCTTGAGGATAAAACCGCGAAGAGCTTGGGAGTCAATGTGAATCTCGCAAGGTTTGTTATTTCGTTGATAGCCGTTCTGCTTGCATCAGTCGCGACAGCTGTTGCGGGGATGTTTGCGTTTGTCGGCCTGCTCGTTCCGCATATTGGTAGAACACTCGTCGGCAACGACCATAAAGTACTTATTCCATTTTCCGCATTGGCTGGAGCGCTTCTGATCCTACTTGCAGATACGCTTGGAAGAGTATTGATTGCGCCGAATGAAATCCCTGCATCGATTATCGTCGCGGTCATCGGTGGTCCATTCCTCATATTCTTGTTGAGAAAGAGTGATCGTATTTATGGATATTAAAGAAGTCACGTTTTCCTACGATAAAAAGTTGAATACATTGCATGCTGTGAACGGCGCTATCGAAAAGGGGAAAGTGACGACGATCATTGGTCCAAACGGTTGTGGAAAGTCGACTTTGCTTGGTGTCCTGTCGAATCATCACAGGCCTAATACCGGAGAAGTGATATTAGATGGGAAGGCACTGACCGATTTCAAACCAAAAGAACTTGCAAAACGGCTTGCCGTCGTCCATCAGCAAAACAATGCCCCGTCCGATATGACTGTGGAAAAGCTGACGGCTTACGGAAGGATCCCTTATAAAAATCTCTTCTCCTCCTCGACCAAAGAAGATGAGGAAGCGGTCGAATGGGCGCTCGCCAGTACCAACTTGTTAGATAAACGAAGGACACCTATTGACCAACTATCCGGCGGGCAGATGCAACGCGTCTGGATTGCCATGGCGCTTACCCAGAAGACTCCCTATCTGTTTTTGGATGAGCCAACGACGTATCTCGATATTTACTACCAATACGAGCTGCTTGAACTCATCCGCTCGTTGAATAAACAGCACGGCATCACAATTGTCATGGTCTTGCATGATATTAACCAGGCAATCCAATTTAGTGATACGATCATCGCGATGAAAGACGGCAAGATTGCTGCTAAGGGAGCTCCGGTGGATATTATAACTGCCGACGCGATCAATGAGATCTACGGCGTGCAGGTGGTCGTTAAGCATGATGAGCAAGCGGGGATGTATATAGTTCCGGTGGGGATATAGGATGAAAAAAGGAAGCGGACCATGTTTGGCACGCTTCCTTTTTGTTTGTTATTCTTGGATGGAAAAGGTACTGAAGATCTTTGGCGTTTGATCGCCTGTTGACGTCTGTCCTGCTGATGCAGACGCATTAGATTGAATCGATAGCCCTAAGACAATTGCCAGTAACAGAATAGATAGCATTTTCTTCATTACAAATCCTCCCATTTTTCTATTTTTCTATAAATATTACCGTATTTATTAGCTTCACGGTAATAAATAGATGCTAGTTTATATTTCCTATTGTAATGGTACCAGTCCGCTAAAGCAATGCAATACTTATGAATTAACTTAAACTCTTGAATTTCCTTAAAGTACTGAATTGTGTCCAAAGCTATTTCTTCAGATAGCCCCTGTTCACTATGGAGGGATTTATAAAAATTAAAGTGATGAATAAAAGAAAGCAGTCGTTCATCATTGGATTTCCGTAATATGTGTAGACCTTCATCTGTCCATTTCCGAACAGCCTCTTTATTACTAAGCTTAGAGTATTCCATTATCAAGCAGTAAATGGAACCTAAGTTTTCACTAACACTTTCGAGAGTTTTTCTACTTAAACTTTTTTCAAAATAGTGAATGGCTTGATCACTATTCCCCATTATACCATTAAGAGTGCCAATATTGTGATAGATAATACCTTTTTGGCTATCAAGATGAAATTCCTCACAAATCTGCATTGCCTTCGAGTATGCTTCCAAGGCTTCTTGGAACTGCTCATTTAACTTTCTATTAACCCCGATGATAATATAGCATTCTGATACACGATTCATCTGTAAAGTTTCCATGAAATAATCAAGAGCTTTTCGAATATAATCGATTGCAAAATATATATTTTCCTCCGCAGTGTAGATAATCGCAAACATATAATAGAACTCCGCTTTTTCCCATTCAGCGAGTGGGATGGTTTCTAGTTTTTCAACAATTTCCTCGAGGTAGGAAATAGAATTTTTTCGTTTTCCGGAATTATAGTAATACAATACCTGGTTTAATAGAAATAAAAAGTTTTGATAAGCATCAAAACTATCAACGGAATCACTTAAAGCTTCAATCTCCCTTCTTATCTCTTCGAAGTTTTTACCTAAAATAATTCTAAATCGTAAGGTAATCAATAAATATGTATAATATAGGGAGTCATTTTCAAATAACAGACTATTTCTCTCCAGATATTCTAATTTTTCAGCTGTAAGTTCAACACTTCTTGAAGTAATCACTAATTTATATGTTGAGAGTAGCAATTCCTTGAATTCTTTTTCAGTTTTAGTATCCTTCTTCTGCAATTTCCCCGAATCTATTCCCAAGCGTTGGAATAATAACTCCGCAATATCCTCACTCGGCTCAATTAAATTCCGCTCAATCTTAGATAGGTATGAAGGAGTGCAAATGCCTTTTGCAAGGACTATTTGTTTCATATCTTGACGTACACGTTCAGCACGAATCAAATGACCTATTTTCATATGCCTACCCCTCTCTCTATTATCATAGTACATTATCAGTATAAACCAAATCAAATCAATTTGAAAAATCAATTTGAGAAATATTTATTGAAATCGGCAAAAAAATAGGCTTTTCCAAAAAAAATGTCCCAACAGGAAAAACTTCAAACTGTAATCCAATCGTGTTATGTTTAATACAGCAAGATTGAAGGGTATCCTAATAAGGACTTATTACTTACAGTTTTTGTGGATTTTGGCTGCCGCAAATGTATCTGGGTCTAATATACGTAACATCAGAATTGAGACGATTAAAGAGGAGTGTGAAGGAATATGATGATTATGCCTACAGAAAATGAGAATACAGCAGAATTCCTAGACATCGAACTCATGGAGATGAAAATGGAACTACTACAATTTGTAAAGAACATGCAATCGAAGGGGTTCCTGAAAACGGTTGACTATCATGAGTTGACTAACACATTGGATATGTAAATTGAATAAAAAGTAGGAAAGGTGAAACGGATTTCGCAAATAAATCCCGTTTCACCTTTTTAATGTCATGGGGTGTAGAATTTCACCTCACATAAAAATTTCAAATATGCCGATCAGTATTAACAATAATCCTCCAATACGTTCTGCATGTTTACCGAAAAATGTATTTCCAATCGAATGGCCAAGCCTGACGCCAATTGCAATGGAAATGAATGAAAAGAAACCGACGGAAATTGCTGTAGGTAATGGGAGAGCGCCGGTAATGCCTGCGCTGAAGCCAATTGAAAGGCAATTGAGGGCTAAAATGAACCCTAAGACGACTGATTCCTTCCAGCGGATAGAGGTTAGTTGTTTGGCATCCCCAGCACATTCAGATGGTTTCAAGCTAACCCATAAGCCGAGTCCGATTAAAAGAATGCCTCCCGTAAGGTTGGAGAATGATAGCGTCAAATAGTTGGATAAGATTTTTCCGATTATGATCGATACATATGCAGCTGCCATGGATATGATGGAGATGATCAGATTGTAACGGACTGGAATGCGGTTGGAACGCAAGCCGAACGCCATACTGATTCCTAAATTATCAATATTTGCTGCCACACCGATGGCAATAATGGTGATCAATAACAAAATAATACCCCCCGCATCCGAATGTATCTATTCAATATCTATATGGTTTGCGTATTGGGGAGGATAGGCTAAAGCGCGAAAAAGCTGTTTTGATGTCGGAAATTGACCTCAAAACAGCTTTTTTATACTTACAATGATTCTCTCGTTTTTTTGGCTCCAATAATCATCAGCCCAACCGAGCTTGTAATATTGAAAATAACTGCGATAATCAGCAAGGTCATCTTTAACCCTTCCGATAATGAAAGTGTCAATGATAGAACAAGACACACACTGCCAATTATTAACAGAATCAGTAAGATTGGCATTTTTGACGACATTAGGTTGACACCTCTTTACGAACTATATTTGTTCATTTATTTATATTCATCTAATTAGGCGTTTGGCGGAACAAGCTTAAAGATTTCATGCTCCTCGAAAGCATCTACTAAACGGTCAAGCCATTCATAGTAGTCTCGGATGTATTCAAGTTTTGCAATATCTGTTTCCACGATATCTTTTAATTCATCACTGATTTCGGGGTCGTTCTTCAACTCCTCAAGCTCACTAAGCGATTTCCTGATGGCAACCGTGTGGAGTGAAATGGATCTGCGCCATTTAATCGAAAATAAATCGATGAAACTCTGATACCAATCGTCTTTCACTTGATAAAGATCTTTTCTGACACCGCGTATCCATGCGCGTTCCACTAATTTCAAATCAGCTAACGCTCTTACAGAGGTGCTCATGCTCGTTTTGCTCATCCCAAGTTCTTCCGTCATATCATCCAGGGTTAGCGGTTCATTGTGGAAAAACATCGTGCCGTACTGTCTGCCGGCAGAAGGTGTTAGGCCGTATAGATGTATATTTTGAGCAATCGTTTCAATAATCCGCTCGCGTGCCTTTAGAAGTGTTTCTTTACCGTCCATTATGCATTCCCTCCGCAGTATATCATAGGAATCGAGATTCGATCACTCTCTTAGCGTATTATACCCACTTTTAAAAAGCAATGATACAAGTATTGTTTATACAGTTTTTACTGTACAAACAATTTATTTGGTAAAAACGGTTGTATTACAAAATTGTTACGACTATACTATTAGATATTAAGTTTTGCGGATTAAGGAGTGTAAGGATGGATCATCAGAAAAAGAAAATCGAAGTGATCAACACAACAAAAATCTTTGGTAAACATAGCAGGCGTGCAGCCCAGCTATTGAATGAGGGGAAATCGAAGAGTGAAATCTTGAAATCTACCGGGGCGACGGTAGGTGTGAAAGACGCTACTTTCGATGTCTATGATGGTGAGATATTTGTCATTATGGGGCTGTCAGGAAGTGGGAAATCTACATTAGTACGGATGTTAAATCGTTTGATCGACCCGACAATGGGGTCTGTGCTCATCGATGGTGAAGATATTGTCAAGATGAATAAAGAGCAGCTTCGTGAAGTGAGAAGGAAGAAAATTGGGATGGTATTCCAGAATTTTGCCCTATTCCCACATAAGACGATTCTTGAGAATACTGAATATGGACTTGAGATTCAAGGGATTGCGAAAGCTGAACGGAAGGAAAAAGCTAAGAAATCGTTGGAACTCGTTGGATTATCAGGGTATGAAGATCAATACCCAAGCCAGTTGAGTGGCGGGATGCAGCAACGTGTCGGTTTGGCGAGAGCGCTTGCAAACGATCCGGACGTTCTATTAATGGATGAAGCGTTTAGTGCCCTTGATCCTTTGATCCGAAAAGATATGCAGGATGAATTGCTGCAACTTCACCACGACATGGGGAAAACAATTATCTTCATTACCCATGACTTGGATGAGGCGCTTCGGATTGGTGACCGTATCGCTTTAATGAAGGATGGCGACGTCGTTCAAATCGGCACGCCGGAAGAAATACTGATGAACCCATCCAATAAATACGTAGAACGGTTTGTAGAAGATGTCGATCTTGCGAAAGTGTTGACAGCTGGACAGATTATGAAAAAGGCAGATATGGTTCAAATCGACAGGGGACCAAGAGTTGCCTTGCGCCTTATGAAAAGGCTCAGAATTTCATCTATCTACGTAGTGGATAAAGGGAATCGGCTTGTTGGTGCCGTAACGGCACAGGATGCTGTGGGGGCAACAGAGTCCGGGAAAACTCTTGAAGAAGTCCTTATTAAAGACATCCCTACAATTTCTCCGGATACGGTGTTAACAGATTTGTTCGATACTGTTTCGACGACTGCCATTCCGGTGGCGGTTGTGAATGAGCAACATCATTTGTTAGGCATTATTATTCGTGGTGCACTGATCGGCGCTTTGGCAGGCGACGGGCAGTTTATAAATAGCAGTACTGATTCTGATACTGCGGAAGAAATTATGGAAGAAAACGAGGTGAGCAACATTGGATAATTTATTGCCTCGTTTGCCGTTCGCCAGTTGGATTGATACTGGCATTGATTGGCTTGTTACTCAATTCGGCTCTGTATTCGATGGAATATCAGGCTTTCTAAAAGGCATTGTTGAAGGTTCGGTAGATTTGCTAACTATGGTGCCTTCCATTTTGCTTGCCGTCATATTCGCATTGCTTGCATGGTTCCTTTCCACTCGAGGAATTGCGATATTTACTCTCGTCGGACTGTTGTTCATTGACTACCTTGGCTACTGGTATCCGATGCTTCAAATGCTTGCGCTTGTTATAGCGTCCGTTATGATTGCGCTTCTTATAGGTATCCCGTTAGGTATTTTGGGATCCCAACAGCCTACGGTGAAGAGGGTCATCAATCCGATATTGGACTTGATGCAGACGATGCCGGCATTCGTTTATTTATTGCCAGCGATATTCTTTTTCAATATCGGAGTCGTGCCTGGCGTAGTAGCATCAGTCATCTTCTCGATGCCGCCGACAATCCGATTGACAATGCTTGGAATCGAACAAGTACCGAAAGATTTGATCGAAGCGACAGAAGCATTCGGATCGACGACATGGCAACGTTTGGTGAAAGTGCAAATCCCACTTGCGAAGCCGACGATTATGGCAGGGGTCAACCAAAGTATCATGCTATCGCTATCCATGGTCGTTATTGCGTCGATGGTCGGTGCACCAGGGCTCGGCGTGGAAGTGTATAGGGCGGTGACACAATTGAAAACAGGCGTTGGATTTGAAACTGGCCTATCAATTGTCATCGTAGCTATCATTCTTGACCGGATCACTCAGTACGCAGGTAAGAAAAAACAAGGGGGAACATTATAATGGATTTTAAAAAGAAACTATTTGGATTTGGAGCAGCAGCACTACTGGCCGTAGGTCTTGCCGCTTGTGGAAATGATGATAAAGCTGGTACGGGCAGCAGCTCAGATTCAGTAGGTGAGTCTCTTGACTATAAAATCACAGGGATTGACCCAGGTGCAGGTATTATGGAAGCGACCGACAGAGCGATTGAGGATTATGGCCTTGATAAATGGGAAGTGACAACTGGTTCCGGTGCAACAATGACCGCGGCATTGAAAAAAGCGTATGATGCTGAAAAGCCGATTATCATCACTGGTTGGACGCCACATTGGAAGTTCGCGAAATTCGATCTGAAATACTTGGATGATCCAAAAGGGTCTTATGGTGGGGAAGAACAAATCCGTACAATTGCAAGAACGGGACTTGCGGCTGACCTTCCTGAAGCCCACCAAATCCTTTCGAACTTCAACTGGTCAGAAGCGGATATGGGTGAAGTGATGGTAGCCATCCAAGAAGGTGAAAAAGAGGAAGTCGCTGCACAAAACTGGATTGATGCGAATGCAGAAAAAGTAGCGGAATGGACGGACGGAGTCGACAAGGTTAGTGGTGATAAAATCAATCTTGCATACGTTGCTTGGGATAGTGAGATCGCCAGTCATAATGTTATGAAGCTTGTCCTTGAAGAGGTGGGCTATGATGTAACATTGACGCAAGTTGAGGCTGGTCCGCTATGGTCCGCAATTGCTGACGGAAGTGCAGATGCATCACTTGCAGCATGGTTGCCAGTAACGCATAAAACTTATGCCGACAAATTCGACGGTCAATTCGAGGAACTTGGCATTAATATGGAAGGCGTTAAAATCGGATTAGTTGTCCCTGAATATATGGACATTGACTCGATTGAGGATTTAAAGGAATAAAATTAAAAAGCAGCCTATCTGAGGCTGCTCAGACTGTAGACAAAAGGGTTGGAAATCATAGATTTCCAACCCTTTTCTACATTTTAACTATTAGTAGCTGACATAACGTTGATTTCCGTTCCGGGCGGACGCTTTCCGGGGGGCTTGCCCTCAGCCTCCTCGGATGTGCTCCCAACGCTTCGCTTTTGGTCGCAAAAGCCGTTCTTCGTAACGGTTTTTCCTGCGGGGTCTTCACGCTGCGCTGATCCCCCAGGAGTCGCCGCCCTGCACTCCAATCAACTGGAGATCCTTTAAGACAGGGGCATCATTTCAGCCTCCATAGCCGGCGCTCTCCATGTCCAACTGGCCAGCTTCTTCAAATTTATGGCAGCAAAAGTCAGCATCGCCTGCATGTCTGACGCATTGAGCGAATGCCAAATGTATATTGGATAAATGTCATTTTGATTAGTACTACAGGATCAATGCTGGGTCTCCCAATGGTTGAATAAAGGTCTTCAACTAATGGATAGATAAAGGAAAAATCAATCGCAGCATCCAGTTTGCGCGCCAGATGGTCTTGAGGAACCAACTGTTCTATGGTCAGTATTTCCAACTGGTCTCGTTCATTGATTTGATTCTTCGTCATCATATCCATCTACTCATTCATTTAATAGGCAACACCGTTGATTGGAGCGGAGAGCGGCGACTCCTGCGGGAACAGCGCGAGCTGAAGACCCTGGACTGAGCGCAGCGAAGGAAGCGGCTGAAGCCGTGCCCGCGGAAAGCGTCCGCTCGCAGCGGAAATCAACATTTATAGCTTTATCTCTGTTTTAAATGAAAACAGACTGTAGGCAATACCAAAAATTAGGGTGTTTGTCTACAGTCTGAGCAGCCTATCTGAGGCTGCTTTTATGTCTAAAAAACTAAAAATACTTCTGATTAAATTCTTTTATACCAGGAAGTATGTAATTTAATTGATAAGTGGATTGAAAGTATCTATGTATACGCTTACGTTTGCGTTCCATGAATTCCTTGGATGCGCCGACAGTTATCGACATTCCATTTTTGAAATAGACTTTTGTTCTATTTTTCTCCAAGGCTTTTGATGTGAAACAATCGCTTAGAATCCAAACACAGTCTCCAATATTAGACGCAGCCGTTTGGATGAATGCTCTATTAGCCGATTGGTAGTTGGCTGGGTAAAATCCTCCTTGCAAAGGGGATCCCCTTTTCTGGGAATGACCAAGTAGTTCTAAAGGGGTTTGCTCGGAAAGAAAAATTCCTTCGGGTGTGATGATCTCCGAAACGCTACCATTCGAGTTTGCCCATCTTAATGCAAGTGCATCTGCATCAAGAGTCATACTTTTACAGTACATAAACGAATCCTCCTTTTTACATAAGTCTTCTGTATTATAACATGTAAATTTTCTAAAGAATAATAAAATTGAAGAAAGTAATTGATTGATTCCCAATATTACACTATATCGTACATAAATTACTTAATATGTCTATAAAAGTTACATTCTTGTTGAGTTTTGACGTATTTAACGAACATTGTAATTTGAATGTCGTGCAAGCTGCGAAAAATGAATGTTTCCCTATTCTTTATCAGCATCCGACAGCATAAACTGTCGATGGGGGGAATTTCTATTCGTTTACTGACGATAATCATGGGTGAATGGCGTATTTTATCAGAAATATTTGATTTTCTAAAAGGTATAAACGTCGTATAGTTAGTGAAAAGATTCCTATAAGGAGGAATGACCGTGGCCAAGAAGATAGTGGCATTAGTCTTTGCTGTTTCTGTCGTAACACTCAGTTTTGCAATTTACGCGGGAGTCAAACCTGCTGTGGAGATACTTGCTTCATTCGAAAAGCAATATGTACAACATAAAAGCGATGTCCAACTCGTTCAGATAGAGGAGGTGAGAGAGGAACTGATAGGACAAGTCAACAAGTAATTTGGGAAATGAAAAACGGCAAACTAAAATATAGTCTGCCGTTCAGTGATTTATTAAACTTGATTAAACTTGTACCTCAACGCCTATGCCCAACTCAGCAGCCTTTCGATAGACTCCCTGTGCGACGGCAAGGTCGAAATACGAGGCACCAACAGATTTGAAGAAAGTAATTTCCTCTGTATTTTCTCTTCCATCGATTGTACCTACAACAAGATCCATCAATTCACCATGTAACTCATCATAGGACCAATCGGGTTGTTCATTGGCGTAGATTAGTTCACCAGCTTCTTCTTTGACACCCGTTTCGTCATCAATGACAATTTTACTGCATCGTTTGATGAACGTGTGATCCACTTCCCTCATATGAGGCAAGTAAGAGCCGACGCCATTGACATGTGTACCTGCTTTTACATCATTTCCGTCAAAAACGGGTGTATTGGAACGGGTGCTGCAGCAGATGATATCCGCTTGGCGAACAGCTGCAGAAACGTCTGACACAATTTCAATCTGAATGTTGTCATCGATACCGAACTCCACAAGTCTCTCTTTGAAACGTTCTGCTTTTGAGATGGTCGGATTGACTAAAAGCATTTTTTCAATTCGGCGAACTTCAAGGACGCCGATGACTTGTTCAAAAGCCATTCCACCTGTCCCGATAACGGTAAGCACCTTCGCATCCTTTCTTGCTAGGCGGTCTGTCGCAAGGCCGCTTATTGCACCAGTCCGTAGTCTTGTTAAATAGGAAGCATTCATCAGCGCAAGATGTTCGCCGTTCTGTGCATCGGTTACAAGGATGACACCTTGCGTCGTCGGTTTGCCGACGGCTGGGTTTTCAGGAAAGATTGACACTGTTTTTATCGTAGTGAGTTCATTTGTTAGGTCGGAACTTGGCATATAGAGTACCGATGCGTTATGCGCCGGGAATTCGATGATCGTTCTATGTGGGTTTAAGATCTTCTCTTCTGCCTTTGAACGTAATATATGCTCGACGTCTTGAAGGGCTTCTTTCATGCCATAAGTAGTTTGAATTTCTTTTTCATTGATGATCAGCACTAAAATCTCCCCCTTGGAATTATATTGCACACTGTTCGGAGTTATAGCTTATAGATCTAACGCTTCGTTTTTCCGGTCTTTTACTGCCCAGATGGCAATAAGTGAAACGACCGCCGTGAAAATGATGTATAGAGCAACCGGCACATAGGAATTGTTGAATTTGGCAAGTAATGCAGTCGCAACAAGTGGTGCAGTACCTCCGGCAACAGCTGCCCCAATTTGATAGCCAAGAGAAATTCCCGTATAACGTACTTCAGCAGAGAAGATTTCCGAGAACATCGTTCCAAGAACTGCTGTAATTGGTGCCCAAATAATTCCCAATCCAATAATGGTAGCAATTACAAGAAGGGCAACTGAGCCTTGCTTAATCATCCAGAAGTATGGGAATGCGAACAGAATCATAGCGACAGATCCCCATACGTAAAGTGGTTTACGGCCGACTTTGTCAGAGAGTTTACCCATGATCGGTATCAAAATCGTTGTAACGATTGTAGCAACCATGACTGAATTCAACGTCGCTGTTCTTGAGAAATCAAGTTGAGTAGTTGCGTATGAAACGATAAATGTACTGAAAATGTAGAACGGAGCTGTTTCAACAACTTTGGCTCCAATTGCAATAAGGACTTCACGCCAATGTGTTTTTAGTGTTGTAATAAGTGGAACTTTAGGAATTTCTCCACGCTCTTGGACTTCCTTGAATGAAGGTGTCTCATCAATTCCTTTACGAATCCATAATCCGAAAACAACAAGCAATGCACTCAGAATGAATGGTACACGCCAGCCCCATGTCATAAATGAACCTTCAGGCAGCAAAGTCATGATAGACAATGCCAGTGTTCCAAGCATCATACCGATTGTAATCCCCATTTGTGGCACGGATCCAAAGAAACCACGTTTTTCAGGCGGCGCATATTCAACCGCAAGTAGTAGCGCGCCTCCCCATTCTCCACCAATACCTAAGCCTTGAATAAGTCTCAATGTTATCAATAGAATTGGTGCCCAAATCCCGATTGCTTGATACGTAGGCAAAAGCCCCATACCAAATGTTGCAATCCCCATTATGCTTAATGTCAAAACAAGTGTCTTTTTCCTTCCGATCCGGTCGCCGATATGACTAAAGATAATTCCACCGAACGGTCGGATAAAGAACGCAAGGGCGAATGACGCATATGCCAATAATAAGCTGATTGTCGGGTCTTCATTGACAAAAAACATTTGGTTGAACACTAATGCGGCTACCGTTCCATATAGGAAGTAGTCGAACCATTCTATGGAACTACCTACGAGACTTGCAATCAATACCCTGTTTAACTTTTTTTTCTCCACAACCCATTCCTCCTTTGATATAATTGAAGCAGTACTTCAAAGTCAAACAAAAAAAATAAATGAAAGCGCTTAACTTTTTAAATTGAAGTGCCACTTCAATAACATTAAGCCTATCATAGTTTCATAATAATATTCTGTCAATAGAATTATTTAGGAGAATCGAAAATGGCAATTGAACAATTGGGGAAAAAGATTAAAGAAATCAGATTAAAAAGAGGGATGACACTCAAGGTACTTGCGGAAAAAACGGGCTTTTCCATTAGTTTTCTTTCCCAGTTGGAAAGAGGAAAAAGTTCCGCAACATTGGAATCCTTGAAGAAGATTTCAGTCGTATTTGGAGTGAATCCAAGTTACTTTTTCGAGGAGGAAGAGGCAGATTCAGATCGTCCTTTGATAATGGAACAGCGGATGGATGCTCACCATATTTACTACAAAGACCTTGGAACGGCGCTTTCAAAGCGGGATTTTGCACCGTTATACGTTGTCTTGAAGCCGGGGCAAATTGAGGGGAATCTTATAACGCATCCCGGACAGGAATTTCTCTATGTCATTGAGGGAACTCTCACAGTACGTCTTGAAGATCAAGTATACGAATTAGGTCCTTCCGAATCGATCATGATGGACTCCACTCGTCCGCATTACTGGTACAACTATACGGACAAAGAGGTCAGACTGCTTTGTGTTTCCTCAGAAGTGAGGGGGGGATAAAAGACAAGAAGCCTTGATGTTTTCTTTCAAAGCTTCTTGTTGTTTTTATTTTTTTCTGCCCGATGGTATTCGGAAACTTGTACAACTTGGACTTTCCCTGTATGCAGCTCATGATAAATTCCACGGCTGTCTGTGAATGAAATATATTGATCCCGTTCGTTTTGTACAAATAGTTGGGCACTTTCCATTGAGTCGGTATGTATGAAACGTCTAATATAATGTTCTTCATCAAAGAAATACGTTATTTTAAATTCCTGCATTGGATAGTTCTCCTTCACTTACAATTTTCTACATTATTTCTTGGGAAATGAGAAATCGGTGTTTTTATACCTTTCCCTCTTCAAATGGAATTCATGCCGGACTTAAAATGATGGATTTAGACAAAATGCGACAAATGGGAATGAAAGAACCGGGAGAAATGAATCTCTCCCGGTTTAGCTGAATTTTATTTTTCACATGCAAAGCCATCTTTATCACGGTCCATTTTTGGCTGGTAAGCGGGATGGCTTTGCGGGACGCCATTAGGATACTTCTTCCGTAACTCTGTACAGTTTTGGAAAAACTCCTTATTCCCGGAAGAAGTGCTAGTCGTTGTGTCGGGCTTACTTGTAGATGCTGCAGGTTTAGAAGTGGATCCACTAGTTGCCGTTGGGACTTTTGTTGCTGTATTAGCCGCGTCACTATTAAATCCGGAATCTGTGGCATAGTCTTCAACCGACCAGATGCCCAGTCTTTTTTTCTTTGCTACTGCTTGTGCTTCTTCGTAAGGTGTCAAATGACGCGTGTTGGGCGGATATACATAAGCAACCCGAGCCAATCCTTCCGAAAGCAATGTCTCCTGAACACTTTTCCCATCGACATAGACGTAAGCAAGCAATCTGTCGTATTTATCATACCGTTCACCGACATCGAATTCGATTGATAATGCACCGCTGTTCACCAATTGCCGATTACGCTCTTTCGCTTCCTCGCCAAACGGTTGCTTGCCTAACCGCGGATGGCTCGTTTCAGGCGTGTCGATCAATAAATATCGGACATTTACTTCTTGGCCGTTATAAAGAATTTTAATCGTATCTCCATCGATTGTTTTAACTAACTGAACTGGAATATGCGCAGTTGTACCAGCCGTTTCAGTCTTCTTTACGGGAGCCGTTTTAACAACGGACTCCTTTTTTTCGCTTGGAGCGACAGTTGGAGTATTGTTTTTTGTGACCTCTGATTCAGTCTCTTTTGTTTTATCTTTTGAACCATCTACTTTTGAAATATCATCTTTTGACGTTTCTTCTGTAGATTTATTATCTTGGGGTGTTTCCTGACTAACAGTTTCAATAGCTGATTTTTCATTTGTATCTATATCCGATGCATTAACGCATCCTGAAAGAATAAGCAACAATCCAACAATTACCGATAACCATACTTTCAAAGCTTCAAGCCTCCACTTATTTATTATACCTATTTTAAAACATTAATTAGTATATCGGAAAAGTAAATAGAATGCGAGAGAACCCGCGATTTTTTAATTAATCCGAACAGGATTTTGTTGTATGATAGAACGTATGGTTTTATTTCGGAAAAGAGTTGAACGGAAAGGAGGGTGTCGTGGTGAGAAATAATGATGTAATGAATGAAGTGATGAAATGTCGACTTGATATGACACATCGGGCGCGGAAGGAAATCGGGAATTGGGCAATTGACGAGAATGAGCTCTTTGCGATGCAGGATCATTTCGCTATCTACATTGAAAAACTCCCCGCCAAACAAGACAATATGACATTCTCCTTCTATTTCGATCCGGGCGCAAATTCCCAACTTGCTAACCACCTGAAAGATCGGGTGGCGGTGATGGAGTGCGTCTACAAAAATGAAGGGTTTCTTGCAACAAGTTTCCGGGTGAAAGGGCGAAAAGAGCCTGTTCGGACGAATCGCCGACTTGGAGTTCGCCTGAAATTCTTGGTTAACCAGCGTTCAGGCAGTTCGATGCCGATAGAGTTGTATACAAGTCTACGAGAATTGCCTATTGCACAGGAACGGTCGGAGTATGTCGAAAAACGGATTAAGAGTTGGGAAGGATACTTGCGTATTGAGGAGAAGAATGCAGACATTGACGATATTACCGCTCATTTTACGCAGGCGCATGTTAATGAGTCCTTTAACCAGCTGACGATCACATGTAGTGGACTTGAAGCGAAAGACTGGGGTTCCATCACGGGTTTCAGTGCGAAGCTGAAAGGTTCAAGTGATGACCTTGGACAAGTGATTGATGTGAATCGTGGAAAACGGACCGTTAAAATCGAGTTAAACCGGAAGTATCAAGCGGTCGCACGGCGAGGTTCGTTATTGCCAAAAGATGCACGGGAAGTCGTCTTCAGCAATTTTGCGGAGCTAAGTCAGATCAGGCGTCTGCGGAAAGGGTTCAAGGATCTGCAGGATGGATTTGCGGCAAATCCGAACTTGGAGAAAATCTTGTTTGAAGAACGCCCAGTTGTCCAAATTACGAACAAGCGGCTTGAGCTTGAGTTCCATCATCCGTTGAATGAATTCCAAAAAGAGGCGGTCATTGGTGCAATGTCAGCGAATGACTTATATGTCATTCAAGGGCCTCCCGGAACAGGGAAGACGACGGTGATCTCGGAACTTTGCCATCAGTTGATGAAGGCGGGGCAGCGGACGCTTGTCGCTTCCCAGTCGAATTTAGCTGTCGATAACGCTCTTGGAAGGTTGCTGTCCGATCCTAAGATCAGGATATTGCGGTATGGACGAACGGAAAGCATCGAGGAGGAAGGGAAGCGGTTTATCGAGGAAAACGTCGCGATTCATTGGCGTGATGAAACATTGGCCGCGGTGAATGAACAGCGGGAAAAACGCGAAGACCGAAAGCGGCAAATCGAATTTGAAATGGAAGGTATTCAAGTAGAAATCGAGCGTCTTCAAGCGGAGATGGAAGTTGCAGAACGTCAGATAGTCGAAAAACATGCAGCTGAATTGGAAGCGGGGGAGTTGTCTAAGCGGCTTGAAACGTTGTGTCAAAGGGAGAGCGAACTATCCAAAAAACGGATAAAGGTTGTAGCGCAACAAGCAGATTTATCCCAAGTGTTAGATAAACTTTCCGATGAATTAAGAGATAGTGAAAGGGCCATTGCTGACGCTGAAATCAGTCCTGAGTTAGAAGGGGAAATGACAGATGCAGAGCGTAGCCTAATGGCACAGAGGAAAATGCTTCGCTATTTCCAAACTGTCGAAGCGATTGATTACGCAGAAATAGCTGTTCGCAGATTGAAAGAGGAGTCCGGCATCAATGCAGGGAAACGGCTGCCGTTGACTCGTTTTTTGGAACAACTGTCTGAAGTGAGGAAGCTCGAGGAGTTAAAGGAATTGTATGCAATTCATCAAGTAGAGCCATCTCTTCCAGTAAAACTTGAAATCAATGCACTCGAACGATTGCGAGTGGAAATTATTAATGGAACGTATCCATATGCTCTACTTGAATGGAATGAAGTTGCGGAACGTTTGTCGAACGGGATTGAATACGCGGAGAAGATTCTTAAAAAGTTTTATTATCCCATTGAGGAAATCCACAGCAAACAGAATGACAAATACAAGACTCCTGAAGAGATGCATGAAATGCTTGATAAAATAAGCCGTTTCTTTGTATTACCGGCGACTATAAGAACTTTGGCAATGCCTGCGAGTCCGGAAAAAGCAGCTTTATTACATCGGCTTGCTGAGAATTTAGCTTATTTGTATGGAAAGTCGGAGGAAGTCAAAAGGCATGCGGTAAGTATAAAGGCGACTTCCGATCGTGAAGCTGTCACAAGATTTTCTACGTTGAAATCAGATATCATGGACGAAATGAAGTCCAAGCTTGCTGAGTTGACGACTGAAGAGGAGAAAGCGGACCGGAAAATCAGGAATCATATGGAACAGCTTCGCGGCTTAAAGGAAGAAATTTCGGCACTTGCCGATCTTGTGGACGAGCATATCCATCGGGATGATGTTGAAAAAAGGATTGTAGAACTTGAAAAGGGTCTTGCTGAATTTGAGAAGCGGAAGGATTTATTTCAAAAGGCTGAACTTGCTTTAAAGGAAAGAATCGAAATCAGGGAGTCTACGACCAATCAATTGTCGATTATAAGGGAAACCTTGGAGGCATTGAGTAAGGATGAATCTGAGGTGGAAAATGAGATTCAAACGTACAAGGAGCGGATTCATGCTCTCCAAGAAATCATTAAATCTGAACCTGAAAAGCGTAAACAGGAAATCGGTGTAGAAATTGAAGCAAAACAAGCAGTAACTATCGATTTACAAAAAGAGCTTGCGCAATTGCCCGTTGTGGGAGTTTTGCAGGATGAATGGAGTGAACTGCTTTCAAGTGCGAGTGAATATGACTTGGATGAAATCCGAAAACTGTATGTGAAGCATGCGAATGTCATCGGAACGACTTGTGTCGCTTCAGCTCGACGTGATTTCATGGAAGACTATCCGAATTTCGACGTCGTCATCATCGATGAGGTATCGAAGGCGACGCCTCCCGAGCTCCTGTTGCCGATGCTGAAAGGGAAGAAGATTGTCCTTGTCGGCGATCATCATCAGTTGCCGCCACTTGTCGGTCGGGAGACGATGGATGAATTCATTGAGGAAATTAAAGATATCGAAGAGAAAAATCAATTGCGTGGCATGCTGAAGGAATCGCTTTTTGAGCGTTTATTCAGAAGCTTGCCGAAGCAAAATAAGACGATGTTAGGTATTCAATATCGGATGCATGAGAAGATCATGGAGACGATTACCCCGTTTTATGTGGATGGGAATTATCGGCTGCAATGCGGGTTAGAGGACTCTGACAATGCCCGTGATCATCTGCTTTCGTCAAGGTTCATAAAGCGTGATGACCATCTGTTGTGGTTTGACATGCCAAACGAACCTTCCTATTTTGAAGCGCAAATGAAGGGCGGAACGAGCCTTTATAATGAAGCGGAGTTGCAAAAGGTTAGGGACCTGCTTCTTGAAATTGAGGAAGCGACTGAACTTGCTAAGCGTGAAGGGCGTATAAGTTCGGATGCGAAGAAAAGCGTTGGTGTGATCAGTTTCTATGGTGAACAGGTGAAGCGGATTGACCGGCTCATTGAACAGGAAATCATGCCAAAGCATTTACATTGTAGGACCGGTTCCGTTGATAAATTCCAAGGGATGGAAATGGATATTATCATTTTGAGCTTCGTTCGGAACCATCATCAGCCAAGTGGGACAATTGGGTTTGCTGAGGATTACCGACGGTTGAATGTTGCATTATCACGCGCGAGGGAATTGTTGATCATCGTTGGCAGTTCGGATATGTTCATGACCCGGCCGAAAAAGGCAGAAACGAAAACGATGTATACAAGATTGGTGGAAAAGGTGAAGTTAGGCGGGGGATTCAGGGAGTTCGATTTGGCATTGGAAAGGAATGGGTAAATGGACAGTTTGGAAAGACGTCTTCGGGATGAAATACTAAAAGACCCGAACGTAAAACTGCTTGCCACAGAAAAATGGACATTGCCGATTCAAGTGGTCGATGTTGAATTCGAAACGGTGAAGCGGACGAAGATGGATGTCCTAATGAAGATGTTGTTAATCGCATTTCGGACTTCAGAGTTTTCATCTGTCGAAGATGTGGGCGACATATTGGTCGTGGAGCCATTATTCGTTCAAGACGTTATCGATCGAATGAGCCGTGCCGGATTGATTGTGAAAAATGGCGGTGTCTTTTCTTTGACGGCAGCCGGAAGGCAACAGTTGGATGCCGGGATTTTTGTCGAATCTCCTGAAATAGAGGACGCGACAGTCTATTATAGTCCCTCGCATAACCTGTTTTTGACGGGTGCGCCGGAAGAGGAGGAAGGAAAGGCATACAGATATGCCGAGGAATTCCGTCATGTGAATAAAATTAGTGAAGGCGAATGGCGGGAGGCACTTGATCAGTTAAATGTAACTTCAGCAGAAGGGGACGCGCAAAAGGTTGTACAGGCCATTTTGTCTGTTAACGAACTACAAAGGATTTCGGTGCCTTGTCTCGAATTTCATTTACACCAAACTGCCAAGGATAGATTTTTTGCAAGAATTTGGAATACGATGACTGATCGTTGGGATGAAACGCTTGAAATGCAGGTGATGGAGAAGGAACTTGCGGAATGGCGTGAAAGGTATGTAAAGGGATAGGAGAATGGAAAACACCCATGGAGAACTGAAACCATTGGGTGTTTTACTCATTCAATTTTCGAGTCCCGCTTCTGATTCATCTAAAGGGATCAGTCCGTAGCCTTCATAATTAGGTTCTATCGGCGGGCGATCCGCATTCCGTACCTTTTCGAATTTTCCATTCATGTAAAGTAACAGCGCGCCTTCCTGAACGGCATTGAAATATGTTTTTGCCTCGTCATCAGTGAATCCGGAATCATGCAACATGCTTCGGACATTTTTTTCCCCTGCAAGAAATCCCATGAAACGATTGAACAGATTAAAGGGGGAATCTGCGTCTACGAGAGTTGCGTGACGCCTGAGTTCATCCACCGCTATTTCGTCTTTCATGACGATATACAAATCCTGTTCTTCAACGCCTTCGTCCGTCAGTTCTTGAATTTTGTAAATAAGGCGCTCCTGATTCGGAAAACTGCCAATGAATGTTTTTCTCATAGTTCAACCTCCTTGTCCATCGTTGTTTTCGGAAATACCCTTATTGACGGAAAAGGAAACAAAATGATTCGTTTTTATTTAATAATTGGGGCAGACTAAAAAGAGTTACGTTGTGATGCGAGCGGTTTACGTTGTGATACGAGTGAGTTACGTTGTGATACGTCTTTACGTTGTGATGCGAGTGAGTTACGTTGTGATACGAGCGAGTTACGTTGTGATACGGCGTTTACGTTGTGATGCGAGCGTGTTACGTTGTGATACGAACGAGTTACGTTGTGATGCGAGCGAGTTACGTTGTGATGCGAGCGAGTTACGTTGTGATGCGGCGTTTACGTTGTGATACGAACGGTTTACGTTGTGATACGAGTGAGTTACATTGTGATACGAGCGAGTTACGTTGTGATGCGAGCGAGTTACGTTGTGATGCGGCGTTTACGTTGTGATGCGAGCGTGTTACGTTGTGATGCGAGCGAGTTACGTTGTGATACGCCACAACTACGTTGTGATACGGCGTATCTACATTGTGATACGCCGTATCACGTCCTTACTCAACCCGTTTTTCTTATCCTCCAAATCACGCCTGTTTTAGGAATTGCCATTTCGTCTGAAAACAGTCCGAAATCTGCCACGTAGAGAACATCTTCCGCGCCGAAAACCGCATCGATCGGTCGTTCGAAACCGCCGCCATTAGATAGGGAGGCTGGAACGCCACTTTGGTTAATGGCGAATGGAAAAATTTCGCCTGTTCGCATATCGATTCGAGAAACGCGATGTCCGACAAGGGGAAGCAATCTTCCACCAGTTGTTATTGGATCGTCTGCCCCGAACTCGGCGATATACACATCTCCGATCGGGCCGAATGCTAACTTTTCATTGAAACTGAACCCCATTGTGGCGGAGTGTGGTGGGAATACGGTTACTGGCATCGGTGGTTGCATCGGGTGCTCCGCCAATAGGAATTCGGGCTGCTCTCCGTTCTCCGGCTTGAATTGCGGCATTGTCAGAGGAAGCCCGCCCGTATAATCAGGGAATCCATACCACATTCCTGGACGGATCCATTGGAATTCATCCGGGGAATTGGCGACGGGGCGACTTCCGCGGACATCCATTCCGTGGTTCGCGGCGAATAGCCGATCATAACTATCGAACTGGATTCTAAATGGATTCCGCAACCCCCATGCGACAAGCTCTAAATCTGTGCCATCTGAATTTGCCCGCAGAATGCTGCCGCTTGCTCGAACGATGCCGTTCACCTTTTCCCCGGGATAGCTTGGAACCCCGAAAGGCGAGTATGCACCCGTATCGACTTCTTGATTGCCCTCCAAAAATGTCGTAGTCGAAAAGTTTTGCCCTTTTAATGTTACATCGTTACCTGCGTAATCATGAAAAAACGGATGCTCTTTCACCCAGCCATTGTCCAATCCGACAACCCCGCTATTGGTCGCAGTCCCTTGGCCGAAATACATTTTTCCATCCCGGCCAAACACCACACGGTTATTATGATGATCTCCATTGCTTGGCAGACAATCGATTATGTCCTTTTTCGACCCGTCAGGCAGGATCATCGTCACATAACGTCTGTGGGCAACGTAAATATTGCCCTGATACACTGTAATTCCCGTTAAAGGCGGGTTGAATCCATCAGCAATGACCGTAAAGCCATTCTCCGTCTGTTTTAATACCTTTCCATTCCCATCTGCAATTCCAGAATCAGCGACAAGCATCTCGCCATTTTCCGTGAAAGTGATGTTGATGGGTGTCGTTAAGTCCGCCGCAAACACATCTATTTCAAAACCTGTGGGTACTAAAATATCTTCCGGATTCAGCTTACGGGACAATGAATTAGTAGTCATTTCCTTGTTAATCAACACGCAATGCCTCCCTTTCTACCTCTATCAATCTATTCAAGAATCGGGTAACAGGTACCTGCTGTTGGGGAATATAGTAGAGGAAGAAGGCAGAAGGAGGAATGGTGTTTCGTATTCGTAAATCCTTGCCCTTTTTCCCAAGGGCTGTTCATAGATCAATAACGTTGAAATGGTCGCCAAGTGAAAAAATGATGTTCGTTGCGTTACTGTCGGCCCTTGCGGCAGTGTTTCAATCGGCCGGTGGTTTTTTACCTGGAGTAGGATTTTTCATAAGTCCCTTTGCAACTGCCCCGATATTCATGGCTACTCTCATTTCTTTTCGATGGGGAAGCATCTCCTATTTATTGACCATTTTGTTGTTGGTTTTGATTCAACCGAGCGAATTAATGATATTCCCGTTTACAACGGGTGTATTAGGTATTGCAGTTGGTTGGGCAATACGTACTCAAGCGAGCCGCTTGAATGCGGTTTTCATTGGCGGCATCATGTTGTTCATTGGCATTTGCATTCCGCTTTACATTTTAGGATTCCCGGTGTTTGGCCCCGGTGTTACTTCATTTAGCTGGTTAACGGTCATGGTGATTTTCGGATTTTCATTAATTTACAGCTTTGTATGGATTGAATTCGGCTTGTTTTTAATCCGCAGGTTAAGGAAGTTTTTAACCTGAGATTAGGCGAACACGCGACAGGAAAATCGACATACAATAGGGGGAAGACTTTATAGAGGAGTTTGAAATTGGGAGAATCAAAAGTTCACTTGAATGGCTGGTTTGATGATTATTTGACAAATCAAAACCGATTCGTTTGGACTCCGTATATGGCATTCATGAAAGAACAGCGGGAAACGAATGAGCATCTCGTCATTGTCGTCAACCGGTTGGAACAGGTATGTGGCAGACTTCTTGATATTGTCAGTCGCCAACAGAATAGCCATCGAAATCGTTACTTTCATTTGCGCGATCGGATATGGGAAGTGCAGGAGAAGTTGCATTCTGATTCGGTAAAGCAAGATACGATTCGTGAAGAGTTGGGCAAGCAAGGGGAGGCGGTGTTCCGTATACGAAAAAGCCTGCAAAATCATCGGATGTCCATGAGGGACTTCACTCTGAATCAGTATGATGATATGCATGAGATTCTGGACATGCTCAATCGGATTGAATCGGATAACGCCAAGGTTATTGGGAAGTTGGAGACACAGGAAATCCATCAGTTGCAAGAAGTGGACTCAGTAGAGAAATCTGTGGAGAAAATATTGCATGCGAAGAAAAGTATCGGCAGATTGCTTTCAAAATTGCCGCCTCAGTATCCAGTTAAGGAAATCGTTGTAGACGGCAAAGTTATGCCGGTCGTAAATTTGTTGAATGTGGACGAAAAGAAAGAAGTCGCATTTTTTACAGCTGAAACGGGTGTCGTGTCAGTTGCGATTGCAGAATTAGATGCCATTCAGTGGTAAAGGCCCAAGGAAAAAGCAGGCTTGTAGCTTGGCTTGCTTTTTTCGTTTCAAAAAGCGCATAAAATAGCAGAATCACGCATAAATTCTTTCAAAAGCTCATAAAAATTTTTTATGCGTTTTTGGACAGATTTATGAGCAATTAGAGGAACTTTATGCGTCTTTCGTTCGTTTTATGCGTTTTTCATCGCAATTAATAAATTATTTTCTGGACAACCGTGGCGCTAACCTAAACACCGATTGATCTCTGTAATATTGTATAGAGAACCCTTTATCGAAGGGGTTTTTAAGGAATCGGGTGAACTAACTTATAGGTACTACGACTAGGACAAACAATGAACACATTTGCGGGTTGTAATTGACATTGCCACCACCACTCAGGTGACATAAAATAGCAGCTGATAAGTTCCATCAATCATAATTTAATATGAAAAAATACACGACACTAATCGGAGCAACACCCATTGTTGACTACAACAGCACCTCCCAAATTACTTTTTAGGCGTTTTAGGGACTTGCCATGGACAGGCAACCCATATAAAAATCCCTAAAAAACTGTCGTCGCAGACAGCAATAAAATCTCTCTATTTGAATTATGAAATCCGAAAAACCCGGGCTGAGATAGCATCCAGTCAGCTCAATCCCTTCATTCTTATAATTGAACGTGTCAACTTGTCAAAGTTATATCGTAAAAATATCTGAAATTCATCTACCACTAGCAATGTACAATTTCGCAATCTATTACGCTATCAAAGCAAATTCACCCTTTTCCTTAATATGTCATCTCTGTCTCACCCCAACGGACAGAGTGTGAAAAGACCCGCAAAGCAGTGTCCAGCCTTGCGGGTCTTTCAATTATTATTCAAAATCTCTTTTACTTCGCAATGTAGGTTCGTCAATAAACTCTTCTTGTATATCAAATTCTAAATCTTTTTCAAAATGTGCTTCCTCGCGTTTGAGTGTTTCGTTGACAGTTTCAGTATCTTCGACTTTCCGTTTTCCGATTACAATTTCCTCAGTAACATATGGTTTTTTAGTCACTTCAAGTCTTTCTTCCGAAATTGGAACACGGATCGTTTGATCGTCCTGCATCATTTTGAAGTCACTTTCATTCGTATCGTATTCATTGACAGGGCGGCGTTCGACAAAAACTTCTTCGCGCTCTACAGGCACATCAAAGGATTGTTCCTCCTCCACGACATCTTTATGAAGGGAAACCTCGCCTCTTTCAACTTCTTCCTTATCTACGGTAAGTCGTTCTTCGCGTAGACGCATCTTCTCTTTTTGTATCTCGTTCTCGGTGTCCCAATTGCTGTTCACCGCTTCACCGCCTACACGTCCAAAATTCGTATCCGTTCCTTCGTATAAAAACGAATCCTGGAAAGCTCCAGATGAATAGTTATTCGAATACAATTCATTCGATTCGAAATCTGAAACCCGATTTGCCCCTAAATTAGGATCTGCTCCTGCATCCGATACACCGAAACTGTTACGGGCATGATGTGTATTGAAAAGATTCACTTCGCCTTGGTCAACGTAAAGCAACTTCCCGCCGGCCTTAATTTCAGTATAATAATTATCCATTTCTCCTTCGGAAACACCGACCTCTTGGAGCATGCTTCGGACATGATCCTCACCAGTAAGGAAATCGATGAAACGATTGAACCAAGAATCTGGCGTTGTTTTTACATCACCGTATTTCATCCCTTGAAACATCCTTACATCATTATTGTCCACAGCTATCACGTAAATGTTCTCGCCTTCGAAACCTTGGGATTTCAATTGATCTATCTTCTCCAATAATTCCGAGTCATCATGGTACATACCTACAAATTTCTTATCCATCATGTAGATTGCCTCCTTTTGTCCGTGATGATTAATCAAATACCCGTATTGGAAAATATGAAAACATTTTTTGCTAATAGTAATAGGGCATATTAGCTCTAAATAGTATGGATTTCCTTATCAGTTGTTGCCCCGATTCATCGAATAGGAACTTATACATTACGCTTCTGAATATTATAGTGTAACAACGCCGTGGGAGGGATGCTGTGTTTATAGATGGGGTGTTTGCTGGTGGCGGATTGAAGGGTTTCGCTTTGGTCGGTGCGTACCAAGTGTTGGAAGAGCAAGGTTATCGTTTTAAGCGGGTGGCGGGAACGAGTGCCGGTGCGATCATTGCAAGTTTCATCGCGGCAGGGTATACGGGCAAGGAAATTGAGGTGATGATGCAGGAGGAAAATTTAGAGTCTCTGTTGGATCCGCGTAAGACGATCATTCCATTCCCGTTCATGAAATGGATAGGATTGTATCGGCGCATGGGACTATATCAAGGAAAAGCTTTAGAGGATTGGTTTTTCGATAAGCTTTCGGAGAAAGGGCTTTATACGTTTTCAGATTTGCCTCCTGGATCACTAAAATTGGTTGCATCGGATTTAACGCATGGCAAGATGATCGTTTTGCCGGATGATCTCGTGCATTATGGGATAGAACCAGGGATGTTTCCAATTGCAAGAGCACTTCGAATGAGTTGCAATATCCCATTTTTTTTCGAGCCAGTACGTTTCAGGGCACCGTCAGGCGAAACAATCGTTGTGGATGGCGGAGTTCTCAGCAATTTCCCGATGTGGATTTTTGACAACGCGGAAGGGAAGAGGGAACGGCCGCTGATCGGTATGAAATTGAGCTCTAACAGTAAAGAAATGGGTGGCAAGGAAATTACAAATGCACTCAACTTATTTGAAGCACTGTTCTCCACAATGAAAAACGCACATGACGAACGATACATCTCACGTAAACACGAGAAAGATATTATTTTCATCCCTGTTGAACAATACAGTGCCACACAGTTCAATATGGAGGACGAACAAAAAGACGCTCTCATGGAAATAGGAAGATCACGGACGAATCAATTTCTGCAAACCTGGCCACATGCCAATCGTAGCAAGAGGAACTTTCGAATCGTATAATAAAAACGCCTGGTACAAATTGCGTACCGGCGTTTTTCATTTACATCTTTTTTTCGGGTGTGTTCTTACAATCTTTTGAAACTATGGAATTTTGACTTCCAGTAACTATTGCTCAAACTTACGATTTGTGATTGTTTACCGCCAGCATGAACGAATTTGTTGTTACCGACATAAATACCGACATGTGAAATGCCTTTGCGGTATGTATTTTGGAAGAATACCAAGTCGCCAGGTTTTGGTTCACTCACTTTTTTAGATTGTGCAAATTGACCCAACGTATCACGGGCAACCGATTTGCCGGATTGTTTGTAGACGTATTGGACAAACCCGCTGCAATCGAATCCTTTCGTGGATGTGCCCCCGAATCGGTAAGGAATGCCTGTCAATGCCTTTGCTTTTTGAACAACTTTTTCATTGCTTGCTGTTTTTGCAGCTACACTGTTTTTTGTTAATAACGTGCTAAGTGCCCAGCCTGTTTTGCCATTCACTTTAACGTTATACCAAACTTCTTTTCCAACATTCTTTTGTCCAACGACGGAAACTTTCGTACCTTTTTTCGCTAATAAAACAATTTTACTCTTAGTTCCTGCTTCGGAACGAATATTTACATTATATGCTGTTGTATACGTGCCATTATTTACTGATACGGATTGGGATGCTGGCGAACTTGCTTCTGCATCTCCAGTTGTAATTCCAAATGCCAATGAACCTGCTACGATTAACGATAAAGCAACTTTCTTCATGCTTTCCCCTATCTACCACTGATCTATATGGCTTTTTATTTTTATATATGACGTCGAGGCTACAGACGCCTTTCGCTTTTGTTTTGATCACATTGTTTATTGTAAAGACTAAACATTACAGGACGGGGGCAATTAAATTACAAATATATTACAGGAGAGTTACATAGAGGAAATAAGGGTAAATCAACAAGTTCGACTCATTGCAATTATCCACAATTTCAGAAAAGTATTATATTTAATCAATGTGTATCCTTTCTTTTTTCAGTACATACTATATAAGGAGCAACAAGGATTGGAGGGATTACACAATGATTCAAGTCATCTATATGTTAGGTACTGCGGATGAGCATAGAAGAAATGCAGAGACGATTCGCAAATCAAACGGGAAGATTAAGATAGAGGCAATGAAGGAAGAAGAAAAGCGGCTGAATGGGCGTTAAGGTCCATTCGGCCGTTTTTTTGTTCGAAGAAATTGGATAAGGGTTGCTCCCGTATTTGGAAGCAACCCTTTGAATTATAGTAACTTTTTTTATGTTAGTGTTCATCTTATAAATTCGTGATTCGAATCTTAGTGAAAATGATCAATGCCGCGGTCATTTTCCACTGGATGTCTTCTATCCTTAAGCAACGCAAGCCCTACCGACTCTTGCGTCCTTGCGACCCTTTAGCCGCGCCAGTGTGAATAAGTGTCCTCAAAAACAGTACGTAGAATGCCAAGTCAAAAGTTACTACGTTTGTTAACTGATTTACTATAGCATAGAACTTTGTCAGAAGCAAGGGGTATGGAAGTCCCGACAGAAAGTTA
The DNA here is from genome assembly GCF_037963765.1 of Sporosarcina sp. FSL W8-0480. Taxonomy (GTDB): domain Bacteria; phylum Bacillota; class Bacilli; order Bacillales_A; family Planococcaceae; genus Sporosarcina. The sequence continues at coordinate 2,930,915 of NZ_CP150166.1, read as the reverse complement.
TTAAATTTTTCATTCTGAAAACATTTTTTGGTAGAACTGTAAATACAATAAAAAGCTTACAAGATAGTAAGTTAGCGAAATACAATTGTCATTATTTCTACCTGTTCATATCCTGTTTTTTATTATATAATAATAACATCTTACTGAAGGAGTTGGGGATGGCTTGAAGCCTATTTCGAAATTTGCAACGAAGATTGTCGTCCTTGTCGTCTTAGCCATTGGGATTGTAACAAGTGTCGGATTTTATATTTCGGGTGCAAATAAGGGGATGAACGTATCGTTTTCGGAATTTGAGAAGACGATCCAGGCCCAAGATGGCCAACAGTTGGCTTTAAGGGAAAAGGCTGATGGTACATTGTATTTGCAAACAGATGCCGGACTGTTCGTTACACAAGTTCGTCCGCAAAGCCAACTTGCTGAACAATTAGTGGAACAATATAACCTTTCATATAAATTTGTAGATAATAGCCAATACAGTGGAGTGATTATTGGTGGTTTGATCATCGTCGCCTTCTTCACGCTGTTGATCCTTCATAAAAAAGGGAAGTTAGGTGCAGGCATTTCTTCAATGAAGAATGGGACGTCAAAAGCTACCCCTCTTCCGGACATTACATTGGATGATATCGGTGGACTTCCTGAGGAAATGAAAGATGAAATTCACCAAACATTGTCGATTATTAAAGATCCGGTGCGTGCCAAACAATTAGGGATTCAGGCACCAAAAGGGCTTTTATTGTACGGACCTCCCGGAACTGGTAAAACATTGCTTGCTCAAGCGATTGCGCATGAAATCGGAGCGACTTTCTATTCATCAAGCGGTTCAGCGTTCACGGAGTTATTTGTAGGTGTCGGTGCATCCCGTGTACGTACTTTATTCCAAAATGCGCGGAAACATCGTCCGGCAGTCATTTTCATCGATGAAGTCGATGCACTTGCGGGTAAACGAAAAGAGCATGGCGGGGAAGAATCGGAGAAAACATTGACGGAGCTGCTTGTTCAATTGGATGGCGGCAATGATAATGAAGGAATTCTTTTCATCGCTGCGACGAACCGTAAAGATATGTTGGATGAAGCATTCCTTCGTCCGGGCCGTATTGACTATACTTTCAATGTGCCGCTGCCGGATACGAATGGCCGCCGCGAAATCATTGATATCCATACGAAAGGCCGTCTTCTTGCTGACGAAGTGTATGCATCACTTGATGTATTGGCAGAAAGCACTTCCGGATTTTCGGGTGCGGAACTTAGTTCTTTATTCGAAACGGCAAGTAAACGTGCGGTTCGTGACGGCCGTCAACAAATTGACAAAGGCGATCTCGATTTTGCGATAGACCGTACAATCCTTGGAAGTACGTCACGCGCTTTGAATGATATCGACACAAAAAGAAGAGTTGCAATCCATGAATCAGGACACGCGCTGATTGCCGCGTTAACAAAACCTGGATCCGTCCGTAAAGCGACAATCATTCCACGCGGGCAAGCACTTGGTTATGTAGCTCCGATCCAGAAGGAACTTCATTTGCAGACAGCAAGTGAATTGATGGACCAAGTGAGTATGATCCTTGCGGGCGGTGTTGCCGAGCGACTATACCTTGGTGAGCATAGCATCGGTGTCAGTGGGGATGTTCAACAAGCGAAGGACATCATTGAACGAATGGTGGACACTGGCTTGTACCAAGATAGCTTCACATTGACGTTCAATAAAAGCGAGAAAGAAATGAAAATGCAGGAGATTTTCGGTGAAGCGTTGCAAAAAACTGAAATGCTCATCCAAGAAAATGCTGCACAATTTGAAGAGTTGGTCGATGTTTTATTCCAGAAAGAAACTTTGGATGGAACTGAAGTGCAAAATATCGTGGACGGCAAAGTTGTTCAACTTGAAGAGTTAGTCGTCGTATAATTGGATAGATTAACATTAACACTCCCAAAATGGGGGTGTTTTTATATTCTCTCTGCAACCAACCTCACTCTTTCATTGGAAAAAAATACTTCGAAAGCAATACATAGTAGTAGCAAAATATTACAAAAAGTCTCATAGCCATTGGTTGTAGGCAATGTTAGTATGAATATGCAATTCTATTAATCTCGTGGAAGGAGCGGTTTTCTTACGATCTATGACGCGCAGCACCATAATTTCTAACGATGAGAGGAGAATGGTATCATGCGAAGTAAGAGATGGAGAAAGCGTTTGAATAGTTTTTTTGCAGTTGGATTGGTGGTAAGTATGTTAGTGCCATCACTACCGACAATTGCAAAAGCGGAGCCGACTGTGTCCGATTTGTTCATATCAGAGTACGTTGAAGGCAGCAGTTTTAATAAGGCTGTTGAGCTTTATAATGGAACAGGACAGACCGTGGACTTAAGTAAGTATTCACTGGAACTTTACGCAAATGGAGCAACCGTAGCGACTTCAAAGTTAGTGTTATCGGGGACATTGGCTTCAGATGAAACGTTTGTCTTATATCATAAAGACGCAGCAGCTAAAATTAAAGATAAGGGTAATCTTGAAAATACGAGCGTCATCAATTTCAATGGCGATGATGCGCTTGTACTTAAAAAAGAGGATAAGGTTATTGATTCTTTCGGACAAGTTGGGATACGGAGCAACTGGGGAACAGATGTTACACTCGTCCGAAAAGCTACGATTTCAAGCGGGGATTCGGTTCCGAATGATGCATTTAATCGGGATGATGAATGGAACGTTTACCCGAAGGACACATTCGATTATTTAGGGTCACATGAAATGGATGGCACGAACCCGGGTGAACCCGGAAATCCTGAAGAGCCTAAGGATATTTTAACAATTGCAGACGCGCGTTCCAAGGCTCTTGGTCAGACGGTTACAATTAAAGGCATCGTTGCTGCCAACTTGAAAAACACCATTTCAATTCAGGACGAAACGGGTGGAATTGCAGTTCGTCCAACAAGTTTGCCTGTTTCAATTGGCGATGAAGTGACATTGAAAGGAACCCTTGCCGATTATCGGGGATTATTGCAGTTGGATGGCGCATCCGTCGTCGAAATAAATAAAATGGCAGGAGACCCGGCACCTAAAGTGATTACAGGGGCTGAAGTTGGTGAAGAGGTAGAATCACAGCTTGTCACTGTGCATAATGCAATCCTGTCGGATGTTCAAGCCGGAAGTGGCTGGGCAAATTATTTAGCAACAGATGGGCATGAATTCATCGTTCGTGATGAAACGGCATCACTTGGACTGATTGTCGGGACAACGTATGACTCGATTACAGGTATCGTTCAGCAATTCGATAATGATTACCAGATCATCCCCCGCTCGACGATGGATATCATCGTTGACAGTTCAGTCATTCAGCCAGTGATTGCGAATCCGAGCAGTGGTACATTTGTTGGTGGTGTGAAGGTTTCATTGTCTACAGGAACGCCTGATTCTGAAATTCTATATACACTAAACGGCATGAATCCGATTGAAAATGGTGCAACATACGCTACGCCAATTGATGTAAGGGAAGACGTGACGATCAAAGCTGTCGTGAAAACGAGCGACGGCCGGTATGGTAATGTGGCGACTTTCAATTACACCATTACGGAAAGTTTACAAATCCATGATATTCAAGGAGAGGGGCATGTATCACCTTTTGACGGTCAAGTCGTGGAAGGAATTGAAGGGATTGTCACGTATAAATATGAATTGAATGGATCGACCTATTACCATATCCAAACACCGGATGAAAAACGCGATGGCAATTTGAACACGTCAGAAGCGATTGTCCTTTACAGCGGGAGAGATGCCTGGAATCTTTCAATCGGGGATTTGGTTTCAGTCACTGGAAAAGTAAGTGAGTATGCGATTGACGGGTATGCTGACCGCCAGGAAACGGACTTGAAAACGACACAGATAAATGTGCGTGATGACCAAGGCGGCAAAGTGAAGATTCTTGAGCGCAACGTTCCGCTTCCAACTCCTTTCATTATTAATGAAAAGAATTTACCGAACGAGAAAATCGCAAGCTACCAGTTCGAAGAATTCGATCCTGTGACATATGCTGCCGATTTCTGGGAAAGCCGTGAAGCAATGCTTGTCCAAGTTGGCAATGTAAAAACAGTCGGACCTCAGGAACATGGTGACCTTGTTACGGTATTTGAACATGCAACGACAGACACAATTAATGGTGGGGTTTTATTAACAGAAGATGACGGGAACGCGGACCGAGTTCAATTCCGGTTGGAACCGAACGGGCCCGCACGTGATTTTGAAGTAGCGACGGGCGATCGATTCGATGGTCCAATAACAGGTGTTGTCGGCTATTCATTCCAAAACTATAAAATCTACGTTTCCTTGAATGACATGCAGCAAAGGCATACAAAAGGGGATGCGGTTCCTGAGAAGACTACGATTGTGAAAGCAGAGGACAAGTTAACAATCGCTTCGTATAACTTGGAAAACTTCTCGAACAATACAAAAACCACTTCGAATGATAAAGCGAAAAAACTGGCACGAGCATTCGCAATCGATATGCAGAGTCCAGATATTATCGGTGTGACGGAAGTGCAAGATAATAATGGGCCAGATGCAGGTGATTCGAAGGCGAATCAAAGTTATGAGCGTCTGATCCAAGCAATTGTCGATGCAGGAGGTGTTCGATATGAATACGTCAATATCGACCCGGTGAATAATGATGACGGAGGACAGCCGAATGCGAATATCCGAGTTGGATTCCTATATAATCCAGCAAGGGTTTCATTGACGGAAGGAATTCCGTATGGAGATGCGACGACAGCTGTGGGATATGAAAACGGCAAATTGACGCTGAATCCTGGACGGATTTCCCCGACTGACCCGGCATTCGAAAGTAGCCGTAAACCGTTGGCGGCACAATTTGATTTCCAAGGGGAGTCCATTGTCGTGATTGCGAACCATTGGAACTCAAAAACGGGGGATACACCACTATTCGGTTCAAAGCAGCCGCCGGTCTATGGAAGCGAAGTGCAACGCAAACAAATCGCGAAGCTTGTATATGATTTCATCTCTGACATTAAGACCGATAATCCCGATGCGAATATCGTTTCCCTTGGCGATTTCAATGACTTCCAATTTACAGCAGCATTGAAAATCCATGAAGGCGATCTTATGACGAATATGATCAATCATGTCGATTTGGCAGACAGATACTCATACGTGTACCAAGGTAACTCGCAAGTGTTAGATCATATTTTAGTGTCGAATAATTTGGTTGATGAAACAGAAATAGATATTTTACACATCAATGCGGACTTCACGGATATGGCGGGACGTGCAAGCGATCATGATCCAGTCATGGTACAGATCGGTTTCGTTGCCCCGGTAGTTTGGGAGCCAGTTCCAATTAAAAAAGTGTATAACCTTGTTAATTATCATAAAAAGCAAGTGATGATTGCGGAACCAAGTGTTGCGGTTTATATGGATGGACAGTCATCATTGAAAGATGGCATATACTTGAAAGGGGACTATGCAGAGTTAACGGGTGAAGGGTTCAAGACGAATACCGTTATCTTACAGCCGAAGAAAAAGGGTCTAATTGTAGATATGAAAGGCACCAAGATGGGACATGTCATTGTGGAGGGCAAACACCCACTCGAGATAAGAGGCGCCGAAAACATCGGGCGAATTGAATTTATTAAAGGGGCTGACCCTACTGAAGTCATATTTTACAACTCAAAAGGGAAGCGAATCGGCGTTCCAACCGAGAATAATGCTCCAGTAATTTCTAAGCCAATCTCGAACATGGAAGTGAAAGCTGGCGAGACGATTTCAATCGCCCTCTCTGAGCATTTCAGCGACCCTGATGGCGACAAGCTAACGTATACTGCAACAAAAGGGACAGTGAATAAAGGCGACCTTACACTGACACTTGAAGAAGGAAGCCATATCGTTGGGGTAACTGCAACGGATGGAAATAAGTCGGTTACGGCAAGCTTTACAGTGACTGTTACTAAAGCGGACGTTGACATTCCGGGTGACGGTTATTACAAGAATGCAATCGGAAAGGAAGGGCAGGCACTGAAAGATGCTCTTCATGAAATCATTTCAAATCATCGCCAGCTTTCCTATGCGGAAGTTTGGGAGGCGTTAAAGGAAACCGACAAGGATCCGAACAATCCGGACAATGTTATCCTGTTCTATTCAGGCGAATCACGTTCAAAGGATCGTAACGGAGGAAATGTCGGCGATTGGAACAGGGAGCATGTTTGGGCAAAATCGCATGGGAATTTCGGTACGAGCAAAGGACCCGGAACGGATATCCATCATTTACGTCCTACTGATGTCCAGGTGAACAGTTCACGCGGCAATCTCGATTTCGACTATGGCGGGAGTGCAGTGAAAGGCTGTGATGGCTGTTTTAGAACAGCAAATTCATGGGAGCCGCCCGATCGAGTAAAAGGTGATGTAGCACGGATGCTGTTCTACATGGCAACCCGTTATGAAGCAGGCGACCGTGTGGATTTAGAACTGAATGAACTGTTGAATAACGGCAGCAACCCATACCACGGTAAACTATCGGTTCTGTTAGAATGGCATGAAATGGATCCAGTCGATGCGTTTGAGATGAACCGCAATAATGTAATCGAACAATGGCAGGGCAACCGCAATCCTTTCATCGACCATCCGGAGTGGGTGAAATTGATTTGGAAAAAAGATAGTACTAACTCGGAAAATAATATAAGAAGAGCTTCTTGATGAAAACGGCCCGGGGAGGTGACTTCCTTGGGCTGTTTTTTTGGTGTTTGCGGGAAAAATGCGGTTTATGCGTCATTCTGGCGATTTATGGACATTTGCGTGTGTTTATGCGTTTTTAGAAGGGATTATGCGTTTTGGGGGTGAATTATGCTTCTTTTTATGGTTTTATGCGTCTTTGTAAGTTTTCTGATGAAAAAACTATGATTATAGATTAGTTAAGACGATTAACTATATTCAAATAATAGACATTGTGCAATTCTGACGATTCAGTTACAATTTGATATAATTCGCCCAATAGGGAATTGGGTGTTTGTAGGAATAGAAATAGAAGAAGGACATTATACCGCTTGCCACTATCCTTTAAATAGTGGCAACTTAGGCAGGGAAGGGATTGGGGAACGTGAAGGGATTTTTGCAAACGAAGAAGGATGAAATGATAGGACTGCTTGAACGGCTTGTGAATATTGACTCCGGCTCAACTCATAAAGAAGGAATCGATGAAGTGGGCGGGATATTGAAAGAGCTCTATGAAGAATTAGGGTTTTCCACAGAGGTAGTTGAAGAGTCTACGAGTGGAAATAATATGGTAATCACATATGGAGAAAATCCATCCATCCTCCTTGTAGCGCACATGGATACCGTTTTCCGTGTTGGCACTGCGAAAGAACGGCCGTTCAAGATAGAAGGAGACAAGGCATATGGACCTGGGGTCATTGATATGAAAGGTAGCCAAGTCGCACTTTTGTACGCGATGAAGGCGCTGAAAGAAAAGAATCTTAGGGCACTTGAGAGTGTTCAGATAGTGTTGAATGGTGATGAAGAAACCGGATCCGAAACGTCACGGCCGATAATTGAGAAGTGTGCCGAGGGGAAGAAGTATGCGTTAATCATGGAGCCTGCCCGAAAAGATGGCTCGTTAGTAACTGCGAGGCGTGGAGTGGGGCGTTATTCCGTTTACGTCACAGGAAAAGCCGCACACTCAGGAATTGAACCTCAAAATGGGATTAGCGCGATAGGCGAGTTAGCCCATAAAATCATTAAACTGCATGCACTGACAAATCATGACGAGGGAGTCAGCGTTAGCGTCGGTATTATTGAGGGGGGCGAATCGGTGAACACGGTTGCTCCGACCGCTGCTGGACATGTCGATGTGCGAATCAGATATGCTGAGCAAGCCGAAGTAATCGACGCAATGATTCGGGAAATCTGTACAACTTCTGATGTTCCCGGAACTACTATTACCCTTGAAGGCGGCATTAATCGTCCTCCAATGGTGAAAAATGAGCAAACGATTGAGTTGTTGGAAATCATAAAGGAAACAGGTGCCGGGTTGGGAATTGAAATCACCGATGTCTCAACAGGCGGCGGATCGGATGCATCCTTCACTTCAGCGATGGGGATTCCGACAATCGATGGGTTAGGACCTATCGGTGGAAATGCTCATAGTGACCAGGAATATTTGGAGATTCCATCACTTCTCGAAAGAACGCATTTGTTGGCGGAAGTGATTGGTAGACTCTCGGCGGGGGAATGAATGTTTTGTGAGATTCTAAGAGGGGGAATTGCTCTTGGAATCTTTTTTTTATTGAGGGGGCGTGGGAGTTCTCCTTTAGCATCAAGAAGTTCTCGTTAAAGTGCCTGGAGTTCTCCTTTATCGCTGAGGAGTTCTCGTTAAAGTGCCTGGAGTTCTCCTTTATCCTCGAAGAGTTCTCGTTAAACTGCCTGGAGTTCTCCTTTATCGTCGAAGAGTTCTCGTTAAAGTGCCTGGAGTTCTCCTTTATCCTCGAAGAGTTCTCGTTAAAGTGCCTGGAGTTCTCCTTTATCATTGAAGAGTTCTCGTTAAAGCGCCTGGAGTTCTCCTTTATCCTCGAAGAGTTCTCGTTAAAGTGCCTGGAGTTCTCCTTTATCATTGAAGAGTTCTCGTTGATATGTCCTGCTAACATAAAAAAATAACCCCCTATCCATAGGGAGTTAAGTCCGATGCTTTTTCCATTTGCTTTTGATCAAAATAAAAATCTGTACGACAAGTAGGAAAGTAAATGCACCTGATAAATCGAGAATAACATCTTGCATGGTAGGTGTTCTTCCTCCTGTTAAGGATTGGTGATATTCATCTAAACCTGCAAGAAGTGCGGTACATAAAAGGGCTAAGAAAAACCGGAGTACGCCGGATGCTTTTTTCGACAGCATCCAATAAATTACGACAGCGAGGCAGCCGAAGATCAAGAAATGTGCGCTTTTTCTAAGAAGAAATTCGACAAAATGATAATAGCCCCTTTCTTCTATTGAAATGATCCTGCCCCAATAAGGGATTTGAAGTTTTTCAAGTAAGGAGTACATTGGTTGGTTGGGAAGCCATTTTCTTAGAGATGGGATAAGTGATTGTTGTTCATAGGTTTGACCGGAAGAGACAAATAGAATTCCAATGATAATTAAAAACGCTGCTATTTTTTTCATACATGAATTGTACCATAATTCGTTCAGACAGAAGAAAAAAAACCTCCCACAATAGGAGGTTTAGTTCAAATTCAGGACGTCATCCCGATAGTTTTTCTGCAAGTTATCTTCAAGGAAGTCGACGAATCGTTGGAGCATGGCGGATGCCTCAGCTCTTGTCAGATGCTGTTGTGCGTTGAATCTACGATTGGCGTCCCCTTGGATGATGCCAAGTTCATTTGCGACGTATGCACTATTCCGTGCCCATGCTGGAATGCTCCTATCGTCAGCGAATTTACTATATGCGAAAGTCGGTGCCCGTCCTTCCATTCCGAGTGCCCTGACGAGAACCGCTGCTGCTTGTGCCCGTGTCAATGGGTCATCCGGTTTGAACAGCTCTTCTGTGAATCCGTTGATGATTCCTTGGTTAACCGCACTTTCGATATACATATAACCTTTATCTTTCGCGGATACATCTTTGAAAATGGATTTGGTAGATGCTTTTTTAGTAGTGTTTTCCGTTACCCGAGTATCGACCGCTTTTAAAACGCCAATTGTAAAATCATAGCGTGTCATGATTGCGCCTGGTCGAAATTTGTCGGCGGACTCATCGAATACCCCGATGGAGTACAGTTTTTCAATCGAATTCCTTGCCCAGTGATTCGTTAGGTCTTGGAACTTAGGGACAATCAATCTTTGTAGTGTAGGCGTATTTTGTTTGGAAAGCTCCATAGTCCCGGTTCTAAGGTAATACGGGTAGGAATACGTGTATTCACTAACCATATCCGAATTTACAATGATGACATGCCCGCCTGAGAAGCTTGATAACGTCGGGTCGTGCGGACGGTATTCAAGTTTCTTCGTCGTGCTATCTGAAACTTTGCTTGTAACAAGTGTCGTGCCGTTATTCCCTATGATTTCGTAGTCGATGATTTGTGTTTCCGTCGCGCCCCAGAAATTTTCATATCCAACATTACGGCCCGTCATATGAACAGTGATCAGCTCATCCGCTGCCAATGGGATTGAAGGTCTTGTGACGATATATCTTTTAGTGGCGATCAAATCCCCTGAATAAAAATCGGAAGCTGCCCGATGATCGATGACCGTTGACTGTGTAAATTGAATATCATCCAATGTGATTATTGTATTCGTTGTAGTTGTTATTTTTTCAGTATAACTTTTAACAGTTGTCCGGGAAGTGGATTGCCCTTTGTCTGTCCGATTGTCAAATGTCGTTTCATAAACAACGTTGCGAACCAATTTGTCGCCATTCTTACTTGATAAATTGAAGCGATAGGTCGTAGTGATCTTATCTTTGGCGATTCTTTCTGTCACAACTGGCTTGCCGCTAAACGTGATAGGGTAGCTTTCCAAAAAGAAAACTTCTTCATATGTATATTCATTCATGACTCCGCCATTATAATCGGGTGGCCTTGCTTCCACCCGATCCGTCCAGATTATGAATGAAATGAATGCGATGCCGAAGAAAACTAGTAACTTGGATTTATTGGAATTCATCATATATGCTTGATCTCACCTTTTCCTCATTAATTTGTAATGTAAACGATGCTTGCATAGAGCTTTCCATCGATGTTGTCAGTTGCGATGAAAGCTTTATCGCCTTTCATAATACTGACTGGATCGACTATTCGATTATTGCGAATGAAAATAGTGCCTTCGTGGAAATTAACTTTTCCGGAAGATTTTAACTCGATGAATTGTTGACGTTCATTGAACGAAGTAATTTCTTCTTGCAAATCTTTTCCGCTGTTACGGTTAATGATGACACGCTGAACAATTTCATTCTTATGACTTATGCTTGTTACGAAAAAAGCATCAAACTTAGAAAAATAGCGGAAATCGGAGCTATCTAATAGCCGTTCACCGTAATAAATTAATGCGTCTTTCGATAATTGAAAACTACTGTTTCTATTATAATAGGACTGGTAACCCCAAGAGTAATGAGTGTATTTACTACTGTCGCTCAACCTGATTTTCCCCGATAAGGCATCCAATTGGTGGATCTTTCCCTTACGGATCGACTCTATCTCCTTTCCTTCATTTAACACTTCCACTTTGTCCATACGTGATGAATTAGGTTCGGTAAATTGAAGTCTGAGACGATCTCCTTCTATTAGAGCGCTTAATCCAGCAGCTCCTTTGTCGTTAATAATAAGTGTCTGACGATGGAAATAGTAGTTTTCAAGTCTGCCATTATCTCTTTTTATTGTAAGATATCTGCCATTTTTATCTAAATACTGTAAGGTTCCGAAGATAATTCTGTTTTCAGTATAGGTTGCAGCTTCCGCGGAAAGCATGGTGCTGCCTAAAAAGAAAGCGATGACGAACATACTTAATATTCTTTTAATCAATTTTGCCCCTCCAATCGAACTGATCCCTACTCTATATATCGGTTGAATGTTGTGATATTTAAGTGAAACTTCATCAAAAAAAAGAGCTTGTCCTTCATTGAAAGGATGAGCTCTTCAGAGTGCTTTCGCAGTGTTCTATGTCAAGTTGTAATGAGCGGCGTTGAATTTCTTTTTCCAATAATAGGATAAATCCGGGACAGAGATTCAGTACGACTGCTTGTTCATAGGCTTCGACCAGTAACTCGTCCGACATTCTTGACATTGCATAGACTCCTTCATAAAAAAGTTTTTAAATGCATACGATAAAGATTCGGTATGTATACAATATCAAACTTTTATTTTTAGAACAATCGTTCTCTTATCCACAGTTAACCGTGGATAAGTTGTGGTTAACTTGTGTGTAAAGCTGTTAATGCGCATGGGGCAATGTGTATAACGTGGACAAAGTTATCCACAAGTAGAGAAACCGCGAAATTTGTCGAAAGATTTTTTTGAAACTGTACAATTTTTCATGCATAAATACTGAAATTCACTGTAATTGTATTCAAATTGCGAGGTATTCTTGCAAGTTTTACCCTTGGCATTTAAGTAGATAGGCGTATTTGATCCTCCAATTTCTCATACGTTAAAGTATCAGTTCGTCAGGAGGTTGTGAGTTGGTAAATAAAAGAATGTACGTTGCATTCATTTTGACGGTAGTACTCGTATTGTCCGCCTGTGGAAAAGATTCGACAAACCGAACAGCATTAACGCCGAAAAGTGCAATAGAATTGGCAACCGCTTGGGTGGAAATGGAAAATCTCATACTGGCCGGTGGTATGTATAAGGAAAGCGAGTATACGACTTTTATGTATAAACACGAGGAGTATCGCTATTTGGCAGGGCATTTGGATTCGAAGAAAAAGCTGAAAGCGGAACTACGGAAGTTTGTGACAAAGAAAAAAGCTAAAAAGTTCATCCATAAAAACGGTATTATCAAGCATGAAAAAAAGTTGGGACAGCCGGAAACAGAAGTTGAAGAGGAATCACTTTTATTATGGGAGATTGCGACAGCGAGGGAAATGAAATCGAAGGGCAAAAAAATGACATTCGAATTGACAGTCCCGATCGGGGATACCCGAACAGCTGAAAAGTTTACAGTCAACTATGTCTATGTGAAAAAAACTGGCTGGCGGATTGATAAATTCAATGAATGAAGGTTCAAAACTTAGAGCTGACGTCATGAATAAAAAATATTTTAAAAGTGTCATATATTTAGCAAAATGCAGACTGTCAAGGATGTAAGCGGATACAAAATTAACTACAATTCATAATTGATAAATTATTTGAAAAAAGAGGGTTGACTCTAATAATTATCCGATATATGATAGCAACAATCTATTTTGAGTTGTGATTCATTTCACACACTTCTATTAAATTATGTAACTAATAGTTGACTTGACGGGGAGAGATTGCCTTGAGAAGTGACATGATTAAAAAAGGGGTAGATCGTGCCCCACATCGAAGTCTGCTTTATGCGACAGGTGTGAAGACGAGGGACTTGGAAAAACCTTTCATAGGGGTTTGTAATTCATATATTGATATTATTCCAGGACATAAACATTTGAATAAATTTGCTGAAATTGTTAAGGAAGCGATTTGGGAAGCTGGCGGAGTTCCATTCGAATTCAACACTATCGGTGTCGATGATGGAATTGCAATGGGGCATATCGGAATGCGTTACTCGCTTCCAAGCCGCGAACTGATTGCCGATTCTGCCGAGACTGTCATCAATGCGCATTGGTTTGATGGTGTGTTCTACATTCCGAACTGCGATAAAATCACGCCGGGAATGCTTATGGCGGCGGTACGGACGAATGTCCCTTCCGTATTCGTATCGGGCGGGCCAATGGAGGCGGGTGTATCTTCATCCGGTGCTACACTTTCCCTCACATCCGTTTTCGAAGGCGTTGGAGCATATAAATCCGGCAAGATGACGGCGGAAGAGCTTCTTGATATTGAAAACAATGCATGTCCAACTTGCGGATCTTGCTCCGGGATGTTCACGGCGAACTCCATGAACTGCTTGATGGAAATGTTAGGTTTGGCATTGCCGGGCAATGGAACAATCGTCGCAACTTCAGATGAACGCCATAAACTGATCAAGGATGCCGCAAAGCATTTGATCCGCATGGTGAAAGAGAATGTCAAACCGCGGGATATCGTTACGAAGGAAGCCATCGATGATGCATTCGCACTCGATATGGCGATGGGCGGATCGACGAATACGGTTTTACATACATTGGCGATTGCACATGAAGCAGAAATTGAATATAGCGTACAAGATATTAACGTCGTTGCGGAACGGGTTCCGTACTTGGCGAAAATCATGCCAGCATCGGATATCTCTATGGATGATATTTTCAAAGCAGGCGGCGTCAGTTCCATCATCAATGAGCTTACGAAAATTCCAGGCGCTATTCATCCCGATCGCTTGACCATTACAGGCAAGACGATTGGTGAGGACGTCAAAGATTATCATATTACGAATGATCAAGTGATCCGCACGAAAGACAATCCGTATAGTCCTGTTGGAGGTTTGTCGGTTCTATTCGGTAACATCGCACCAGACGGAGGAGTCATCAAAGTCGGTGCAGTCGATCCGTCGATCAAAGAGTTTACTGGTGAAGCGATTGTCTTTAATTCCCAGGAAGCGGCGCAGGAAAACATCGATAACGGCAATGTCCGTGAAGGGCATGTCGTCGTCATCCGGTATGAAGGTCCGAAAGGTGGGCCGGGCATGCCGGAAATGCTTGCACCGACGTCGGCGATTCAAGGAAGAGGATTGGGAACGAAAGTGGCTCTCATTACGGATGGTCGTTTCTCCGGGGCATCCCGCGGAATTTCCATTGGACATATTTCTCCGGAAGCGGCAGAGGGCGGTCCGATTGCTTTGGTCGAAGATGGAGATATTATCGCCATTGACTTGACGAACAGGACGATTGAGTTGAAGGTAACTGATGAAGTGATAGCGGAGCGCAGAAGTGAGCTGCAACCGTTCGAGCCGAAAATTAAAAAAGGGTATTTAGCAAGATATTCAAAACTTGTTACGTCTGCAAGCACTGGCGGCGTGATGAAAATATAAAAATCGATGATGGGGTAAAAGTTGATAGATCCTTGCATTCACAGAGAGCCGGTCGTGCTGGAAGCCGGCAATGCACCTATCCACGACATCTCCCCGGAGTGGGTTGCTGAACGTGTTAGCAAGTAGGCAGTCCCGGGCTTGATTGATATTGGGCCCGTTATCAATGAATGGACGGTTATTTGTTCATTCGCGAGGCGGCGGATGCCGCGAACAAGGGTGGTACCATGAAAAGCTTTTCATCCCTTACATGAAGACAGGATTTCTTTGTGTGGGGAGGAAAAGCTTTTTTATTTTTATATTTTTAGGTTTGTGATTAAGATGTAGCTCCGTTGATTGAAGCGAAAGGCGGCGACTCCGAGGGGATTAGCGAACGCCGTTACGAAGAACGGCGTTTGCGAGCAAAAGCGTAGCGTTGCGAGCAGAAATGCCAAAGCGGATGCCTTAATTTCTGCAAAGACCGCAGAAATACGGCAAATCGAACTCTACGTGGTTCGATTGGCTCACCGCCCGCCCCCCGGAAAGCGTCCGCCTGTAGCGTAAATCAACAGTTTTGATTATCAAGTGAGAAAAGTAAGGAGGAGTTTGTTAATGAGAGCGGGAGTTCATGCGGAAGTACAAAACAAGCAAGCGGTTATGGAGATGACGTTAGAGCCTATGGAGCAACAAGGGATTCAACCGATGGATGGGTCGGCCGTCTTGATTCAAGGGTTGAAGGATCAGGGTGTCGAAGTCATCTTCGGTTACCCAGGGGGTGCCGTCCTACCAATTTACGACGCATTATACAAGGATCCGATTCCACATGTGCTTGCCCGTCATGAACAGGGCGCAATCCATGCGGCGGAAGGATACGCCCGGGTATCCGGAAAAACGGGAGTCGTCATTGCGACATCGGGTCCGGGTGCCACGAATCTTGTGACAGGAATAACTGATGCCATGATGGATTCATTGCCACTCGTCGTTTTCACGGGTCAGGTTGCAAGCACGGTCATCGGTACAGATGCATTCCAAGAAGCGGATATCGTCGGCATTACCCAGCCGATCACGAAGCATAACTACCAAGTGCAGAAAGTGGAGGACTTGCCAAGAATCATTAAAGAGGCATTCCATATTGCTTCAACAGGTCGCCGAGGCCCAGTCGTCGTTGACATTCCGAAAGATATTTCAACGAAGATGTTTGTAACCGCGGAGGAACGAAACGCCGAAGTGAATCTGCCGGGCTACCAGCCGACAACAACTCCGAATTACTTGCAAATACAGAAGGCGGCAGAAGCGATCGCTGTTGCCAAGAAACCACTTATCCTTGCGGGGGCCGGCGTGTTGCACGGTCAGGCGATGGAGGAATTAAAGACATTAGTTGAGAAGAATCGCATTCCAGTAACGAACACTTTGTTGGGATTAGGCAGCATTGAGGGGAGTCACGAACTGTTCCTTGGCATGGCAGGAATGCACGGGACGTATACCGCAAATATGGCAATCAGCGAATGTGATGTGCTTTTGAATATCGGTGCGAGATTCGATGATCGACTAACAGGAAATCTTAATATGTTCGCGCCGAATGCAAAAGTCATTCATATCGACATCGATCCTGCAGAAATCGGAAAGAATGTGCCGACGGAAATTCCGATTGTGGCGGACTCGAAAGAAGCGTTGAAAGCATTGCTCAATCAAGAATTCGAAGCTCCCGATACCGGGGAGTGGCTGACCTATTTAAACGGGCTAACCAAGGAAGCTCCATTATGGTACAACTTGGATGAACATGAATTGCTTCCGCAAGAGGCGATTCAAATGATTCACCGCATCACAGAAGGAAATGCAATCGTCACGACAGACGTCGGACAGCATCAAATGTGGGCGGCCCAATATTATTCATTGAACAACCCGGATCATTGGGTAACTTCAGGTGGTCTTGGAACGATGGGATTCGGTTTCCCGGCAGCAATCGGTGCGCAAATTGCGAAACCCGAAGCGAGGGTTGTTGCTATTGTCGGAGACGGTGGATTCCAGATGACAGCACAAGAATTATCGCTCCTTCAGGAGATGAGGATTCCGGTGAAAGTCGTCATCCTGAATAATTGTGCGTTAGGCATGGTGCGCCAGTGGCAACAGACGTTTT
Organism: Sporosarcina sp. FSL W8-0480; assembly: GCF_037963765.1. Lineage (GTDB taxonomy): Bacteria > Bacillota > Bacilli > Bacillales_A > Planococcaceae > Sporosarcina. The sequence goes on along the minus strand of NZ_CP150166.1, from coordinate 2,914,176 downwards.
ATGACGAACGCTACTCCCAGTCGTTGATTCCCGTCCAACCGGATTTCGTCAAGCTTGCTGAAGCCTATGACATCAAGGGCTATCGGGTTTCAAAGAAAGAGGATGCCGAGAAGATCTTCAAGGAAGCCCTTCTATCGGATGAACCAGTTCTCATTGATTGCCGAGTGAAAATGCTGGAAAACGTCTATCCGATGGTGGCACCAGGAAAAGGATTAAATGAAATGATCGGGGTGAAACGTGGATGAGAAGAGTCATAACCGTTACAGTCATCAATCAAAGCGGTGTGTTAAACCGGGTGACGGGATTGCTGATGAAACGGCAATTCAATATCGAAAGCATTACAGTCGGACACACTGAACAGCCTAATATGTCGAAAATGACATTCATCGTGCATGTGGAAGATGAACGGAAAATCGAACAGTTGGTGAAACAGCTCCAAAAGCAGATTGATGTGCTTAAAGTGAATGATATTACCGAAAAAGCAATCGTCATGCGTGAACTCGCTTTGGTGAAAGTCGTTTCCCCGCCGCATGTTAGGAGTGAGATGAATAGCATTATCGAGCCTTTTCGTGCGACGGTGATCGATTCAGGGAAAAACGTCGTTACGTATCAAGTGACTGGTTCACCTGAGAAGATTGAAGCATTTATTGATTTGGTGAAACCTTATGGAATTAAGGAGTTAGCAAGGACCGGCGCAACCGCGTTCACCCGTGAGATTCAAAAGATTAATTCACCTCAGTTATCGATTTTGAAATAATCATTTTACAAGTGCAATCCAGTTGATTGAAGCGTAGGGTGGCGACGCCCGCGGAAAGCGTCCACCCGAAGCGGAAATCAACAGTATATTACCCAAAAACCCAAGGAGGAATTTACAATGGCTAAAATGTATTACAACCAGGATATCAATGAAGGACTATTACAAGGAAAAACGGTCGCGGTCGTCGGATACGGCTCACAAGGCCACGCACACGCACAAAACCTGAAAGACTCAGGATTCAACGTAGTCGTCGGTGTACGCCCAGGGAAATCTTTCGACCAGGCGAAAGAAGATGGACTTGAAGTGAAACCAGTTCGTGAAGCAGCAGAACAAGCGGACATCATCATGGTGCTACTTCCGGATGAAAGACAGAAAAAAGTATATGAAGAAGAAATCGAACCAGCACTCACAGCAGGTAAGTCCCTTGTATTCGCACATGGATTCAACGTTCATTTCAATCAAATCGTGCCGCCAGCTGACGTAGACGTATTCTTAGTCGCACCGAAAGGTCCGGGGCATCTTGTACGTAGAACATATGAAGCAGGCGCTGGTGTACCGGCATTATTCGCAGTACATCAAGACGTTTCCGGTCAAGCAAAGGAAGTTGCTCTTGCTTATGCTAAAGGAATCGGGGCTGCTCGTGCCGGGGTACTTGAAACTTCATTCAAAGAAGAAACTGAAACTGATTTATTCGGTGAGCAAGCAGTACTTTGCGGCGGATTGACTTCACTTGTTAAAGCAGGTTTTGAAACATTGGTGGAAGCAGGCTATCAGCAGGAACTTGCCTACTTCGAAACAATGCATGAGTTGAAACTGATTGTAGATTTGATGTACGAAGGTGGAATGTCCGGAATGCGCTATTCGATTTCTGACACGGCTGAGTGGGGCGATTACGTATCTGGACCGCGTGTCGTTGATGCAGAAACGAAAGCGCGCATGAAAGAAATCTTAACGGATATCCAGGAAGGTAAATTCGCAAAAGGATGGATCGCAGAAAACGAAAACAACCGTCCAGACTACAATGCATTTAAAGAATCAGAGGCGAAACACCAAATCGAGGTTGTTGGCGAAAAACTTCGTGCCATGATGCCGTTTGTGAATGAAGGTGCAAAATCCAAACAGAAAGAAGTGGTGGGCAGTGCGCAGAATTGACATCTTTGATACGACGCTACGTGATGGTGAACAGTCAGCCGGCATCAATTTGAACACAGCTGAAAAGATGGAAATCGCCCGCCAGCTTGAACGGTTTGGCGCGACGGTGATAGAAGCGGGATTCCCTGCTTCTTCACCTGGTGATTTTGAAGCGGTGCATCGAATTGCGAATGCAGTGAAGAACTCGACAGTGACAGGCCTTGCTCGAGCGATGAAGAGTGATATCGATACATCATGGGAAGCGCTTAGAGGAGGAGCACAACCTCATCTTCATGTCTTTTTAGCAACTTCGCCAATCCATATGGAATACAAATTGAAAAAGAGTCCCGACCAAGTTGTCGATATCGCGGTAGAAGCGGTGAAATACGCGAAAAAATTCTTTCCACTCGTTCAATGGTCAGCAGAAGACGCATTCCGTTCAGACCCGGAATTCTTGGTCCGTATTATCAATCAAGTGATCAAGGCCGGCGCAACGACGATCAATATTCCCGATACAGTCGGTTATGCAACACCTCAGGAATACGGTGCTTTATTCAAATTTTTGAAGGAGAATGTGACGGGAATCGACCGTGTGAAACTATCCGCACATTGTCATAATGATTTGGGAATGGCAGTTGCAAACTCAATTGCGGCAATAGAAAATGGTGCCGACCAAGTTGAAGGCACGATTAACGGGATCGGTGAACGGGCTGGAAATGCAGCACTCGAAGAAATCGCTGTTGCACTCCATATTCGAAAAGATATGTATGGGTTTGAAACGGGCATCAATCTGCAGGAAATTAAGCGCACAAGCCAGTTGGTTAGCCAATTGACAGGCGTCGTCATCCAACCAAATAAAGCGGTTGTTGGAAGAAATGCCTTCGCCCATGAATCCGGAATCCATCAGGACGGCATGTTGAAAAATCGAGAAACGTATGAAATCATCACTCCGGAATTGATTGGAGAAACGACGGCACCTCTTGCGCTTGGCAAACATTCAGGGCGCCATGCATTCAAGGATCGGGCAATAACGATGGGCTTTGAGTTGAGCGATCAACAGTTGAATGAAGCATTTGCAGAGTTTAAGAAGTTAGCTGATCGCAAGAAGGAAATTACAGAAGATGATCTATTCGTCCTCTTCACTGGAAAGCAGATTGAAAGTGCGGAAGCCTCCATCTACGAGTTGACAAATGTGCAAGTGCAATACGGAACTTCAAATGTACCAACAGCAACTGTCGCGGCAAACGTACCTTCCGGGGAAAATGTAGTCGTTGCAACTACCGGTGCTGGTTCCGTCGAAGCGATTTTCAATGCGTTGGAACTGCTTGTGAAAGGGCATGTCAATATATTGGATTACCGCGTCACTTCAATCGGCAAAGGTCGTGATGCCCTTGGGGAGGCAGTCGTTAACCTACGATTTAACGGAGAAACATTTACGGGGCGCGACATTTCACAGGACGTGTTGGAAGCGTCGGCTAAAGCGTATTTGAATGCTATTAATAGAAAGTTAGTGAAGGATCAGGCGTTGTTGAAGGTGAAGGAAACGGTTGGGTAGTGAGCGAGTATGGGGTTATGCGTGATTAAGCGGCTTTATGCGTGATTGCGCGGCGTTATGCTTGATTAAGCGGGATTATGCGTGAATTCGCCAATTTATGCGTATCTGTAGGGATTTATGAGTGATTGTAGCGATTTATGCGTTTTTATAAAGAGTTATTAGTAATTTCCGTTGATTGAAGCGGAAATCAACAGTATTTTACACATGTTTGAGACTGAATATTTTGTTAGTTAATGACAACAAGGAGGAGAAACGCTATGGAAAAAAGAGTGGCTGTATTACAAGGTGATGGAATCGGACCGGAAGTGACTGAGGCGGCAGTAAGAGTACTTGAGGTGATTGCAAGAAGGTTCAATCATACATTCCATTTCAGCTATGGTTCAATCGGTGGGGAAGCGGTCGACAAGTTCAACAATCCGCTTCCTGAAGAGACGATCGCCCTGTGCGAATCAAGTGATGCAGTACTCTTGGGGGCTGTCGGGGGACCGAAATGGGACCAAAATCCATCAGAATTGCGACCTGAAAAGGGATTGCTTGCAATCAGGAAGCATTTTGATTTATTCGCAAACCTCAGGCCAGTGAAAGCTGTCCCTTCCTTGCTCCAAGCTTCTCCTTTAAAAGAAGAAGTCATTCGTGACGTCGACATGGTGATTGTCCGCGAATTGACTGGCGGCCTTTATTTCGGTCAACCGAGCCGGAAAACTGAAACGTCCGCAGTCGATACCCTTGTCTATACCCGTGAGGAAATTGAGCGGATCGTCGAAAAAGCCTTTGAACTTGCCTGCTTGCGGAGAGGAAAGGTTACATCCGTCGACAAGGCGAATGTACTTCAATCCAGCAAGCTTTGGCGGGAAGTCGTCGAGGAAAAGCGGCAATATTACCCGGACATCGAAGTCGAGCATCAATTAGTCGATTCCGCTGCGATGAAATTAATTACAAATCCAGCTGCTTTCGACGTCGTCGTCACTGAAAATATGTTTGGTGATATTTTGAGTGATGAAGCTTCCGTCATCACGGGATCGCTTGGTTTATTGCCATCCGCAAGTGTTCGTTCCGACGGTTTCGGTCTTTATGAGCCGGTACATGGATCCGCTCCGGATGTAGCTAAAAAAGGGGTTGCGAATCCGGCTGCGGCAATTTTGTCGGCTGCGATGATGCTTCGCTATTCGTTCGGCATGGAGACGGAGGCGGCCGCGATTGAAAAAGCGGTCAATACAGTGTTTGAAGATGGTCATTTCACGGCTGATTTGACGAGTGAACTTGACAGGGTTCATTCGACAAAAGAATGGACGGATAAAGTGATTAATGAACTGGATCTACAGTTCGTTTCCAATAGCATTATGTTTACTTATGTATAAATAAATTATGAAAGGAGAAGTACGATGGCAAAAACGATTATTGAAAAGATTTGGGATCAGCATATTGTTTATGAAGAACAGGGGAAGCCGGATTTGCTCTACATCGACCTTCATTTATTGCATGAAGTGACTTCTCCGCAAGCATTTGAAGGGTTGCGACTTGCTGGTCGGAAAGTTCGTCGTCCCGATCTATGTTTTGCAACGATGGATCATAATGTACCGACTCGAAATTTGCCGGTAATCAACGATCCAATCGCTAAAAAACAGATCACTACTTTGGAAAAGAACTGTACGGAATTTGGCATACCACTTGCAGATATGGAACACCCGGACCAGGGAATTGTTCATATTATTGGACCGGAGCTTGGATTGACGCAGCCTGGCAAGACGATTGTCTGCGGGGATAGCCATACGTCAACGCATGGTGCATTCGGTGCGATTGCATTTGGAATCGGAACGAGTGAGGTTGAGCATGTCCTGTCTACACAGACTCTATGGCAATCAGAGCCGAAAACGATGGAAATTCGTATTAATGGAGAGTTAGGATTTGGCGTAACTGCGAAAGACGTCATCCTTGCAATCATCGCGGAATTCGGAATCGACATCGGAACGGGGCATATCGTCGAATATACAGGTGAAGCGATTCGTTCGATGACGATGGAGGAACGGATGACCATCTGCAATATGTCCATCGAAGCGGGTGCAAAGGCGGGTTTAATCAGCCCGGATGAAACGACGATCGACTATTTACGTGGTCGCCGTCATGTGCCTGAAGGTGCCGCATTCGAAGAGGCGACGGAAAAGTGGCTCGCTTTGGCAACGGATGAAGGTGCAGTTTATGATACTGTCCTTGAAATAAACGCTGCTGAAATCGAACCGTTCGTCACATGGGGAACGAATCCTTCCATGGGATCAGGAATCAGTGCGACTGTTCCGGCAGTATCAGATTACGTGAATGAATCCGACAAAGAGGCTTTGAAAAAAGCACTTACCTACATGGGACTTGAACAGGGGACGCCACTATCTTCAATAACAGTACAGCATGTGTTCATCGGATCTTGTACAAATGCGAGGTTAAGCGATTTGCGGAATGCGGCGGAAGTGATTGCTGGACAAAAAGTGCATCCAGATGTTACGGCAATCGTCGTTCCAGGTTCCCGAACAGTGAAAAGGCAGGCGGAAGAGGAAGGTTTGGATAAAGTATTCCTTGAAGCAGGCTTTGAATGGCGCGAATCAGGCTGCAGCATGTGTCTTGCGATGAATGATGATGTCGTTCCAGCAGGCGAGAGATGTGCATCGACATCGAATCGTAACTTTGAAGGTCGACAAGGCGCAGGATCGAGAACACATTTGATGAGCCCTGCTATGGCGGCCGCCGCCGCGATTACAGGTCGGTTTACGGATGTTCGCACGATGAAACTAACACATGCCTAACGAAAGGATGATTTCATGAAACCGATTAATGAAGTGCAAAGCGTCATGACTCCGCTTGACCGGAAAAATGTCGATACAGACCAAATCATTTCAAAGGAATTCTTGAAGCGAATCGAAAGAACTGGATTCGGAAAATACCTTTTCTATCATTGGAGAATGAACGCGGATGGCACAGAAAATAAAGAATTCGTTTTGAACGATGAGCGTTTCAAAGGCTCTATGATCCTTGTCGCTCAAGAGAATTTCGGTTGCGGTTCTTCAAGGGAGCATGCACCGTGGGCGATTTTAGACTATGGATTTGAAGTAGTCATTGCACCTTCATTCGCGGATATTTTCCATAATAACTGTTTCAAAAACGGTTTGCTTCCGATTAAACTTGAGATGGATGAAATCGAAGAGTTGTTGGCAAAAGGAAAGTCAGCACCATATGAATTGGAAATAAACCTTGAGCAGCAAACTGTTACAGGTGAGGATGGGAAAGTCTATTCATTCGACATTGATCCTTATTATAAACAAATGTTGCTGAACGGCTGGGACGAAATTGCCTTGACCTTCCAGTACGAAGCACAGATTGCGGAGTATGAAAAAAAGCATGCTTAAGTAGAAGACCGTAGACGAAATCTGAAAAGACGATTTCGTTTATGGTTTTTTTATCGCGATTATTGATTTGCATGCTTAAACTCAAGGAATTTTGTCTGCGTCCATTTTTATGCGCTCAAGTAGTGTAATCCCACGCTCAAGAATCGCGCTCCCCGCGCTCAAGAACCCGCTCCCTTCGCCCAAGAACTCACCCCCGCGCAATACAAACCACATACATAGGCACTTCCACAAACTGATTTGTTACTTTCCTACTGTACCACAACAAGTGGAATCGAAATACATTACTATATAACAGACTATAACATTTATCATCGAAAGGTGTGGAATGAATTCATGGATCGTATTGAACAGGTGAAGGAACTTGAGAAAAGCTGGCGCGAGGATGAAAGATGGGCGGGAATTGAGCGGGGGTATAGTGCAGACGAGGTCGTAAAGCTTCGCGGTTCTGTATTAATTGAACATACATTGGCGAAAAAAGGGGCGGAGCGGCTTTGGAAATCGCTGCATGAAGAGGATTTCATCAATGCGTTGGGGGCGCTGACGGGGAATCAGGCCGTCCAACAGGTGAAGGCTGGTCTTCAGGCGATTTACTTAAGTGGTTGGCAAGTGGCTGCGGATGCAAATATGGCGGGCCATATGTATCCCGATCAAAGTCTTTATCCGGTAAATAGTGTGCCGAATGTCGTGAAACGCATCAATCAGGCGTTGCAACGTGCGGATCAAATCGATCATGTGGAAGGAAGAGAGGACGGGTTTGATTGGTTTGCCCCAATTGTCGCCGATGCGGAAGCAGGATTCGGCGGTCCTTTGAATGTGTTCGAATTGATGAAGGCGATGATTGAGGCAGGTGCGGCTGGTGTCCATTTCGAGGATCAGCTTGCTTCGGAAAAGAAATGTGGACATCTTGGCGGAAAAGTGTTGCTGCCAACACAAAATGCTGTCCGGAATTTGATATCTGCGCGGCTTGCCGCGGATGTCTTAGGCGTGCCGACAATCATCATTGCACGTACCGATGCGGATGCTGCGGATTTGATTACGAGCGATATTGATGAAAGAGACCATGCATTCATTACAGGTGAGCGCACACCGGAAGGGTTTTTCCGTACTAAAGCCGGCATTCATCAGGCAATCGCCCGAGGTCTTGCCTATGCTCCGTACGCGGATCTCATCTGGTGTGAAACATCCACGCCTGATCTTGAGGAAGCGAAGCGGTTCGCGGATGCCATCCATGAGAAATTCCCTGACAAAATGCTTGCTTATAACTGCTCCCCTTCATTTAACTGGAAGGCGAACCTTGATGATGAAACGATTGAGAAATTTCAGCAGGAGTTAGGCAAGATGGGGTACAAATTCCAATTCGTCACACTTGCCGGCTTCCATTCATTGAACCATAGCATGTTCGAGCTGGCGCACAGCTATAAGGACCATGGAATGGCGGCGTACTCGAAGTTGCAACAAGCGGAATTTGCGAATGAATCGAAAGGGTACACAGCGACTCGCCATCAGCGCGAAGTGGGGACAGGATATTTCGACGAAGTGGCACAAATCATTTCAGGTGGAACTTCTTCCACAACTGCGATGAAAGGTTCAACGGAGACGGCGCAGTTTAGATAATAATAAGGAAAGGATGGTCGAACTGGCTTCTGAAAATTTGCGTTTTAATATAGATGTCCTCGGTGAAATAACTGCCGGAACGGAAGAAATGCTGACTCCGGAAGCGTTGGAATTCTTATATAGCCTGCATGATACGTTCAATGGTAGACGAAAGGCACTTCTTGAAAAAAGAAAAGAACGCCAAGAGCTTCTCAACAAAGGGCAAAAGCTTGATTTCCTTGAGGAAACGAAGTATATCCGGGAGGGGGATTGGACTGTTGCGCCCATTCCCCGTGACTTGCAGGATCGACGTGTAGAGATTACTGGGCCGGTGGATCGGAAAATGATCATCAACGCCCTGAATTCAGGCGCGAAAGCTTTCATGGCGGACTTAGAGGATGCGACTTCGCCGACGTGGTCAAATATGATCGATGGGCAAGTCAATCTGAAAGATGCTGTTAGGCGGAGAATCGAGTTTGAACAGCCGTCGAATGGCAAGAAGTATTCATTGAATGACGAAACTGCTGTTTTACTTGTTAGAACGCGCGGGCTTCATTTGGATGAAAAGCATATTTTAATCGATGGCGAACCGATGGCCGGGGGGCTTTTCGATTTTGGACTCTTCTTTTTTCATAATGCGAAGGAGTTAATCGCAAGGGGGACGGCGCCGTATTTTTATTTGCCGAAGCTGGAAAGCCATTTGGAGGCAAGATTTTGGAATGAAGTATTCGTTTTCGCGCAGGAAAGGCTTGGAATTCCGGTAGGGACGATACGCGCAACGGTGTTGATCGAAACAATTACGGCTGCTTTTGAAATGGATGAAATCCTTTATGAATTGCGTGATCATGCGGCGGGACTGAATTGTGGACGCTGGGATTATATTTTCAGCTTCATTAAAAGACTTCGGAACGATCCGGATGTCATTTTACCTGACAGAGGGCAAGTGACGATGACGTCGCCTTTCATGCGGGCGTATACACAGCTTTGCATCCAAACATGCCATAAGCGCAACGCCTTTGCCCTTGGAGGGATGGCCGCGCAAATTCCAATTCGGAATAACCCGGAGGCGAATGAAGAAGCGTTCCGGAAAGTTGCGGAAGATAAGTGTCGGGAAGCGACGGACGGACATGACGGTACTTGGGTTGCTCATCCGGGACTTGTCGCTGTTGCAATGAACGAATTTGACAAGCAAATGGAGAGACCGAATCAGGTGCACCGAAAGCGTGAGGACGTAAAAGTGTCGGCTGCTGATCTGCTTGAAGTGCCGACTGGGACGATTACCGAGGAAGGATTAAGGATGAATTGCAGTGTCGGCGTTCAATATATCGCTTCCTGGTTGAAAGGAAATGGCGCTGCGCCGATCAATCATCTGATGGAGGATGCCGCGACTGCTGAAATTTCCCGTTCACAAGTTTGGCAGTGGATTCGCCATCCTGAGGGGAAACTTACAGATGGAAGGAAAATCACGTTTGATTTATTCCATAAAGTTTTTGAAGAGGAAATGGAGAGCTTGAAAGTGGCGGTCGGCGAAAAGGAATTCCGCTTTGGAAAGTTTAAAGAAGCGAGCGAGTTGTTTGTTAAGTTGACGATGCAAGAGGAGTTCGAAGAGTTTTTGACGCTGCCTGGATATGGGATTTTACAGTAAAAGGAGGGGTTCAATATGGAAACTCAAACAAAGTCAGCGAAGACATGCGTGGAATGTGGATGTGAAATTGTGGAGCAAGTCGAGTCTCTACTATATGAATGTGAGCGCTGTATCGGAAAGTATATAGAATGACAAGAAGTCCGTTTCCGATAAATGGAAACGGGCTTTTTGATAACATTATAAAGAGGGTATTGTCGACCCTATAGCGAATGAATGAATTAGAGCATAAAATAAGGGGGATTCAGTATGCGTAATGAAGAAATGCTTTTGATACCGGGACCAACTCCGGTTATTGACTCAATTTACGATGCTATGTCAAGTGAGACAAGAGGTCACACGGATCCAAGATTTGTCGAGATTTACAAGCGCTCAATCGAAAGGACGCGCGAAATGTTCAAGACGGATGGAGAGGTATTCGTCGTTTCCGGGTCCGGAACGATCGGGATGGAAATGGCGTTAGTCAATACGGTCGCTGCAGGTGAGCGATTATTGATCATCAGCCATGGATATTTCGGAGACAGATTCATCCAGTTAGGGAAGGCATTCGGGATTGAGATTGATGTTCTTCAAGCGGAATGGGGAAAACAGGTAAATCCTGCTGAAGTGGAACAGAAATTATCGGAGAATACATACAAGGCGGTGACGATTACTCATGCTGATACGTCGACCGGTGTAGCGGCCGATTTGGATGCCCTTGTGCCGATCATCAAAAAACATGGTGCCCTTGTCATTTTGGATGGCGTCTGTGCGACGGCCGCAATGGAGGAGGATATGAGCAAGGAATATAGTGGACCGGGGAACAAGATTGACGTCGTTCTGACAGGCTCACAAAAGGCGATTGGCGTTCCTCCGGGATTAGCGATTGTTGCTTTCAATCAAACCGCTTTGGATGCACGTGAGAAAATGGCGCAAATTCCGGCGTATTATTGCGACATTAAAAACTGGATCCCGATCATGCAAGATCCTTCAAAATACTTTGCTACGCCTCCGGTGAACTTGATCTATGCTTATGATGCCGGTATGAAGTTGGTTATGGAAGAAGGATTGGAGAAACGATACGCGAGACATACCGCTTTCGGAAGAGCTGTCCGCGGTGCGCTACGCGAATACGGGATGACGCCATTGGCAGAGGAGGACGTTGCTGCATCGACATTGAGCTGCATCCTTTATCCTGAAGGTGTGAATGATGCAGAATTCCGTAGTGCATTAGGCAAAAAAGGCATAATCGTAGCTGGGGCCTTGGCTCATTTAGGCGGCAAAGCGTTCCGTATCGGGCATATGGGGAACACGACAGAAGAAATGCTTATTTCAGCAATCGAAAAAATTGGTGAAACATTGAATGAAATCGGTCATGAAGTGACAATTGAAAATGCAGTTAAACGCTTCAAAGAATCCGTTTCTACGGGCGTATAATTGAAAAAAGCCATCCTATTCGCATGATGAATAGGATGGTTTTTATTTCATACACTCCAAAATCTCATCAACTCATGCAAAGGAATTTGGTATTTTAAATTTCCGGAAGCTATTGAACTGTTGAAATATCGAATGTATAGTAGGGTGTGATTGAGGATTTGGAAATAATGGGGAATTATAATATACAAAAAAAAGAGGGGAAGCTGTGTGAATCGAAATTATATTAAGCATGAATTTCTATTAACAGCAAGAAGCAGACGTACGATTCCTTTTGTTTTCTTCATGACGGTTTTATTGTTTAGCTACTGTTTAATTTTATGGCCGTATGCGGATACGAAGGAAGCATTTAATGAAAAGGAGAGCGATGAGTACTTAACTTATTTGGAGAACCAGCAAAATCTATGGGAAAGTATCGGGAATACTGGCCTGGTTTTTGATAGGAAACGCATAGACGTTTATTTTCAGGTAGGTAATCCTGTTTATGCGACAAATGCCTATAATTATGATTTGTTTTCTGGTATGTCACAGTCTTTTGAGGATAGAAACTTTGAGCGCATGCTCCAATTAAGAGTATTTCATCTACAAAATAATCCGGATGAATATCTAAAGGACCGATTCTTATTCCCGAAAGCTCCATTTCCCATTAAAGATCGGCAACATGCGTATCAACAAACAATGATGAAGTATCAAGATTATCTCATTAAAGATCACCCTATCACCTATGGTTTGATGTACGAGAAAACCGGGTTGCAAACATTGCAGAATTTCCTTCAGAACTATGGAATGTATATCCTGTTATTTTGCGTTGTTTATTTAAGTAGTGACATTCTTTCAAGGGATCGAAAATATCAGGCCGTCCTTCAAGGATTGCCGTTATCTTGGTATCGCCAACTGAATTTGAAATCACTGGCCGCATTTCTTTATTCCATGGCGTTCATTCTTTGCGTGATTGGCGTCGGAGTGCTTATCATGACGATTCAGTTCGGATTCGGACATTTTGACTTGAATATTCCGATCATGATTAAGCAAGATACGTTCACATACGAGGATTATAGTGCCATTTCGATGGCAGCTTATTTAGGGAAGACACTCATTGTCCTGCCACTGTTAGTCATCCTATTTGTACGGTTGAATATCATTTTAAGCTTACTTTTTAAAAATGAATGGATCGTCTTATTCATTAGCAGTTTGATACTGTTCTCTGAACGACTTTATTATAATCGCTCGTCAAGGGAATTGTTCGGTAAAGACATTGGTCTATTTCCGCAAACTTATTTTGATTTCGGGAAAATCATTGATGGGGAAAAGAATTTTTTGTTGAACACGGAAACTATTACTTATGCAAAGGGCATTTTAGTCCTACTCATTACATACCTCTTAATCGAGGTCATCCTGTTTATCGTTTCCCTTATCATTAATAAACGCCGATTCTATTTAGCGAGTTAAGAGTGGGAAAGGAGGAAGCACAAGATATGTTCTGGAAATACTTCTTATTTGAAATGAAGTTATTATTACTAAATAAAAAAAATTGGTTATTAGGATTAGCTCTCATTCTCTTTTTTCCTCTTTATTATACACATTATAGTAAATTGGAAATTGTTGAGCTTAAAGAAGAGGCAATAAAAAAGTCGGAAACATTCTATGAGGTTTTCAATTATTTTCCTGCTTCTGTTTGGCAAACCCAAGAAGGAAAAGAAATCTACGCCAATTTATTAGAACAATCGGGATTGTTATTCTGGCAAAGACTTTACTTAAGTAAAGATGTAGATAATCCTGATAGTTTTTTTAGTGCAGGACCTAATTATCAGAAGTTTTTTGAAACTGGGCTGAAGCTGAATGAATTGCGTCTTGATTTACATGAACGAGGAAATAAAGGAATTCATCGGGATCATATTGTCCCAATTGATGAAATACTAAAGGAAAATGCACTCTTCGAGTATCACAAAGAGCATGAAATTACCCTCGTGCCGGACCCGTTTAAAGCGAGCAATTTTGTACCGGTCGCTTTGAATATAGTAAGCGGTACATTGTTTTGCATTCTTGTATTATTAGCGGGAAGTAGCATGCTTGTAAATGATCAACTTCACCCTTCCGTTTTGTTCGGATTTCCTATTTCGTTCATGCAGAAGGCAATAAGTAAAGTAGGAGGACATCTTGTTCAAATAATGCTTTTTCTCTGTTTAGCTATATTGATAGGCAGTTATTATGTAGCGAACATAGCTGGATGGGGTGATTTTAGAACGCCTGTACTTATTTATCAGGACGCGGATTTTATCGCAATATCCATGCTACGCTATTTGTTTTACATGCTCGTGGCATTTGCATTAATTGCTCTACTACTTTTGTTAACGTTCCTATTAGTGAATCTTGTGACGAAAAACTTGTACGCGGCAATTGTAATTATCCTGTTCGTATTGCTGTCCCCACAACTTCTTCAAGTTGCCGGGGTGGAGACAAATTGGCTGTATCCGCTAAAATTCGTTGATATCGGAGCTGTTTTAAGTGGGGATGCAGCGAAGGAATATGGGATTGAAAAACTTGATTTTAAGCATGCATATAGTTGGCTTGTCGGCCTTAATTTGCTTGTGATGGCTATTTTATACGGTAGGAATAAGCTCATGCATATTCGAAAAGTGGAGACGAATGCCATTAAAATCTAGTTGAAAGGTTGGAAGAAAATGCTGAAATTATCAAATGTAACGATAGCTTATAATGATAAAATTGTGTTGGACTCGATAGATTTAACAGCAAATAAAGGGGAAATCATTGGAGTCGCAGCACCGAATGGAACTGGAAAGACGACGATGTTCAATGTGATGGCGAATTTTGTTAAGCCGGATTCCGGACATGTGTTTTTTGATGGGAAATATACGTACCGCAATGAAAAAGAAGAATTGCACATTCACCGGATGTTGGCGACATTTCCCGAACAAAAGGATCTATTTGAGGAGTTATCCGGCGTCGATCACATGAAGCTCTACGCAAATATGTGGAAGGGATCGACAAAGCATATACATTCCATCATTGACCGTCTTCATATGGGGCATTATGTGAAACGGAAAGTTCGAACGTATTCATTAGGAATGCGACAAAGATTATGTTTCGCTATGATGATGGCGGCCGACACACCAATTATGTTGATGGATGAAGTGATGAATGGTCTTGATGTCGAGAACGTAGCACTTATCTCCAAATGTTTAATGGAAATGAAGCAAGATAAGCTAATATTTGTTGCTTCGCATTTGTTGGCAAACTTAGACCTTTACGCCGATCGAGTTCTCTTTTTGAAAGACGGAAAGTTTGTTCATGAACACAAATTCACAGGTGAAAATGAAAATTATCTTAAACTGGACGTGAGTGCTGAACAGTACGATTCGATTAAATGTGAACTAAATTTACCAAACGGCCATATGTTTATAGCCAATTACTTATTATGCATCCCGTTAAGTGGAATGAGTGAGTCAGAACAAACAAAATGGATGGGCCGGATGCTCAAATATAATAAGGAAATGACAATCGGGCCATTAGGGACGGTGGAGTATTATGAAAAATATTATGCAAGATCAGTTTAAAGCCAAGGCAATAATTATTGCAGTTTTTGTCTGCACCCTATTTTTGTCAGGTTGTCATAATCTACATGGAAAGAAGTCGGAAATGATAAGAAGCGTGTATGCTGACAACTATGAAATTACAGGACCTGCAAGAGATAAAATCACTGGACCGATTCATCCGGCAATTTTTAAGACAGTAGATCGAAATAATGTTGGAGCAAAAAGGCAGTACGGACCGATGCCTTCAAAAAGGGGAGCAATGGTAACTGTTGAGGCTGGGAGATATGCATTGACTGGTTATCCATCAGGGAATATTTATATTTATGATAAAGATGATAACTTACTCCTTCGAGAAATCGTAGGGGAAAAAGTCGGGGCTCCTACATTAACCGCCGACATAGATTCAACGTTTTCAATCTTTTTCGACGGTGGATATAATACGGTAACGATCCAACCTGTAAAGACAGAGCTCTCCACTGAGTTGACCACAGGCATATGGGAGGTTGGGTTGGACATTGAACCGGGAGATTATACAATAAGCATTACGAATGGGCATGGTTTTGTACAAATTTTAGAAGAAGGAAAGGATCCCCGCCTATTTGAATTGATCGCAGGCGGATTGATAAACTCCAAAAGTCAGGTTCAGTTGAAAGAAGGGCAGAAGGTGCGCGTTTCAAAAGTTCCGGTTGTTTACTTTGAACCGGTGAGTGAATGAGATGGTGGAGTTCTCGTTAACCGTCGATGAGTTCTCCTTTATGTGGCAAGAGTTCTCGTTTCCCGTCGATGAGTTCTCCTTCCAGCCAAATGAGTTTCTCCTTTCCACTCCTTCGATTAAAAGATAGATTTAAGGGAATCGTAAAAGGGAGACCATAATCGAAGGAGTTGTTCAATATGAAAGACGACCGTTTCCAAACGAGTGTTGGCAAGGAAGACAACGGATTCACCGGAATGCCGAATGCAAAATTTCCCGACTTCGAACCTGAACAAGATGCCAAGAAGCAAGTGATGCAATTTCAAAATTCCACGGAAGCAAGGAAAAGTCCACCGACAAGGGACAAGAATTAATCATAGAAACCTATACGCATTATTAACGAATGCGTATAGGTTTTTTTAATGAGTACTTCCGTAAACTTGTCCCCTGAAGTATAGTGGAAATATATGTTCTTTTTATAAAGCAGACAGGGGATAGTTTATTGAGAAGGATCATTATGTTGTTCTTAATGACGGGGTGTTTTTTAACGGGGTGTTCGCAAAAGGAAGAAATAATTGTTCCGGGTGATTTTGCCGCAATTCAATCGAATCCATCAGAGATTGAGATGCAATTGATATACTCGGAAATCACGGTTGGTATGGTAGGTGACATTCTTTTACATCACCCCTTATATACATACGACAACTATGATGCTTCATTCAGTGCTGTCAAAGATAAAATGACAGGCATCGATTTTCTGATAGCCAATCAGGAATCCTTGCCGGGCGGTGCGGAGTTAGGATTATCGGGCTATCCGCGGTTTAATAGTCCCAAACATATTATTCGAGATTTGAAGGCAAACGGTGTAGATTTGCTGTCCATCGCGAATAACCATACGATGGATAAATCTGAACAAGGTTTGCTGAATGCAATCAAATATATGAATGAATACGGGATGCCGTACGTTGGGGCATATGAAACTGCTGAGGATCGCGCCCGAAAGCGGATTTTCAATGTGAAAGGAATACAAATCGGTGTTTTGAGTTATACATATGGTACAAATGGATTGCCTGTTCCGAGAGGGAAAGACTATATGGTTTCATTTATTGATAGGGAACAGATGGAGGTTGATATTCGAGAGATGAGAAAAGAGGCGGATGTAACGGTCGTTTCAATCCATTGGGGCAATGAATACGCCTTGCAACCTTCCGAGTACCAGCAGGAACTTGCCGACTTTCTTGCAGCGCAACAAGTGGATATCATTTTCGGCCATCATCCGCATGTTCTTCAGCCGTATACTGAAATAGGAAAGACAAAGATTTTTTATTCATTGGGCAACTTCTACTCCGCTCAACAATTTGATTCCACATACATCGGCGGAATTGCGGAATTGACTGTAGCTAAGGGGCAATACGGGGCAAGGAGTTTTGTTGAAGTGAGGAACTCAATTTTCTATCCAACAGCTGTTGTTCGCGATAAGGATAGAAGGTTTGTAGTTGTTCCTCTGCAGGAGGATGCGGTTAGTTTCAATGCACAATGGGTGGAAATGCATGTTGGATTGCCGAGGGAAAATAAAAAGTAGAGGGTAAGATTTCCCTCTACTTTGCTTTTATTTTGAAAGTCTATTAATAAATAGTTTAAATTCATTTGAAGTAACATTTTTAGTCGTCCCGTAAGTTCCGTCGGCATAGCCTGCGGTCAATTCGTTTACGAAGAGCGTGTTAATGTAGTCATTTGCCCAGTTTGATGTGGAGACGTCCGTGAAAGGGGTTGTCCCAGATACAATCGGGATATCGAATGCCCCGACTAAGACTTTGGCAAGTTCACTTCTTGTCAAATAGTCATTCGGATTGAACTGTCCTGCTGAATTTCCAGAGAAGATTCCAGCGTCTGCGACTGCAGCAATGACGTCAAATTGCGGATGTGATGTTGAAATATCAGTGAATGTCACTTCGTTTGTAGTGCTTGACAGATTTAATTCTTTTGCAAGGATTTCAGCGATTTCAGCTCTTGTCGCGTATTGAACTTGCGGGATGGATGCAATTTTAGTTTCCGCCGAGAAATCTTTCACCCGACGCGCTCCGATATATCGTTTCCCCCAATATGCAGGGTCGTTGATGGAAGAAACCATTACACCTCTACTTGTTGAAGCATGAATGAATTTGCTTGAACCAATGTAAATTCCGACATGTGAAACTCCGCGTCCTGATGTGTTAAAGAATACAAGGTCACCGGTTTGCAAATTGCTTTTTGCAACGGCTTTTCCAATGGAATATTGTTGGTCTGTAGATCTTGGAATCGAAACTCCTTCTTTTTCGAAGACGAATTGTGTATAGCCGGAACAATCGAATCCGGAAGTTGTCGTCCCACCATATCTATAAGGCGTTCCCATATGAGCTTTTGCGCTCGTTACGAGAGATGCAGACGTGCTTGCAGAGGCCGTGGATTGGGCGGACGTTGAGATTAATAGGCATGCAAAAACCGCAAATACAAGTCTTTTCATATGTTTCTCAATTTCCCCTTTCGCACATTTCTAAAGGTGTGCTTTGTCTGTGAACTCATCCTAACACTTTTAAACCCCTATTTTGGTTACAGTCACATTACGTTACGATTACAGCTGACAAAGAACACTAAAAAGCCTTTATTACCAACGATTTTAGATGATGAATAAATTCAGGGAATCAATTAAAATAGCTTTTTCGACATAATAATAGACGAAATACTGTAATTCTATTAAGCTTCTTGTAATATGTCAGTAATAATGCTGGAAAACATATGCAAATTGTTCAGGGATTTGTTGTATATGGTATAATTGTCGATAATTCATCGTGAAAAATGACTATGAAATTTAAAGATGGGATGAAAATAGATGCAAAAAATAATGATATTCAGCAATATGTATCCGACTCAAAAACACCCGACATACGGTATTTTTGTGAAGAATCAAGTGGAGCTTTTACGATCCAAAGGGCTGGATGTAGAGATTATTGCAATCACGGATCCGGGAAAAGGCAAGATTGCCAATTTGAAGAAATACATTGTCTGGTTTATGAGGTCAATGATGCACATGATGGGTGATACGCGGAGAACTACATTGACACATGCGCATTACGCTTTTCCAACAGGCGTTATTTCGTTGATAGGGAAAAAGCTGTTTCGTTTGCCTTATGTCGTCACGGTCCACGGCGGGGATATCGACAAGATGGCAGCGAAGAATGAAAAAATTCGTGCTGCTACCGAGAAAATTCTTCAAGGTGCGGACGCGGTCATCGTAGTAGGGGAACGACTGAAGAAAGACGTTATTGAGCGGTTTGGTGTGGATCAAAGTCGTGTGCAAGTGATGAGCATGGGGGTTGATACAGAAGTGTTCAAACCGATGCCGAAATCTGAAGTTAGGCGGGAACTTGATATTCCGGAGAATGAAAAAACGCTTTTATTCGTCGGAAATATGATTGAGGCAAAAGGCGTCCTTGAGCTGGTGGAAGCTTTCAAAATTATCCAAGAAAAGTACCCGAATGCCAAACTTCACATGATTGGGTCCGATAAAGACGAAGCATTTATGCATATTTTTGCCAAGCGTTTGCTTGATAAAGATGTCAGGATCATTCATCATCTGCCAATGCCACAAAAGGAAATTGCGAAATGGATTGCGGCGGCTGACGTTTTCGTCCTCCCTTCCCATCATGAAGGGTTCGGCCTTGTAGCTCTTGAAGCAATGTCAGTTGGTACGCCTGTTGTCGGCACTGATGTCGGCGGGCTATCGTATTTACTTGCGGAAGGAGCAGGGATTTTAGTTGAACCAAAGAATCCAAATTCTCTTGCGGAAGGCTTAATTCAAGCTTTGTCTGAGCCGGAAGAAAATAGGAGTAGTGTGATGCAGCGTACTGCGGCAAACCACTCCTATGAAGTGATAGCAAAACGATTAGTGAAGATATATGAAGAGATTGAGAAGACGAGAAAGAAGAAATCCTGAAGCCGGAAAAAAGCCGCCACACGCGTTATAAGTGTGGCGGCTTTTTGTTTGTTTTCACAAGGGCCCATTCTTCCGCGCTCAGGGTCCATTCTTTTGCCCAAGGGCCAATTCTTCCGCGCTCAGGGTCCATTCTTTTGCCCAAGGGCCAATTCTTCCGCGCCCAAGGTCCATTCCGCGGTTACATAAAGAAATTCTCTTCTCCGATTCGATCATACAATCCGCTCTTTTTAAACAATGATACTTTCTGCTTTGGTAATTTCTTAATGATGATTTTCACTTTCTTTTTATTTGCATCGTCCAACAAAGCGGATAATGCAGCCTCGCCTGTAGCGTCAATCATTGAGAGATGTTCAAAGTCTAAAATGACTGTACCAGTTCCTTTTGATAAGATATCAGGCATTTTGTCCTCGAACGCCTTTGCACTTCCGAAAAATAAAGGGCCATCAAAGACAAACTTCGTTACATCTTCTCCGAACTTATGAATCTCCACATCTGATAGTTTCGCAAGGGAGATATTCAACTTTCCGCTCATCTTCCGCAAGAATGACAATGCCGCAAGGAGGATACCGATTTGAACGGCTACCGTCAGATTGATGAAAATCGTAAGCAAGAATGTTGTTACAAGGACGATCGAATCACTCGACCGTACAGATAAAATATGAACAAACGCTTTCCTTGCGCTCATATTCCAAGCAACAAACATTAGAATAGGAGCCATCGCTGCCAATGGAATATAAGAAGCGTAAGGTGCGAACAGCAAAAGGAATAATAGTACGAACACACTTTGAACGATTCCTGAAACAGGACCTACTGCACCAGAACGAATATTTGTCGCTGTCCGGGCGATTGCGCCGGTTGCAGGAATTCCGCCGAATAATGGTGAAACGATATTGGCGATTCCCTGTCCGAATAGTTCTCGTTTTGAATCATGCTTCGGTCCTTCCTTCATTCCGTCCGCGACGACAGCGGACAATAGCGATTCGATTGCGCCTAAAGCAGCAATTATTAAGGCAGGTTGCCATAACGTTACTAATTTCGATAATGTGATTTTAGGGAAGGAGAATTCCGGCAACGTTTGCGGAATTCCACCGAACGCTGTACCGATTGTATCGACTTTTCCGGGATACAATAGAACAGATATGATAGTTGGAATTAATAATGCGACAAGTAAAACGGGCAGTCGTGGAGCTAATTTTGGCAATATGAAAATCATCGAGAGGCCGATGACAGCTGTAAGGACTGCATAAATATTAATTGTATGAAGGTGTTTCGCCACATCGATCATATTCTCATGGAAGAATTCCTTGCTTTCCAAACCCGTCAGTCCGAAGAAATTCCCGAACTGGCCTGTGAATATAATGATTGCGATACCTGAAGTAAACCCAATCGTAACGGATCGGGGCACGAAATGAATGAGATTACTGACACCTAAATAACTCATTATGACAAGGAAAATACCTGCAAGGAATCCAGCAATCAGAAGATCCTCATAGCCATATTGAAGGACGATTGCTAGAAGAATGGGGATGAATGCGCCAGTTGGTCCCGCGATTTGGAAACGCGAACCTCCAAGTAATGCAACGAGGAAACCTGCAATGATTGTTGTGTACAATCCATATTCGGGTTTGACGCCTGAAGCAATTGCAAAAGCCATCCCTAGTGGAATGGCTACGATACCTACAGTGATCCCTGAAAGTAAATCTTTCCGAAACTTAGGTGCATTATAATCAACAAACCGCTGATCTTTGAACAAATTGGGTCCCTTCTTCCACCGTATTTTTATTAAATACTATCTATCTTTATTATATGTGACAAATATAGAGTTTACAAGCGGTCCTGTCCCTTAAGTGGAAGGGGAACTAAAAACTGCCACTCTATCACCGTGACAGTGTGGCAGTTCCTAATTCTATTTCTTTTAGTATAATTTCCTCATATCCTAACTTACGGACGAGTTGAGTGATATGGGGTTGTTCAACACGTGCATCCTGCAATTCTTTCTCTTTTGCGAACGCTTCACGGGTTGAGCCGTCAAAGAGCATTTGCCCCTTGCTGAATATGATTGTCCTTCCAAGTGTATCTGCAACAAAATCCATGTCATGTAAAATGCAGATGACCAGTTTCCCTTGTTTATAAAGCGACTGGATGATTTCCTTTACTTTCGCCTTGCCTTTAAAATCCTGTCCCATCGTCGGTTCGTCGAAAATGACGATATCTGTATCCATTGCAAGAATGGATGCCATTGCAACCATTTTTCGTTCCGCGAGACTTAAATCATATGGATTTTCTTCCTCTTTACCTGTTAGCCCTACAAGTTCAAGCATTGCCTTGGCATTGGCCAATGCAGTTTCATACGATTGGTCGATATTCAATGGACCGAACATCACTTCATCAAGCACTTTATTCTTAAAAATCTGGTCGTTTGGATTCTGGAAGATGAGTCCGATGTGCTTTGCCAATTTTGCGGCTGTTGAATCAGAATTACTCATGCCATTGAAGAGGATTTCACCTTGTCGTGGGTTCAACAATCCTTTCAATAATTTTACAAACGTCGTTTTTCCAGCTCCGTTTTGGCCGATAATCGCGATAGGCTCGCCACTTAACGTAACATTCAAACCTTTAATGACATCATTCTCTTTTCCATATCCGAAGTGGAGATTGCGGACGACTAATTCGGGAGTCTCTTGCGTACACTTATCTGGCTCTTCCTCAGCTCGAAATTGCAACTTCAATTCAGTCGGCATTTCTTCCAAAGTAATAGGGTAAAGTCCTGTCTTTTCATTCCTCAAATTGAGTGCACGAGCAACCTTAGCATACATAGGCGGTTCTACACCATAACAATTTAGGTCGTCTCTAGAAAAGACTTCTGAAGGGGCTCCATCCTGGATTAACTTCCCTTCGTGCATCAATAATATCCGATCCGCATACACTGATAGTTTTTCAAGCTTCTGTTCCACCATAATGATTGTCATTCCGCCCTCTGCAAGCTTTTCGACAATGCGGAACACTTCCTCCGCGCCCTCGGGATCTAATTGTGAAGTTGGTTCATCAAGGATAAGAATATCTGGATGCATGGCAATGACACTTGCTATCGCAACCCGTTGCATTTGTCCCCCCGACAATGAAAACGGATTTTTATTCTGCAAATGATCGATATCAAGCATCTGCATCGTTTTTTCTATTCGTTTCTGCATTTCCTCACGGGGGACGCCATAATTCTCTAACCCGAATGCGATTTCATCATAGACTGTGAACTTGGCCCCAGTCATCTGGGAGAAGGGGTTTTCAAAAACAAGTCCTACTTTTGCCGCGATATCGCTGATTTCATGCGATAAAATATCCATATCGCCAATTAAAATATCCCCGCCATAAGCCCCTTTAAAAAAGTGGGGGACAAGCCCGCAAAGTGCATAACATAATGTCGACTTGCCTGCTGTATTCATCCCTGCAATCCCTATGAATTCTCCTTTTTGTACGGAAAATGAAATATCGTCCAACGCAAAATTGGAGCTATCAGGGTACTTGTATTTCAAATTCCTGACGGTTAACGCATTCATATGACGAACCTCCAAACGATGACAGACATAAAAACGACTGTCATTAAAATCTTCAACGACCGACTATGACGATAGATTTCAATTTCACGTAAATACGTCCTTTTTCCTTTTGCATTGAAACCACGTATTTCAAGAGCGATGGATCGTTCACGTGTTTCATTCAAAGAATTTAAGACAACTGGTCCTAATAGGGGGATGAATGATTTGAATCGTAACCATAATGAACCTTCTGTTTCCATGCCGCGGGCCCGTTGTGCATCTGTAATTTTACCGGTCAGCGAGACCATTTGAGGAATGATTTGTAGTACGGAAAGCAGTACGTAGCCGAATCTTGGAGACAATCCTTTATGTAGCAACGCGTTAACTAAATCATCCGGCTTCGTCGTAAAAATCAGAACTCCGAAAGCAGCGACCATATTGATAACGCGAAGGGCGATTAAAAATGCAATTGAAAAGCCTTCCTTATAGATGGTAATTGGACCAATTTCAAAGAGGACCGTCGCTCTGCTTGGATGAAAAAATCCTTGGATAATGATGATGGAAATGATCAATAAAAAACTAACACCGATAACCGGCAAAATGTATTTAAACACCTTGCCGGTAAGTAAAACAATGAATGTCGTTAAAAGAATCAGTAAAACGGGTAGGTGGCTTGAAAGGATGTACGTCAATATGACGGAATAAAATGCGAATAATAGCTTTGTAAGTGGATCGACCGTATGAATCGGTGAGTCCTTTTTTACATATAGAGTCATGTTGTTCATTTCAAAACCTCCTACCATGATTTATTAAAGCCGTTCAATTTCACCTGTATTGTCGTACATATTTTTTACGTTTTTCGGCAGTCCTTTAAAGATTAGGTAACTGAGCAGTACAGTGATGACTTTGTCCGGGACATCGACTACAATGCTATCTGCGAATGATGCAAGATAGAGGGGCATATCCTTTGAGAGCAATAAAGCAAACAATGCATCTCCCCAAACATTATCCGTCGTCCCTTCCCAAAACATAATGTTAAGTGGTGTTGATACGATTGCGGCAATGAAACCGACGACCAGACCAAGGACGATTGCTTTACCAACATTCGAAATCCAACCTTTGTACGCCATGATTCCCGTGACTAAGCCTATGACGGCGGAGGTGATTGCGTACACAAAAGAAACGGGACTGGTCGTAAATCCATAAAATACATTATTGACGATACCAGTAAGTGCGCCGACGATTGGACCTGCGAGCATACTGGATAGGACAGTTCCTATTGAATCCACCCATAATGGTAATTTTAATAGGCTTGCAAATAACTTTCCGATGAAATTAATACCGACCGCGGCGGGAATTAAAACGAGTGCGGCAGTTGAGAGTTTAAAAGACCACATACTATTGTTCTTCATTCTCTTTTCTCCTTTGTAATCATGATAGTTGTCAAGACACATGTTAATACTAATCTATAATGATGAAATAAGGAAGGCTTTTCGGGAAAATAAAAAGACCAAGATCATCATTTGAGAGATGATTCTTAGTCGTATGTGTAGAATTATTTAGTTCAGCATTGTCCATTCAAAACTGATATTGTTTCAACAAGTTTTCAAGCTTCAAAGCTAACCCGATATTGCCTTTTACTTTTAGTTTCCCCATCATGAATGACGCTGTCGAATTCAAATTGCCGGCAAGCAATTTCTTGAAATCCCCGACGCTCATCTTCAAGGAGCAATCAACTTCACCCGGATCCCCATTGATGATTTCGGCTTCACCTTCTGCGAACTTAAGTCCATATACGCCACCTTCTTCGCCGGTTAATTCCAAAGAATATGTTGTGTTCATCCCTTCAATGGGACTACGATTTTCATTCAATCGCTTGTCGATTTCAGACCAAATATCTTCCATGCTCATCTCTTCCAAGTTCATTCCAAACACCATCCCTAACTATAAGTGAGTGACTATTCATTCACTATACCATACTTGTAACTTTCTGATAAGTACCTTCAAAATAACAAAGCCCCGGGCATGGTATACCCGAGGCTTGAGAATTACCTACCGATCGGCCAATCGAATGGAATCGATCCAGGAGGGGAGTGTTTTATAATATCAATTACTGGAATCGTATACGCGAATAGAATAAGTGCGATTGTGATTCCAATCCATAAATACCAGTTTTCAAGTATTTTAGGTGTCGGTTCTGCATCGATTTCTTCTTCCGCAACTGGGAATTCCTGAACTCCTTTTGGAGCGAAGAATGCAAGTTGTATGAATATATAGATCATCAGGATGATGCCGATGAAAAGAATTGTACCACCGACTGCTTGTGCTACTTGATAGGTGATCCATGTATTCACTTGTTCGCCGCCCATATAATTCGAGAAGTCGGAACGACGCGGGCCGCCAAGTAGACCTTGGATATGCATGGCAGTTGACATGATTGTCATACCGACCGTCCAAATGATCGTTTGAACAATCCCTAACTTATTCAACTTTGGAGTCAATCTCCGGCCGGTCAAATGTGGAACAAGCCAGTATGCCATACCGAAATACGTTAGAATAACAGTAGTTGCAACAGTTAAGTGGAAATGACCTGTAACCCAGATCGTATTATGGACAAGTGCGTTCATTTGGTGAGATGCGTTAACGATACCGCCTGCACCGCCCGGGATGAAAGCAACCATTCCGATGAATGGAGCAAGGAAACGTACATCATTCCACGGTAAGTTTCTAAACCATCCGAAAAGCCCTTTATGTCCTAATTTACGTCCTCTCACTTCAAACGTTCCAAAAATCGAGAATGCAGTCATCAATGAAGGGATTATAACCATGAATGTTAGGACAACTTGGATGAATTTCCATGTTGGATCGATACCTGGTTCAGTCAATTGGTGATGGAATCCGACTGGAATTGAGAATAAAAGCAATAGGATAAATGCCATTCTTGCAAGGGAATCACTGAATAACTTTCCACCAATAATTTTTGGAAGAATTGCATACCATGCCATGTAGGCAGGAAGCAACCAAAAATAGACGAGCGGGTGACCGAAATACCAGAATAATGTACGGCTTAGCAAAACATTGATTGTTGCTGCATATCCGAGTGACCATGGGATGAATTGGACCAAGACAGAAGTTGCTACACCAAGTGATGCGATAAACCACATTGCCATATTGATCGTAACCATGAATGCAAGTAATGGAGATTTCTGATTAGGATTCGCTTTTTTCCATACGTATAGCTGACGGAAATTAACGAATACAGCAATCCAGCTTCCGACGATCACTAAAGCGAGACCGAAATAGAATGCAGGATGTGCTCGAAGTGGAGCATAAAATGTGTATAAAACATTCGCTTGACCGACTAAGATAGTAATTGCAGCCATAATTGTACCTGCAAGCATTGTCCAGAAAGCAAGCCATGCCCATTTTCGCTGTTTGTCAGAGATGCCGACTGTTTTTCCCATAAGGGCAAATTGGAAGCCAATGATGAAAAACGTTGTCATTACGAGACCCAAAATGACGCCATGCACAGTTAAAATCGTGTAATAATTGATGCCAAACGGCAATTGAAATTGCCCTGACCTTGCAAATGTCTGCAACAGACCCATGAGGCCCCCAATAAGTAGCGCAGCAAATGTCACATACATGAACGACATGTAGAGTCGGGATTCCTTCTTCGAAAAGTTATAGTTTTTCAGCATCATTCATACACCTCCACGACCGCGAACATCTGGTGATGACCGACTCCGCAATATTCATTACATACAACCGTGAACTCTCCTGCATTTTTCATGACAGTTTCAAGCCTACTTACGTGACCTGGTTCTACCATCATATTGACGTTTGTTCCTGCAACTTGGAATCCGTGTACGACGTCTTTAGTAGTAACCTGAAATAGTACAGTGGAACCTTTTGGTACGCGGATTCGTTTAACTGCTTTTCCATCAGCGTCTGTTCCGAAATCATAGTTGAAGGCGGAAGCAATGAGGTTAACAGTGTATTTTCCGTCCGCTACTTCACGAAGACCAAGGTTCTCGGGTTTAAATGCTTCATGTTCCTCAACATTTTGTGGATCGATTGTTTCAATATGGCTCTGCGGGTGTGTCCCTTTCCAGAATGCAGCAAATCCGATAACAAGTAAGAAGATTGCGAGTGAAGCCCCTCCGAATATGAGCCAAATTTTTTCATATTTATGCAAATGCATCGTTTTTCCTCCTAACTGATTCTATTATCTTGATAAAAACAAAGCATAAGAGCCAAACCATAAAACAATGATAAATACACCAAGAAGCATTACGGATATGAACGTACCTTTTAAATTAATCTCAGATTCTTTTTGTGTAGGTTGATTCTGCTTTTTATTTTTGTTAGTCATTTATTTCCACCCCCTTGGCAGAATTTCGTTTTGCTTGTTGATACTTTTATCATAGTCCGACGTCGAAAATAGAGAATTAGGGAAAACCCTATGTATCTCAAATAGTGAAAAAGTTTCACATTTTGTACAAATTGAATTCAAAATATCGCCATAGTTATGATAAAGTGGTTTAAATCGGTTGGAGGTAGGAAAAGGAATTTATTTTGTGGTTCGATAGGTTGAAAGTTGACCATACTGTTTCTGGAAATTACAATAAATAGGTAGTACCAAATTTAAAATGAAAGTCGGTTGAGAACAAATGGTAAATTACAAACTTATTCAAGTTGAAAATCCTGAAAAGGGTGCGGATCAATTTTTTCAGTTGATAAAAGAAGAACTTGAAAACGATCGACTTCATGTCCTTGGTTTAGCGACAGGAAGCACGATGATCCCTGTATATAAAAAGTTGACCGAATCCGAATTGGATTTTTCAAATGTAACGACGTTTAACTTGGATGAATATGTTGGCCTCAAAGCCGAAAGTCCGAATAGCTATGCATATTTCATGAACGATCATTTATTCAGCAAAAAAGAATTTAAGGAAACGAATATTCCTAATGGGATGGCGGAAAACCTTGAGGAAGAATGCAAGCGATATGAAGAAGCCTTACAAAAAGCCGGTCTTGACATTCAATTATTGGGTGTAGGGGAAAATGGTCATATTGCATTCAATGAACCAGGAACTCCTGCTGATTCTGTCACTCATGTAGCGGAATTGACTGACTCTACATTAGGCGTCAATAGCCAATACTTCGAAAACGATGAAAAGATCCCGAACACTGCATTGACAATGGGGATTGCATCGATTTTAAGTGCAAAGAAATTAGTGCTACTTGCATTCGGTGAGAAGAAGCGGCCGGCAATTACGAAGTTCCTTGAAGGCAAAGTTGACCCGGACTGGACAATTACTTACTTACATGATCATAAAGATGTTACGATTATTACAGATTTGACTATCTAAACCTATCAGAAAAGCCGCATCTCCTGCGTGGAGAAGCGGCTTTTTAGGCTTTTTCATCAAATATGACAAGCGTATTGCGAATGTAAGTTTACATCATTTTTTGTAACGATACTGTTACGTAATTGTAATATAGGACGAGCATAGTTCATGGTAAAGTTATCTTAGATGATTTTTCAGATAAATATAAAAAAACCTGGGGGAACATATGAGAATCTTAACACGCATGCAAAAGCCTTTTGCTGTTTTTGCATTGTCTTTACTATTACTCGTCGCACCTTTCATCGGTCAAGCTGAAGCATCATCAATTGATTCAGCTGCAATTTCACAAACAGCTACAAGTCTTAAAGGGATCAGATATGTATACGGGGGGACTTCAAAAGCCGGATTTGATTGCTCAGGCTATGTTCAGTTCGTATTTAAGCAACATGGGATTAATCTATCCCGTTCGTCTTCAGGACTATATGCAACTGGGACAAAAGTTGCTAAAAGTGATCTTGTTGTAGGCGATTTGGTTTTCTTTAACACGACTGGCAAGGGAGTATCCCATGTTGGTATCTATATCGGCGATGGAAAGTTTGCGCATGCATCATCTTCAAGAGGCGTTCGTGTCGATAAATTGAATGATCCAGCTTATTGGGGCAAGCGATACATCGGCGCTAAGCGAATCACTGGCGTATCAGATGTCGCGTCAAAATAATATATAATTAAACTTACCCATACGGCAGATTCCTAAACGGAATCTGCTTTTTATTTTTCTTACAAGCTAAAATGCTCTGGTGAGAGCATGAGCGGCTTTGAGAAATCATGAGCGGATTTGCGAAATCATGAGCGGATATGCGAAATCATGAGCGGCTTTGCGAAATCATGAGCGGATATGTGAAATCATGAGCGGCTGTGTGAAATCATGAGCGAATTTGCGAAATCATGGGCGGATGTATGAAATCATGAGCGGCTTTGCGAAATCATGGGCGGATGTATGAAATCATGAGCGGCTGTGTGAAATCATGAGCGAATTTGCGAAATCATGAGCGGCTATGCGAAATCATGAGCGGATATGCGAAATCATGAGCGGATTTGCGAAATCATGAGCGGATATGTGAAATCATGAGCGGATATGCGAAAAATCATGAGCGAATCCAGTATAAATTAAAAACCGGGTGAAGGAATAATTTCCTTCACCCGATTTTATGAAATATCTTATTGCTGTGGTACGCGAATGACCCATTTTGTGAAATCTGGATCTTCTTTTTGAACCATTTCCTTCGGATAGATGAATGTCCATGGTTTTGAAGTATTTGCTTTCACTTCGAGTGGAGCAAGATTGAATGAGCCGCGTGCTACGAGGTCGCCATTTGCATCCAATAGCTCGAGTGGTAGCTTTTCGATGCTGATTTGCTTCGAATGACCGTTTCGGATGAAGAGGGAGACTGCGATGCTGCCTTCATCCTGTTTCTTCACTTGGAAACCTGCAAAGTTCACTTCACGAGGTTTTAACTTCGGCATACGTTCAACGACTTTTTCAAGTGCGTCTTTCTGTTCAGCCGAAAGTCCGTCTTCCCATGCTTGTTCAAGCTCAAGCTTATGCGGCACCATAGATTGTACGTTGAAAGCAAGCTTCCAATTTTCCTTTGGTGGTTCTTCTAAGAATGTATTTTGTTTCGTGAAAACGAATACCCAAGGTCGAGCACTGCGCGCCGGGATTTCTCCTAATTCACTTAAATCGAATTCCTGGGAAGCAATCACGTCGCCTTTATCATCAAGTAATAGCAATTCGACAGGTCCCATTGAAATTGCCTGATCCAGTGATGATCTGAAAAATGCTTTGACTAACCAGCTGTCGATCGCTTTTTCGACGTCGATATCGACTCCAGCGAGGGAAATTTGGTTTGGTTTTAATGGTTCAAGTTCATTGGACAGGAATCGGAATACGTATTCCTGCTCTTGTGATAAAACCCATTCCGGATGAAATGATAATTGCGTTTCGACATCATCCGTTTCATCAGATTGGACAGCGTTCTCTAAAATTTCCCCTGAATCGACAGTGCTGTCTGCTCCCGTCTTTTCAGTTTTCTTGAACATGGAAAAAAGTTTCATGATTCATCGGCCTCCTGTTGTTTTGAAATAAGCTTCATAAATCCGATTACCTCTGATGCGATACTGCGGCGCAACTTTTGGTAATGTTTGGCGAATAGTTGCAGGCCTTCACGCTGATAAATTCGCATTGGATCTTCTTGCCCGTAAGATCGTAAACCGATTCCTTCCTTAAGACGGGTCATCACTTCAAGATGTTTCACCCACATACTATCGATATGGCTCAACATGACTTGAGGGATGAGGTTGACGACTTCCTCATTATCAGCGAAAGAATCGACATAGGCGAACAGTTCGTCAATCGGCTCTTTGTATAATTTCAGGATATCAGACGGCTTTTCCACATTATGCGGTAACGTAAGAGGCTCCAGTAAAAGACTGTTCATCGTCCGTTCGATTCTTTCGAAATCATAGTTGTCGGCCGTTTCATTTTCAGGGCAACTGTCATAAACGACAAATTCCACCGCTTCAGACACCATTGTTTTTAACTGGCTGAACAGGTCTTCTTGTTCAAGAACCTTATCCCGTAATGAGTAAAGAACACCGCGTTGGTCATTAATGACATCATCTAACTTCAAATTGTATTCGCGCATGGAGAAGTGGGCACCCTCGACAATTCGTTGCGTGCGCTCTGTCAATTCATTCACATCGGCATTTTGAACGAGACCGTCTTCATCGGTTTTCACTTTTTTATTAAATTTCTCCAAATCATCTTTTGCGAAACGAGTAAACATTTCATCTTCAAGTGAAATGAAGAACTGGCTTTCACCGTGGTCTCCTTGTCGACCGGAACGACCGCGTAATTGGTTGTCAATTCGACGGCTTTCATGCTTTTCCGTCCCCAAGACGAAAAGTCCGCCGATTTCTTCAACGCCTTCACCAAGCATAATGTCCGTTCCTCGTCCTGCCATGTTCGTAGCGACCGTAATATGACCGTATTGCCCCGCTTGTGAAATAAGGTCGACTTCCTGCTCTACGCTCTTGGCGTTCAAAAGGTTATAGTTAAGATTCAAGCGATCCAAGTAATTGGCCACTTTTTCCGATTGCAAAATAGACGTTGTTCCAACAAGAACGGGTTGTCCTTTTTCATGTCGCTTGGCGACTTCTTTTGCAACAGCTTCGTATTTCTGCTCGATTGTTTGGTATACCTTATCTGGTGAATCAATACGGGCACGGGGACGATTCGTCGGAATTTGAATAACTTCCATATTATAAACTTCACGGAATTCCTTTTCTTGTGTCTTCGCAGTTCCTGTCATCCCGCTAAGGGTCGGGTACATCCGGAAATAGTTCTGAATCGTAATCTGGGCTTGTGCCTTATTTTCATCGGTGATTGGTAGGCCTTCTTTTGCTTCAATCGCCTGGTGAAGCCCGTCGGATAACGTCCTACCTTCCATGATACGGCCTGTGAACATGTCGACAAGCTCTACTTTTTCATCTTTCACGATATAATCGACATCGCGTTTGAATATGACAAATGCGCGAACAGCTTGGATCATATAGTGGTAAAGTGTCTGGTGTTCCAGATCATATAGATTATCGATGCCAAACGCCTTTTCGACCTTCTCGATGCCTTCCTCAGTCAATGAAGTCGCTTTTGTTTCATCATCGAACTCAAAATCCACACCTTTTTTGAAACGTTTAGCAAGTCTTGCAGCGATAAAATGAAGATCCGCATCTGCCTGCATTTTACCGGCGACAATCAAAGGAGTTTTCGCTTCGTCAATCAGGACGCTGTCGACTTCATCGATAATCGCAAAATGGTATGGACGCTGAACTTTATCCGCTGTATGGCGCGCCATATTATCCCGAAGATAGTCGAATCCAAACTCAGTGCCGACTCCGTATGTAATATCGGCCAAATAGGCATCCTGCTTTTCATCGGGTTGCATCATCGGAACATTTAAACCGACAGTCAGTCCAAGGAAGCGATGGATTTGACCGATTTGATCGAAATCCCGTTTTGCAAGGTAGTCGTTGACGGTAATAACGTGGACACCTTTACCTTCAAGGGCTCTTAAATAGGAAGGAAGGGAAGCGACAAGCGTCTTTCCTTCACCGGTCGGCATTTCCGCTATATTTCCTTCTGCTAATACCATTCCGCCGATTAGTTGCACATCGAAGTGGCGCATATCCAAGATTCGTTTCGATGCTTCGCGAACAACGGCGAATGCCTCCGGAAGGATATCATGGACTGTCTCACCGTTTCCGAGCTGTTCTTTAAATACTGTTGTCATATTTGCAAGTTCTTCGTCAGTGAAGCTCTCGTATTTTGATTCTAAATTATTTATGTGTTGAACAACTTTGCGGTATTTGCGAAGCTGCCTTTCACTTGTTTGGTTTGAACGCTTAAAAAATGATAACATGTAATGGATGCTCCTTTGTCTAATCCTTCTTTAAGGATACGTCTATTTTATCAAAGTATATATGAAATGACTACCACAAGGGAGAATTGCAAGCAGTATGAACGATGTGAAGCCATTAAATGTACAATTTGTGGTTTGAATTAAATTAAAATAGGGTATGGTAATCTATGTTTTTATGAACTTGGATGCTTTCCCTATCCAAACGTGCTATAATACGTTTGGCTATCTAAATTTGTTTTCTACGGGGAGGAAGGACATGTTATTCCTTGCAATGGCTGCTGCATTCGTAGCTTCCATCATACTAACTCCACTTGTCATAAAGTTTGCATTCCGAATCGGGGCAGTCGATCATCCCAATTATAGGAAAGTGCATGCAACCGTCATGCCGCGTATCGGCGGAGTGGCAATCTTTGGCGCTTTCGCTGTCGGCTATTTATTATTACGCCCTGAAGATGAACATGCAATTGGAATTCTTGTTGGAGCACTAATCATTATAATAACTGGATTTTTGGATGATATGCTTGAAATCACCGCTAAGGCTAAGTTAATCGGCCAATTGGCTGCTGCGATTGTAGTTGTAGCGTGGGGCGGTTTACAAATCGAATTCATTAACTTACCATTTTTCGGTCCTTTTGATTTTGGATACTTAAGTATTCCAATTACGATCATTTGGATCGTTGGCATAACGAACGCTATTAATCTAATTGACGGCTTGGATGGTCTTGCTGCCGGCGTTTCTACAATCGCTCTTATTTCCATCACTGTGATGGCTGTAATTATGGGAGACATGTTTGTTGTGGCAACTGCAGCAATTTTGGCTGCAAGTTCACTCGGCTTTTTATTCTATAATTTCCACCCAGCGAAAATTTTCATGGGGGATACAGGGGCATTATTCCTTGGTTATATGATTGCTGTATTGGCATTATTAGGGTTTAAGAACGTCGCGGTCGTATCGTTGGTCATCCCGATCATCATGTTAGGTGTACCGATTTCGGATACATTCTTTGCAATTGTTCGTCGGGTAAGGATGAAACAACCGATTTCAGCACCCGATAAATCACATTTACACCATTGTCTGTTGAGAGCAGGATTCTCCCACAGACAGACAGTCCTTATCATTTATGGACTTGCGATTCTTTTCGGTGTCGCGGCTGTACTTTTCTCACAGGCAACTGTCTGGGGTGCAATCGTACTTATCGCCGTCATGCTTCTTGCAATTGAGCTTTTCGTCGAAGCGATTGGCCTGGCCGGAACAAATTATCGTCCATTATTGAACCTTGTTCGTATGATTGGAAAATAAATGAATACAATATGATACGGTGGTATGCACATGTTGCATATCATCGTTTTTTTATTGGAATCGAATACAATAAAAAAACACCCCGCTGAATGGAATCAGCGGGGATGTTAGGTCATTTTATATCTTCACTGCCATCAGCGGTTTCATCTGTTGCTCCGAAAACGTCTGAACTGCTGCCATCGGTCAAATTTGAAGAATCCGGGATGAGTCCAAGATGGGCTTGCAATAATTGCCTTACATTCTCGAGGTCGGCTTGATCCAATTGGTAATAATATGGACCTCTTGAATAGTCATCAGTACCTTTTAGGTTGATCGTATCGATTTTTGGCATGCCGCCTTTTGCATATTCCCAGAATGATGTCATTTCATTAAACGTCATGTCGGTTTTCATATTATCACCGACAGCTTCGATGACATCGCCGTATTTTCCGATTGATTTCACTGAAGCCATTTCTTTAATGATTGCTTGCAAGATCATTTGTTGTCGCTTTCCGCGCTCAAGGTCGCTATCAAGCTTACGGGTACGCGCCAATGCAAGGGCGTGTCGGCCATCAAGCGTATGCACGCCTTTGACTAATTGAATCGTATTTTTATCATTCTCGTCTTTTTCCAGTCTGTTATACGGTACTTCGACTTCAATACCGCCTAAAGCATCGACAACTTCGATAAACGCATTGAAATTCATCTTCACATAATAATCGATTGGAATGTCCAACAATTCCTCGACTGTCTCGATTGCTGCATGGGTTCCTCCGAAAGCGTGAGCATGGTTGATCCGGTCTTTATATTTGACCTTTGGGATATACACATATGAATCCCGTGGGATGCTTAACAACTTTACGGACTTTTCTTCCACGTTGAAAGTTGCGACAAGTAGGGCGTCGGAGCGGCCACGTGCTTCGTGCCGTACGTCAGTTTCATCTACACCGATCAGTAAGATGGATACATTATCCTTCGCCGGTTCGACCTTGCCACTGCCCCTTAAATCGGATTTCGATGTAGTAGGAACCGCCTCAAATGCATTTTCGACAGCTTGTTCAGCCTTCTGACGCAAAGAAAGCGCGTAGGAAGCCACTACAAGCAATGCAGTTAGCGACACCAATAGGCCGATTTTGACGGCGATACGAGTTTTAGACGTCGCTTTCTTCATTTTTTTAAATTCTTTTCTTTTCATATATAAGCCTCCACCGGGCTAAGGAATTTACTTAGCAATTTTAATCTTCCTCATAGTATGCGCAAATGTCGACATGTAATTTAGTTGCAATAAATGTAATCATTCGTCAACTTTCACCATTATACTATTAAATTCGGTTACCGTATACTATTATCAAACTTCAAATTCAAGGAAAGTATTAGAAACGGTGGATATATCGGCTTGGCCGTTAGTCAATTCTGTAATCCAATCAATAAATTCATTGGAACTATCAGTTGGTACGTAAAGCAGCAAGCTGACGTCTTCTTCATAAAGGATCTCTTTTAATGGATAAGGAGATTGCCTAACTTCATTCTCAACTTTTCCAAGCCAAGTATAATCAATGGCTACTTTCATTAAATTATGCAGCTTTCGCTCAACTACACCGGTTGCGGCTATTCCTTCGGTTGTCGCCCGTCCATAAGCCCGGATCAGCCCGCCGCCTCCTAATTTAATACCGCCAAAATAGCGGGTCACTACTACCGCAGTATCTTTTAATCCCTGTTTTTTTAGGACTTCAAGCATTGGAAAACCAGCTGTTCCGGAAGGTTCTCCATCATCATTCGCTTTTTGTATCTGGTCGTGCTCCCCGATAATATAGGCTGAACAATTGTGTGTCGCTGTATGGTGCATCTTTTTGATCTCTTGGATGAAATCCAACGCTTCCTCTTCCGTCTCAACCCGTCTGACATATGTGAGGAATCTGGATTTTTGTATGACGATTTCACTTTCGCCAGACAATTTGACTGTTTTGTAATCCGCTCTCATTTGCAGCACTCCTATCACTTGTAATACAATCTTAATATGTATTCAGTTTTATGATGATATAATAATAAAGTGTATTCGTTATTAAAGAATACTGCAACATTGCTACATAGTGGCCTGGATAGGAGTGTTGAAGTTGGCAGAAAATACCATGGATATCCAACGTTTGGAAAGTATCTTCGATAATATGGTTAATGTGATGGATAAATCCAAAAATGATATTTTCTCTATTAGCGAGCAAAGCCGCCAAACCTTCCAGGAAATGCAGACCGAAATTGCACTTATTAAAGAAGAGATTTCCCGGGTAATCGATGAAGGTGATAATTTAGAAGATTTGACGCGTCATTCTCGAAGAAGGCTTGCGGATGTATCGAAGAATTTTATGAATTACACCGAAGAAGAAGTGCGAAAGGCTTATGAGACTGCAAATGATCTGCTTGTTAGGTTATCTATCAACCGGATGGAGGAAAAGCAATTACGTTCACGCCGGGATGATCTTGATCGGCGAATAGCAGCTCTATTAGAGACAATCGATAAAGCGGATCACCTTGTGAATCAGGTAACGGTAGTCATTTCGTATTTGACTTCCGACTTGAAAAAGGTTGGTCAAGCGTTGGAAACGGCACGAAAGAAACAGGAGTTCGCTATTCAGATCATTCAAGCCCAAGAGGAGGAACGAAAACGCCTCTCCCGGGATATTCACGATGGACCAGCCCAAATGCTTGCCAATGTTCTGCTTCGTTCTGGACTTATTGAAAAGACCTTTATGGAAAGAGGGACTGGTGAGGCAATATCGGAGCTTCACTCATTAAAAGAAATGGTTAGAAAGGCCCTTCTTGAAGTGCGGCGTATTATTTATGACCTACGTCCCATGGCGCTCGATGATTTGGGATTAATACCGACACTGCGAAAGTATTCCCAAACAACGATGGAGTATGAGAAAGGCACTACAATTCACTTCATGAATAATGGCAGCGAGCGACGGTTGGAGCCGAATTTCGAAGTATCGACTTTCCGACTTGTTCAAGAATGCATTACCAATGCCCTTAAACATGGTAAATCAAGGGATGTATGGGTGAAAATTGAATGGCTTCGTGATACAATGAACATTGTAGTGAAAGATAATGGAAAAGGCTTTGACGTTAATCAATCTAAAGAGAAATCATTCGGTATTATTGGAATGCGAGAGCGCATTGAATTGCTGAAAGGCGAGATGAAGATCATTTCAAGCGTCGGCAATGGTACGACAGTGTTATTCCGTATTCCGTTACAGGAAAATATAATTGTTGAAAAGGGTATTGGGAGGGAATGAAAATGACCAAAATATTAATTGTGGATGACCATCAGCTTTTCCGTGAAGGTGTGAAGCGTATTCTCGATTTCGAAGACTCATTCGAAGTAGTGGGAGAAGGGGACGATGGATCTGAAGTAGTTGAACTTTACAGACGCTTTGAACCAGACGTCGTATTAATGGATATCAACATGCCGGGAATGAATGGCGTAGAGGCAACAGAAAAGGTTAAAAATGAATTCCCGGATGCGAAAATCATCATTCTCTCCATCCATGACGATGAATCATATGTATCGCATGCGTTGAAGTCAGGCGCGCTTGGCTATATGTTGAAAGAAATGGACGCTGACGCTATCGTACAGGCAATCAAGGTCGTAGCTACCGGGGGTTCATACCTGCATCCAAAAGTGACTCGCAATCTTGTTGCGGAATACCGTCGACTCAGCGAACGTGAACATAAAGGATACTTCCATCAAAACGACATTCGCCGTCCGCTTCATTTATTAACAAGACGTGAATGTGAAGTATTACAGTTGTTGACGGATGGACAAAGCAACCGTACAATCGGAGAAACGCTTTTCATTTCCGAAAAAACAGTTAAAAACCATGTATCCAGCATTCTACAAAAGATGGCTGTCAACGACCGTACTCAGGCAGTTGTCACTGCAATAAAGAACGGCTGGGTTGAAGTTAAGTAGTAGTGATTGTTATGATAAAGGGGCCTTTTAAAGGGTCCCTTTTTTTAATGTCAGGAGGAGAAATATGAAGAAAAATGTATTGATTTACACGATTTTAGCGCTTGTTCTTATTTTAGCTGCATGTTCCAAGAAGGAAAATTCTACAGGTGGTTCTGTCAGTGATGGTGAAACGGTTGGCGGTTTCGGTTCGATTGATCATGGGGTAGATGAGAATAAGGTTGGTTTTAATATGTTGGGCGGGTCGATTGAAGAGGCTGCGAATGTTCCTTCTGCGGAGAAGGAGCTTATTATAAAGTCGTTTGATACGTATATGCATGCGTTTAATAATCAGGATATTGATGAGTATATGGGAGTTCTTTCTAAGAATCCTAAGAGTTTTACGATTGATGAAGAGCGGGTTTATATTGAGGGTGTTTTTAAGGAGTATGCGTTGAGCCGTGAAGCGAATGATGTGACGGTTGTTAAGTATGATGAGGATGCGAATGAGGCTCAGGTTTTTGCGAATTTGTCTACTTCGATGAAGCAGAAGTCGACGGGTCTTGAGACGAAGCGTAATGGTCGTCAGGTGACTGTTTTCGCGAAAGAGGATGGGGAATGGAAGGTTACTTCGGTTTATTATATGGAGGATCAGAAGTAGGCAACTGTTGATTTCCGCTCCGGGCGGACGCTTTCCGCGGGCATGGCTTCAGCCGCTTCCCTCGCTTCGCTCAGTCCAGGGTCTTCAGCTCATGCTATTCCCGCTGGAGTCGCCGCCCTGCGCTTCAATCAACGGTGATTGCCTATAATTGTAGTTGTTTTGAATAAAAGACACGAACGAGTCCATCATTAATTCATAATGGTGGTCTCTTTTTTTTATTTCCAAATTCCTTTAAATACATATAAATCGTACGAAAAACGCATAAATCTTTTTAAAAGTCCATAAGCCGCTTGAAAGCCGCATAAATCCCTCTAAATGCGCATAAATCGCTGCAAAAGTCCATAAATCTCCATAATCACGCATAAAGCGCGCAGCGGCCGCACGCATTCCCCTCTGCGGATAAAATTACCTTCCCGCCTGTGTTGCATATTTCAAATATTCATCATATAATGGGAACAAATGTTCCTTTTGAGAGGAGGAGAGAGTGATGCCTTTAATTCCTGCGAAGGCATTGCCTTATTTTGAAAATATGATTTACCTGCCGATGCTTTTGATTGTATTGCAACGTGATCGGGAGCTGCTTGAAAAGGGCCCGTTCAAGTTGAAGGGCCCTTACCTTAAAATTATTGATGCTACGATGACACAGGTTCAAAGCGAGTTGCAAGAGACGAAATTTTATCTGAGACGCCATGATATGAAAGTGATCCGTAAGGACAGGGATAGTATGTTTACGGAATATATTTTCATCAGTGGCGGCTATGAAGATCATCGCAGGTATTTGAATGTCCGCCTGAGAAATAGGACGGAAGAATTATTGGATTCGTATTTTACAAGGTCGGGAAATTATTCGGCCTCTCATTAGCCGGGAAAAAGAAAAATGAACGGTTTGCCATTTCCCGTTTCTTCAGGAAATCTTTTTCGATCATTCTTGCCAATGCGAATTGGCGGTACAGGGTGGGGGCTGAGATTTCCGTTTTGAATGTTTGTCCATTATCAAAGTGAACGGAAGTGCCTAAGCCGTCAGTGTTGAAAAGATCGATTGCATGGTACGCAATCCATACATTTTGGTCTGACTGAGGTGATAAGGTTGGTAGGAAGATGTATGGTAAGCCGTAAGAATTCGCCAACAAAATGGGCGATTTTTGTCTGTTATTCCCGAATAACACTTTAGATGCCTTCAAGGTGGTTTCAAAATCGGAACCATATTCGGCGCAAGATCGGCTCACAATCTGTAACGGTTTTTTCGAAACGATCAACGTTTTCTCCCGCTCGATGACTCTTGTGAAGATTTTGCCGTCTACATTTTCGGGTGCCAATGCGAAGGTCTTTTCTGTAATGATGTATCTCGTGGTTAACTCTTGTTTGATCGGTAATTCCCCCTTATTCGTCAAAATTCTATGTTTATCCCGTCCATTTTATAGTATAGGATAAATGGAATAAAAGCAATTAATTGGTGTGATAATTTGAATTATTTATTCAAAACTAATAATTGTTGAATGAAAAAGGACACCTTTCTTGTATCGGGTGTCCTTGTCAACGTTATTTAACTTAAATAGTTTGATAGTCTAATGCAGCTGCACCAAGTGTCTTCGCCGCAAGTAACATCGCTTGTTCGTCGAAATCGAATTTTGGATGATGGTGTGGATAAGGTGTTGCCGGTTGTGCTCCGGTGAAGAAGAATGTACCTGGAACCTTTTCCAAATAATACGCGAAATCCTCTCCGCCCATATGCGGCTTGCTTTCGATGACCGCTTCAACTCCCGGGATTTGCTCGGCAACTTCCTTAAGGAATTCGGTCTCCGACTTATGGTTCACGACGGCAGGGTATCCGCGGAAATAGTCGAATTTGATTTCACAGTCGTGGGCGAGTGCAGTTCCCTCGACGACACGCTTCATTTCCCTTTCCATCAGATCACGAATTTCGGGGTTGAAGGAGCGTACGGTACCGCCAAGTTTGGCAGAGTCCGCGATTACATTGAATGCGTTATCGGCGATGAAAGAGCCGACGGAAAGTACTGCGGATTCAATCGGATTGACACGTCTCGACACAAGCTGTTGAAGGTTAATGACAAGTTGCGCTCCGATAACTACGGCATCTTTCGTCTGATGCGGAGATGCCCCGTGGCCGCCCGCCCCTTGGATTGTTATTTCGAATCGATCGGCAGCCGCCATGACCGGGCCTGTTAAGTATTCAATCGTCCTCAATGGAGTGCCCGACCAGAGATGGGTACCGAAGATTGCATCGACCCCTTCGAGACAACCGTCTTCTATCATTGAAATGGCGCCGCCTGGAGCATATTCCTCCGCGTGTTGGTGGATAAACACATACTCCCCGGCAAGATCTTCCTGCATTTCATGGAAGGCTTTTGCCAATTGAAGTAATGCGGCGGTATGTCCATCGTGGCCGCATGCATGCATGACGCCCGGTACTGTGGATTTATAAGGGACATCTTTTTCATCCTGGATCGGTAATGCATCAAAATCGGCACGCAGTGCAACCGTTTTTCCTGGACGAGCCCCTTTAATACGAGCCACTACTCCATTACCACCAACACCTGACCGAACTTCGACCCCAAGATCGACGTAGAAATCATGGATATATTGTGCAGTTTTCTCCTCTTTAAAAGATAATTCAGGATGCATATGCAGATGTCTGCGGATGATCACCATATCCTCATATGATAGGTCCAGCTTTTCGAACAGTCGCCCATTCATTCGATAACCCCTCTCAAAAACGTATTATCTATACATTCATAATTATAACAATACGTTTCGAGACCCGCAATATGTCTTACGACTTCGCTTTGACTCAGATATACTTATCGTTCGCTATCCTCTTTCTTTGCAATAAATGTCGTAATATAGGGGGCGCTTGCAAAAATATGTGTCGTACTATTTGCAAACTCCTTGTTATCAATCATTTGGTGGGAGTTCTTATACGATGGGGTGCTTTTCCACAAGTCGAAATTCGAGGCCTCTTCCCATTCCGTCATGATGACATATGTGTCCGAACCAATCGGACGGAGCAAGCGGAATGCAACGAAACCGGGTTGTGACTCGATTTCTTCTTGTAAAGAAGAGAAACGATGTTCGAAAACAGGACGCCCTTCATCAGTGACTGTGACATTATTACAAACAAAAAAGCCTTCATCCTTCAGATTGCCGGTCGAACTAATGACCTCATAGCGTCTTGGTGTCTGAAAGAACGACTTCGCCTCCGTTTCGTGTAAAAGAAGCGACTGTCCGCCACCATGCATGAGGATCAACCCTTCATCTTTATAACGTTCTTGAAGTTTCTCCATAAAATCTTTCGTTCCGGATGTCATATACAAATACACTCCCAAAACCTCCTCTACTATACATACTACTCATATTTTCCCTTATCAGAAGAATTAAAACAAACAATGGCGATATGGTGGCAGAAATGTCCGGATAAGCAGTACAAATTCATGACAAAACGAGGTAAATACTATACTTTACACTTGGAAACGTCTATATTTGATAGCGAATAAAGAAAAACATAAGCTAAATACTTCAAAGAAAGTGGGAATCGATTTATGACAACATTTAACGATACACTGCTTCGTGCTGCAAGAGGCGAAAAAATTGACCATACACCGGTTTGGTTCATGAGACAAGCTGGCCGTTCACAACCGGAATACCGTAAAATCAAGGAAAAATACTCCCTCGAGGAAATCACACACCAACCGGAACTTTGTGCATATGTAACAAAGCTTCCAGTTGATAACTACAATGTAGATGCTGCGATTTTGTATAAAGATATCGTAACGCCATTGCCAGGAATCGGAGTCGATGTGAAAATCAAAGCGGGCGTTGGCCCTGTTATTTCCAATCCAATCCGTTCTGTGCAAGATGTTCATAATCTTGGAGAACTGTCTCCTGAAGATCATATCCCATTCGTTATTGATACGATTAAAATATTGAAAGAACAACTGACTGTACCGTTGATCGGTTTCGCTGGTGCACCATTCACGTTGGCAAGCTATATGATTGAAGGCGGTCCGTCAAAAAGCTATAATCTGACAAAATCCTTCATGGTATCTGAACCTGAAGCATGGTTTGCCCTCATGAACAAATTGGCGGATACAATCATCACGTCCATCAAGGCGCAAGTTAACGCAGGTGCCGCGGCAATCCAAGTATTCGACTCATGGGTAGGAGCGTTAAATGTTTCGGACTACAGAACATTCATCAAACCAGTCATGAACCGTATCTTTACGGAGCTGCGCGAGTTAAATGTGCCACTAATTACATTTGGAGTAGGCGCAAGCCACTTGGCAAACGAATGGCATGACCTCCCTGTCGACGTCGTAGGCCTGGACTGGCGTTTAAGCATCAAAGAAGCCGGGGAAAGAGGTTTAACAAAGACGTTACAAGGGAATTTAGACCCTTCATTACTGCTTGCCGACTGGAACATCATCGAAGAACGTGCAAAAGCAATCGTCGAACAAGGCGTCGAACACGGCAGCCACATTTTCAACCTTGGCCACGGAGTCTTCCCAGAAGTACAACCAGCAACATTGAAGAGATTGACAGAATTTGTACATGAGTATAGTAGGGAACTACGTAAATAAGTGCAACTTATATTGTAAATTTTATTATTAAAGTAATTTCCGTTGATTGTAGCGAAGGGCGGCGACTCCGAGGGGATTAGCGAACGCCGTTACGAAGAACGGCGTTTGCGAGCAAAAGCGTAGCGTTGCGAGCAGGAATGCCAAAACGGATGCCTTAATTTCTGCAAAGACCGCAGAAATTAAGGCAAATCGAACTCTTCGTGGTTCGATTGGCTCACCGCCCGCCCCCCGGAAAGCGTCCGCCCGTAGCGGAAATCAACTATCCTGACAAATTTTATTTAAACGAGGTGCAACAAATGACAAGGAAGAAAATGGGGCTTTTAGTCATGGCGTACGGAACCCCGTACAAAGACGAAGACATAGAACCGTACTACACACATATTCGGCGCGGTCGTCCACCAGCACCGGAACAACTACAAAACCTCCGTGACCGCTACCAAGCAATAGGTGGAATCTCTCCACTTGCAAAAATCACGGAAAACCAAGCAAACGCACTCTGCGATCACTTGAACAAAACACAAGACGAAATCGAATTCAGCGTATACGTCGGACTAAAACATATTACGCCATTCATCGAAGAAGCAGTCGAAAAAATGAACGAAGATGGAATCGAAGAAGTAGTATCCATCGTCCTTGCACCACATTACTCAACATTCTCCGTAAAATCATATAATGAACGGGCAAAAGAAGAAGCCGAAAAATACGGCATTTCAATTACATCTGTTGACAGCTGGTACAAACAACCGAAATTCATCCAGTATTGGACTGAAAAAATCAGAGGTTCATTCGATGGCATGAACGAAGCGGAACGCGAAAAAGCATGCCTCATCGTTTCAGCGCACTCCCTGCCTGAGAAAATCAAGCAGTTCGGAGATCCATATCCAGAGCAATTGGAAGAAACGGCGAAAATGATCGCAGAAGCTGCCGAAGTGAAAAACTATGCAGTCGGTTGGCAAAGTGAAGGACAGACAGGTGAGCCTTGGTTAGGGCCAGACGTACAAGACTTGACGCGAGATTTGCATGAAAAAGAAGGATATGAAGCATTCGTTTATACGCCGGTCGGCTTCGTTTCAGATCATTTGGAAGTGCTATACGACAATGATTACGAATGTAAAGTCGTTTGTGATGAAATCGGTGCTGCTTATTACCGTCCGGCAATGCCGAATACGGATCCGCTTTTCATTAGCGCCATGTCTGATGCTGTCCTTGAACAACTGAAGGCGTGAAACAGCAAGGAAGTGATGATGGAC
This sequence comes from Sporosarcina sp. FSL W8-0480, assembly GCF_037963765.1. Lineage (GTDB taxonomy): Bacteria > Bacillota > Bacilli > Bacillales_A > Planococcaceae > Sporosarcina. The sequence goes on along the minus strand of NZ_CP150166.1, from coordinate 2,869,382 downwards.
ATGAATGAACAGAAGAAAAAGGTTGTCATTATCGGTGGGGGGATCACTGGGCTCTCTGCGGCCTTCTATATGCAAAAGGCGGCAAAGGAACAGAATTTGCCAATCGAAATAATGCTCATCGAAGCGTCAAATCGCCTTGGTGGTAAAATTCAAACGGTTCGTCGCGATGGATTTGTAATTGAACGTGGCCCGGACAGCTTCCTGATTCGAAAGAAAAGTATGGAGGAATTCGCCAAAGACCTTGGCATCGAAGGGGAGTTGGTGCGCAATGCAACTGGGCAAGCACATATCCTTGTGAATGGCCGACTTCAACCGATTCCTCCGGGTTCTGTCATGGGGATCCCGACGAAGATGAGTCCTTTCTTAGGGTCAGGTCTGTTTTCATTGACCGGAAAACTGAGGGCGGCCGGAGATTTGTTCTTACCACGCTCCGGAGTCGAGGGGGATCAGTCACTCGGCAAGTTTTTCCGCCGTCGTTTTGGTAGTGAAATTGTAGAAAACCTAATTGAACCACTTCTTTCCGGTGTCTATGCGGGAGATATCGATCATATGAGTTTGCAATCGACATATCCTCAATTTTATCAGGTTGAGAAGAAGCACCGAAGCCTAATTCTTGGGATGAGGAAGACGACACCGAAGCAAGTGCCGCAGAAAGGTGGGCATGGCGCTTCGAAAGAAGGTGCATTCCATTCATTCCGAAACGGCCTTGAAACAATCGTAGAAGCTACAGAACAGCAACTACCCCCGGGAACGGTGAAGAAGGGTATCCGCATCGAAAGCATTTCGAAGAAGGGGAACCAAACCGTTCTTGAGTTGAATAACGGGGAAGTCGTTTTGGCAGACGCTGTCATCGTGACGACGGGCCATATGGCTGCCCAGCAACTATTCGCCGCTCACGGACTGCTTGAAGGCTTGAAGGAAATCCAGACGACATCCGTTGCAACTGTCGCTCTCGCATTTCCTAAAGATGCCGTCATCCAGGACAAGGAAGGCACGGGTTTCCTTGTTTCAAGAAGCAATGATTATTCCATAACGGCTTGTACTTGGGTTCATCGGAAATGGCCGACAACGACGCCGGAAGGGAAAATCTTGCTGCGTGCATTCGTCGGGCGGATAGGGGAAGAAGCCATCGTAGATTTACCGGATGGTGAAATCGAGAAGATCGTACTTGAAGACCTTGGTAAAGTTCTTACGATCAAAGGCAAACCCGATTTCTCAGTCATTACACGATTCAAAGAGGATCGACCTCAATACAGGGTCGGTCATCGTCAGCGGGTTGACGAAGCTCGCGCTGAATTGAAAAAAGAATTCCCTAACGTCAAATTGGCGGGCGCATCCTATGATGGGGTCGGCTTGCCAGACTGTGTAAACCAAGGAAAAGCAGCTGTAAAAGAAGTCATCCAAGAGCTGTTTCATAATTAAATGAAAGTCCGCCCTGTGCGGACTTTTTGATTTAAAGGAGAGGATTTGATGAAGAAAATAATCGGAATATGTATTGTGCTTATTCTTTTGTCGGCTTGCTCCTTTGGGGCAGATTGGGATAATCCCATGCCCGAAGACGGGTTCATCATAGTCGGCCATCGTGGCGCATCGGCTTATGAACCGGAAAATACGCTACCGTCATTCGAGCTTGCGGAAAAATTAGATGCTGATTACATAGAACTTGATGTTCATTTGACAAAAGACGGGGAACTGATCGTCATGCATGATGACGAAGTCGACCGGACGACGGAATCGATCGGTAAGATAAAGGACTTTACTCTAACGGAACTGAAAGAGTTGAACGCCAATCAAGAAAAGGGCGAAATAGTAGCAGTGACGGGTCGTGACAAGGATGCTTATGAAATTCCGACGTTGCGAGAAGTTTTCGATGAAATGGAGAATGATATCCATTATGTCATCGAATTGAAGGACACGGAACAATATGTTGGGATTGAAAAAAAGCTTGTCGATCTGATGAAGGAATATGAATTGATCGAGAAAGACAGTAAAGGGCATCCGAAGGCTGTCATCCATTCATTCGATAAAAAGGCGCTGAAGGAAGTGCATAAGTTAGAGCCGGCAATTCCATTGCTGCAATTGATTTCCTTCGATGAAGATGAGGAAGCTGAAATTTCGAAGAAGGAGTTGAAAGATCTGCTCTCCTATGCATCGGGCGTCGGTGTCAGTTATGAAGCGATCACGCCTTCATTTGTGAATAAAATGCATAAAGAAGGGCTTGTCGTGCATGCATATACAGTGAATGATGCGGAAGTGGCGTTGCGTCTAAAGGCGATGGGGGTTAATGGCGTTCATACGAATGAGCCGGATTTGTTGGATGAATAAAAGCAGCTGAGTTTGCGTTCTCAGCTGCTTTTATGTTCACTAAATTATATTGCATTCGTCGCATTTATTGCTATAGCATTCATGCTGTTCCTCTATCTCTTTTCCACAAGTAATACAGGTTTTCGGTGGTAGGTTTTTGAAAAACTCAATGACATTCTCCAGCATAACAATCCCTCCAATCTTTTCTGTAGTAACACTAAATTGAATATAGGTGTTTGTAATATAACACATGGGATAAAAAAAATGGACGATACTCCCGACCGGCAACTCATCATCTATTGTGTTCTATAACTAAGATTAATATTTCGAGTGTATTATAACAAATGAACAAATGTCAAGACTTATTTTGCGATTTCGGATAAAATAGAGATGAGTTTAATTACATAGGGGGCAATTACTGTGTTCTTCGTTGATAATAAAGGCATAACAGACCCACGTATCAACCTCGCGATCGAGGAGTATGTACTGAAAAACATGGATGTTGATAAAGACCCGTTTTTACTGTTCTATATTAACGAACCTTCAATCATCATCGGGAAAAATCAAAACACCGTCGAGGAAATCAATACAGAGTACGTCGATGCTAACGGCATTCATGTCGTCCGCCGACTATCCGGAGGCGGCGCTGTTTACCATGATTTAGGAAACCTTAATTACAGTTTCATTACGAAAGATGATGGAGATTCTTTCCGCAACTTCAAGAAGTTCACGGAGCCGGTTGTCAAGGCGTTGGCAGAAATGGGTGTAAAAGCGGAACTATTGGGCCGAAATGACATTCTTGTCGAAGGGCGTAAAGTTTCGGGCAACGCGCAATTTGCAACACATGGACGGATGTTCACTCATGGAACACTTATGTTCAACACTGAAATCGAGCGGGTCGTTTCGGCACTGCGTGTCAGGAAGGACAAGATCGAATCAAAAGGGATCAAGTCGATTCGTAGCCGTGTTGCGAACATCTCTGAGTTCATCGAAGAGCCGATGACAATCGAACAGTTCCGCATGAACATTTTGGTCTCGATTTTCGGTGGTGAAGAGAATATTCAATACAGGGAGTTGACTGAGCAGGATTGGGAAAATATCCATGCACTGTCAGCTGAGCGTTACGGAAACTGGAACTGGAATTATGGAAAATCGCCTAAATTCAACGTGCAACATTCCCACCGTTTCCCTGTTGGCGGCATCGATGTTCGCCTTCAAGTCGAAAATGGAAATATCCAAGACGTGAACATTTACGGCGACTTCTTCGGAGTAGGTGAAGTTCAGGTCGTTGAAGATAGTTTGAAAAATGTGCAATACGATCGTGAATCTATCAGCAATGCGATTGAAGGAGTCGACATTCCGACGATCCTTGGTGGAATTACGAAAGAAGAATTTGTTAACTTAATTTATTGATTCAGATGAAAACCGGTGCATGCCGGTTTTTTTCTTTTGCTTTAGTATATGTTGGATTTGTGGAAAGGGTGTTGGCGTGTTTGTTGGTACGAATATGTGGAATGCCAAGTCGGTGCACCGATGCCGAGCGCATTTTCGAATGATACGATATAATAAGGGAACTAGTTAGGGGGGAATTTGCGATGGCGAATCACCGTATTTTTATTGTGGAAGATGATAAGAAGATTTCGCATTTATTGGCGGAGACGCTTCGGAAGTATCAGTATGATGTGGCAATTGTGGAGGATTTTGATAATGTGGACACGGAGTGTTTGGCGTTTGATCCGCATTTGATTTTGCTTGATATAAATTTGCCTTCTTATGATGGGTATTATTGGTGCCGTCAGTTGAGGCAGCATACGCGATGCCCGATCATTTATATTTCAGCCCGCTCAGGGGATATGGATCAAGTTTTTGCGCTTGAGAATGGTGGGGATGATTTCATCACGAAACCTTTTCATTACGAGATCGTCCTTGCGAAGATCAGGAGCCATTTGAGGAGGGCGTACGGGGAGTATGCGCCGAATCAGGGGGAGCGGACTGTGAAACAAGGTGCGCTTGAGTTGTTCATCGAACGGATGGAGCTGCATTTACGCGACGAGGCGATTCCGCTTCAGAAGAAAGAATGTGTAATTCTTGAACTGCTAATGGATGCATCTCCGAAAGTGGTGTCGCGAGAGACGCTTCTTGAGGAATTATGGGATGATCAATCGTTTGTCGATGAAAATACATTGAATGTGAATATGACACGTGTGCGGAAGAAACTCTCTGATTATGGTGTCAAGTCAACTATTGAGACGGTACGTGGCACAGGCTATCGTCTTTTAGTGGCGCCGGAGGAATCATGAGGCAGATCCGTTTATTCCTAAAAGAATATTTGTCATGGGTCATCTTCGAAATGTTCCTCATATCGTTCATAATCATTTTGTATTGGTTGGATGGATTCACCGGCATCAATACGATGATCTATTCGATCATTATTAGCATGCTGTTGTTGGGGGCGTTTCTTGGAGCGAAATTCATCACAAGGAGATCGTATTACAATGCGATTATTCGAAAACCGACGAAGATGGAAGATGCGCTCATCCGGAATGTGAAAACGTCCGAACAGAAAAGGTCTTCGGATTTCATGCGTGATTTGTATAGTCTGCATCAGAATGAAGTGCAGACCCTTTATGCGTCACAGCATCGGCAGCTCAATTTTATAAATCAATGGGTGCATCAGATGAAGACGCCGATTTCTGTCATTAATTTGCTTCTTCAGGAAGACGGTGAGCTTGATAAACGAAGTGTCCGGGAAGAAGTGGAGAAAATCCAGCGGGGATTGGATGCTGTACTTGTGAACGCAAGGCTTGGGACGTTTGAAGAAGATATGCATATCGAACGGGTTGTTTTGAAGAGTCTTATCCAACAAATCGTGACGGATCATAAACGGTTGTTCATCACAAACGGAGTGTTTCCGGTTATATCAATTGATGAGAGATTGGTCGTTGCGACCGACCCGAAATGGATGAAAATCGTCATCGGCCAATTCATCACAAATGCTGTGAAGTACACATTCGGCGAGGGAAAGCGAGTGTATTTATCAGCAGAGCATACGAAAAAGGGATTTGAATTGACGATCCGTGACGAAGGAATAGGCATCCCGGCAGCTGATCTGAAGCGGGTGACGAGGGCGTTTTTTACAGGTGAGAACGGAAGGCTCACGGGTGAATCGACTGGGATGGGCCTTTATATTGCCGACGAAGTGTGCGGAAAACTTGGACACCCAATGGCGATTGAATCGGAAGTTGGAAAAGGAACGACGGTAAAGCTTTTGTTTACAAATGGAGAGATGGGTGAGGCGGATGACAGAGAGCACAATTTTAGCACTGAAGCAGATAACGAAAATCTATGAAGGTAAAGTGATCCATCGTGCGCTAAATCGGCTGGATTTCGAAGCGGAGGAAGGGGAATTCATCGCAATAATGGGACCGTCCGGCAGTGGCAAGACGACGTTGTTGAACGTCATTTCGACGATAGATATGCCCACTTACGGACAGGTTCTGATCGACGGGATTGAACCCGAATCGTTGAATGGCAATGAATTGGCGCTCTTTAGAAGACGTAATTTCGGCTTCGTCTTTCAGGACATCAATTTGCTCCAAATGCTGACTGTTGAAGAGAATATTGTCTTGCCACTCACATTGGATGGGTTGCCTGTTTCAGAAATGAAAAGACGGATCGCACGATTGGCAGATCAACTCACATTAAATGAAATTCTCAATCGTCGTCCGGATGAATTATCGGGCGGGCAAGCGCAACGGACAGCTGTCGGTAGGGCATTGATCCATAAACCGAAGCTGATCCTTGCTGACGAGCCGACGGGGAACCTCGATTCCAAATCTGCAAAGGAAGTATTGGAATTGCTCAGCTACATCAATCAAACCGAGGGGACGACAATCATTATGGTGACGCATGATCCGATTGCGGCAAGTTATTGCGATCGTGTGTTGTTCATAAAAGATGGGGAGTTTTTCAATGAAATTTACAAGGATGAAAGACGACAGACGTTTTTCCAACGGATATTGAATGTGCTTAGTTTGCTTGGAGGAAATGTCCATGATTTGCGTTAGACATGATTCTTTCCGAATGGGGAGGTTTGTGGCATGACGTTTCGTCAGTTTGCTTATCGGAATGTTGTGCGGAATCGGCGAATTTACGCCGCTTTTTTCATGGCGAGCGTTTTTTCAGTAATGGTTTTTTTCCTTTATTCCATGCTGCTATTCCACCCTTCCATTGAGGGAGGATCCTTGCGGGATATCGCGTTATTGGGCATGGGGGCAGCGGAACTGATCCTTTACATATTCACAATGTTTTTCTTGTTTTATTCGATGCGGGCATTTTTGCAGGCGAGGACGAAGGAGTTTGGCATCCTTCTGCATTTGGGAATGGAAAAACGGCAATTGCATCGGCTTATATTCATCGAGACATTATTGATCGGCGCGGGCTCAATCGGAGTGGGGACATTTTTAGGGTATATGTTCTCAAAGTTTTTCTTCATGGTCGTCAAACGGATTGTCCTGTTGCCGGCATTGCCATTGTATTTGTCATGGGAACCATTTGTCTTGACAGTCGGTGCATTTTTCAGCCTATTCATCATCATATCGCTTGTCGCTCCCGTATTCATCCGCACCGACGGATTGGATGAACTGATTCGCGGGGACGGCGGCGGAAAAGAGACGGAAGGCTTTTCGAAAATCCGCGGTTCACTTGGAATCATCCTTTTAATGCTTTCTTATACGTTGGCATCTCTAACTTCCAATAATATCGTCATCGGACTTATTTTCCTCCTACCGCCACTTGCAACACTTGGAACGTATTTCTTTTTTACGGATTCCTTGCCATTCCTCCTTCATCTATTCAAAGGGAGGAAGGAATTGTATTGGCGGCACTTCCGGTTATTGGCCATATCCGAAGGGGTCATCCGCTTGAAGGAAAATGCAAGGATGTTTTTCATCGTTACAATCGTATCCACGGTTGCGTTCATGTCGGTAGGTATTCTTGCTTCATTGACTTCATTCGCCTCGCAGTACAGGGAAGTGAACCCCCTTGGCCTTGTCTATGTCAGCTATCCGAATGACAAGATGGAGGAACAGAATATAAAGCGGCTTCGCGATGAATTGAGGAGAAATGGGCTAACGTACACGTATGTAGAATTTCCAGTTTTAAAACAGCGCTCTTCCTATACGGAATTCAATGTAGCCATTGTTAAACTGTCAAATATTAACCAGTTAGCGATGGCTTTCGGCAATACGTCGTTCGAGTTGGGGGAGGGTGAAGCGCTATTCCTGCCACCGACGATTTCTACATTCGAGCAATTGAACAGTCAAATTGTAGAAACGGTGTTGGAGGAAAGCGGGGTTGCTGTACGGATCAATGGTGCGTACCCTCACCAGTTGTTCCCTGCGCATGCAATCGGAACGAATGCTATCATTTTGAATGATGCAGATTTTAACCGGATTGCCGCTTTCGGCCAAGCACCATCGTTTGTCTATCATGCTTTCGACATCCCGGAATGGCAGAAGACGAAAAATATTGGAATGACAATCGAGCATTCGATGACGGAATCGATATTGGCGGGAACGACCCATGAACTTAATTACACATTTGATAATCCGGGGCGGAACTATTCCGTCATCCGAACAACATTCACCTTATTGCTTTTCATCGGTTTATTGTTGGCGGGAGTTTTCCTGCTTGCGGCAGGAAGTTTCATTTACTTCCGCTTGTATACTTCTTTAGACAGTGACCGGAAGCAATTCGATGTTCTTCGGCGCATGGGCATTACAGACAGGGAGTTCAAGAAAATCGTCAATCGACAGCTTATTCCACAATTTTTTGTCCCGTGGGGAGTGGCGCTGCTGCATAGTTCCTTTGCATTTTTGACTTTGCAAGTCATATGGGATGCACTCGCCGAGATTTCGATAGTCCGTGAACTGATCTTTGTCTTGCTTGGATTTACAATTTTACAAGTCATCTATTTCTATCTGATTCGCTGGCGCTATCTTGCGCATATCCGAACATCGGGCTAATGCTGAAAAGGCATGAGTCCGATGTTTTTCTTTACATTTTTTCTAAAATAAATTATGCATTATCGGCATTTCGATTATTAATATTTGAATTGATTTTCAAAAATCATTGTTAACTATTAATTTTTCTTATATAATAATAGAGAGAATTATGAATGGTTGTTCATTTTTAACGAAGGGGATGTTATGTATGAATTTGGTCACACAGGTTTATGAAACATCGAAGCTGAAGCCGGAAAAGGCGGCTTATCATTTCATGGGCAAAGATACGACATACGGCGAGTTCGACAAGCATGTGTCCACGTTTGCACAAGGACTTGAAGATTTAGGGGTTAAAAAGGGAGATCATGTTGCATTTTTATTAGGGAATACGCCACATTTCATCGTTTCGCTTTACGCGACAATGCGGATTGGAGCTACAGCAGTTCCGATCAATCCAATTTATTCGCCAAGTGAAATCTCGTATATCCTACATAATAGCGATGCGAAGGTTGTCATTGCGGTTGATCAGTTATTGCCGCTCGTCGAGAAGGCTGCTGTTTCGTTTCCGACAATCGAGCACTATATTATTTGTGAGACAAGCACGTTAACCGGAAATTCAATCTCGGAATTACCGGAAGAACTAAGAACTAAGGTGAGCCAGTTCACGCATTTCTTTTCGAAGGACAGGCCAAATAAGGCGCCAATTGAAGTTGATGAAAATGAAACCGCTGTCATTTTGTACACATCGGGAACGACTGGACACCCGAAAGGCGCAATGTTGACCCATAAGAATTTATATTCAAATGCAAGAGATACTGCCGATTATCTGGAATTTTCAGAGGGGGATCGGGTCGTTGCAACACTGCCGGTATTCCATGTGTTCGCGCTTACGGTCGTAGTCAATGCACCATTATTAAAAGGTGCGACGATTTTACTCATGCCGAAGTTCAGTCCTGCTGAAGTGTTCGAGTCAATTAAGGCGCAGCATGCTACCGTATTTGCAGGCGTTCCGACGATGTTCAATTTCCTTTATCAGTTCCCTGAAGGGTCGGCGAAGGATTTTGAAACGATTCGGATTGCCATTTCAGGTGGGGCATCATTGCCTGTGGCGCTATTGGAGAACTTTGAAAACAAGTTCGATGTGAAAATTTCGGAAGGATACGGTCTTTCAGAAGCGTCTCCTGTCACTTGCTTCAATCCGCTTGACCGGGAACGCGTTCCTGGCTCGATAGGAAGAAGTATTTTGAATGTGGAAAATAAAGTAGTGGATGAGTTCGGGGATGAAGTGCCTGTCGGTGAGGTCGGTGAACTTGTCGTCCGGGGACCGAATGTGATGAAAGGGTATTATAAGATGCCTGAGGAGACGGCAGCCGCAATCCGCGATGGGTGGTTGTATACAGGGGATATGGCGCGGCAAGATGAGAATGGGTATTTTTATATTGTTGACCGCAAGAAGGATATGATTATTGTTGGCGGGTATAATGTGTATCCGCGTGAAGTTGAGGAAGTGTTGTTTGAGCATCGTGATGTTGTTGAGGCGGCAGTGATTGGGGTACCGGATGCTGATTTTGGCGAGGAAGTTCAGGCTTTTGTTGTGTTGAAAGAAGGTGCTGAGCGAGATGTTGAGAAGCTGAAGGCATTTTGTGCGAAGCGCTTGGCGAAGTATAAAGTTCCGAAGACGATCGAGTTTTTGAGTGAGTTGCCGAAGAATACGACAGGAAAGATTCTTAGACGGTCGTTGAAGGATATTGTTAAACAATAAAAATACAAATGTTGATTTACGCTGCGAGCGGACGCTTTCCGCGGGCATGGCTTCAGCCTCCTCATTCATGCTCGTAACGCTTCGCTTTTACTCGCAAAAGCCGTTCTTCGTCACGGCTTTTGCTATTCCCGCAGGAGTCGCCGCTCTCCGCTTCAATCAACGGAGAGTATTTTACATGAAAAGGTAATAAATCTTCAAAATACGCATAAATTCCTCCAAAGAAGCATAAATCGCTACAAAAGTTCATAAACTCCGGAACTTACGCATAAATCCATTTAAAACCTCATAAATCCCCGAAATCAGGCATAAAGCCGGCCCCCATTTTAAATAATTTGTTTGTCAAAGGCACTTTTCGCGAATTAGAAACGACAGTACGCTATTACTCTCCGCGCAAATTAGTACATTATCCAAAATAGAATCCGGAAATCTCTCGGATGAATTCTTCTTCGAGGTCGCCTTTCTTTTTTAAGAGGATAAAGGTGGCGACGGAGGGGAGGGGGAAGAGGTCGAAGTATGGTCTCATGAGTCTTCCTTCCATTAATTCACGGCGCACGATTGAATGGGGGAGGAATGAGACGCCGATTCCTTCCTGGATGAACCGTTTGGCAATATGGGTTTGTGTTACTTTCATTGTCCGAATGCCCGGGATGTGCTTGTTTAATGTGAAAAGCAATTCATCCCAGTAGACGGGGTGATGATGGGTGAGCAAGTAATTATTGATTAACGCCTCTTTTACATCGATTTGTGGCCCGCTTTCTTCGTCATAGCTGTCAGTCGGCATGACAAAGACAATTGGATCCTCGTAGATGCGATGGGATTCAATATCCTTTAGTGTTGCGTTGAGCGCTGAAATGCCTAAGTTCACTTCGCCGCTGTCGACAAGTCGTTCGATCATTTCTGATTCCTCCACCCGGATCGTCAATTCGACTTCCCCGTGACGTTCCATGAAGGTCCTCAAAAAATAGGGCAAAATCGTTTCTGCCATTAACGGTGAAATTGCAATCGTCCAATTCCGTCGATAGCCTTGCGCAAATGCATGCAATCGGTCCACGCTTTCATCTAACTTCTGCATTAAGCCTATTGCTTCGTCATAAAACAATCGTCCGGCTTCCGTCAGCGATACGCGTCGATTGATCCGGTCAAATAGCTGTATGCCTAAATGCTCTTCCAACAGCCGGATTTGTACGGTCACACTTGGTTGGGACAGCATGAGTTTTTCCGAAGCTTTCCTGAAGTTCAGTTCTTCCGCCGCTATGATAAAGGTTCGTAGCCATTGAGTATCCATTCAACCTCTCCTTTTTAATTAATAAAGTTAATTAATTCAATAGTAAACATTCAATTTAATTAATTATATACCTCCTTTATACTAAAAGAAAAGGAGGAATGAACATGTTTAACAGAGGTTTGAAAGATGTTGTGGCAGTTCATACGAAGATCGCGTCGGTTGACGGTGAGTTGGGGGAACTCAGATATAGGGGGATTCAAGTAGGCGAGTTGGTCCCGGATCATTCATTTGAAGAATTGGCTTATCTTCTATGGCATGGTAAATTCCCAGACGGAGAAGAACTGAATTTATTGAAGTCGAAGATGATGGAAGGCAGAAAACTTCCAGAACATATTGCTTCCCTTATCGACATCTTACCGAAAGATATCGCGTTAATGGATGCAATCCGAACCGCCATCTCGGCATATGGACAAAGCGAATTCAAGGAAAAGCCGATAGATGAACAGGCGATTATCCTCACCGCTGTATTGCCCGTTATCATCGTTAGGCATTACAGGAATGTGAATCGATTGCCGATTGTTGAATCGGATGAAAATCTATCGCATACTGCCAATTTCCTTTGGATGCTGAATGGTGAAAAACCTGCTGATGTTCACGTTGAAGCGCTTGAGACATACTTGAAACTGACGATGGAGCATGGCATGAATGCCTCTACTTTCGCTGGAAGAGTCACGATTTCTACGGAATCCGATTTGACAGCGGCTGTCACTTCTGCTCTTGGAGCAATGAAAGGTCCATTACATGGAGGAGCGCCCTCAGGAGTGATCGATCTTTTAGAGGAAATAGGTACCCAAAATAATATTCGACCAGTCATCGAACAAAAACTGAAAAACGGCGAGCGAATAATGGGATTCGGGCATCGGGTCTATAAGACGGAAGATCCTCGCTCGATTTTACTTAGGAAGAAATGCCAAACGTTGGCCGGAAAAGATAAGTGGTTGGATCTTGCGACGGCGGCGGAAAAGGAAATTATCGACTTGCTAAAAACATATAAACCGGGCAGGGAATTATACACAAATGTTGAATACTACGCGGCTGCCATCATGCGGGCCATCAATATGCCGCCCGAACTGTTCACACCCGCATTCAGCGCCGCAAGAATGGTCGGCTGGACCGCGCATGCTATCGAACAACAAGGTGATAACACCATTTTCCGACCGCAATCTTTATACGTCGGAAATAAAATTTAAAAAAATTTAAAAAAGAAGAAGGAATAACTGTTACGGGTGTCGAAATATGTAGAATAGAAAAAAAGGGGGAATTCCATATGAGAAACCTACAAGTAGACGATCTATTTAAACTACAATCCGTCACAAACCCACAGTTATCACCTGACGGGAAAGAAGCTCTGTTCATCAAAACGCATATTGACGAAGAGGATAATAAATACATTTCAAATTTGTACCATATCGACCTATCTACAAAAGAAGTGACACAATGGACGCATGGAAATCACCGTGTCAGCTCACCGAAATGGTCAGTGGACGGAAAGCAGATCGCTTTCTTATCGAATCGCGACGACAAGAATCAGCTATATATTCTACCCGCGCGCGGTGGAGAAGCCAAAAAAGTGACGTCACTTGATAAAGGCGTTTCAAGCTTCGAGTGGTCTCCTTGTGGGACGAAAATCTGGTTTGATGCATCCCTTAAAGAAGGCAGAGACTTCAGTTTCAAAGAAGAAAAGAACGATAAAAAGAAACCTGAACCAGTACGCGTTACAAAAATGAAGTACAAAATGGATGGCGTCGGTTTACTGCCACAGGATTCATACAAGCAAATCGGTTGTGTTGACCTTGAAACCGAGGAAATCACTCAATTCACTGAAGGAAATTTCCAGTATTCACTACAAGCCGTTTCATATGACGGACAACACCTTGTCATTGGCGTGAACCGGAAGGAAAACTTGGACCATGAATTCCGTCAGCCGCTCTTTTTGGTGAATGTGGAAACGAAGGAAGAAACGGTAATCATTGAGGAAGAGGGCTATTATGGCGGGGCACGTTTTTCATTGGATGACAATTATATTGCATTCGTCGGTTCGAACCGTGCATACCAAAATGCTTCACATGGCCACTTATTTGTTTACGATACAAGAAGGGGCAATACGATTAATATTACGGAAAGCATCGATGCGCCTGTCGGGGATTATACAGTTGCGGACCACCAGCAATCAGCAAGTGCACCAAGTGTCGTATGGACGAAAGACAATGACCTCTACTTCCAGCTTTCAACGATGGGTGACGTCCGTCTCTATTTCGGAACACTTGAAGGGGAGTTGTATCCAGCAACGCCGGAAAACGAGCATGTCTATGGATATGATGTGAATGCGGAAGGTGATTTTGCTTTAGTTGCTATTAGTGATCCTGTACATCCAGGCGAAATTTATGAAATGGCAATCGCAACGGGAGAAAGGAAAGCCCTCACTTCATTCAATGACGATTACTTACAGGAAGTGAAGCTTGTTCAACCGGAAGCAATCACGTTTAAAGGGCCTAAAGATTGGGATGTGCATGGCTGGCTCATGAAACCGTCCACGTTTGAAGAAGGGGAGAAATACCCGTTAATCGTCAATATCCATGGCGGTCCACACGCAATGTACGGCAACACATTCTTCCATGAAATGCAGTTGTTCGCGGCAAGTGGATATGGTGTCCTGTACATCAACCCTCGCGGAAGCCACGGATACAGCCAGGAATTTGTTGACGCTGTTCGCGGTGATTACGGTGGCGGCGACTATGAGGATATTATGGCGGCTGTCGACTCTGCACTGTCCGACAATGAATGGATTGACGCAGACCGTCTTGGCGTGACTGGTGGAAGCTATGGCGGTTTCATGACGAACTGGATTGTCGGTCATACAAACCGTTTCAAAGCGGCTGTTACACAGCGTTCCATCTGTAACTGGATCAGCTTCTTCGGTGTTTCCGATATCGGATATTACTTCAGCGAATGGCAAATTGCAGCGGATATGAAAGATGTAGAAACATTATGGAAGCATTCTCCGTTGAAATATGCGGAAAATGTGGAGACTCCATTATTGATCCTCCACTCTGAGAGGGATTTCCGTTGCCCGATTGAACAGGCAGAACAGCTTTATATTACGTTAAAGAGCATGGGGAAAGAGACTGAATTCGTCAGATTCCCTGATGCAGACCATAATCTATCGCGGACCGGTGCACCGAATCTGCGAATCGAAAGACTAAATGAGATGACGGGCTGGTTCGCGAAATACTTATAATTTCGGAGGACACAGTTTGACTTATACACTTGAGGGCGTTACGATCCGCCCGATTAAAGAAGATGACTTGCGGCGTATGTGGGAACTCACTTTCAAAGATGAAAATCCAGAATGGAAGAAATGGGATGCCCCGTATTACCCACATTACACGCTCGATTATGAAACCTATTTGGAGCGAAAAGATAAACTCGTTGGACAAGATGATTATTGGGGTATCGAGGTGGACGGCGAACTAATCGGCATGCTCAGCTATTATTGGGAGCACGAGCCGTCCCTTTGGCTCGAAATGGGCATCCTCATATACGAGCCTAAATATTGGAGCGGCGGTTTTGGAACGAAAGCCCTCACTATGTGGATCGATCATTTATTCAATGAAATGCCGCTGGTCCGCGTCGGTCTCACAACTTGGTCCGGTAACGTGCGGATGATCCGTGTCGCTGAAAAATTAGGCATGACAATGGAAGCGCGTATCCGCAAAGTGCGTTTCTGGAACGACGTTTATTATGACTCCATCCGGATGGGCATGTTGCGGGAAGAATGGGAACAACAGAAAATAAAAGCTTGAAAAGGCAAAATCCTCCTGAAAAAACGAGAGGATTTTGCCTTTTCTCCACTTTTGAAGGACTTGCACATGGTAATTTGAACACATTTAATTACAAATAAAATGAGTGATTACTCACTTTACAAACCTCTTACAATCTATTAATCTAAAGTGAGTAATCACTCACAAAAAGAGGTGACTTTCCATGAATGATAAGCAAGTTTGTGTCTCTATCCGAAATGTCTCCAAAAGTTTCGGAAAGCATGTCGTCCTACAAGACATTAGTCTAGAAATCAGCGAGGGAGAAATTTTCGGCTTATTAGGTCCTTCCGGAGCTGGAAAGACAACATTGGTGAAGGAATTATCTGGCCTTGATGAACCAACCAAGGGAGAGAATTATTTATTCCAGGAAAAAATGCCTTCCTTGCAACTGATCAAGCGGATTGGTTATATGGCCCAATCGGATGCCCTATACGAAGACCTATCTGCAAAGGAAAATCTTCAATTCTTCTCCGAACTCTACGGGTTAAAAGGGCAGAAACAATCACAGCGTATCAAGGAAGTGATGGAACTTGTTAAGCTTTCCGGAGACGTTACAAAATTAGTGTCCAATTATTCCGGCGGGATGAAAAGAAGGCTGTCGCTCGCCATCGCGCTACTTCATGAACCTGAATTGTTGATCCTTGACGAGCCGACTGTCGGCATCGACCCTGTCCTTCGAAAAAGCAATTGGATAGCATTCACTGATTTATAGGAACAAGGCAAAACACTTATCGTCACAACGCATGTAATGGATGAAGCCGTTGTAATCCCGCAAGTCTTTTTCTCGGGACTTTTCAACTTAGAGACGATTGCCGAATGGCTAAGTTGGATAGGTGTTCTGACCCCTCTTTATTACGCCGCCGAAGCACTGCGCGACGTCATGGTAAGGGGGTATGGATGGAGCGAAATCTATCCTAATTTGCTTGTGTTATTTGGATTTTGCCTACTGTTCGTCGCAGTAAATATTATGGTCCTACGAAAATATCGCAAAATATAAGGAGACAATCATGACCGAACAAAATGATTTAATTGAAGAAATGCTACAGGAAGATGAAAGCCTAACTGAAAAACAAAAGCAAATCCTCGTCGCAGCTACCGAATTGTTCGCAGAAAAGGGCTTCGCCGCTTCATCGACAAACGAAATCGCTAAAAAAGCGGGTGTCGCGGAAGGCACCATATTCCGCCATTACAAAACGAAAAAAGAATTGTTACTATCCATCGTCACCCCGATGATGGTCAAAATGATGGCTCCATTCATCATCAAAGACATAAACAAAGTTTTGGATAAGGAATTCGAGCACTTCGAGGACTTCCTTCGTGCCATGATAAAAAACAGGCAGGAATTCCTTGAGAAAAACCTGAAAGTCGTCCAAATCTTCCTGCAAGAGATTCCGTTCCACCAAGAACTACGTGAGCAATTCATTGAACACATCGGAAAGAAGGTGCTCAATCGCTTCGTTCAAATCATTGAGCATTACCAAAAGAAGGGGCAAATCGCTAACATGCCCGCTACAACCGTCATCCGCCTGACAGTTTCAACAATCATGGGCCATTTCGCCACAAAATACGTCATCGGTGCGAGCTGGAATGATGAAGAAGAGATCAATACAATGATCACATTCCTTGTGAAAGGCCTAAAAGCTGAGAATTGAGTAAAAGAAGGTTCCATACCTTCTTTTTTTATGGGATTAACTGAGTACGTTGTGATACGAAGCGATTACGTTGCGATACGGGGTGTTTACGTTTCGATACGAGGCGTTTACGTTGTGATACGAGTAGTTTACGTTGTGATACGGTGTTTACATTGTGATACGGAGCGCTTACGTTGTGATACGAAGCTTTTACGTTGCGATACGGGGCGTTTACGTTGTGATACGGCGTTTACGTTGCGATACGGGGCGTTTACGTTGTGATACGGGGTGTTTACGTTGTGATACGAGCGGTTTACGTTGTGATACAAGCCGTTTACATTGTGATACGTCGCGTCCTTAAAAAAAACGGGTAGGAATAGGAAAATCCCTATACCTACCCGCTATCTATCTAAAATTACTTCCCTTTAAACTCCGGTTTCCTCTTCTCCGCAAACGCAGATAGAGCCTCAAGTCGATCCTCCGACGGAATCGTAATCTCATACGCCTTTCGCTCAATCGCAAGCCCAGTCTGTAAATCCGCATTCATCCCATGCTTGATCGCAAACTTCGCCTGTTGCAACGCGATCGGTCCGTTGCGAAGCAATTCACCCGTGAACCGGTCCAACAACTCCGGCATGTCCGCAGCAACAGCCACATTCGTCAAAATGCCATATTGCAATGCAGATTTCGCATCCAATCTCCTTGCCGTCAAAATGAGTTCAAGCGCTTTCGCTTGACCGATCAATCTTGGCAAGCGCTGCGTTCCACCAGCTCCAGGAATGATCGCAAGACTTGTTTCCGTCAATCCCATCACTGCCGTATCGACCGCAAAACGGAAATCACAAGCGAGGGCAAGCTCCATGCCTCCTCCAAATGCATAGCCATTCAACACCGCAATCGTCGGCTGGGGCAAGTTTTCAACCATCGTAAACACTTCACTGATTTTAAAAACATTACGCTTCACCTGCTCATCGGTCAACAGCCTTCTTTCCTTCAAATCAGCCCCCACACTGAACGCACGATCTCCAGCTCCTGTAAAAATTACAACACGGATATCAGGATTAATGCGAATTGACTCGACAACCATGCTAAGCTCCGTCAACATATCGTAATTGAACGCATTCATTGCATCCGGTCTATGAAGCGTCACCCGCGCAATATGCCCCTCTTGTTCATATAAAAGCGTTTCCATTATAAAACCCCCATTTGTAAAAACTACTCTAAACATATCATTTTTCGGAAGTTGCCGCTATGATAATAATTAAAAAATTAGTATACTTAAAGTATTTGAACCAAGCTGATTCAAAAACCTTTCGCTTTTGTCCTTTCGACACATTTCGGGTAGAATGTTATTCGGGAGTGATACAAGTGAACACAGCAATCGTTACGGATAGTACGGCATATTTGCCTTCAAACATAGTGAAAGAATTGGATATCCATGTCATCCCTTTGACGGTGACAATCGATGGACAAGTATATGATGAAGAAGTCGACCTCAAGTCTGAAGAATTTTATGATAAAGTACGTGGTGATGGGCCGCTACCAAAAACTTCCCAACCACCTGTCGGGAAATTCGCCGAGCTTTTTGACTCATTAAAGAAGGACCATGATTCCATCATTTCAATCCATCTATCAAGCGGAATTAGCGGAACGTTCGCTGGCGCGGTACAGGCAGGTGAAATGACAGAAGGCGTGGACGTTCGGGCATTCGACTCCGAACTGTCCTGCTATATTCAAGGGTTCTATGTGATAAGAGCCGCAAAAATGGCGAAGGAAGGCGCAACGCCTGATGAAATTATGGCGGAGCTCAATGAAATGAAAAAGACGATGCGCGCTTATTTCATGGTAGACGACCTCGCACATCTACAACGTGGCGGTAGATTATCCGGTGCGCAAGCATTGATTGGGGGACTCCTTCAAGTCAAGCCGATTCTTCATTTCCACGACAAAGTGATCGTGCCGTTCGAAAAGATCCGCACTCGTAAAAAAGCGATGAAACGAATCGCGGACATGCTCGCGGAAGACGCAGGGAAAATGCCCCTTGAAGCGGCAATCATCCATGCAAACCGCCCGGAAGAAGCCGAAGCTTGGAAAGAAGAGCTGTCAGCACTTTTACCAGACGTCGAATTCACGATCAGCCATTTCGGCCCGGTGATCGGCACACATTTAGGCGAAGGCTCAATGGGACTTGGCTGGGTGAAACAGAAGGCGTAATGTAAATACACATAAATTGCCGAAAGCACGCATAAAACGCCGGAAAAACGCATAAATCGTTAAAAAAGCTCATAAATCGCAAGAATCGCGCATAAATCACGCCAAACACGCATAAACGCAATCATTCATTCATTAAAATAATAAAAAACGGGGGTGTACACATGACTAAGCCTTTCAATCCGGCAATCAGGGATTTCCTGCACGGCCGTATTTGGCTGCGCATGCACACCCCTTTTCCATCCGAAGAAATAGCCGCACATATCGAAAATGGTCATATTCGAATCATCGAAGGCATCGAAACAAAACCTTCATTTATGAATCAAAAACAACATTTCTGCAACAGATGCGAAAATAATAATCAGGCACTCTTCACAACATTCGACTGCGCAAAATGTGAAGGACCTTGTACATATTGCAGGCATTGCCTCAAAATGGGGCGCGTTTCCTCCTGCACGGAATTGGTAATCTGGAGTGGAGAGAAGCCTACTTACCCAACGAACTATACCCTATCTTGGCAAGGGAAACTGACGCCGCATCAGCAAAAGGCGTCTGATGATCTTATCGAAAGTCAGGAAAATCAAATTCCCCATCTCATTTACGCAGTTTGCGGAGCGGGGAAAACGGAAATCTTATTCCCGCCGATCCATAAGCTTTTAACCGAAGGGAAGCGTGTCTGCATCGCGGCTCCAAGAGTAGACGTCATTCTTGAACTCGAACCACGCCTGCGCACAGCTTTTCCACAATCGAAAATCGAAGCATTATACGGCGGCGCAAAACCAACGATGGAAGCGTCCCAACTTGTTCTTGCCACAACCCATCAGCTATACAGATTCCGACATGCATTTGACGCCATCTTCGTCGATGAAGCGGATGCCTTCCCATATAAGGCGGACGAAACGCTACAAAGAGCCGTCCAAAAAGCATTGAAACCCGGTGCACCTGCCCATTACGTTACCGCAACCCCCTCAGAAAAGCTCATTTCCACCATGAAACGTTCGGGTTCCATCTCTATCATCAATCGCCGCTATCATGGCCATCCTTTACCTGTTCCGACATATGATTCCCTTTGGAACTATGAAAAACAAATTCGTAAAGGAAGACTACCTAAAAAACTGGTACAATGGACTAAGCAAAGACTTGAGAAAAATGAACCATTCTTAGTCTTCTTCCACCATATAGGCTTAATGGAGGAAGCAAGGCCTTTATTCCAACTTCTAAATCCGCATATCCAGTCCGTCCATGCATCGCATCCGGATCGGAAGGAGTACGTCAAGGCACTCAGGAATAAAGAACTTCCCGGCCTCTTGACGACAACCATCCTTGAACGGGGAATTACAATCCCGAATGTTCAAGTGGCGGTAGTTGGGGCGGAACAGCAAATTTTCGATAAAGGCGCACTCATCCAGATCGGCGGTCGAGTCGGTCGTTCGGCGGATTATCCGACAGGCGACTTCACATTTTTCCATAACGGAATCACCTACGCGATGGATGACGCGAAAAACGAAATTATGAGGTTGAATAAAGGGGGGCTCGACTAATGAACTGTCTCCTTTGTGAACAAAAACTTGCAAGCACACCAAGCTGGCAATCTCTCTTCGCCATCGAAAAGTCATTATTGCTTTGCGAAGACTGTTCAAAAGGCTTCGAACGAGTCGATACATGTGAGAGAGGGGACGTTCTCCACCAAGTCAAATCCCTCTACACATACAACGAAGCAATGCGAGAATATCTCCATCAGTACAAATTCCTTCAAGATGTCGCACTATCCGGCGTCTTTGCGAATGAATTAAGGGATGAGCTCAAAGGGAAAAACGCAATCATTGTGCCAATTCCAATGCATCCGGATAAAAAGATAGAAAGAACCTTTTCCCATGTCGACGAGCTATTGCATGCGGCGAATATCCCTTTTGAAGACGTTTTAACCAAAACGAACACCGAAGTGATGGGGGAAAAGACGAGGGAAGAGCGTTTATCAATGCGCCCTTTATTCTCAATCAAAGAAGGCATTGTCATCCAACAAACAACCTACATACTTGTTGACGATATATACACAACCGGCACGACACTCCATCACGCAGCCACCGCTTTACTTGAAGCGGGAGCCGAAAGAGTGGAAGCGGTCACGCTCATCCGTGCAGAAAGATAGGAGGAACCAAATAAAATGGCAGAAGTAAGAAATTGTCCGTCATGTGGTGGAATTTTCTACTACACGGGAATTCGGGATGTATGCCCATTATGTGTGATGGCAGAGGAAGAAATGTACAATAAAGTTTACGAGTTTTTAAGAAGGCGGGAAAATCGTACCGCATCTGCTGAACAAATCGTCAAAGAGACGGGCGTATCGACAAAACTTCTTTATAAATGGGTACGCAAAGGCCATCTGCACCCGTCGAAATTCCCGAATCTTGGCTACCCGTGCGACAGCTGTGGCCTATTAATCACCATTGGAAAAATTTGCGAAAAATGCACAAACTCCCTTAAAAAGGATTTGGACATCGTGGAAGCCGAAGAGGATACGATTGTCATGAATGAAACATATTTGGCACATGGAAAGTATACTAACGAAATCAAATTCGACTCATAAACGCATAAATCCTTCCAAAAGTCCATAACACGTACGAATCACGCATATTTCATTCCAAAGAAGCATAAACAGCCGCATTCACGCATAAATCACCACAAAAGCTCATAAACGCAAAAACCGACTCCATTAAAAGTCGGTTTTTTCTATGCCAATTAAGGAAACACTATCCCGAAGAACGTATTCATACACAAATCTTTCACATTAAGCTAAACCTCAGCTCGAAAATGCCGAAATAAAACGTAACGACAAAAAATCTTCAAGAAAGGAGCCGAATCATGAAGATAAATCGAGTCAACATCACGCCCATCAACCCATACCGTAACAACCAAATGAAAGTTGAACAGGCAAAGGAAAACCTTCAAATCAAAACAGACAAGATTGAAATCTCATCCGAAGCAAAACAACTTTCCGAAACATCACCAATCACGATTGAACGAAACGAAAAAGTTCAATCACTGAAGGCGCAAATCGAATCGGGAACATACAAAGTGGACCCCGAAAAACTTGCACAAAGCCTACTCAACTACTACAAAAAATAAACAAGATGAAAGCAGGGGACTAAGATGACAACAGACACAATACTTTCCATCCTTGACAACTTGGAAAAATTGCATAAAAGCCTGCTTCGCATCGCAAATGAAAAGTCGGAACTCATCAAAAACGGCGATATAAAAGGCATCGACCAACTCTTAATAGATGAGCAGGCACATCTTGCTGCAATCGTCCAAATGGACCAAAGCAGGCAAAAAGCGGTCAGCACGTATCTCGAAGGAAAAGGGATTGCCGCACCGATGAACCCAACAATCACCGACCTGATTGAAGCAACACCCGTTCCGGAATCTGAACAACTCACGGAGGCGAGGGACCGTCTCCTGCATGCGATTCATGAATTGAAATGGCAAAACGATTTAAACCAAAAACTGACCTACCAATCCCTTCAATTTGTGAATCTGTCGCTGGACATGGTTCGACCACGTACGGAATCGGTCACATACTCAAAATCAGGAATAAACGGCAAAAAAGCGACGGGTACGGGGACTATAGCTACCTTCGACTCGCAAGCATAGGAGGAACAATATGCGCTCCACATTCATGGGACTCGAAACAAACAAACGCGGACTCTACGCACAACAAACCGGCCTCTATACGACCGGCAATAACATTAGCAACGCAAACTCGCTTGGCTACACACGACAGCGTGTCAATATGCAGGCAACACAAGGCCTTACTGCGTCTCCAGGACTAATAGGGACCGGTGTCGAGGCAAGCTCTATCCAACGAATCCGGGACACCTTCGTCGACAACCAATTCCGACAAGAATCCAACAAATTAGGGTATTGGGAATCAAGATCGAATGCCATTTCGCAAATTGAAGACATAGTAGGTGAACCATCAGAATACGGCCTGCAAAAATCACTAAGCGAATTTTGGTCCTCCCTACAAACGCTCGCGACAAGCCCGTCAAGCAGCGGAGCAAAAGCTATCGTCATTCAGCGAGGCCAGGATGTAGCCGAGTCATTCAATCATTTACACAGTTCATTGACTGAAGCTCAAGCAAACGTAGGAAAAGAAATCAGCTTTTCAACAGATAAGATCAACTCTCTTTTGAAGGATGTTGCACGTTTGAACGGCCAAATCTCCGGGATGGAATCAGCCGGTTATCTACCAAATGAATTATATGATCAAAGAGATTTATTGTTAGACGAATTGTCGACCTATTTACCGATTGAAACGAAGTATGAAAAAACAGGTGGACGTACTTCGGCGATTGCTGAAGGGACGGTAACTGTGTCGTTGAAAATGAACGACGGCACTAAAATCGAACTTGTGAAAGGCAAGGAATCTGGGGAATTAGGAATAAATCCTACCGATCTCCATGCTTCAGAAGGAAATCAATTAATTCAGGGGATTAATGTTAAGGCTGTCGGTGAAACTGAATTTGCCAATACTGATCTTGCCAAATTCTCGGATTCCGGAAAATTAAAGTCACTAATTAATTCATATGGATATGGCACGGGTGACGGAAATGGCCTTTATCCGGATATGATTGCTGACCTTAACAAAATGGCGGCAGCCTTCGCAAATGAAATGAATATTGTCCATTCAACAGGGTTTGATAGTAACGGTAATTATAGAGAAATTAATTTCTTCGATGCAAAAGTTCCAGGTCAAGCTTTTACTGCTGGTAATATTGTTGTGAATGAGGATCTCGTTAGGGACCCAAATTTATTAGCAGTGTCAAAATCTGCTGATGAAAAAGCAGACGCAGAAAATGCAAAGGCCCTTTTAGCTATCCAAAAAAATGGTTTGCCTGGCTTAGATGGCGCCACATTACAAGACTTCTTTTCAGGCATCATCGGAAAACTTGGTGTGAACGGTCAACAAGCACAGCGCATGGCATTCAACACAGCTTCACTACAAGGCGCCGCCGCCAATCGCCGCGACTCCATCAGCGCCGTTTCATTGGACGAGGAAATGACAGACATGATCCGATTCCAACAGGCCTATAATGCATCTGCCCGCATGATCACAGTCATCGATGAAACACTCGACAAAATCATCAACGGAATGGGCATCGCCGGCAGATAATAAGGGGGGAACCAATCAATGCGCGTAACACAATCCATGCTCTCAAATAATACAGTCCGGAACCTGATGACAAGCTACAATAAAATGAACAAGCTGCAAGAACAGGCGTCTTCCGGAAAAAGGATCAACCGTCCGTCCGATGACCCCGAAGCAGCGATGAAAAGCATAGGCATCCGCAATCAAGTCGACAAAATCGACCAATACAAGAAGAATCTTATCGAAGTGAATAATTGGCTCGATAGCTCTGACGATGCGCTCGACAGTGTAGGCCAAACTTTACACCGTGCCAAGGAACTTGTAACAAATGCCGCAAATACTGGAGCTATGAATCCAGAAGAACGTGAGTTTATTAAAATCGAACTGAGACAACTTCAGGAAACGATTCAAGACTTGGCAAACACACAAGTTATGGATAAATATATTTTCAGCGGGACTAAAACGGATAAGCCTCTGTTCGATAATGGTTCACTCACCACTGACACAGATGGATTTTCAAAAGATATTGAAATTGAAATATTCAGCGGTGTGAATTTAAAGGTCAATACGAATGCCAGGGATCTTTTTGAAGGATTAAATACCTTCTTTAACGAAATCACAAAAGACGGAGACGAAGTCGATTTCAATAAAGCTCTTAAGGACCTCGACACACAAATGGATAATGTCCTCTCACTCCGAATGGACATCGGCGGGCGTTCTAACCGTGCAGAACTGACGCAAAACCGACTCGATATCCAAGAAGGAACAGCCAAAAAACTACAATCCGAAAACGAAGACATCGACTTCGAAAAAGTGGTAACCGAAATGCTTACCCAGGAAGCCGTCTACCGTGCATCCCTCTCAGTAGGCGCAAGGGTCATCCAACCTTCATTAGTCGACTTTCTAAGATAAAAAAAGGACGTTTATACGTTCTTTTTTTATGGCAATTAACAAAAAGAAAAGGAGCGATCACCAGTATGGAAATTCAATCAAAACAAATCCAAACAAAATTCCACGGCGAAATCGAAATACACCAAGACCAACTATGGAACTTCCCGAAAGGAATCCCTGGCTTCGAAACTGAAAAGCAATTCGCGCTGCTTCCGATCGAAGGAAACCCAAATTTCCAAGTACTACAATCAACAACAACCGAAGCAGTAGCATTCATCGTCACCAATCCATACACCCTTGTCGAAGACTACACATTCGACATCGACGACCCAACAATCGAACTACTAAACATCGAAAAACCGGAAGACATATTCGTGTTAGCCATCCTGACACTCAAACAACCATTCGAAACATCAACTATCAACCTACAAGCACCACTCATCTTCCAACTGAACAACAAAACAGCAAAACAAATGATTTTAGGCGACAACCGCTTCAAAACCCGCCACATCATAGGCCAAGTGAAGGAGGAAGTCTAATATGTTAGTCCTCTCACGCAAACCGAACGAAACAATTAAAATTGGTGATGACATTGAAATCCGCATCCTCGAAGTCAAAGGTGACACCATACGTATCGGTATTGAAGCGCCGAAAACAGTTGATATACTTCGTGGTGAACTTGTCCAGTCGATAACTGAAACAAATACCGAAGCACTCACAATGGATGCGACTTTATTTACACAGCTAACGAAAAAAGATTAAAAACAACGCCTGGCTCACTACCAAATATGTGCCAGGCTATCCTTTTAGGCAAAATCCTCTATTTTTCTGTTAAATAACCTAAAATCCCACAAAAACTTTTAGAAAACACTAAACTACTTCCCAACCAAACCGATAATAACAATGTAAGCGGCAGTAACGAGTTCGGCCGGCTCTTTATCCGCAAGCAAATAAGAGGTTCACAAGGACGTGAACCAAACAAACACTCAAGGAGGAAATTAATTATGAGAATTAACCACAATATCGCGGCGCTTAACACGTTTAACCAACTTGGTGCTAACAACACAAACGCAGCTAAAAACTTGGAAAAGCTATCTTCTGGTCAAAGAATCAACCGTGGAGGAGACGACGCAGCGGGTCTTGCAATCTCTGAAAAAATGCGCGCACAAATCCGTGGGTTGGATATGGCGTCTAAAAATGCTCAAGACGGTATTTCTTTGATCCAAACAGCTGAAGGTGCAATGAATGAAACGCATGCTATCCTTCAACGTATGCGTGAACTTGCAGTACAATCAGCGAATGATACAAATACTGATTCAGAGCGGGCAAACCTTCAGAACGAAGTGGATCAATTAGCTCAAGAGATTACTCGTATTTCCACTGATACTGAGTTTAACAATAAGAAATTGATTAATGGCAGCTTAGGTGCTAGCGGAGTGACCTTCCACATAGGTGCAAACGCATCACAAAGTATTAAACTAACAATTGGCAATATGGGAGCAGGCTCACTTGGAGTTCAAGGCTCGGTTGCATCTGTAGGAATTAATATTTCTAGTCAAACTCTCGCAGATAAAGCTATTACGGCAATCCAGTCAGCAATCGATGCAGTTTCATCTGAGCGTTCTAAACTTGGTGCATACCAAAATAGACTAGAGCACACAATCAACAACCTTGGAGCTTCTTCTGAAAATCTAACAGCTGCTGAATCTCGCATTAGAGATGTCGATATGGCAAAAGAGATGATGGACTTTACAAAGAACAATATTTTAACTCAAGCTGCTCAAGCTATGTTAGCTCAAGCAAATCAACAACCGCAAGGCGTACTTCAATTACTTCGATAATAAACAATAAAACGAACCTGTCTCATTCATGATGACAGGTTCATAAAAAAAGTCGTACAAAGACTGTACGATTTTTTTTATGAACCTATAATCTATCAAATTTTAAGGGAAGTGCGATACATGCGACCTATACTTTCTGTATGCATAATCATGAAGAATGAGGAAAAAGTTATTGGAAGATGTCTTGAATCAATTAGTGGCATCGCTGATGAAATTATAATTGTAGACACGGGCTCTAAGGATCAGTCAAAAGAAATTGCGTTTCAATTCACTGATAAAGTATTTGACTTTCAATGGGTAAATGATTTCTCAAAAGCAAGGAATTTTGCGGCCACACAAGCAAGAGGAGAATGGATTCTTGCTATTGACGCTGATGAGTATGTAGATAGAGATAGCTTCGAAAAGTTTAAAAATGATCTTTTATCTAAACCACCAGGGTTCAATATAATAGGTGTTCAGATTGTTAGCTTTGTTGGACAAAATGGACAGCATACTTCACTTAACTATCATGAACGTTTATATAAAAATGATGGTTCTATTGCTTATCGAAGAAGTATTCACGAAGTATTAGAACATAATGATCCAGCTAAGGCCAAACACGGTATTATTGACTTTCAGCTTTACCATTCGGGCTATTTGACAAGTACGGTACAGGAGAAGGAAAAGTCAAATAGAAATTTGGAATTATTGTTGGATAATGAACATAAGGAAGCGATAGATTACTTTTTCATTGGAAATGAATATAAAAATATTGATGACAATAATAGGGCTATTCAATACTATCAGAAGGCATATAGTTTCAAGCCCGATTTAAACTTGGAATGGGTTCAAAAACTTCTTTTGTATTTATCAGATGCCCTGCATCAAAGCAATAGAAATGAAGAATCATTAGATATCATAGAAACCTGCATAGAAGCTTTTCCAAATGTCGTTGATTTTAAATATTATAAAGGAATTATATCATTTAATCAAAAACAGTATAAACAAGCAAAAATAATATTTGAAGAGATAATACTTAAAAAAGATATATTGAGAAGTGATTCAAGTGATGATTATTTGGAGTTTTTGCCACTAAAACACCTTGGTGAAATATATGAGATAGAGAATGATTTGCATAAATCTGTAAAAAGTTATTCAAGGGCATTGTCTATAAATGACTCAGACGATAAAGTATGGGTGAATTTAATTGCTATTCTTGCAAAGCATTCTTCTTTAGAGGAATTGTCAATTTTCTTGAATGATAATATGGTAAACAAAAAAACAATGACACCTTTAAGGGTTGTGAAGATACTACTTTCTGTTCCAAATCTTAATGTACAAAAACTTAGTCGCTCTCTTTTAGACAATCCAGACCTTACGTCAATCGAGAATGAGGCACTATTGATAAAAAATTTACAACTGGATGGCTACGAATTTGAAATAAGTGAGTCTATAAAAAAGAAAAATAACCAAGAAGTTATTTCACTACTTACCACTGGTATTTTTAGTTTAGTTGACTATATTCTACTGACAATGAAGATGGAATCCGATGAATTTATCGAATTCCTATATAATATAAAATATGACCAGCCTTTAGTAAATTTATATAATATGATCTTTAAGAAAAAAAATAAGAAACTAACATCAATTGAAGAAAGCTTTTTTGAATCAATATATAAACAGACTGAGATTTTGGAGTCAACAGAAGTGTTATCTATTTTGAAGGGGAAAAGAGCGTTTTTAAGTAAAAAACTTAAAAACAAATTGAATCTTATTGGTTAATTTTTGATCATTATTGAAGAGATAAAAGTTTTATTACTTTTGAGTTCATGGTCGTTATGTTGATTACTGGAAATAAGTTTAAAGGTGGGATTTTGTGCGATCCGCTCTACATAAATATATAAGAGAAATGTTAGCTACATTATTAGAAGCTGCAAATTACATTCACAAAGAAAAAAACAATGATGAGGTAATTTATAATCAATTATTATTAAATAGTAAAGAGTTTCTCCATGGAATAAAAAAGGTAATAAGTGAAAATCAGAAAGATACTGCTAACCATAAAGTTTTTAATCAAATAAAGATATGTGAAAAAAAAGTCGTTGAATTATTAATTCAAAATAAAGTAGATCGCATCCATGAATTAACAGGTGAGTTAAGGGAGGATATAAAAGATTTAATAGTCATATTTGAAAAAGAGATTAGTGTTACCTATCATATTGTATTTTTTGCGGAGCTTGGTCAGAAGTGGGATGCTATGCAAAGTGTATATGAAGCTTTTAATAAAAGAATCGATTGCGAAGTAAGTGTAGTGTTAACACCGATTTTCAGGTCGATTGAAAATGAAGAAGGAAAGATTGAAACGGATGTTATTTATGAAGATTATTTAACACCACTGGGAATAAAAAATATTCCTTATGAAGACTATGACTTGTCTAAAGAACAACCTGATATGGCATTTATTAGTAATCCTTATGAAAGTGTAACACTGCCACAATTTTGGCCTGAAAATATTGCGAAATATACTAAATTGGTTTATCTCCCTTACTATACAGAAATGATTATTAACGATGTGACTATTCAAGCAAATTGTAAATTACCCGTTGCTAAATGTGCCTGGAGAATAATATCCCAGTCCGAAAAAGCAAAAAGTATGCACGAAAAGTATTCGGTTATGAAAGGTAAGAATGTTTTAGTGACAGGATTACCAAAATGGGATGGAATGTTTGATTCCGTTATCCCTTCCAATGAATCCAACGAAGAGTGGAAGCGAAAGTTGATTGGAAAGAAAGTATTTCTATGGAATAGTCATTACAATATTAATTCGCAAACCTCAACTTTTCTGGAGTATGGAAGGCATATAATTAACTTATTCTCCACAAAAGAGGATATCGCGCTCATTTGGCGTCCACATCCAATGATGGGTACTATATTCAAACTATACCTACCAGAATACGCCAGTTATTGGGAAGAGTGTAAGGGAACTGTTGAAAATTCAAGAAATATGATTCTCGATACAAATATTTCCTATGACATGGCATTTGAATATTCTGATGCATTAATAAGTGATTATAGTTCTATAATTGCACAATATTTATTTACCCAAAAGCCAATTTTGGTTTTGCAAAAAGGAAATGGTGCCGTTGCAGATTCAGAGGAAGTAGTACAAACAATTTGCCTTGAACAAGCATACAGTCACTTGGACATTGAAAGGTTTATCAAGAACATAAAAAATGATATTGACCCAAACTTATCTCAACGAGTTCGAATTATTGATGAAGATTTACCTTACGCCGATGGCAAGATTGGAGAGCGTATTTGTAATCTCTTACTGTCGGAATTTCAAAATTCATTTTAAGAAATATACGTCATATTGAGGCATCCTGTTTTTGGTTACAAATTAAGCGAGAAAACACGATAGATCAGAAATAGAATGCTTCATTGCTTATAATGTTAAATTTTAAGTGATATAAATAGAAACCAGTTTAAGTTTTTTTATAAAGAAGACGTAGAAAGAGATTATACTCTTATGAACTGTAAATGCTAAACACGGAAGATAGAAAAACAAATAGATAGAAAAACGAATAGATTGGACAATCAAAAGCGAAGCCCTTTTTAGAAATCCTGGAGTACGTTCAATGAATAGAGGAGGCCGTCTGATGCAGCCTCTATTACAGGAAACCGTAGCGTTTTACGAAGTAACAATCTAAGTGTCCAGCCTCTTGTCATAAGGATGAAGACATAGTCTGAGTTTGTTAGAAATAACGGGACATGTTGCAAGTAAACTAATAACCACAAGGCGTACTGTACTTTTAAGTTAAACTGATTGATGATGCGTCGTCCGGACATTTTAACGGGTTCGGCTGATGGGGATATAACAAAAAAACTGCATTTTGGGACATAATTCGTATAAGAATTGTTGTCCCCTTTTTTATTACTGCCTCAATACTTCATTGGTTTTGTACATTAATTTGCACATCTATTAGTATTAAATTGGAGACTCGTGTAAAATTATACGGTATTATTAAAATATTTGCTGAAGTAGTAATGACAAATTAATTTTCAGACAGGAGAAAGAGGAAGTTTAAATGGATATTACAAAATTTGTAAGTTTTCTTGAAGGAAATAATATTAATTTTTTTACTGGAGTTCCAGATTCCCTATTAAATCCATTCAATAGTTATTTAATGAAACAATATGGAATATCAAATAAACATATTATCACAGCTAACGAAGGTAATGCTGTTGCTTTGGCTGCAGGTTATCATTTATCAACTGGTAAGATTCCATGTGTGTATCTTCAAAATAGTGGACTGGGAAATATAATAAACCCAGTAACATCATTATTAAATGATCAGGTATATGGTATTCCCTGTGTCTTTGTAATGGGATGGAGAGGTGAACCAGGTGTACACGATGAGCCACAGCATAAATTTCAAGGTGAAATTACAATAACAATGCTAGAGTCTTTGGATATTACTTATATGATCTTGGACAAAGATACTACTGATAAAGAGCTTGAAGATAATCTATCTACATTTATAAATTTACTTGCATCTGGAAAAAGTGTGGCTTTTGTAGTTAAAAAAGGAGGATTATCTTATAGCGAAAAGGTAACCTATAAAAATGATAATCCTACTTTAAGAGAAGACATAATCCGTGCTATAACAGATGTAGCAAATGAGGATATAATTGTCTCTACAACAGGAAAAACATCCAGGGAGTTATTTGAAATAAGAGAACAAAATGGTCAATCCCATAAATATGATTTTTTAACAGTGGGCTCAATGGGACACAGTTCTTCAATTGCTTTAGGAGTTGCTCTAAACAAACCCAATAAGAGAGTTTGGTGTATAGATGGAGATGGTGCAGCTCTAATGCATATGGGAGTAATGGCTGTTATTGGGGAGAAATCACCCGCTAATTATATACATGTAATTATTAATAACGGTTCACATGAGTCAGTAGGTGGACAACCTACTGTTGCAAACAGCATAAATCTTCAACAAATAGCGATTGGTTGCGGTTACCAAGCTACCTACAGCGCTTCAAACTTGGATGAGTTGGATTCTGTCCTATCTCTATTAGATGGAAAACAGGGGCCGATTTTTATCGAAGTTAAATCGGCAATCGGCTCAAGGGAAGATTTAGGTCGACCGACAAATACCCCAATTGAAAATAAAAAAGCCTTTATGAACTTTTTATTGGAGTGTAACTAATGAAAGCATTAATTCTTAATTCGGGTATGGGAAAAAGAATGGGAGATTTAACTAAGGCACAACCTAAATGCATGACTGAAATTGGTCAAGATGAAACAATACTTAGTAGGCAATTAAAATTGTTACAAAAAAGTGGGATAACAAATATTGTGATTACTACCGGACCTTTTGATAAAGTTCTTGTAGATTATTGCCACTCTTTAAGTTTATCGTTAGATTTAATTTTTATAAACAATCCAATCTACGATCAAACAAACTATATCTACTCCATTTATCTGGCTAAAGATTATCTTGAGGATGATATACTATTAATGCATGGTGACTTAGTGTTTGATAAATCAATCTTAGATGATGTGTTAAATGAAACCAAAAGTTGTATGACAGTAAGTACGACGCTTCCGTTACCTAAAAAGGATTTTAAAGCAGTTATTAATAACAATAAAATTGAAAAAGTAGGTATTGAGTTCTTTGAAAACACAGTTACTGCTCAACCGCTTTATAAATTATATAAGAATGATTGGGAAAAATGGTTAGATCGAATTGTATCCTATTGTGAACATGGTCAAGTAACTTGTTATGCTGAAAATGCATTAAACGAAGTTTCTGACAAGTGCTCAATTTTTCCGTTAGATTTCACAAATAAATTATGTGCTGAAATAGATACAAAAGAAGATTTACTGGTAATAAAAGAAAGACTAAATACTAAAAGCTAAGGATGAGTTTATGATGACAGAACACCGTAAATCAGTTTACATGTCATTTAGTACGGACGTGATCCATGGAGGTCACACCTCAATTATTCAAAAAGCGGCTGAGCTTGGTGAATTAACAATAGGGATGTTAACAGATGAAGTAGTAGTAAGCTATAAGCGTTTTCCAGTGTTGAAATATGACGAAAGAGTTAAATTAATTAAAAGTATTAAAGGTGTAAGTAAAGTTGTTCCACAAAATTCATTAAGCTATGCTGAAAACTTACGCAAATATATGCCTGACTTTGTTGTTCATGGTGACAACTGGGTAAAAGGTTTTCAAAAGCCTATTAGAGATGAGGTTGAGCAAGTTTTATTAGAGTATGGTGGGGAGTTAATAGAATATCCTTACTCGAATAATGAAGATTATGAACAACTAGAGCTTAGCCAAAGAGAACAGCTTTCAATGCCAGATGCTCGAAGGGCAAGATTGAAGAAATTACTTGAAATGAAACCCTTGGTAAGTGTTATAGAGGCTCATAGTGGAATTACCGGGTTAATTGCGGAAAAAACTACAGTTTTAATAGATGGGGAAACTCGACAGTTTGATGCAATGTGGTCATCCAGCTTATGTGATTCAACTGTAAAAGGTAAGCCAGATATTGAGTTATTGGACATGTCTAAACGCTTCCAAATAATTGATGAAATTATGGATGTCACAACTAAGCCAATAATCGTTGACGCCGACACTGGAGGTCAAGTTGAGCACTTCGTTTATAATATAAAAACTTTAGAACGTATGGGTGTGTCTGCAGTAATTATTGAAGATAAAACAGGTTTAAAGAAAAACTCACTTTTCGGAACTGATGTTGAACAAACGCAAGATACTATCGAGAATTTTAGTGAGAAAATTCGGGCAGGTAAAGCGGCTTTAAAAACGAAAGACTTTTTCTTAATTGCAAGGATTGAAAGCTTAATTTTAGAAAAAGGAATGGAAGATGCCTTAACGAGAGCGTTTGCTTTCGTTGAAGCGGGAGCCAATGGAATTATGATTCATTCAAGAAAAAAGGATCCTAACGAAATTTTTGAGTTCTGCGAGAAGTTTAGAATAAAAGATCCTTCTACACCATTAGTAGTTGTACCTTCTTCGTTTAACACAGTTACTGAAGATGAGTTTGCTAAACGTGGTGTGAACATTGTTATTTATGCAAACCAATTAACACGAACCGGTTTCCCCGCTATGCAAAGAGCAGCAGAATCAATATTAGAAAATAAAAGAGCAAAAGAGGCTGATGATATGTGCATGTCAATTAATGAAATTCTTACATTAATCCCAGGGGAATATTAATAATAAATACATAGTCTTACCAGAATTTAAAAATCTGAAATCTGTATGTTTTAAATAGACGGAGAATGTAGATTGTCTTATATAAGGAGAGGGCTATGACCTATAAACCATTTTGTAACACGGAAATTAAGTTTTCTAATTTAAAACAATTAGAACAAACTCTTCTGGAATACACTTCCTCTAACATTGTATTGGTGATGAGTAAATCATCAGCATTAAGATGGGATATTGAGAATTTTATTGAAGAATTCAAGAATAAGTGTGAGGAAGTTAATAGTTCATTTATATGGATTAGCCAAGTAGTTGCAAATCCAACACAAAGTGATATTATTGAGGCTCTTGAGCAAATAGGCAACAAAGATGTCGACATAATCATTGCCTTGGGCGGGGGAAGTGCAATTGACCTCTCAAAAGGTGTTAGTACTTTTTATAATGTTTATCAAAGTAAAAGACTTACAGTAGAAACAATTACGGATAGTATTACGAACAAGACTTATATAAATAACAATTTTATAGATATTATTGCCGTTCCTACAACCGCAGGAACTGGATCAGAAATTACTCAATGGGCTACGATTTGGGATATGAATAAAAGAAGAAAATTTTCAATTGATAATCCAGGTTTGAAACCTAAAAAAGCTATTATTGTTCCTGAATTAACATTAACGGTACCGCCCATGATGACATTAGCAACAGGGTTGGATACGATGTGTCAAGCTATAGAAGCATATTGGTCCAAACACACCACACCTGTTGTTCAGGAACTTGCATATAGAGCGGTGGAAATAGTTATTGAAAATCTTCGGACATCAGTCGAGCAACCAGGTGATGTTCAAAGTCGAGAGAAACTTTGCCGTGCATCAGTATTAGCTGGTATGGCATTTTCTCATACAAGAACAACTGCTTGTCATTCGATTTCCTATCCGTTAACAATGTTATATGGTGTTCCCCATGGATTAGCGGTAGCACTTACTTTAGATGCTGTTGCCAATATAAATACAAACCATTTTCCAAATGATAAATTACTTTTAGCATTGTTTAATGAATTTGGTGGTATTAAGGATTTCATTGATTACGTCTGCGAGGGAATAGTACCGATGAAGCTATCGACCTTTGGTATAACTGATAATGATATCTCTATTATTGTAGATAATGCTTTTACAGGTGGCAGAATGGACAATAATCCTGTTGAATTAAGTAAACAAGACGTGGAAAATATCTTATATTCAGTAATATAAAAGGTTGATCTCATTTCTGAATTTATCTGATCCTTTAATTAGCCTCAGAGGCACAGTGTCAAGATTCCTTACTTGCTCCCCATTCTGTATTCATAGCAGCGGAGAAGTGATTGACGGATTAATGAGAGCGTGGGAAATGTTATTCAGGAGTAATTTGGGAGATTTGTTTTAATCCTACGAAATAAATAACCTTTGGAATTATATTTTGAGAATAACTTTAAAGGGGCTGAAGTATCCTTGCCATAAGTGTGACGATATAGTCTGACCTTGTTAGAAATAACGAGACAAGTCGCAAGCAAACCAACAGCCTCAAGGCGTACTTCAACTTCTACGTTAATCGTATCCTTGGTATACTTAAAAGAGACTTCTTCGCGGAAGTCTCTTTTTTATTTGCATTATAGTTTTCTTTTTTCGCAGAGTTCGCTTACTTTGTTTATTTTGATCCGAAAATAAATGGTGATAGTCCATAGTTTCCATAGCCTATACAAAAAATATTTCATTAATCTGTATCCTTTTCCCAAAGAACACTCTATATAGTAAGTGAAGCGACTGTTCATAAAATCTTAATATGAGGTGAAGGGAAAATGAATCAAGGTTGGTTTAAAACTCATCGGTCACTATGGGAAAAGCCCATTTGGACGGAGGCGACGTCGGATCAGAAAGTGATTCTATTAACGTTATTGAAGATGGCGACATACAAGGAGCGGCAGTGGGATTGGAAAGGAAACGAGTATTCGTTGCAGCCGGGACAGATGATCACGTCACTCCCGTCTCTCGTCCTACAATGCGGCAAGGGAATAACTGTGCAGAAAATCCGCACGGCTCTCAAGCGTTTTGCAAGATACGGGTTTCTAACAGACGAATCAACGAATCAAAATCGGCTTATAACCATTGTGAATTGGGACGTTTACCAAAAGAATGATAGCTTGGAAACAGCCATTTCAGCAGGCAGTCAACAGCCGGAGAACAGGCAAGTAACATCTAACAAGAAGGGTAAGAAAGAAAAGAAAGAAAGAATAAATTACCGAAATGGACAAGTTTATCACCTCCCATACAGGCCAGTAGAAGAATTTAAGTTGGATTTGACGGAAGGGGAAGATTGGTTTTATCAAGAAGAAAACACTTTTGTTTAGCTGAAATAATGCTCATAATAGACGATATAAACAACAGCACCGCACAAATTGAAATACATGGAGGCAGCAACTTGAAATTAATTATCGGTGAACAACAGATTGAGTATAAAGAGGTACCGTCAGCTGATGAAGTGATTGAGCTGATCAATGAAAACGTAACGCAAGGCCATTATTTCAGCCATTTTCTTGCCGACGGTGAAGAAGTTTACGATGAGCATGAGGAGTATTTGGAGAGCCATTTGGACGAAATCAAGGAGCTTCAGGTTGTCATTAAGACAGAAAAGGAATTTATGAATGATGTCCTTCTATCTGCTGAGGAATATTTGCAGCGTGCAATTCCCGATATGAGCGTACTTGTCGAGGGCTTTAATCGTGTTCCGACAAGTGATACGTGGGACAGGTTTGAAATGCTGCTTGGTGGTATGGAGTGGCTGAATGATATGCTGAAAGTAGTGACAAATAGTAAAGAACGTCCTTCAAACTGGGAACTATTCCAACAGTTGAAGTCCAACATGCAAGCGGAGTTGTTAAAGATTCGAAAAGCGATGGAAAAGAAAAACACCAATCAAATTTCAACAATACTCAAGAATGGTCTGTTACCTATTTTTACTCGTCTAAAAGAGGAATTTGGGAAGACGATCGATTCGGAGTTTCTTCGGAAGGATTTGAATTAATGATGAAACAAGACGCAATGTATTACGTATCCAAACTTGAACTAAAACCGCATCCGGAAGGCGGGTATTATAAGCAGACGTTTGTTTCGAATGAACAGGTAACGGATGAGGAATTATCGGTTACGTATGATGGGAAGAGGAAGCTTTATACGAGCATTTATTTTCTTTTAACGTCTACTGATGTGTCGCATTTTCATCGGTTGAAGTCGGATGAGCTGTGGTATTACCACGCGGGAAGTTCATTAACCGTTCATATTCTCCATGAAAATGGAACATATGAAGAGATTAAGCTTGGACTAAATCTTGACAAAGGAGAAGTCCCCCAAGCTCTCGTTCCGAAAAACTCAATCTTTGGATCATCTGTAATGGAAGAGGATGCATTTTCATTAGTAGGTTGCATGGTGTCTCCTGGCTTTGAATTCCAGGATTTTGAGATGTTCACGCAGGAAGAGCTGCTGTCAAAGTATCCTGAGCAAGAGGAAATCATTATGAAATTAGCTTATGAAGTGCTTCCTGAGGAAGATAGGTGAAATATCTACGATTATTAAGACTGGCCAATTGATATTAACATCAATACGAACTTGTTAGGGCTCAACAAACCTAACAGGTTCGTATTTTTATTTTTTCCCCCTATGTGTCATCCAATTCAGAACCTTATTGTGCTAAAATAGATACTAATAGGTAAAATCCATATTTTAACACAAGGGAATGGTTCTATGAATTACGAGATATGCGAAATAGACGAGAAGAATAGTAAGGATGTGTTGGAACTACGCGTTTCTGAGGAGCAACGGGGATACATTGAGTCGCTGGAAGTGTGTTTGAAAGATGCAGAGGAATGGCCGGAATTTCGCCCAGTCGGGTTGTACGTCGATGGTAGATTGGTTGGCTTTGCGATGTATGGCGCGCTGTTAGATAGTGGGGGTGGACGCAATTTATGGTTAGATCGGTTGCTAATAGATGAACGTTTTCAAAGGCGAGGGTATGGACGGCGTTTCACGGAGCTGCTGATTGAGCGTATGCTATCGGAATACGGTGAGCAACCGATTTATTTGAGTGTGTACGGGGAGAACAACGGGGCGATTTGTCTTTATGAAAACTTGGGATTTGAGTTTATACATGAGTATGATTCGGACGGGGAACTGATTTTCCGGAAGTAGTTATTGTTTTAAAAGGATATGGCTATGAACTAATAACAAAATAGTGTAACTGGGGGATTGCTTCAAATGACTGCAATGCGTAATAAACCAACCATACTGCTCTTAGGTACGTTCCATATGGGCGAGACTGCGGACGTCTACGTTACGGAGACGGATGACTTATTTTCGGAGACGAGACAGAAGGAAATTAGGGAGGTTGTGGAACAGTTAGCTACGTTCAAACCGACCAAGGTGGCTGTCGAGGTGGAGAAGAAGTGGGATGCCGCTCTAAATGAAAAGTATGATGCGTACATAAAAGGCGACTATGATTTAGAGATGAATGAAGTGTTTCAGCTTGGATTTAGGATTGCAAAAAAAGCAGGTCTTTCGAAAGTTAATGCGATTGACTGGATGGAGAAAGGCTCTAGGCGAAAGACTTCCGGAGAGGTCTACCAATGGGCGAAGGAGAATCAGCCAAAGTTATTCCAGGAAATTTTCGGTTGGTTAGAAGACGGGCATGATTTACTTGCAATCGGAAATCGAACAGTAAAAGAATGGTTTTCTTATGCGAACGAACCGGAAGTGATCAAGCAACATCATCGTATGAACCTAAACATCGCTCGATTAAAAGAAGTGGAAGCGTATGTCGGCATCGACTGGTTGGTCTGGTGGTATGAGCGGAATTTAATCCTGTTTTCTAATTTAATGGATTTAGCGACTTCAGGTGATGAGCGGATTTTGTTCATTGTCGGATCGGGTCATGTTGAGATTGTTGGGAATTTCCTTCGTGAAAGCGGAGCGGTTGTGATTGAGCCAGTGCTGCCGTATTTAGTTTAAAGAGTGCCGAAATGGGTAATTGAAATTAATAAGATGCCTTCCTATTTGCCGCGATTAGTGGCAGGGAAGGCATCTTTTTCATTTGTAGCTTGAGCATTTTTGCTTTATGTCTTCGGTTGCGTATGAACCTTACTGTTTAAGGGAATAGAGGAGGTAAAGAGTGAAAAGGGTGATGCGGTTATGTTTGGGAATGAAGACAAGTATATAGCGCCGGATGAAGCGGTCGATGCGATTGAAGATTTTGCGGGAAGGTATCCAGGGTATCGGCGGGCGCATGCGAAGGGAATTGCTTTTGAAGCAGAATTTGTGCCGAACGGGAATGTGGCATCCTTGACGAAAGCGCAACATTTGTTAGGTGAAAAAGTTCAAACTGTTGTCCGGTATTCCCATAGTACTGTGACGCCTGATCCTCCTGAATGGCTTGTACCGTTCAAGGGGATGGCGGTCCGGTTTTCATTGCCGAATGGCGGAGTTACGAACTTGACGATGGCGAATATTCCAGTGTTCATAACGAAGACGCCTGAAGCGTTTGTCAGGTTGCTAAAGATGATGACGAAAGGTGAGCTGTCGTGGCGTGAAAAATGGCGTGTCCTTCGGAAAGATACTGAATTTCGGGCGGTGCCAACCCTCTTGAAGCAATTGAAACCAACTGTGAGTTTTGCGGAGGAGACGTACTATGCGCTCCATTCGTATTACTTGGTGAACGAGCAAAACAAGCGGCAAGCTGTACGGTTCAGGTGGGTGCCTGTCCTTGAAGAGGAGAGGGGATTGTTAGCCGGTCGTATGGATGATTTGGAGGCTGAGCTGATAGATCGAATGAAAAGCGGAGATGTGCAATTTCGCCTGGTGATCCAGATAGCAGGAGAGGGTG
The DNA here is from genome assembly GCF_037963765.1 of Sporosarcina sp. FSL W8-0480. Taxonomy (GTDB): domain Bacteria; phylum Bacillota; class Bacilli; order Bacillales_A; family Planococcaceae; genus Sporosarcina. Next base: position 2,829,352 of record NZ_CP150166.1, on the reverse strand, counting down.
ACCTCGTGGATGATCCAAGTGTCAGGTGGCCAGAGGAACGGCCGATGATCGATGCAGGAATTCTGACGCTGAAATCAGTGAGGGAAGACGCAGCAGAGCGCCTCGTTTTTGATCCGACGATCGAAGTACAAGGACTTGAATGCTCGGATGATCCGATTCTCCGATATCGTTCATCAGTATATGCGGAATCGTCGGGAAGGCGATTACGGGAGGAACGATTGCCTAAATAATAGTGATTCAGTAAGACAGCCTAAAAATTCTGCACTTTTGCGGGTTTTTTAGGCTGTTGGCATTTACATATGTAATTTTCTGGTCGCCATATCCAAACTCCTCAAAAGAAGATGCTGTCGAATACAAAGTGAAATTGACGATTTATCGATAAAAGTGTATAATTAAGTAAGAACATACGTTTCTGGTAATTTGAAATTATTCCATTTTTATGAGTGAAAATAGGCTTATTGAACGAACAACTGTGAGTTAACAAATAGACGAAAAATCAAGGAAAGGAGGATTATCATGAGCAATCATAACGACTTAAAGGAAATGTTGCAATCCGTCATTCACGAAGCACTTCAACCGTTACATGAACGTTTGGACAAAGTAGATGAAAAATTAGATTCCATTTCTGCACAAGTTGCCGAAAATACTGAAAGCATTGTAGGTATTAAAGAACAGCTTACTACGAACAACGAATCCGCTAACCAGGTAAAATCTATTATTGCGCAAGTGGATGCCCTAACCCTTGACGTCAAAGTATTAAAGAAAGCAATTGCGAACTAACAGAACAAATCAATTGAAGGATACGAAGGAAGAATTGAAAAGTGAGATTGCAGAAGTAAAAGCAGATGTCTCAGTCATGAAAGAAGATATTAAAGGCTTAAAAGAAGATATCGAACGACTCGATGATAAAGTCTCACTGTTCGATGGTGCGGCTTGAAGTATTGGCAGGCAGATGACATCATAACGATGAGATCCGATGTAAAGCGGCTAAAAAAGGCTAATAACCTATGAATTTAAAAACCACCTTTCGAATTTTCATGTGTAAATTCGAAAGGTGGTTTTTTTATATTTATCATAATGTCATCCAATTCAGAACCTTCCTATGATAAAATAGTTAGAAAGAGAGATTAACAGGGTAGGTGAGAAACGATGCAGACAAAACCTATATTGCTTTCTAAACTAATGCCACCGACGCCATCCGCGACGTATATGCGACGGGCTTCGTTCATTAAAAAAATGAAGATGGCTGAAAAGGTAAAGTTGACACTTTTGCATAGTGGTGCGGGGTACGGGAAGAGTTCTGGGCTGGCGGCTTACTTTCATGATACGCGGGCGTTGTATAGCTGGTTTTCTGTTACGGAGGCGGACGATGATATCCTCCCATTTATTACGTATTTGACAGAAAGCATCCGGCATGTTTGTCCGCAGTTCGGAGACTCCCTATCCGAATGGGATGACCCTGAAATCTATCCAAGAGAACTCGATCTTGAGCGTTGGCTTGCATTATTCATGAATGAGCTTTTCGAATTAGACAAACCTTTTTTTATCGTTATTGATGACTTCCATTATGTCGACCACGTTTTTCAGATCAATTACTTAATCGAAAAGATGATCGGGATGTTGCCGCCACAAGTTCATCTTGTCGTAGCCACGCGAAATCGTCCGCGTTGGTCGGGTTTGGTGAAATTGAAATTAACGGGACAGCTGAATGAATTGATGGAAGCGGATCTCATATTCTCTGAAGACGAGGTTTCGGTATTTTTTGAGGATTATTTCGATCAGGTTTTGACCTCTGTAGAGGCAGCTTCCATTATTCAATTAACGGAAGGCTGGGCAATCGCAGTGAACCTGTTGGCGATTCATGTCACTGGTGCGAACAGTGATTTTTCTGTTGAGATGAAACCTGCTTTGCATGATTTATTCGCTTATCTCTCGGAAGAAGTCTTCAATCGGATGACCCCGGAAGAACAGGAGTGGGCGCTATCTTTCTCCATATTTCCGATGTTTTCCGAGGATTTAATAAAGAACTTTTATGGAGATCAAGCGGCAAGGATTCTCCAGGAACTTGCGGGCCGACATGTGTTCATCCAGTCGATCGGTGAAGGATCGTACCGCTATCATGCGCTTTTCCAACAATTTTTGGAACGGAAATGGCAGAGTGTCGACAAGCGACAATACGAAGCGAATCAAAAGAAAGCAGCGGAATTCTATCTCCATCGGAAGGAGCCTATCCCGGCCATTGCTCATTCAATAAAAAGCGGTGACGCACAGTTCATAGGCAAAATAATAACGGATAATGGTTCCGCATTAATCAAATCAGGTCAGTTCGAATGGCTGCTTGACATACTGAAAGGGCTTAGTTTTGAAATGCGGGAGTCGTATTATCCCCTTTATTATTTTGAAGGTGAAGCCCATCGATATCGCGCATTTTACGAGAAAGCAAGGGAAGCTTATACGAAATGCATCCAGATTGCTGAAAAGAACGGCGACGATTATTATGCGGGAAGGGCGAATGCAGGGATCGCGCATATATACTTGGACACAATCCAACCAGGATTAGCCGACTCTTATTTAATGAACGCGATTCTGTTAGCCGAGAAAAGTGAGAAGACTACGCCTCTTGAAATGGAGTTACTAAAACGGCAATTCGCCGAGAATCTTGTCAACTTGGGTAGGGCATCTGCGGCATCGGAATGGGTGGAGCGGGAAATTCAAGACAAAAGCATATTACGGGAAGGCAATTTGGACGCACGGATTGCGTTAAGAACTGGGCAATTAAATGAAACGCAGGCTATTCTTGCTTCAAGGGTCGACGATTCCAATTTACCGGATGCACATCGTGAAACGGATGTCCTACTTTCTTTAGTTTACGCGATGACAGGACAAACAGAGCTTGCAATGGAAAGTGCCGCGAAGGGAATCCGGTTAGGCGTCGCGGAAAAGTCCGGATTCATCGAAGCCGTTGGACGTATTCGAATGGGCCATGCGAAAATACTTGCAGACCCTACCGATTTGACCACACCTAAAGAGTTTTACACAAAGGCGATAGAGCGAATGGATGAATTGAATGTCTCCCGAGGCAACGCGGAGGCTTATATGGGTTTATCCATTTTGGCTACAAGGGAAGGGAACTATTCCGAAGCGATTCAATATGGAAAAGCAGGTTTGCATGAAACGGAACGGGTGAATGACGGCTGGTTGTCCGGATTAATACATATCGGCTTGGCAATCGTCTACTTTTACGCGCGAGATGAAAAAGAAAGTGAACGTCATTTACTTGAAGCAGAGCGGATATTTAAGGAATGTGGAGATCACTACGGGGAGATGGTCACCGCATTTTGGCTCATGTCAATCTATGACCGAATGGCGAATGAGGATTTATGCCAAGTGTATTCAAAACGGTGTTTCTTCCTTATGATGACACATCATTACTCATTCTTTTTGTCATCGGATACCCTATTCGGCCCATTCGATCGCCAGTCCATCCATCCATTAGTGCTAAAAGCCGCACGCCAACTTCCTACAGAAGTAAGCATCCAACAAGCGGCCCATTTTCTGCAATTAGATGACATCGTTTCCCACCCGGGCTACAAATTAGATGTGCACGTCTTAGGCCCCTTCACGATGTACCTTGGATTCGACGAAGTTGACGAACGCAAATGGCAACGTGACAAAGCGAAAGAACTCTTCCTCTATTTGCTTTTGAATAAAAATCGATACGTCCCGAAAGAAGAAATCATGCAGGCATTATGGATGGATGCCGATGAAAAAAGCGCCGACCGCGATTTCAAAGTAGCATTGAATGCATTATTAAAAGTGATCGAACCGGAACGAAGCGCAAGAGAACCATCCTTTTTCATCTTACGCAAACAAACGATGTACCGATTAAACCCCAAAGCCGAAATTCGAAGCGACTTGGATCAATTCAATCTATACATGGAAAAAGGCCTGTCGGAAAAAGACGCAAAACAAACCGTCGAATCCCTTCTAAAAGCAGCTTCCTTGTACAAAGGAAAACTGTTCGAAGAAAAATTATCCGTCGAGTGGATCTCCCATCAACGCGACCAAACCGAACAGCATTACATCCAAGTAATCGAACGCCTCGCCCAATCCTTCACCCGATTGCGCGAGTATGGAAAAACAATCGAATGGGCAGAACGACTATTGCACATCGAACCAACATGGGAAGAAGCATACCGCCTACTCATGTACGCACACTACCAACTCCAAAACCGCCCACAGTCAATCAAGTGGTACATGAAATGCAAATCCGTCTTACAAGAAGAATTCTCAATCGAACCAATGGAAACAACCGAGCAAATGTACAGAATGATCATGAACGAATTATGAGGAAGCAAACCAACTGCTTCCTTTTTTTGATAGATTCTAATAGATGCATTGGAGTTAGTTGATTGAAGCGGAGGGCGGCGACTCCTGCGGGAATAGCATGAGCCGAAGACCCCGCAACGTAGCGTAGCGAAGTGAGGAGGCTGAGGCCATGCCCGCGGAAAGCGTCCGCCCGAAGTGGAAATCAACGGCCCAGTTTCAGTTATGTAACTGATTTGCAACTCTCTTAACATAGACTTAGAGACAGAAAGAAAGCGGTTACAAAATAACAGATTGAGAGGAGTTGCAGTATGAAGAAGAAATCATGGTTGTATTTATTAGTCGCAATGATGTTAATCATCATGGCGGCTTGCAGCAAATCCGACGGTGGCGAAGCATCCACAAAGACGGACGATGACGAAAAAGCAACAAACCAGTCAAATCAAAACGAAGATGATGAGGAAGAATTAGGCACTATCAAAATCGGTGTCCTTGCCTCCCTAACTGGCGCCCTTGAATCATACGGAAAGCAAACCAAACAAGGCTTCGAACTTGGACTCGAGTATGCAACAGGCGGAACAATGGTCGTCGCGGGCAAAAAGATTGAAGTCGTCTACGAAGACACAGAAACAAAACCTGAAGTCGCAGTTCAAAAAGCAACAAAACTACTTGAAGAAGATGAAGTCGACTTCCTCGTCGGATCATCCAGTTCAGGTGACACACTCGCAGTACTTCCACTTGCTGAAGAATACGAGAAAATCATGATCGTCGAGCCGGCGGTTGCCGACAGCATCACAGGCTCGGAATTCAACCCGTTCATTTTCCGTACAGCACGTAACTCATCACAAGACGCTGTAGCAGGAGCTGCTGCAATTGCTGGACCTGGAGTGAAAATCGCTACATTTGCACCGGACTACTCATTCGGATGGGATGGCATTGCGGCGTTTAAAAAAGCGGCTGAAGCATTAGGGGCTGAAATTATCCTTGAAGAATTTGCTGACCCGGCTGCAACTGACTTCACTTCCAATTTACAAAAAGTCATTGAAGCAAAACCGGATTATATGTTCGTCGTTTGGGCTGGTGCAAACTCGCCTTGGAACCAAATTGCCGATTTGAAGATGCAAGAGAAAGGCATCAAAATTTCAACGGGTGCACCTGATATCCCGGCACTATCCATCATGGAGCCACTTATCGGAATGGAAGGATTCTCAGTTTACTACCACACGCTTCCAAACAACCCAATCAATGATTGGTTAGTCAAGGAACATAAAGCGAGATACAACGGTGAAGTTCCGGATCTATTCACACCGGGCGGTATGTCCGCAGCCATCGCGATTGTTGAAGCTTTGAATAAATCGAATGGTGACGCAGACGGCAATAAGTTGATTTCCATCATGGAAGGCATGTCTTTCGAAACACCGAAAGGGAAAATGACATTCCGTGCGGAAGACCACCAAGCATTGCAAACACTTTACTCTATTAAACTTGAAAAACAAGAAGGCATTCCGTACCCAGTGCCGGTACTTCTCAGAGAATTGTCACCTGAGGAGACTGAGCCACCAATCCTAAATAAGTAAACGAAAGAAGGACAGTTTGTACTGTCCTTCTCAATTGGATGAAATCCCCCCTTATTCATCCAATCGAGAAGGGCTGAACAGGTGGAAGGAGGAAACGATGTGGAACCGATCATTAAAACAGAGAATTTAACAATTCGCTTCGGAGGACATACGGCAGTATCCAAAGTGAATTTTGAAATGCCAGCAAAACAGTTGAAGTCAATCATCGGTCCGAATGGGGCGGGGAAGACGACGTTTTTTAATTTGCTTAGCGGAGAATTGAAGGCTACAGAAGGCGATGTCTATTTCAAAGGGGAGAAGATCACTTCGATGTCATCCGTCGCACGGGCGCGGTTGGGTCTTGGCCGTTCATTCCAAATAACGAACGTATTTCCGAATTTGACGGTACTTGAAAATGTACGTCTTGCGGTCCAATCAAAGGAAAAGATCCGGTATCAGATGTATCGGCATTTCACTTATCATAAAAAGCTGATGGAAGAAGCGGAGAGGCTGATTGGGGTCGTTTTGCTGCAAGGAAAGGAGCATGCCATCGCGAGCCAGTTGTCCCATGGTGAAAAAAGGAAATTGGAGATCGCGATGCTTTTGGCGCTTGATACGGAAGTGCTTTTGTTAGATGAACCGACTGCAGGAATGTCGCTTGAGGAAGTGCCAGCTATCCTTGACGTCATAAAAGCGATCAAGCAGACGGGGGAAAAGACGATTCTTTTGATCGAACATAAGATGGATATGATTCTTGACCTATCGGACTCGATCATGGTGCTTTTCAACGGCAAACTGCTTGCTGACGGAAGCCCTGAGGAAATCATGAACAACGAGACCGTTCAAAACGCGTACTTAGGAGGATTGTGTGATGAAAACCTTGCTGAAAGTTGAGGATATCCATACGCATATCGGGCAATATCATATCCTCCAAGGTGTTTCATTTGAAGCACGTGTTGGTGAAGTGAGTGTGCTGTTGGGACGAAACGGGGCTGGGAAAACGACGACTTTGAAAACGATCATGGGATTGACACCCGCTTCGAAAGGGACAATTCTTTTTGAAGACAAGGACATCAAAAAACAGCCTACATATGTAATTGCAAATACAGGCATCGGGTACGTCCCGGAAGACCAGGGGATATTCGCCGATTTGACCGTCGAGGAAAATATGAAAGTAGCAATGCGAAAAGAGGATGACGCGACACTTGCCCGGCAGGAATATGTGTTGGATCTCTTCCCTGATTTGAAGACGTTTTGGAAAAAGGATGGAGGGCATCTGTCAGGTGGACAGAAGCAGATGTTGGCGATGGCAAGAGCTTTCGTCCATGAAAGCAAGCTGCTGTTAATCGACGAACCATCAAAAGGCCTTGCCCCGATTGTCGTCGAAAAGGTGATGGAAGCCATTACGGAAATGAAGAAGAGCACGACGATTGTGCTTGTCGAACAGAATTTCATCATGGCAAGCCGGATTGGAGACCGGTACACACTTATTGACGATGGCGCGACAGTGCATGCCGGTGAGATGAAAGATTTGATAGCGAATGAAGAATTGAAACGAAAATATTTGGGAATCGGGTGAAGGGGGCTGCACGATGGAATTACTTATCAATTTGACGATAAACGGCTTGGCAACAGGCATGCTCATCTTTCTTCTTGCTTCCGGATTGACCCTTATTTTCGGTTTGATGAGCGTATTGAACTTTGCACACGGTGGATTGTTCGCATGGGGTGCATATTCTGGGGTCTGGTTTTATTCAATTACAGGGAGTTTCATCCTTGGTATTTTAGGTGCGATTGTTACAGGGGCAGTCCTTGGTTTCATCACAGAAAAACTAATCATCACGCCGGTTTACGGGAATCACGTCCAACAGATTTTGATTACACTTGGATTCATGCTTGTGTTGGCAGAGCTGTTGAAAGTCGTCTGGGGGCCGAATCAAATCCCGGCAAAAGTGCCGCCTTATTTAGCGGGAAGCTGGGAAATCGGGGATGTTCTCATTATTAAATACCGTCTATTCATCATAATCGTCGGGTTTCTTGTCTTCGGCATTTTTCAATACATGTTGCAAAAGACGAAGATCGGCCTTGTTGTCCGAGCCGGCGTTATGAATAAAGAAATGGTGCAGGCACTTGGTATCAATATTAAGCGTGTGTTTTTATATGTATTCATGACTGGCGCGGCACTTGCTGCACTTGGTGGTGTGCTGTTTGCACCGTATTCCGGTGTAATCTATGCGGAAATGGGATTTGAGTTTGCCATTTTGGCGTTCATCGTTGTAGTTATCGGTGGAATGGGCAGTTTTTCAGGATCGTTATCAGCCGCTATTCTTGTTGGATTAGCGGGGAGTTATATGGCCTATTACGTTCCGGCACTTTCACTTGCGGTCAATATGATGCTTATGGCTATTGTATTAATCTTCCGTCCGCAAGGGCTATTCAGGGCAAAGGGGTGACGGCATGAAAAGAAAATTTCAATTAAACCATTACTTACTTGTTGTCATTGTGATCGCGCTTGCCATCTTCCCATTCGTCTCGGAATCAAGGACATGGACTATATTACTCACGCAAATATTCATCTTCTCGATTCTTGCGATGAGTTATGATATTTTGCTTGGTTATACCGGAATCGTGTCGTTCGGGCATGCGATGTTCTTTGGGATGGGGGCGTACACGACCGCAGTCATGCTGAAGAGGATTGAGCCAACGATGGGGACGTTCATCCTTTCAATCGGTGTCGGCATGCTGCTTGCGGCATTGATCAGTTTCTTCATCGGCTTGCTTACATTGCGATTGAAAAGCCACTTCTATGCGATGCTGACACTCGCTGTATCGGGATTGTTTTTAGTGTTGGCGGAGAAATGGCGGACATTGACTCAGGGGAATGACGGATTCACGTTCAAGGCGCCGGAGTTTTTCAAGGATCGGGTCATGTTTTATCTCGTCGTTCTTGCCTGCCTTGTACTCGTTTATGTGTTCCTAAGAAGGTTTGTGAATTCCCCATTCGGAAGAGTGCTTGTTGCCGTCAGGGAGAATGAACAGCGAACAAGTTCCCTCGGTTTCAATCCACTGCATTATAAAGTGATTGCCTCTGTCGTTGCAGGTGTCATCGCAAGCCTTGCCGGTTCGCTATATGCCATATCGCTTCGGTTCGTCAATACGAGCGTGCTTACGATGGATATCACATTAGATGCGTTGCTTATGACGATCATCGGCGGTGTAGGGACATTGATCGGACCGATTGTAGGTGCGGGTGTAATTGAATTGGCGCAGCATTATTTATCCGGATTAGCAAAAGAATATCCGATTTTCGAACGTTGGATCATCTTCTTCGGAATCGTATACATTTTGGCGGTTGTCTTCTTCCCAAGAGGTGTCGTCGGAACGATACGGGAGCAATATTGGAAATGGAAGATGAAAAAGGGTGGAGCAAAATCTGAACCTAAGAAGGAGGTTTCATAATGGTCGTCGGGATTGTCAGCACGGGTGTATATATTCCTGAAACAAAAATGACAGGTGAAGAGATCGCAGAGCGTGCAAATTTACCCGTCGATGTTGTGAAACAGAAGATGGGGATTACGGAAAAGCCGATCCCAGGTGAGCATGATCATACTGTTGCGATGGGAATCTGGGCGGCCCGTGAAGCGATGAGGAAAGGGCAAATCGAGCCGAAGGAAATCGATGTCATCATCTATATCGGTGAGGAGCATAAGGAATATCCATTATGGACGGCCGCTATAAAGATGCAAGAGGAGATCGGGGCGTATCATGCATGGGCATTCGATGTAGCGCTTCGCTGCGGCACGACAATCATGGCGATTAAAGTCGCGAAAAGTCTTATGGTCGCTGATCCTTCAATCCGCACAGTTCTGTTAGCAGGTGGTTACCGAAATGGCGACTTCATCGATTATGAAAATGAGCGGACACGCTTCATGTTCAATCTTGGCGCAGGTGGCGCGGCAATGATTTTACGCCGCGATCATATGGAAAATATCATACTTGAAACAGAGCTTATTACGGATGGTTCATTCTCGGAAGATGTCGTCGTTCCGGTCGGGGGCACAAAGAAGCCACTAACAACTGGGGATTTGGAGAACGGCCTATATCGCCTTGATGTGTTAGATCCGGTTGGAATGAAAACAAGGCTTGAACAGAAATCAATGCAAAACTTTCTTCAAGTCATTCGGGGTTCATTGCAAAAAAGTGGATATACCGAAAAGGACATCGACTACTTGGCCATTTTGCATATGAAAAGGTCGGCACATGATTATGTGTTGCGCGAACTTGGTCTAAATGATGAACAATCCATCTACTTGCATGAATACGGCCATATCGGCCAGATGGATCAAATCCTTTCATTGGAGTTGGCACAATCAGCCGGGCAATTGAAAGACGGTGATTTCGCAGTCCTTGTCAGCGCGGGAATCGGCTATGCATGGGGTGCGGTGACGGTGAAATGGGGAAAATGTGAGGAGGAATAATGGATGGTATTACAAACGGAATTGAAAAAAGTCGTTTTGCAGAATAATGAACAGATTGCATATAGAGAGCGTGATGGCGGCGACAAAATCGTCGTTCTTGTCCATGGGAATATGACTTCGTCGAAGCATTGGGACGTCCTGATCGACAACATGGACCCGAAATATAAAATCTATGCTCTCGATATGCGAGGGTTCGGCGAGTCTACATATTTTGAGAGAGTTACTAGCATACGAGACTTCTCGGAAGACTTGCACGGTTTCATCGAAGCGTTGGGGTTGAGTGAGTTTTCCTTAGTCGGCTGGTCGACGGGGGGAGCTGTTTGCATGCAGTATGTTGCGGATCACTTAGGAAAGTGTGAAAAACTTGTCCTTCTTGCTTCAGCATCCACAAGGGGTTATCCGTTTTTCGGAACGAAGGCGGACGGCACACCTGATCTTGAGCACCGTCTGCAAACAATCGAAGACGTCGAACAGGATCCAGGGAAGACGTTGGCGATGCAAGGATTGTATGACACTAAAAATCGTGATGGCCTAAAAGCGGTCTGGAATGCATTGATCTACACACATAAGCAACCGCATTCGGATAAATATGAAGAGTATGTTGACGATATGCTTACCCAACGAAATTTGGCGGATGTCTACCATTCATTGAACACATTCAATATAAGTCCAATCCATAACGGCGTCACAGAAGGCAGTAATCAGGCGAAGGATATTACGATTCCTGTACTTGTGCTGCGCGGTGACAGGGACTATGTTGTGACGGAGCAAATGACGAACGAAATTATGGAAGACCTTGGGGACAACGCGAAGTTTGTTTCGCTTACAGATATGGGGCATTCCCCGCTTGTAGATAACTTGGAAAAACTGACTGAAACGATTGAAACGTTTTTGGCGTAAGGAGCTGACAAGATGAGACTAACAGGGAAAGTCGCAATTATTACTGGAGGAGCAAACGGCATCGGTTTAGCAGCATGCGAGCGTTTTGCAGAAGAAGGGGCAACCGTTGTAATGGCCGATTTTGACGAAGCGGCGGGTAAGGAGCAGGAGGGTTTATTCAAAGAAAAAGGGTATGAAATCACTTTCTGTCAGGTGAATGTTGCCGACCGTGAAAGTGTTGCTCAATTAGTGGAAAAAACAATTGAACGATATGGAAAGATTGATATTTTAATAAACAATGCTGGAATCACGAAGGATGCTACATTGCTGAAGATGGAGCCGGAAGATTTCCAGCGCGTCTTGGATGTGAATCTTACGGGAGTCTTCAACTGCACGCAAGCGGTCGTACCGCATATGATTGATGCGGGAGCAGGGAAAATCATCAACACATCTTCGGTAAGTGGCGTTTACGGGAATTTCGGGCAGACGAATTATGCTGCGACGAAGGCGGCCGTAAATGGGATGACGAAGACTTGGGCGAAAGAATTCGGACGTAAAGGGATCAATGTCAATGCGGTAGCACCAGGTTTCACGGCGACCGCGATGGTTCGAAAAATGCCGGATAAGATCATCCAACAGATGGAATCGGCGGTTTCCTTGCAACGGCTTGGAAAACCGGAAGATATCGCCAATGCGTATTTGTTTTTGGCAAGCGGAGAATCCGACTATGTGCACGGACATGTCCTGCATGTCGACGGCGGCATAATGATGTGATGGAGGGAGGGGGACTACCGTGTTCCATGAGCAAGGCTGGATAATGAAAAGGGCCGCACTTTCTCCTGAACGGATTGCGTTAATCGATATCCATACGGAGGTGCGCTGGTCATATAGGGATTTGCGAAATCGGATAATTCGGTGGGCTTCCTTTTTCCGGGAAAGAGGGTATGGGAAAGGGGAACGGATTGCCGTTTATTCCCCTAACAAACCTGAGCTGTTTGCCATTCTATTCGCGTGCGAGCAAGTTGGGTTGATCTACGTTCCGTTGAACTGGAGGATGAGCCGCCCGGAATTGCAGGCGTTGTTAGAGGATTGCACACCGGTATTGGTAATTTACGATGATAGTTTTAAAGGATCGATGCGAGGTTTGAAAGCTGCAGACTCCATCTCACTTACAGTCATCGATTCAATAGGAATGTCGGATGAATGGCTCTTCGCGGTTGACGCGATACGCACGGATCCTTGGATGATCATCTATACAGGCGGCACGACCGGAATGCCGAAAGGTGTCATGCTGTCGTATGATGCGGTGAATTGGAATGCATTGAACACGATTTTAAGCTGGGGGCTATCCGAAGAAGACACGACCGTCAACTATATGCCGCTTTTTCATACGGGCGGGCTGAATGCACTGAGTATACCGTTGCTGATGGCAGGAGGAACTGTTGCGATCGGACATCAATTCGACCCTGAGGAAGCTTTGAAAGTAACGGATAAATACGAAGCGACGATTTCTTTATTCGTCCCGACGATGTATCAGATGATGATTCAGACAGTGAATTTCAAGCAATCTTCATTCCCGTCGATGAAAGTATTCTTATCCGGAGGAGCTCCATGCCCAGCGAATGTTTATCGTTCATTCCGCGAAAAAGGGTTGCGGTTCAAGGAAGGGTACGGGTTGACCGAGGCAGGGCCGAATAACTTTTTCATACGCCCAGAGAATTCGGCAAAAAAGGTCGGTTCCGTTGGGAAAAGCATGTTATTCAATGAAATCAAAGTGTTAGACGAAAATGGGAATCACTGTGAAGAAGGCGAAATTGGCGAGCTATTGGTGAAGGGACCACATGTATTTTCAGGCTACTGGAATAAACCGATTGAAACTTCCGAAGCCGTGAAAGATGGGTGGCTCCGGACGGGTGATTTGGCGAAAATCGATGAGGACGGCGATACATTCATCGTCGGAAGAAAGAAAGACATGATCATCACTGGTGGTGAAAATGTCTACCCGCAAGAAGTTGAGCAATGCCTGATCAATTATTCCGGAATCCGTGAAGCGGCCGTCGTCGGCATGGCGGATGATAAATGGGGCGAGATTGTCGTCGCTTTCGTTGTCGCTGCTGATGATGATTTGTATCATGATGCTGTCATTGCGCATTGCAAAGCAACACTTGCTTCCTATAAGATTCCGAAGAAGATTGTCGTTTTGGATGAACTGCCGAAGACGCATGTCGGTAAAATCGATAGCGGGTATTTATGTAAAATGGAGATTTGACAGGTTTGACGAATTTGACGAATTTGAATAAGGGCGCCTCGAAAGTCGGATTTTGACTTGGAGACGCTTTTTTTGTATTGGAATGGGAAGTTTTTCGCGGTAAAGGAGAAGTTATCGGGGGTAAAGGAGAACTCTTTGGTGATAAAGGAGAAGTTAATGTTGATATAGGAGAACTCTTTGGTGATAAAGGAGAAGTTAATGTTGATATAGGAGAACTCTTTGGCGAGTAATGAGAAGTTATTGTTGATTAAGGAGAACTCTTTGGTGATAAACGAGAAGTTATTGGTGATAAAGGAGAACTCTTTTGCGATAAATGAGAAGTTATTGTTGATTAAGGAGAACTCTTTGCGATAAACGAGAAGTCTTTGCTGATAAAGGAGAACTCCATGCTGATAAACGAGAACTCTTTGACGTTCAATGGGAACTCCCGCCATTAGAAAAACGCAGCCTTATCTAAAGCTGCGTTTTTCACTATCACAATCTACTCATCACGGATCATACCTATTTAACAGACGGTTTCGGCGTTCTCTTGTATTCGCTGCCTCTAACTCCCTTGCCATCTGATCTTTTCGTAATTGGCCATTTATTCGTGGGTCCTGTAATCTCATACTTCCCCACGCGGTGCTACCGACTTTGTTCTTCACTTTTTCGATTTCATCTTCATAAAATAACATGTCCATTCCCCCCTTCTTCTGAAGTGGTTTTGAGAGAAAGGTCACTAAATTTGCTCTCTCCTTACAATACGCAAGTAACATGAACGTATGGAGGTTTATGCACAGTAGGCACCGATTAAATTGGAATCTTTCGATGTTTGATTGATGAAAATGGAGCTTTTTTCAATAATATTTAGGGAAACTAAATAATTTCGAACAATTTCTCTCAATCTTCCATTATAATAGAATTTATAGTAATCATTTATCTATATTGGGGGAATTGAAATGGATTACTTGTACAATCCATATGCAACAATTCGACATACCGCGTTCGCAAGAAAAGGGATGGTCGCAACCTCTCAACCACTTGCCGCACAAGCGGGTATCGAGGTGATGCAAAAAGGGGGCAACGCGGTGGACGCGGCGATTGCAACGGCTGCGGCATTAACGGTTGTTGAGCCGACTTCGAACGGAATCGGAGGCGACGCATTTGCACTTGTCTGGATGAAGGATACATTATATGGATTAAACGCTTCCGGACAAGCACCGGAGGCAATGACTATCGATGCATTCAAAGAAGAGGGACTTGAAAAAATTCCGACTTGGGGCTTCAAACCAATTACAATACCTGGTGTGCCGGCTGCTTGGGCAGAACTTTCAAAACGATTTGGTAAGCTTCCTTTAATCGAATCGTTAACCCCTGCCATTCGTTATGCGGAAGAGGGTTACCCGTTAACCCCTATATTAGGAAAGTATTGGCGAATTGCCTACAATCGATTCAAATCCCTTGATTCCGCAGAATTTGACGAGTGGTTCAAAACGTTCGCACCTGACGGAAGACCACCTGTAACAGGGGAAATGTGGAAGTCTCCGGGCCACGCAAAGACATTGAGGGCAATCGGCGAAACAAATGCGGTGTCTTTCTACAAAGGCGAAATAGCAGACACGATTCATGAGCATGTGGCAGCGAATAATGGCTATTTGAAGAAATCAGATCTTGAAAATTTCAAAGTCGAATGGGTCAATCCAATTTCGACAAATTATAAAGGCTATGATGTTTGGGAAATTCCTCCGAACGGTCAAGGCATGATTACGCTTATGGCGTTAAACATCTATGCGGAAATGAATCAGCCTATCCCGAATGATGTACGTACGTTGCATGAACAGATTGAAGCGATGAAACTGGCATTTACGGATGGCAAAGCATTCATTACCGAAGAAAAAGACATGCCGATAGACGTCGCCCACTTGCTCTCGAAAGAATATGCAAAGCAGCGTGCCGCTGAAATTACGGACAGGGCAACCATTCCTGACCCATATGAACTGTCGAAAAGTGGAACGGTCTACTTGGCGACTGCGGATGAGGAAGGGAATATGGTTTCATTCATCCAATCGAATTATATGGGCTTCGGCTCGGGAATCGTCGTGCCGGGAACGGGAATCGCACTACAAAACCGTGGTGTGGACTTCTCATTGGATCCAGCACATCCGAATGCGTTGAGACCAGGGAAACGTACGTACAACACGATCATCCCAGGGTTCCTGACGAAGGACGGACAAGCCGTCGGTCCGTTCGGCGTCATGGGTGGCTTCATGCAGCCTCAAGGCCATTTCCAGGTGATCGTCAATACGATCGACTATCATTTGAACCCGCAAGCTGCATTGGATGCTCCGCGTTGGCAATGGATCGAGGGGAATAAAGTGCATGTTGAACCAAATTTCCCGAATCACCTATCCCAGGCTCTGACCAGATTGGGACATCAAATCGTACCTACACTTGATA
The DNA here is from genome assembly GCF_037963765.1 of Sporosarcina sp. FSL W8-0480. Lineage (GTDB taxonomy): Bacteria > Bacillota > Bacilli > Bacillales_A > Planococcaceae > Sporosarcina. The sequence continues at coordinate 2,813,408 of NZ_CP150166.1, read as the reverse complement.
ACGGTTCATTCGGTAGAGGTCAAATCATTTGGCGCAATCCGGAAACCGGCGTCCTTGCTGGCGGAACCGAGTCAAGAACGGATGGAACGATCGTCGCTTGGTAACTAAATAGCTTACGGAGCACCTCTTCTTCCGGTTTTATCAAAATCCGGTTGGGGAGGTGTTTTTTCTATTTTTACAAAGTTTGGAGGTTAATTTTAAACTGTCCACTCAACTTCTCCATAGATTAGCCGATACAAAGGGTAATGAATTTCTCATTCACAGGAGGTTGGGAAAATGGTTGGACGCATTGGCGATGCAAGTGGCACACAACAAATCGGGGCGAATTTGGAAAGTAAGGCACCTGAAAATAATGCGAAAGTTGCGGAAGTACAAGCTATATCTGTAGATTCCCAACAGCAATCAAAAGAAGAGCAACAGCTGCCAATCGAAAAAGCACGGCAGGTGACCGATAGCATAAATAAATTCCTTGAAAGTGCAAACACACAACTACGCTTTAAATTACATGATGAATTAAAGGAGTATTACGTCGTCATTGTAGACCAGAAAACAGACGAAGTCGTCCGAGAAATCCCTTCCAAGAAACTAATGGATACCTATGCGGCAATGAAGGATTTTGTCGGAGTACTCATCGACCGGAAAATCTGAGGAGGTTGAATCAGTATGCGAATTAGCGGTTTGGCAACAGGCATGGATACGGAACAAATCATCAGGGATATGATGAAGGCACATCGTATGCCACTCGAGAAAATTACCCAGAAGAAGCAGTATTTGGAATGGCAGATGGATGATTATCGAAGTGTGAATAGGAATATAACGGACCTGAAATATAAAGTGACCGACACAATGGGTCGTCAGTCAACTTTTATGCAAAAGACCGTGAATATATCCAATCCGAATGCGGTTGGGATTAAGGGATTGAATGCTACTGGTGAGTTTTCAGGAACGATTGAAGTTAAAAGTCTGGCTACACAAGCTACTTTACAAAGTGGAAGATTAGTAAACCAAACGGAATCTGAACATGCGGAATCCAAAAAGCTCTCGGATTTCGACATTACCGAAGAACAGGAAATCATAATCAAAGCTGCTAACGGAAAAGAAATGAAGGTTAAGGTCACGCCGGAAGATACGTTGGGTTCATTTCTACAAAAAATAAATAAGGCATCAGATTCAAGTGTGACAGCCTTTTATGATTCGTTTACTGGCAAAATTGCATTGACAGCAAGAGAGAGCGGCAAGGGTAGTATCACTATTACTGGTACAGGTAATGCTGCGGCTAAACTTAAATTAAGTGGAACAGCGGAAAATTCAGAAGAACAATATTCAGCCACGGAAGGTCAAAACGCTGTCTTTATTTTCAATGGTCTTGAAACGGAACGGTCATCCAATACCTTCACAATCAACGGCTTCGAAGTAAATTTAAAACAGGTAACTACAGGCCCAGTCACTTTCAGCTCAGCCCCGGACACAGATAAAATCGTTGAATCCGTCGTCAAATTCGTTGATGACTACAATAAAATGATTGAAGAGCTAAACGAGAAAATCCGTGAGCCGCGGTATCGGAACTTCCAACCCCTTTCTGATGAACAGAAGAAAGAAATGAAGGAAAAGGAAATTGAACTTTGGGAAGAGAAGGCGAAGAGTGGTACGCTCCGCAATGATCCAACAATCGCAAGTTTATTAACGAATCTCCGACAACTGATGAGTAGTCAAGTGGAAACTTCAAATGGTGAATTTATCAGTTTGAAAAAGATTGGAATAGAACCTATCAAAGACTTCAAAGAAAATGGAAAGCTATCAATCAATGAAGATGATTTAAGAAAAGCGATTACTGAAAATCCGAACCAAGTCCATGAACTGTTTGCAAAATCTGCTACAGACACCGACAAAGGTGGGATCGCTATTCAATTCCGTAAAACGATGGATAATGTCAATGCAGTTATTTCGGAAAAGGCGGGTGCAACAGGGACAGTTAGTGATAACTTTGCTATGGGGCGCAGCATGAAAAGCATGAACCAGCAAATCGAACGCTTCGAAGATCGTCTGAAGATGATGGAGGATCGATATTGGCGGCAGTTCACTGCGATGGAACAGGCGATTCAACGTGCCAATGCCCAATCCGCTAACATGATGAATATGTTTGGTCAGTAATAAATGGTAGGAAAATGCCAGTAATAGTGGAAACCTTAAAGGAGATAAAACCAATGGCAATTAATAATCCATATGCAATGTATCAGAACAATTCAGTGAATACATCAACGCCTGGTGAATTAACGCTTATGTTGTACAACGGATGTTTGAAATTCATCCACCAGGCTAAAAAAGCTTTGGAACAAGGAAATATCGAGGAAAAGAATATAGCGACGCAGAAGGCGCAAGCTATTGTAAACGAGTTAATGGTGACGCTCGATCGGTCAGTGCCGATTTCCGAGAATATGACGGTATTGTATGAATTTGTTAATCACCGCCTTATTGAAGGAAATATTAAAAACGATAATAAGATGTACGACGAAGCGGCAGAAATCATCACGGAGTTTCGCGACACATGGAAGCAAGTCATTCAGATCAACCGTTCGAAACAATACGCGAATATGGACGGAATATGATCAGACAAGCAATGATACGTTGGCAGGAAATTGCGAAGCAGCTCCTGTCATTAACGAGTCGGACAGATGAAGAAAGTCGGGACGCAGTAATCGAGGAAATCGAAAAACTATTGGATGAAAGAGACTTATTGCAACAGGAAATTTCATCACCTTTTACGGCGGAAGAAGAGGAATTGGGAAAGGTGCTTGTCGGTTTAGAACAGCAGGTTGTGAAAGGACTATCTACATTTACAAAGCATATCCGCTCCGATATTACCGCTGCACAATCGAAAAAAGATCATATGAAAAGTTACATTAACCCGTATGCCAATGTAGCAAGGGATGGAACATTTTACGATACAAAGCGATGAAAGGCTGATCAGTTCATACTGATTGGCTTTTTTTGTCGGTGACCGATACATCAATATTACGTCAAAACTCCCATTTACCATCTATAACTATTTCACTATTCATGGTACATTGAAAATAACATCGAGAGGTTAACGGCAACTTAAAAGGGGGAATGAGAAAAATGGAGATAGGAAATGTGGAAAAGCTCATGCATGAGCAATTTTCAAAGAAGAATTTTATTTTATTCGTCACACTTGGTGCTTCGAGTTTAATAGGGGCGGTCTATTATTATCTTACCGGTCAGGATGCATTGAAAACAACAAGCATGACAATTCCTCTGACGACGTCAATCATCGTTTTTCTTTTATCTAAAAAAGTATTGTTTTTTGAGAAGGTCTTTCCGTGGATAATCATTGGCATCACGGCATTTGCGACGATTTGCAATGGTGTAGTCGGCGATCCCTCAATCGTGACTGCCGGGATTGCATTTTTCATCGCAGGAATTGCGAGTGTACATGTGTCCATGAGGATTATGACATATGGCTTTGTATTATCCATTGCAGTAATGGTTGTTTTTTTAACGAAATACCCGTATCAGGACACAATTGCGTCAAGTAAAGGTAGTTTAATGCTGCCCCTTATTTTGTTGTCGGTTGGACTTTTAATCCAAATCATGCAGACAAGAAAGCTTGAGGAGCAAGTGAATTTATTTACAGTGGAGCAGGAAAAACGTGCTAAAGAGGAAGAGAGGAAGCATTTAACTCTTAATGAAAACGTTGAAAAAGTGGCGGATGACTTAGTCTCAATCGCACATACTGCAAAGCGGCACTGGACTTCTCAAAAAGAATTATTGGAAATCATGGATGACATTGCAGCAAGCGTTGAACGGGAAGCTGAGCAGATCAGCAGGATTGCGCAAAATACGGAACGGGTGCAAAATGATGTGGCTAATATGCAGATTGAAACGCAGTCAATGTTTAAAGATGCGGCAGAATTACGCTCTGAGTCGGATGAAATCGTCAGCCTGATGCGCAGTGTTCGAAATGGAATGGAAGACGTGGAGCAACTTTTAAATGATTTGAATGGATCGTTTGGCCTGCTATCTCAAAATATCGAAAAAACAAATGCATTGGCAAGTTCGATTGCCTCCATTACTGAACAGACGAATTTATTGGCACTGAACGCTTCAATTGAAGCAGCACGTGCAGGAGATCATGGCAGAGGGTTCGCAGTCGTGGCAGAGGAAATAAGGAAACTTGCACAGACGACAGCCGAAACGCTCAATGAAATCAATAACAACCTAAATGATGTCAATAAAATGAATAGCCAATCCCGGAAGAACTTAACAGCAAGCACCGATAAATTAAAAGCGCAAGGCCTCATAACAATCGATGCCGAATCGAAAATCGAGTCCATGCATCAAACGTTAGGACTTTTGCATGAGAATCTTTTAAAGTTTGATACAAAAACTAAGATGATTTCAAAAGACACTTCAGACATCGGTAACACAACCGGAACGTTCGCCGATTTACTTGCCCAATCAAGCGCGTCACTTGAAGAAGTCAATGCCACAGTGCATACGACGGTTGCTGATAATGAGCAAATCGTGCTTACGCTTGAAGGGACGATGAAGAGGACGAAAGAGTTGGCTGAAAGTCGATAAAAAACAGTTCATTTGGTATAATGAATATAAGGAAAGGAAATGGAACGGGGTGGGGACATGCAATATAAACGTCATGATTATTTCAGGCATTCATTCGACAAGCCCCTATCAGCAACGTTTCGCATCTTAGTCGAGGGATCATCGAATGAATCCAATCCAGGCAATTGTATGCTTTTGGATATCAGTACTGGCGGTACGAAGCTTGTTTCAAGTTTAGATATACCGACAGACACTGGGCCAGTACGCCTGCGACTTAACTTCGTGCTTTATGAAGCGAATATTAATGTCGTCGGAGAAATAGTATGGAAAAGGCGCGGTATCGATGGAATCCGTTACGGCATTAAATTTACCGAAGACGCTTCAACTGAAAAACTGATTCTTGATGAACTAAAGCTGCGCAGGCGGACCGAAATCGGAGTGGCTGCTGAAAGAAAAGACTAAATCCTACGCTATGAAGATTTTCGTCACATTTCGACAAGATTTTAATTTTTCCTTCAAATAAAAGAAGGAGATTAAAATATAGATGTAGAAATATATAGTATCGGTTAATCAAAGGAGGAGTTCATATGTTAGACTTTAACATCCGAGGGGAAAACCTAGAGGTAACTCCAGCAATTCGAGAGTACGTCGAGAAAAAAGTACTTAAGCTCGAAAGATATTTCACAGAAGGCGCAAACGCAACTGCTAATGTCAATTTGAAAGTGTATAATGACAGACAGACAAAAGTGGAAATCACAATTCCTATGAAAAACTTGACACTCCGTGCTGAAGAACGGCACGAAGATATGTACGCTGCAATCGACTTGATCGTAGACAAATTAGAACGTCAAATTAGAAAATACAAAACAAAAGTAAACCGTAAATTCCGCGAAAAAGAAGGCGTAGCCGCATTCTTGCAATCCGTCGGAAAAGAGAAAAACAACAACGAAGAAGAATCTTTGAATGAAGACTTCGAGTTCCAAATCGTCCGTACAAAACAATTCGACTTGAAACCGATGGACCAAGAAGAAGCAATTCTCCAAATGAACATGCTTGGACATAATTTCTTCATCTTCACTGATTCTGAATCAGAAGATACTCATATCGTTTACAAACGAAAAGACGGGAAATACGGTTTGATCGAAACAAACTAAATCCAATAAATCTCGACCCCCGGAGAAATCCGGGGGTCTTTTGAATATATAGTGGAAAGCGTCCGCCTAAAACGGAATGCAATGATTTATATGATAATCTATGTAAATAACTATATTTAAAATAATCCCTCTACAAATAGCTCCGACTATTTGCACGGCGCTTTTTACAATGTTAAAATGAAGGGTGAACTTAATGAGGATGTGACCTAAATGCTTGGCGTATTGAATAAAATGTTTGATCCGAATAAACGAGACTTAAAACGACTTGAAAAAATTGCAGATAACGTTGAATCCCATGCTGCGGAAATGGAACAACTTTCCGACGAGCAGTTAAAAGCAAAAACAGCAGAATTCCAAGACCGTGTCGCAAACGGTGAAACACTCGAACAAATCCAACCAGAAACCTTTGCAGTCGTCCGTGAAGCTTCACGACGCGTCCTTGGCATGTATCCATTCCGTGTACAAATCATGGGTGCTGCCGCGCTGAACGAAGGAAATATCGCGGAGATGAAAACCGGTGAAGGTAAAACATTGACTTCAACACTCTCCGTTTATTTAAACGCACTTGAAGGAAAAGGCGTCCATGTCGTAACGGTGAACGAATACCTCGCAAGCCGTGACGCGACTGAAATGGGCGAGCTATTTGAATTCCTTGGACTAACTGTAGGCTTGAACTTGAACAGCTTGTCAAAAGAGGAAAAGCGTGAAGCATATGCTGCTGACATTACGTATACAACGAATAATGAGCTTGGATTCGATTACTTACGTGACAATATGGTTTTGTATGAAGAACATAAAGTTCAACGGCCGCTCCATTATGCGGTCATTGACGAGGTTGACTCGATCTTGATCGATGAAGCGCGTACGCCTTTGATCATTTCCGGACAGGCGGCTAAATCGGCCGAGCTTTACCGTTTAGCTAACCGTTTTGTCATAACGTTGAAAAAAGATGAGGACTATTCCTATGACGAATCAACGAAGGGCGTCGTACTGACGGAATCCGGCGTTGATAAAGCCGAAAAAGCTTTCGGCATCGAAAACTTGTTTGATTTGCAACATGTTACGTTAAACCATGCAATCAACCAATCATTGAAAGCCCATGCAAGTATGCATATTGACGTCGATTATGTCGTTCAAGAGGGCGAAGTCGTTATCGTCGACTCATTCACGGGTCGTTTGATGAGCGGTCGCCGTTACAGTGATGGTCTGCATCAGGCAATCGAAGCGAAGGAAGGCTTGGAAGTTCAAAATGAAACGATGACGCTTGCTACAATCACGTTCCAGAACTTCTTCAGAATGTATGACAAACTCTCCGGGATGACCGGTACTGCAAAAACGGAAGAAGAAGAGTTCCGTAATATTTACAATATGAATGTCATTGCCATTCCGACGAACCGACCAATCGCCCGTGATGACCGTCCGGATTTGATCTATGCATCGATGGATGGGAAATACAAGGCGGTTGCTGAGGATATTCGGGAGCGCCATAAAAAAGGGCAACCGGTACTTGTTGGTACAGTGGCGATCGAAACATCAGAAATCATCTCGAATTTCTTGAAGAAATACGGCATTCCACATAATGTATTGAATGCGAAAAACCATGGCCGTGAAGCGGATATCATTTTGGAAGCTGGACAGAAAGGCGCCGTTACAATTGCGACGAACATGGCTGGTCGTGGTACGGACATCAAGCTTGGAGAAGGTGTTAAAGAGCTTGGTGGACTCGCAGTTATCGGTACGGAGCGACATGAATCACGCCGGATCGACAACCAGCTCCGTGGTCGTTCAGGACGTCAAGGTGATCCAGGTGTAACCCAGTTCTACCTTTCCCTTGAAGATGAACTGATGCGCCGTTTCGGCTCAGAGCAGATGAAAGGCATGATGACGAAGCTTGGTATGGACGATACAACGCCGATCCAATCGAAAATGGTATCGCGTTCAGTTGAATCTGCCCAAAAACGCGTCGAGGGGAATAACTTCGATTCCCGGAAACGTTTGCTGCAATATGATGATGTATTACGTCAACAACGTGAAATCATCTATAAAGAACGTAATGAAGTTCTTGCATCCGAAAACATCCGTGAAATCCTTGAAGGCATGCTATCAAACGTCATCGATCGTGTCATTGCAATGCATGCACCGGATGAAAAAGATGCTGAATGGAATCTCAAAGGCCTTGAAGATTTCCTTGGAGCAAACCTTTTACCAGAAGGTCGCGTGACTGCCGCTCAAATGGAAGGAAAATCTGCGGAAGAATTGAAAACTTTAATTCACGATGCAGTCATCGAGCGATATAATGAGAAGGAAGGCGAAATGTCCGAAGACCGCATGCGTGAATTCGAGAAAGTCGTCCTACTCCGTGCAATCGATTCAAAATGGACCGACCATATCGATGCAATGGACCAACTACGTCACGGAATCCACCTGCGCGCCTACGGTCAAACCGACCCACTTCGCGAATACCAGGCTGAAGGCTTCTCCATGTTCGAAGATATGGTAACAGCAATCGAAAACGATGCATCCAAATACGTCATGAAAGCCGAAATCCGCAACAACCTTGAGCGTGAAGAAGTTGCAAAAGGCCAGGCCGTCAATCCAAAAGAAGACGGCGAAAAAGTAACAAAAAAACCCGTCCGCCGCGCAGTCAACATCGGCCGCAACGACCCATGCCCATGCGGAAGCGGCAAAAAGTACAAAAACTGCCACGGCAAAGGCTGACAATCAGTCATATACCATGTAATAATAAACTTCCCATCAGCAGGCACAACAAAGTGCTCGCTGATGGAAGTTTCATTTTTTTGCTCACTTAAATTATTGAATAAGTATTAAAGGATTGTAGCGAAAGGCGGCGACTCCTGTGGGATTAGCGGGACAGGTGAGACCCCGCAGTGTCGCGTAGCGACCGAGGAGGCTCACCGCCCGCCCCACGGAAAGCGCCGCCTGTAGCGGAAATCCGGTTTGTACACGATTCTATTCACTTTCAGGAGGAAACAACTATGATCGAATTATCCGATGTTCGTAACGAACTCGACAAAACAGCTAAGAAATTAGCGGACTTCAGGGGGTCTCTTTGACTTAGAAAACAAAGAGGCACGCATGCAAGAACTCGACGAAATCATGTTAGAACCAGGCTTCTGGGATAACCAGGATTCCGCACAAAAAGTCATCTCCGAATCAAACGCACTAAAAGCAACAGTCGGCTCATTCCATGAACTAAACGACACACAAGAAAACTTGGAAATGACACTCGAATTGCTCCGCGAAGAAGCTGACGAAGAACTCCAAGAAGAATTAGGAAAAGAACTGAAAGAATTCAAAAAGAAAATGGAAGACTTCGACCTGCAAATGCTCCTAAGCGACGAATTCGACAGCAGCAACGCCATCCTTGAAATCCACTCAGGAGCCGGCGGAACAGAATCACAAGACTGGGCTTCCATGCTGCTTCGCATGTATACACGCTGGGCAGAAGACCAAGGATACAAAGTGGAAACACTTGACTACCAAGCCGGCGATGAAGCAGGCGTAAAATCTGTCACATTGTCCATCAAAGGTCATAACGCATATGGGTACTTAAAAGCGGAAAAAGGCGTCCACCGTCTTGTCCGAATTTCACCATTCGACTCTTCAGGCCGTCGACACACATCCTTCTCGTCGATTGAAGTAATGCCTGAATTTGACGGCGATATCGACATCGAAATCAGAACGGAAGACTTGAAAATCGATACGTACCGTTCAAGCGGTGCGGGTGGTCAGCACGTCAATACGACGGACTCCGCTGTTCGTATCACACATATTCCGACTGGTGCAATCGTGACATGTCAAACGGAACGTTCACAAATTAAAAACCGTGAGCGCGCGATGAATCTCTTGAAAGCGAAACTTTACCAACTAAAAGTTGAAGAAGAAGAAGCTCGTTTGGCAGAAATCCGTGGAGAGCAAAAAGAAATCGGGTGGGGAAGCCAAATCCGTTCTTATGTATTCCATCCGTATTCCATGGTTAAAGACCACCGTACAAATGAGGAAACGGGTAACGTCGGAGCTGTCATGGACGGAGAAATCGACTTGTTCATCAATGCGTATTTACGTTCTAAAATTTCATAATATCGATAATAAAGTGCACTTCGGTGCGCTTTTTTATTTTGAGTTTAAAATCTCGATATATGTGTATAGTAAAAGGTAAAGGCAAGTATGAATCCGGAGAAAAACTTACCAATTTGTCATAAATTTGATAAATATGGACAGGCTGTGTTGAAGTTTACGATCCGGTTCCTTTGGTATACTAAGGACTGTAGCACAGCAATTAATGACAGGAGGAAAAACAATGAAGAACAAGCTTTTAGGAGTTATGTTTGGAGCAGCGCTTGTACTTGGTGCATGTGGCGGTGGTGGAAACAATGCAAGTGACAACGGCAATGGCAGTACTGCTGATGTAGATGCAGAAAAAGTTTACCAAGCAAGCTGCGCAAGCTGTCATGGTGGGAATCTCGAAGGACGCGGAACAGCCCCGGCTTTAGCGAATATCGGTTCTGAGTTATCAGAAGCTGAAATTCGTGACATTATCGAAAACGGTACACCAAACGGAATGCCTGGCGGTCTAATCAAAGGTGAAGAATTGGATGCCGTTGCAAAATGGCTATCTGAAAAGAAATAATACGAATAGTGACAAACGCAATGGGCGAACATGCCTATTGCGTTTTTTAATGGGCGAATTTATTTCCAAATAGACCCAACTCAAGAACTTTATTTACAGACCGCGAAAAATGTGTTAACATGTCGACCCAAATGAAATAAATCTGTAATAATTGCAGTGCTTATGCATGTTATAATGTGATTGTCGGGAAAAAATGTGGAATACAATAATATTCAGGTGGTTTTTAAATGATTGTGATGAAAGATGTATATAAAAAGTACCCAAATGGTGTCGTTGCGGCTAATGGCATAAATGTCGAAATCGGTCGTGGTGAGTTTGTTTACGTCGTCGGTCCAAGTGGGGCAGGTAAATCTACGTTCATCAAAATGATGTATAGAGAGGAAAGTCCTACGAAAGGCGACATAATCGTCAACGGCATTAACCTTGCAACATTAAGGAACAAACGGGTCCCTTATTTAAGAAGGCAGATTGGTGTCGTTTTCCAAGATTTTAAACTACTTCCGAAGTTGAATGTTTACGAGAATGTCGCTTTTGCCTTGGAAGTAATCGAGGAATCTCCAAAACAAATCCGAAAAAAAGTGAATGATGTTTTGGCGCTTGTCGGATTGACGCAAAAGGCCAGAATGTTTCCGAATGAATTATCAGGTGGAGAGCAGCAAAGGGTTTCCATTGCACGTTCCATCGTCAATGTACCAAAGGTCGTCATTGCGGACGAGCCTACAGGGAACTTGGACCCGGAAACTTCATGGGAAATCATGAAGATCTTTGAACAAATTAATGCAAGAGGCACGACAATTGTCATGGCCACGCATAATAAGGAAATTGTGAATACAATCAGACACCGTGTTCTTGTCGTCGATGGCGGGATGATCACGAGAGATGAATATGAAGGGGTTTACGGTTATGAAAGCTAGGACATTGGGGCGACATCTTAGGGAAAGCCTTAAAAGCCTTGGACGTAACAGCTGGATGACCTTCGCCTCTGTCAGCGCAGTAACTGTCACACTTTTGTTAGTCGGGGTGTTCATCGTCATCATGATGAACTTGAACCAACTTGCCGATAACCTTGAGAATGACGTAGAAATTAAAGTAATTGCAGAACCTGCAGCAGATGCCGAATCGGTTAAACAGTTGGAAAAAGAGATCAAAGCAACCTCGGGAGTGGCAAGTGTTATTTATGCCACACGGGATGAAGAACTTGATAAGATGATTAAGTCTTTCGGAGATGAACTTAATTTATATAAGCAAAGCAACCCCCTTGGAGATGCGTTTTACGTCAAAGCGACGGACCCTCATAGAACTGCCGAGATTGCCTTGAAAATCGATAAATATAACAACACATATAAGGTCGTTTATGGGGAAGGAAAAGTTGAGAAGCTGTTCAACGTGCTTAATTTAAGCAGGAATATTGGAATGGGACTCATCCTTGCATTATTGTTCACTGCTATGTTCTTAATCTCAAATACAATCCGTCTTACCATTGTGGCAAGAGGTAGGGAAATCGAGATTATGAAATTGGTAGGTGCGACAAATAGTTTCGTGCGAATTCCATTCGTGTTGGAAGGAATTTGGCTTGGTGTTTTAGGTTCGATCATTCCGATGATCGTTATTTCTGTTTCGTATTATGAGCTGTACCAACAATGGGAGCCGAGATTACAAAACGAGCTTTTTCAATTATTGAACGCAACACCATTCATCTTCCAAGTAAATGGACTTCTTCTGTTCATGGGAATCTTTATCGGTGTATGGGGTAGTTTTATGTCTGTTCGTAAATTTCTTAGAGCCTAATAGATTGGGAGTGTTGTAGTTTTGCAACATGACCAAAAGGGGGAAAATGAAAATTTGATGAAGCGCAGATGGTTTTTGGTAAGTATTATAGCAGTATTCATGTTTACAACGTTTGTCGGGGGAACAGAAGCCCTCGCAAGCAAATTAAATGATTTAAAGAAAGAACAAAAGCTGAATGAGATAAAAAAGAATGATCTTCAGTCTGATATTAAAAAGAAAGAAAATGAGATTAAAGCAATCGAAAAAAAGATTGATGACTTTATGAAACAAATTCTTTCATTGAACAAAGAAATTGAAGCGACAAATGCGAATATGAACAAAGTCATTGATAATATCAATCAAACGAATGAAGAGATTGATAAACTAAAAGAGTCGATTGCAGATTTGGAAAAGAAAATTGAAGAACGTGATGTCGTCCTTCGTGAGCGCGTCCGTGCTATGCAAGTAAAGGGGAGCAAAGTGAGTTACTTGGACGTCTTGCTTGGTGCTAATAGCTTCGCAGACTTCATCGACCGTTTTTCTGCTGTAACGACATTGATGGATGCCGACCGCGATATTATGCGTAGGCAACAGGAAGATATCGATCAGCTTGAAGTAGAGAAGGCGCTTGTTGAAAAGAAATTGGCAGAGTTGGAAGAAAGCAAGGCACAGTTGGAAAAATTGAAAGCTTCACTTGAGGCACAGAAAAAAGAGAAGAATAAATTGATTGACCAATTGGAAGCTGAACAGGAAAAGCTTTCACAGGAAAAGAAAGACCTTGAAGAAGAATACCATGATACGATTGAAATTGAGGCTGAGCTTGAAAAGGCAGTAATCGCGGAACAGAAACGTATTGCGGAATTAGCCCGTCAAGAAGAAGAGCGAAGACGGAAAGCTGCAGCAGCTGCGGCTGCGAAGAAACCGGGTTCATTGCCTAACGTGTCCAGTGGTTTTTGGACAAGACCGGCAAACGGTAGAGTCTCTTCACACTTCGGATGGCGAGTGCATCCGATATTCAAGACGAAACGTCAACATCGTGGGACTGACGTCGCCAATTCAGTTGGAACGCCAGTCGTGTCTGCAGCGGACGGAGTTGTTTCCTATGCAGGTCAAATGGGCGGGTATGGAAATGTGATCATGGTCACCCACTCATCGAATGGCAACATTTTCACAACAGTGTACGCGCATTTATCGAAAATCAATGTAAGTGTTGGACAAGTTGTCGATAAAGGTTCTCGCATCGGTGCACTCGGTAATTCCGGGAATTCAACAGGCCCACATCTTCATTTCGAAGTGCATGTCGGGAACTGGACAGCATCCGGTCCAAGTGCAGTAAATCCATTACGATATGTATCGTTTTAATAGAAATCCGCCCTATACATGGGCGGATTTATTTGTCATTACATATGACTTCACAAATAGTTACCATTTCCCCTTTAAACTGAAAGCTATGCTCTCGCAATTTGTTGGCATTTCATCTACCATAGGTGGTATAAGGTAAAAGGAGTTTTCCGTATGGTTGTTACGAAGCTTTACCTAATTGGTAATATGACAGTGCCATCCAACTATCTTGCACTCATTGTTGCCTTCATACTTGCATACAGTGTTATTCGGTTAAAGCTTGGAAAAGTTCCGGCTTCGTTGTTTAGTGACTCAGTTTTTTATATGCTTATAATTTGGAAGTTATCGGTGATTTTAACGGATTTCAGTACGGTGATCCGGGCACCTATATCCATTATATATTTCAATGGGGGATTTACCGGATTCAGTCTTGGATTGCTTTTCGTTGCCGGTCGAATTTGGTTTGACTGGAATCGGAGAAAAGTGGACACGAAATCTCTTCTTGCATTATTCATAGGAGCCGTAACAGTGCAGGCTCTATTCCAAGTGATGATGGTGTTGTTGAATAAAGGAAGTTTGATCGCTGGAATTGGTACTATAGTTATCTTTATTGCCCTAACAATTTTTGTCTGGAGAACTGAATTGGCAGAGGAACATATTGCCCTTGTTTCTGTGTTATTTATGGCGACGCATATTTTTGTCGCTGCGATTCAGCCAAAAGGATTGCTGAATCCTCCTCTATTCATCACTCTTATGATTGGCATGTTTTTTATATTGATCTTCAAGTTTACAAAAGTACACTCGGGACGGGGGAGCGAAATTGAATAAGAAAGTGATTGGATACATAATCGCTGCGCTGCTCATTGGCTCTATGATTGCAATTATGGTCAATACGAATTTGAAAAAGGCAGATCCGATTGATACGTCCGGAGTCATGGTTCAGTCCGATGTAGGATCCGAAATCGCGATGGAAGAAGTCGGTTTAAGGCAGGGGGACTTACCACCCGATTTCGAACTGACGACAGTGACTGGGGAAACGGTTAAGTTGTCGGACATGAAAGGAAAGAAAGTCATCCTGAATTTCTGGGCGACTTGGTGTCCACCATGCAAAGCGGAAATGCCGCATATGCAGAACTACTATAAGAATTCTGCCGATAAAGATAATGTGGAAATCCTCGCAGTCAATTTGACGACCGGTGAACATCGTGGAGTGAAAGCTGTCCAGGAATTCGTGGATTCTTACGGACTGACATTTCCGATTCCATTGGACGAAACAGGCGTAGTAGGGGAATCCTTTCAGGCATTTAGGATTCCTACAACATATATACTAAATACGGACGGTACGATTGCACATGTGCTAGTCGGACCTATGGATGAGTCGATGATGGAGAGGCTTGTCCAAGACCTTGATTGACAAAATACGGTTTTCTGTTGTCGTAACAGACCCGAGTTGTTCATATAGTGAACAGAGGAGGGAAGTTATCGATGCGCAGAAGCCGTTTTTTTGTGTTCGCATTATTAGCTGTAATAGCAGCAGGAGTATTCTTGGTGTTAGACGGCTGTTCAGCTGAAAAAGGGAAAAGTGCGGACGTGGCAATGAAGGAAATGTTCCCTGTTATTAATGAGGCTTATAACATCATTCAGGAGAATGCGGTGTACCAGGTCGAAGGGGACAGGCTAATTGAGGGTGCACTGCGTGGAATGGCGGATACAATCGGTGATCCATATTCGACGTATCTGTCTGAAGAAGAGGCCGCTTCTCATCGGGAGTCGTTAGCTGGTGAAAAGTTGGGAATCGGAGCTGAAATTACACGGTCTGGCGGAAAGTATATCATTGTTGCTCCAGTAAAAGGGTCTCCAGCTGAAAAGGCAGGACTACAGCCTTACGATGAGATTGTACGTATTAACGGCGAGCCGTTAGGTGGGATGACGCTTCAAGATGTCGTCAAGAAAATCAAGGGAAAGGCGGGAACCACAGTCGCTTTGACGATCTACCGGCCGGACTTAGGCAAGCATCTTGAATTGAAAGTGATGCGTGATGTCATTCCGGTTAAGACGGTAACTGCTGAGTTAATGGAAGAGAGGGGCAAGAAATTCGGTTACATAGCATTGACAATGTTTGGTGATGAAACGGCCGATGAATGGAAAAAGGCAACGGATGAGATGATAGCTGGTGGGGCAGAGGCGTTGATTATTGACGTTAGGGGAAATCCTGGTGGATATTTACGAGCTGTTGCCCAAGTGGCGGGAAGTTTGCTGCCGGATGATTCGATCTATGCTTATATGCAGAATGCCGAAGGACAATTGACGCCGCTTGTTGTCGAAAAGTCCGAAAAGTTTACTTATGACGAAAAACTGAAAACTATACCGGTTGTTCTTCTGCAAGACAAAGGAAGCGCGTCGGCGAGTGAAGTGTTGAGTGGTGCTTTAAAGGATTTACGCCGTGGCTTTATCATCGGTAATGTGAGTTTCGGAAAAGGGACCGTACAAGATACGATGGAGCTCTCAAATGGCGGGGAAATGAAACTTACCACTCATAAATGGCTGACACCGAAAGAGACATGGATACATGGAAAAGGTGTCGATGTCGATCTTGAATCGGAACAGGATAAGCTATTCACGGAACATATCCGTTTCTCGACGGATGTGTATGCAGAAGGCGCTTACCATGAGGACATTTCATATGCCCAGAAACTATTAGTCGGACTTGGTTATGCGGTTAACAGAGAAGACGGCTATTTTGACGAGTCAACAGCCCTCGCAGTGCATGCATTCCGTGTAGATTCAAAGCTTCCGACAGAGAATATAATGGACCGGAAATTCTTTGCCGCCCTAAGGGAAAGAGTGGAAAATCACCGTAAAGATAAAAAGAATGATATCCAGCTGCAGGTTGCTATTGGGTATGTCCACCATTTATTAAATAATTAAGATGAAAGGCCTTTGTTTATGACGAAGGCTTTTTTGTTGTTAGGCTTGTAGATTGTGAGAAAATTTTTGGGCTTCCTACACGTAGGCGCATTCTTTTGATACAATAAAGAATAATCATGTTTTCGGGGATGGGATGGTGACGATTAATGAGTGAAAACGTAATAGTGGATTTGTTAAAAGCGGTAGGCTTATTTTTCTTGAATCCTGTTTGGTTGATTGCCATCGGCGTGGCGGTCGGGTTAGGGTATTTCCGTGTAAAAAAGGAACGGCGAAGCTTCCTTGTACGCTTGCATCCCGGCTTGACGGAAATGAAAAAGCTGTTAACTGAATCATGGGTGCCTGCTTTGATTCTCTCGCTCCTTATAGCGGGCGTCGGTTTGACCGTCGAAGTTTCCTGGATTGTCCTTTTTTCAGCAATCGCTATTTTATCCATGGTTTCGTTCTTTTATCAAACTGCATCACCGATATACTTTGCAACAATCGCGTTTTTCGGTTTATATGCACTTCAACGATTCATGCCTGATTTTACATTTCGTGGATGGAGTCCGGGAAGCGTTAATCTGTTAGGTGAGATGGCATTGACGGTAGCTGTCATTGCAGGGCTTTTCCTAATCGCAGAAGGTTTCCTCGTTCGCCGACATTCTGGTGTCTATGCATCCCCTTTCCTCACATCAACGAATCGTGGATTGCGGGCTGCTGCTTACAAGTCAAAACGGCTATGGCTTTTACCGATTGTATTTCTTGTGCCTGGGGACTTCTTGTCGGCTTTCACGCCATATTGGCCACAGTTCACATTGGGAGAAACAACATTTAGCTTTCTTCCAGTGCCAATAATTATCGGCTTCTCCCAAGTTGCACGGGCAAGCTTCCCGGATGTCTTGTTCCCTAAAATTGGACAAGCTGTTACACTACTTGGATCGATTGTCGTCATTATTGGAATAGCTGCCTTTTGGCTGCCGATTTTAGGTTGGGTTGCTCTTTTGGTCGGTTTTCTGGGCAGAGTGGCGATTACTATCTTTTTCGCAGTACGTGAACGGAATGGTGGATTTGCCGCAGCTCCGAAACCGGCGGGAGTTATCATAGCAGGGATTTTGCCTGAATCTCCAGGGGAAAAGCTTGGTCTGATGCCTGGCGAATGCATCAGGTCGGTGAATGGCATACAGGTTACAAATGAAAAGGAATTATATGATGCCATACAGGTGAATGCTGCGCATTGCCGTTTGCAAGTTATAGGCCGTGACGGAGAAGTACGTCTTATGCAACAAGTGCTGTATCGCCACGATCACCATCGATTGGGACTGTTAGTCGTCCGTTAATCCATTCGGAAGGATAGGTGAAAAATGGATATTGCCACATTGGAAACGAAATTGATACTCGCGCTTTTACTTCCGGGGTTGCTTGTTGTATTTTTTACAAGGGTCACCTTCCATCATGTTGTCGGGCTTGCGCTAACGATTGCACTTATTGCGGCATCTGTTTACGC
The DNA here is from genome assembly GCF_037963765.1 of Sporosarcina sp. FSL W8-0480. Lineage (GTDB taxonomy): Bacteria > Bacillota > Bacilli > Bacillales_A > Planococcaceae > Sporosarcina. Next base: position 2,795,506 of record NZ_CP150166.1, on the reverse strand, counting down.
GGGATATACACATAACTGGATCCTTTATGTGGCAGATGCGCTCTCGCTCACTGTCGGTTTTTGGTATGCGACACGAATGGTGAAAAGGGCGAGGAAGAAAGGCAACGAGCTTGATGAAGAGTAGTTGATAGTATAAATAAAAAGAGGCATATTCTTTTCTTAATTGAATAGAATATGCCTCTTTTTGTATAAATTAAACTGGGTAAACCCAATTATATAAACAAGCCATAAATTGCAAGGACACCGATTGTTCCAAGGACGACTGACATGACTCCTCCTCCAAGAAATGCAATAAGGAATGCTGTTCCGGCTCCTATGATGCCGAAAAGGATATTGCCTTCCTGCACGAAAAGAATTGCAGGGAAGATTAGAGCCCCCAATACTGCATATGGGATATTGCCAAGGACGCCGCTGATGATCGGAGGCAATTCCTTTCCATCAAGAATAGTGAGCGGCACCATTCTTGGAAGATACGTCACGATTGCCATTCCTGCTAACATCCACCAGTATGAAGTTCCCATTAGTCAACCTCCTTTTCTATGAAGTGGCTGTCAGCATTTTTTCCCCGTCGAGAATAAATAACTTCCACCAAAATTGCCGAGCTAAGTGTTGAGACAAGAATCGCCCAGCCAGTCGATAGGAGTTCACCGAAGTAGATGATACAGTGAATGGCTGCAGCGAGTGCCGCAAGCATGACAACTTTACGATTGCCTTTCATCGTAGGTACAAGCAGTCCGATAAACATTGCGTATAAGGCAATGGACATGGCAACTTGAAGGAAATCGGGCAAATTCGCTCCAATAATGTAGCCTACTGCGGTGAAGATTACCCAGCTTCCATACGCGATTGTTGTAACTCCGAAGGCGAAAGCCGTAGTGATTTTCTCTTCTTTCCGTGTGGCAAGAACTGAAAAGGACTCGTCCGTAATGCCGAATGCATAAATTGATTTAATCCATTTTGGTGCTCGATGCATCTTTTCATTCAAGGAAGCCGTCATAAGAAAGTGCCGGATGTTGACGATGAATGTGTTAATGACGATTGTGATTGGGTCGACACCGAAATTGATAAGACTAAGTGATATGTATTGGGATGCACCAGCATAGACGAAAATGCTCATTGCGGTTGCTTCAATGAGTGAGAGTCCTGTCGTTTTAGCAAGCAATCCGAACGTTAAGGCGATTGGAAAATAGCCGATTGCAATGCTGAGTCCGGTTTTCAGTCCGGACATGAATTGATTATTCATAGAATAGTCACATCTTTCTTGTATGTATAACCGAAATTATACTATAAATTTGTGTTTTGGTGGTATTCTATAAGGAAAATGGGAATAGTTGAACTAAGAGTCTATTAATGGGAGTTAGTTCAGGGAATTGCATATGACGAGGGTGTTGTGAATGAGTGAATGGTTAGATGTTGATAAAATAAGTGAGTTAGCTGCACAATATAAGGCGCTTGGACCGTTGATCGGACTTTTGCTGCCTTTCATAGAATCGTTTTTGCCTTTTTTACCGCTTTTCGTATTTGTCATAGCGAATACAGTTGCCTATGGGATTTGGTATGGTTTCATTTTGTCATGGGCAGGGACGGTTGTAGGATCTTATGTTGTATTTTTGATAATTAGAAAGTATGGTAGAAATCGTTTTTTACGTTTTTTGACGAAGCATGAGCGGGTTCAGCGATTGATCGGCTGGGTGGAGCGGAATGGCTTCGGGCCGTTGTTCATATTGCTTTGTTTTCCGTTTACGCCGTCTGCACTTGTGAATCTTGTGGCGGGCTTGTCGAATATGAAGAAGAAGAGTTATTTGGCGGTTCTTTTAGCGGGGAAGTTCGTTATGATATTCACGATTGGATTCATTGGATATGATTTGAAGGCTTTGTTGACACAGCCGATCCGTACTGCGATTGTTGTGGGGATTATCGTGTTGTTATGGGCAGTGGGGAAATATTTTGAGAAGCGTCTTGATAAGAGAGTGAAAGAGGAGTCGAGTACGCTGTTTTTTGATGATGAAGAGTGAGGGTGTTGCGTTTTATGCATGAGAATTCGAAGTTATGCGTGTTTGGCGTGATTTATGCGTGAGAATTCGGGATTATGCGTGTTTTGTGAGATATATGCGTGAGAGTTCGAGTTTATGCGTAATTGGATGAGTTTATGCGTTTTTTGATTATAGGCTTACCTTAAAAAGGTATGGTGTAAATAGTTCCTGTCGTCCTATTCTTTCGGTACAATGAAAGATAGGGAGATAGGAATTTTTTATTTTGATAGGAGGGATGAGGGCGATGACTTTGCGTTTTGTAACGGGAAGGGCCGGGACGGGGAAGACGACGTTGATAGAACGGGAGATTGCGGCTGAGCTTGAACGGGACCCGCTGGGATCTGCAATCGTTTTGATTGTCCCGGATCAGATGTCGTATTCGATGGAACAAAGTTTGTCGGTCAATTTCGGTTTAAATGGAATTATCCGGGCGCAAGTGTCGACATTTAAACGGCTTGCTTGGCGAGTTCTGCAGGAAACGGGAGGCATTACGCGCAAGGAAGTCGATGGGTTCGGATATCGGATGCTTGTGCGAAGTGTATTGGAAGAAAATCGTGATGAGCTGAAACTGTTCCGGCAGGCTGCCAATAAAAGAGGATTCACCGAAAAAATCGGGGACCTTATGAAAGAGTTCAGCAGGTATTGCTTGGATCATGAATCGCTAAACGGCTTACAACAGGAACTATTAGCTAACGACGCGCCTCGTACATTGCAAGATAAGGTTAGTGATTTGACTCTGCTTCTTACGAAAATTGAGGAGCGCCTTGGGACAGCGTATGTGGATAGTGAGGGGCATCTTGCTTTATTGACTTCACAAATTAAGCATTCGGAACTGGTAAATGGCGCGGATATTTATATAGATGGATTTGAGAGTTTCACGGCAAGGGAGTATGAAATAATTACCGAATTGCTGAAGTACGGGAATCGGGTCACTGTTGTGCTTCCGATGGAGTCGGATTTAACGGGGCATGCAGACCATGAGCTGTTCTTCAATCCTGTTCGGACGTCGTTGAGACTAAGGGAGATTGCGCGTAATGAATCTGTGGACATTGAGGAAGGCATCCATTTAGGGCAAGCACTCCGGTTCAAGAACGAGGAACTCAGACATTTCGAAAGGGAATTTGACCTGTATCCTCCGAAGGAAAGACCGTCCGAAGGTGCAATAACTTTAATAGAAGCGACGGATCGCCGTGCGGAAATTCATGCAGTGGCAAGGAAAATCCGTGAGCAAGTGATGCGGGGCAAGCGTTACAAAGGAATTTCCATTTTGTACAGACAGCCGGAAAAGTATGATGAATTAATCGAAACGATTTTTTCGCAATACGATATCCCTGTATTCATCAGTAGGAAAAAACCGATGCTCCACCACCCTCTCATTGAGTTTTCACGTTCTGTTTTAGAGGCTATGACTTCAGGTTGGACGTATGAGACCGTATTCCGGGCGGTGAAGACGGATTTGTTCTTTCCGCATAGGGAAGACAAGCTCATTTGGCGTGAACGTGCGGATCGGCTTGAAAACTATGTCATCGCGAACGGAATTTACGGGAAGCGGTGGATGGAGGACATTCGCTGGAAGGTGAAGCGATATCGAGGATTGGAATTGCACACGACTGTACAGACCGATGAGGAGTTGCAGCAAGAGCGGGAGTTGCATGCGATAAGGGATTTGATACGTGAGCCTTTGAATGATTTTGAAGCAAGTTTAAAACGGGCCAAAAGTGGAAGGGATTTCGCGGCAGCGATGTTTTCATTCATGGAATATTTGCATGTATTTGATAAAATCATCGATTTGCGGGCGGAAGAAGAGCGTTCCGGTAGGCTGCTGAATGCGACAGAGCATGAGCAGGCATGGAATTCGTGGATTAATGTCCTTGATCAGTTCGTTCTCATGTTTGGTGATAAGGAAATGGAGCTGAAAGAGGCGGCACGGATTTTGGATGAAGGGTTCGATACGCTTGAATTTACACGGATCCCACCTTCTCTCGATCAAGTGACTGTGACGACGATCGAACTTGCAAGTTTGATGGAAATTGAAGTCGGGTTCATCATCGGTGTGAATGACGGTGTTCTTCCGCAACGTGTCGATGCTGAAGGACTTCTTTCCGATTCAGACCGGGAATGGTTTTCGAAAAGCGGCATTGAACTTGCTCCATCTTCCAAGATGAAACTGATGGATGAATCGTATATGGCATACAGGGCGTTTACGTCTGCGAGGGAGAAGCTCTTTATCTCCTATCCGATTGCGGATGAGGAAGGGAAATCACTTTTACCATCGCTTTACATTCAACGCATTTCGCAGTTATTTCCGAATATAGGTTTACAGTTGGCGGTTTCAGATCCATCTGAGCTATTGGATAATGGTGAGCAGATCGATTACATCATTCACCCAAGAACTGCTTTGCCGTATGTATCGATGAAGGTTAAGGAAGCGGAAAAAACAGGACAGCTTGAAGCAGAATGGAAGGCTGTTCTTGACTATTACGAGGATGATCCGTTATGGTCTTCCGTGCTTAAACATATAACAAAATCCCGGAATAGCCGAAATGAGACCGAACGGCTTGCTCCTGAAATGACGGAAGGTCTGTACGGCAAGTCATTCGTTTCAAGTGTTTCACGGGTGGAGTCGTATTACAGCTGTCCGTTCCAGCATTTTGCGTCCTATGGGTTAGGGCTGCAGGAACGGATGGAATATACATTGGAAGCTCCTTCGATCGGTGACCTGTTCCACGCCGGATTGAAATGGATTTCTGATGAGATGAATCGGACAGGTAAGTCTTGGACTGAATTATCGAAGGAACAATGCTGGCAACTGTCAAGAGATGCAATGGAATTCATTACACCAATGTTTTTCAACCGCATCTTGCTATCGACGAGCCGCTATCATTATATCCGAAGAAAACTGACCCATATCCTAACAAGGACAATCTTTGCCCTTGGGAAGCAGGCGACGAAAAGCATGTTCCGACCGGTTGCCATCGAAGCCGCATTCGGACCTAATGAGCAGTTGCCGCCTTTGGAGATCCCTCTTCGCCGTGGCAATAAAATGAATCTTCGTGGTCGGATAGATCGCATAGACGCGACTGAAATTGATGGAAAAAATTATTTAAGGGTTATCGACTACAAATCATCAGCCAAACAACTCGATTTGACAGATGTCTATTATGGCGTCTCCTTACAGATGCTGACGTATTTGGATGTCGCGGTTGAACATGCGGAGGAATGGATTGGATTCAAGGCGGATCCAGCGGGCGTATTGTACTTGCATATCCATAATCCGATGATCAGAACGGATTTGGAGCTGACCGAAGATTTAATTGAACAGGAGATCATAAAGTCGTATAAAATGCGTGGGTATTTATTGGATGACACGGAAGTCGTCTTAGGAATGGATGCACAGTTAGGCAAAACGTCTACGGTCATCCCGGCAGCTTTGAAGACGGATGGAACATTTTCAAAAACTTCAAGGGTGCTTGCACCGGATGATCTGCAACTTGTAAGGAAATTCGTGAGACACAGACATCAACAGGCTGGCGACGGGATGCTTGCCGGCGATACACGGGTCTATCCGTATAAATTGAAGGATAAGATGCCTTGCCAATATTGCTCCTATCGATCGGTTTGCCAATTCGATCCGACCAATCCGGAACAACTGTACCGCCAATATGAAGATATGAAACCTGAGGAGACACTCTCGAAAATGCGAAAGGAAGTGATGGATGATGGACATTCCAGTTAAACCGGCTGACGTTACGTTTACCGATGCGCAATGGAAGGCGATTTGGGCGACTGGCAAGGATATTCTTGTATCTGCTGCGGCCGGTTCCGGGAAAACGAAAGTGTTGATAACACGGATGATTGAAAAGGTGTTAAGTACGACAAATCCAATTGATGTCGATGAATTGCTTGTCGTCACATTTACGAATGCCGCTGCGGCTGAAATGCGTCACCGGATGGCTGAGGCCCTTGAGGAAGCGATTGCCGTCAATCCGGACTCAATCCATCTTCGCAGGCAATTGAACCTTTTGAATAAAGCTCAGATATCCACATTGCACTCATTCTGTCTCAATGTTGTTAAACAGTATGCCTATCTACTTGATATAGATCCGGGTTTTCGTATCGCTGATAGCACGGAAGCGGCGTTGCTACGCGATGATACAATCGGGGATGTACTTGAAGACGCATATAATGCAGAGAATCCCGAAGCGATGTATCGTCTCGCGGACAGCTTCACATCAGATCGCAATGATCAGTCGATCGAGACCTTAATCGATAAGCTCTATGATTATTCAAGGGTTCATCCTTCTCCTGAAAGATGGCTACGGATGATTCCGATGCAATATGAGATCGGTGAAGATATAACGATCGATGAACTCGATTTTGTAGGTCCGTTGAAGACGGCAATCCGTCATACACTCGAAGAAGCGATTGCATTGACTGAAGATATGAAACGCATTGCACTGATGCCTGAAGGTCCGGAGCCGCTTGTCGCAACCGCAGATGCTGATTTGCAATGGATAAGGGAGGCGAAGCGGCGAATCGAGGAGGGCACATGGGAGGAAACGTATTCATTCTTCGGTTCATTGACGTGGGTCAAAGCGGGGACAATCCGAAAAAACACATGTGATGAGGAATTGGCAAAACGAGCAAAAGCGATTAGGGATTCTGTGAAGAAAATTATAAATTCATTGAAAGAATCCTATTTTGCCCGTACGCCAGCACGTCTATTGGATGAAATACGTCTAATGGCTCCTGCGATGCATACACTCGTCGGGTTGGTCATAGATTTCGGAGAACGCTATGGACAAGTCAAGTTGGACAGGGGACTTGTGGATTTCTCGGATTTGGAGCATTTCGCGTTGCAAATTCTTGCGAAGGAAGTAGACGGTGAACTAGTACCTTCTGATATTGCGACAGATTATTTAAATCGATTCGCGGAAGTTCTTGTTGATGAATACCAGGACGTAAACTTGCTGCAAGAGGCGATTATCCAATTGGTGAAGCGAGGCAGTGAAGCGGATGGGAATTTGTTTATGGTTGGAGATGTGAAACAGTCGATTTACCGTTTCCGATTGGCGGAACCAGGGTTATTTCTTGGGAAATATGGTCGGTTTACGTCGAATGATGGCGAAAATGGATTGAAAATCGATTTGAACGCAAACTTCAGAAGCCGTAAAGAAGTCTTGGATGCAACGAACTTCATTTTCTCCCAAGTAATGGGGAAACGTGTCGGGGAAGTTGACTATGACGATGCAGCTGCGTTGAAATATGGTGCACGTTATCCTGAAAAGGAAACTGCGGCGGCTTTGACCTTACTTTATGAGGATGAGGAAGAAATCGACGCGGAAATCGATAATGAGGCAACGGAGTTAACTGGGCAAAGCCTGAAAAGTTCGCAGGTGGAAGCACGGTATATGATAAAACGCATTAAAGATCTAATGGCAAGTGGTGCGGAAGTGACAGATGCATTCACTGAAAAGCGCAGACCTCTTGAATACAGGGATATTGTCATTCTAATGCGTTCTATGAGCTGGTCAGGCGAAATTGCGGAAGAGTTTAAGCTTGCAGGCATACCGATTTACGCCGAATTATCACGTGGTTATTTTGACGCAATTGAAGTGATGATAATGCTCAATACATTACGTGTCATTGATAATCCTTACCAAGATATCCCGCTTGCATCCGTACTACGTGCGCCATTTGTCGGCATGACGGAAAACGAATTATCCCAAGTCAGACTTGCCGCTAAAAATAAGCCGTTCTATGAGGCATTGAAGCTATTCATGGCAACAGGTGGTGCGGGAATAGCTCCTGCAACACAGGAGAAACTGCAACGCTTTTTCCTTATGTTCGAAGACTGGCGAAATCAGGCGCGCCGGGGTTCACTATCCGATCTTATATGGCAAGTTTTTTCGGATACCCATTATTATGAAATGGTAGGGGCGATGCCGAACGGAAAGCAACGTCAAGCGAACTTAAGGGCGCTGCATGACCGTGCAATTGACTACGAAAAGACATCATTCCGTGGACTGTTCCGCTTTTTGCGTTTCATCGACAGGATGCAGAAGCGTGGAGATGATCTTGGAGCAGCGCGTTTTGTCAGCGATACGGAGGATGTCGTCCGCATTATGACTATCCATTCATCGAAAGGTCTTGAGTTCCCTTATGTTTTCATCGCTGGGGCAGGTAGACAGTTCAATAAGATGGATTTCAACGAACCGTATTTATTCGACCAGCATTTCGGTCTTGCTGTAAAAGCGATTGATCCAGATCTTCGGATTACGTATACATCTTTGCCTTTCCTTGCTATGAAAGAGAAAAAGGAGCTTGAGATGCGTGCGGAGGAGATGCGAGTTCTTTACGTAGCGATGACGAGGGCGAAAGAGCATCTCGAGATTATTGCATCTGTAAAGGATATTGAAAGAAGAATCGGCAAATGGCAGGATGCACAGTTGTTGGAATCTGGCGCTATGCTGCCGGAATACACGAGATCTCGTGCAAATGGCTATTTGGATTGGATCGGACCTGCGATTGCAAGACATTCGGATTTCGAGAAGTTTGGTGTTATGTATGGCGGTAGTTTGACCCCTGATTCATCCAAATGGGAGATTTCCGCATATCCGGTTTCTTCATTTGTGGATACCGAAGCCGATTCGGAGGAAACTGCTGAAACAGAGGGACTGATTCCTATGGATGAAGCTTCAGAAGGGTATTGGTCTGCCGAAGTAAAGCGGAGATTCGATTATGTTTACCCGTATATGGCATCTGTTTCGAAGCGCTCCAAGCAGACGGTTAGTGAGTTGAAGAGGGTTTCGCTTCTTGAGCGGGAGGATGAATTCGATGATTTCTTTGCTTTTAGAGATGATGAAGTGAGTACCCCGTATTTGCATACCCGTCCTTCATTCATGCAATCTAGGGCATTGTCTGGTGCAGAAATCGGTACTGCCATGCATACAATCATGCAGCACATCGATATGACTAAATCCCACTCCTTACAAGAAATTGAACGATTTATAACCGAATTAACGGCACGTCAATTACTTACCGAAGACGAGGCGAAAGCGGTAGATGTGAAGAAGGTCTTTCGGTTTTTTGAATCTCCGATATTCACACGTTTATCACAATCGGATCGTATTCTTAGGGAAGTTCCATTTACGTATGCTTTCGATGGAAAAGACGGCGATCATCAGATTTTACAAGGGATTGCCGATTGCTTATTCAAAGAAGAGGATGGTTGGGTGTTATTAGACTATAAGACCGACCGGATACGAGGCCTCTTTACGAATGAGGTAGATCTTGTTGATGAAATGCAGAAACGCTATGGCATCCAGTTAAGCCTTTATAAGAAGGCCGTCGAGTCGATTGCAAAAATACAAATAAAAGAAATGGTCCTCTATTTGTTTGACGGGGAGAGGATTATGCAAATTCAGGAGGAATCCGTTTGAAAGTATCACCAACAATTGGCAATAGAATAGATTCATTGGATATGCTGAGGGGCTTTGCGCTCCTTGGAATTCTACTAGCGAACATGTTAACTTTCCATTCACCCTATTTTTATATTGATCCGCCAACCTATTTCGGGACACCGGGTGATTATGAGTCTTTCAAGTTAATCAATATTTTTGTAGAGGCAAGTTTTTACCCGATATTCGCGATGCTATTCGGCTATGGACTGAATATGCAATATGAGAAGGCAAGCGGCGCGAATTATGCTTCGATGATGGCGAGACGGCTTGCCATACTATTGGCTTTCGGTATCGTTCATGCCATATTCGTTTGGTCGGGAGATGTACTATTTACGTACGCCATAATGGGGTTCATCATGATTGCGGCCGTTAGAATACCAAAAAAGTGGATTTTATGGATTGCAGCAATAGTCTATTTGATCCCTTCGTTGCTACTGATTGGTATCATCTATTTCATAACTAAAGTTAATCCCAATCAGCTGATGGAAGGTTTCGCGGATATCCAGCAAATTGAATTGGCAATTACCGCGTACGGACATGGGACATATGGTGAAGTGCTTGCATTCAGGTTTACTGAATGGTTACTGTTCGGAATGACCGGCACATTTACAGGAGTTTTCATGATTCTCCCGCTTCTTATGATAGGGGCCGCCTTCTCCAAGATGAAGTTATTTGAACGAGCTTCAGAATGGAAAGGGCGAATTGCCCTCGTTACTCTATTAAGCCTGACAATTGGGTTTTTCATTAAATCATGGCCATATATGGACACCCACACATACTACAATACGTTGATCCAACAACTAATTGGAGGTCCAATATTGGCGATCGGCTATGCAGGCGTCATTATCCTTTTATGCCAATTACCTATTTTCATGAACATCTTCCGACCGGTTTCAAAAGCGGGTAGAATGTCGTTGACGACGTACCTGATGCAATCTGTTGTCGCGACACTTATATTTTACAGTTACGGATTCGGTCTATACGGAAAAGTGGATATACAGACTGGAACTATGATTGCGATTGGCATCTTTGTCATTCAAGTAATTTTTGCGGAACTATGGCTGATGAAGTTCAGAATGGGTCCGTTTGAGTGGCTATGGCGCAAAGGGACATACGGCAAAGATATCTCTTGAAGAAATAGGAAGAAAAAAGAGGAGAACGGGAAGGTTTTGTAGAATTATTGGATATATGGGCGAAGATGCTTGTATATGGTTGACTAAACATAGGTTTTATCCAAAATATGAGGAAGGATGGGCTTGTACATGAAACTTTTATCGTTCCGGTTTGAAGGGAAAACATTATTCGGTCCGAAAGTGAAAAAAGAGGAAGCGGTCTGGGATGTGAAATCAATTGCCGAGGCATTCGGTGAAAAGGATTTCCCTTCAACTATCATCGAGGGAATCGCAGGAGGTTTGGAGTTTGTTGAAAAGGTAAGGAAACTTGCCGAACAGGCTCGAAACAGTGAAAATCCGGAACAATTCAAACATGCTTTTACGGATATCGAGTGGCTTTCTCCGATACCAAGGACGCCGAAAAATGTACTTTGTGTCGGTAGGAACTACGCTGAACATGCGGCGGAAATGGGCGCGGATACACCACCTGAAAAACTGATGATTTTTACAAAATCACCGACTACGATTGCTGCTGACGAACAGGATCTTCCAATACACGCCGATCTTACGGAGAACATGGATTATGAAGGGGAATTGGCTGTTGTAATCGGTAAGAAAGGAAGTAAAATCCCTAAACAACTTGCCTATGACCATGTTTTCGGCTATACCATTGCAAACGACGTGTCTGCACGAGATATCCAATACGCCCATAAACAGTTCTTCCTTGGGAAAAGCTTGGACGGGACTTGTCCGATGGGGCCGTATATCGTGACGAAGGATGAAATTCCGAATCCGCATCAGCTTTCGATTGCAACAAAGGTGAATGGTGAAGTGCGCCAAAATGGGAATACAGCTGATATGATTTTTAAAATAGATGAGTTGATTGCTGAAATCTCGAAATTCGTCACGCTTGAGCCGGGCGATGTCATTCTTACTGGAACACCAGCAGGGGTAGGTAAGGGAATGAACCCACCGAAATATCTAAAGGCGGGAGATACCGTGAAGATTTCCATCGAGGGAATCGGTACGCTTGTAAATCGTTTCGTGTAAACCTTTTTTCTATATTGGAAAGCCTTTCTATGATAGGATAAATAGGAATTATAATAGATGAGGTGAACAGTTTGGGATTTTTGTCGGATACAACCCATTTTCATATTTTTACATGGGTCGTTGGTGTAATCGTTTTTTTAGTTGCAGCTGTAATGGCTAACGGGACAAAAGGCAAGAAAATTACGCATATGATCGCACGCCTATTCTATGTACTAATCCTTATTTCAGGCGTAGCGCTTTTCATCAAAGGAATGGACTACGGCAGAGGTGCTGAATACGGTATCAAATTCCTTCTTGGTTTACTGACAATCGGGATGATGGAAATGGTATTGGTTCGTTCTACGAAAGGAAAGCCAGTAACAATGTTCTGGATCTTGTTTTTCGTTTTCTTTTTTGCGACAATGTTCTTCGGCTTCAAATTGCCGATGGGCTTTGAATTCTTTTAATCTTAATATGAAAAGTTTGAACCTCCGGTAATTGATGCCGGAGGTTTTCTTTTGGTGTAGGTGTAATGGGGAAATTTGCTCGCAAACGAGCGGTTTCCGAGATAAACGAGCGGTTTCCGTGATAAATCGCCAGGTCTCCCGCAACTCTATCTAACCCATTCACAAATTAGACTCATTTTCCGCCCAGCATTTCAATTTTTATTCCATTACATGGCGAGGAGCGTTCTGTTTTGATAAAATGGCTACAGATAGCTCGGTAGGGAGGCTTTTTTTGTGAAAATGAAACGTTTTACTGGCTTTGTTGCATGCTTTTTATTATTTATCTCAACGGTTTCGCCGGCAAATGCTTCAGCCAAAGTAGATACAGGCATTGCCGATGAAAGCATATATGATCTATTGGTCGACCGCTATAACAACGGTGATCGCAAGAATGATTTGGATGCCGATATTCATGATGACTATGCATTCCATGGTGGGGATTTTGTCGGCATCCATTCCCGATTGCAGCATATCATGGAAATGGGCTTCACGATGATTTCCATCGGGCCGGTTTTTAAGTCCGAGTCCTATGATGGAAAACGTGCATTGTCCTACTCCGAATTGGATCCGCATTTCGGAACGGATGATGAACTTAAAGATTTAGTGAAGGAAATCCATAAACAGAAGATGAAAGTGATTGCGGATTTTCCATTAGGAAAAGTGGGTGCCGATCATGAGTGGACGAAAGACCGTACGTATAAATTCACGCATTCCGCGGATGGTACAGTCGATTGGAATACTGCCGATCCAATAGTTCGGGAAAGCTTGATCAAGGCTGTAGTCGATTTTGTTACAACATATGATTTAGACGGTATTCGTCTTACTCAATTGGATGGATTTGAAGATGCTTATTTGAATGAAATGATTGACGCTATCCACGGTGCTCAAGAAGGTTCATATGTATTAACGAATGAGGAAAGTAGTGCTCATTTCGATTCCACTCCAAGTGTATCCAAGATGGATATCCTTCGTGAAACATTCATGACGATTAATCCGGATTCATCGAATATGGAAGTTTTCAAAGACAATGACGAAACTCGATTGATACAATTGGATGATTTGACTGGACCACGTCTCACATACGATATGGTGGAATTACGCATGTTCCCGCCGACCCGATGGAAGGTTGCTGCAACAGCACTCTTCACGCTTCCGGGCGTTCCGCTTATGACGTATGGAACTGAAATCGCGGTCAACGGAAAAGAAGCACCTGAAAGCCATCCGTTATTCAACTTTAAGACGGATATGGAGTTCAAGGAATTGATCGGAAACTTGAACCTATTGCGTAATAAATCGGATACACTTCGTAATGGTGAATTTGAAATGCTTCATAACGAAGATGGATTCATCGTTTACAAACGTTCTTCCAAGGACGAGACATGGCTTATCGCTGTTAACAATACGTCTCAAACAGTCAACGTTGAAATTCCGATTGAAAAGATTGGCGAAAATAAAAAGTTGCGCGGTCTCTTAGATGGTGACCTGATCCGTGAATCGGATGATGGTGTATTCCGGGTCGTCTTAGATAGGGAAATTGCGGAAGTGTATATCGCTGATGATGATAAAGGATTCAATACTCCATACTTGATCGCATCGATTCTTGTTTATGTGATTTTCCTTGGATTCCTATTCCTTGTTATAAAAAAAGGAAGAGAACGAAGAAAATCTGAAAGTAAAAAAGCTTGATCAATTCATACAAAATGCCTTTTCATGACACGGACGAAACCGTGTTTGAAAAGGCATTTTATTAGTTAGACATTAATTTAATTTATTCAAAAAGAAAATTGCGATTGTCCCTGGTCCGGCATGTGATCCGATAACGGAACCAATCATATGGACTTCCACATTTTTTGGCTTGAACTTCTCTTCAATCATCGCCTTCACTTCTTTTGCTGCAGCTTCATCATCCCCGTGACTGATTGCAATGGTCTGTTCGGACAATTCACTTCCTCGTTCCTCCATTAAATCGATAATACGGCGGAACACTTTTTTGCGGCCACGGTGTTTCTCGATTGGTACAAGCTTGCCGCTTTCGACATGCAACAAAGGTTTGATGTTCAATAAGCCTCCGATGAATGCACTTGCTTTGGAAACTCGACCGCCTTTAGCCAAATAATCAAGGTCTTCCACAGTGAAAAGATGCTCCATATTGGCGGCCATATTACGGATTTTCCGCTCGATTGTCCGGACATCATCACCCGAATCACGTAAGCGGACTGCCTCCTTCACTAAGAGGCCGTATCCAAGAGAAGCACAACGACAGTCAATGATGACTAAGTTAAAGTTCGGATTCCCTTCCTTCACTTGGTCTTTCATCATGACGGCAGTGTTGTACGTACCAGAAAGTTCCGAGGAGAATGCGATGTATAATCCTTCCTCGCCAGATTCCGCAAGCTCCTTCCAAAGGGAAAGAAGAGATTCCGGAGATGCCTGGGATGTTTTTGGATGTTTTCCATTGCGAATTGCATCGAAAACCTCTTTCGAGTCGATTTCAATGACATCGTCGTATTCCTTGTCATCGATTAAAACACTTAGTGGGATCAATGTTACATCATTTTCATCAAAAAATGACTTTGGTAAATCTGAACCGCTATCCGCAAAAATTCTCATTAGGGGACCCCTCACATTCTTTTATATATTATTTTATTAATAACAACCGTTCTTTCAATACTTCCGCGATACCGTCTTCGTTATTTGTAAGCGTCACTTCGTCTGCGATGGATTTTAGCCGGTCGATTCCATTGCCCATTGCAACTCCGACACCGGCGAAGTCGATCATTTCCAAATCATTGTCTTCATCTCCGAAAGCGATAATTCGCTCGCGAGGAATATCGAGCCACTTGGAAACATGTGAGATGCCGACGGCTTTATTCAACCCATGACGGACGATTTCAATGACATCAAAAGGAGCTCCCCAGTTTCTATGATCAATCACCTCGGCATGTACTTCAGCAAGATGTCTCCGTATCGGGTCGACAGAATCAGGTTCAGCTTGGATAAGCAAACTCGTCGGATCGACTTCCAACATTGTTCTGATATCGCCTTCCTTAATGATTGGATTGCCAAGACCGAAGATGTCCAATAGTTTTGTGTCGTGATACTGCAAGTACACATCATCCATTACTTCGGCGACTATATTTTGAAGTCGGAAATCTTGCATTGCATCGACTACGTCTTTTACGACCGGAAGTGAAATTGTTTCATGGATTGTTTTCCAAGAGCGGTCGGTCGGATGGTGGACGAAAGCGCCGTTGAAGTTGACGATTGGCGTTTTTAGTCCAAGTTGGCGGTAGTACATTGCACTTGCGCGATATGGACGTCCTGTTGCAATCATTATTTGGTGGCCTTGTTCTTCTGCTTGTTTGAGTGTATTTGCTGTTTTCTCCGATATGACTTTTTCGTCGGTTAGCAATGTCCCGTCCAAGTCAAGGACGATTAAATGCGGTTTCATCGTTCCGCCCCCTTTATGAAAAGAATACGTTATCTATCTTGTCTTATACCCTAATTTTAGTTTATCGTTCATAGAGGTGTTGAGTCAAAAATTCCATCATGTGTGATCTTACTTTTTGTTTTTCTACTAAAACTTTGATACGATTTAAGTAAAAGTACAGAAGGTGTTTGAATGCTTGTTAAAGAAGAGAACTGGGGCCATATACCATTACTGCATATTGTGGACGAAACATTGGAAGATAGCAACATTCCAGCGGTCATTTTCCTACATGGTTTCACGAGTGCCAAGGAGCACAACCTTCATTATGCATACAATATCGCGAAGAAGGGGATGCGTGTGTTATTGCCTGAAGCTCATCTCCATGGCGTTCGTGATGAAGGTCTGGATGAGGTTCAGCTTAGTTTGCGGTTCTGGGAAATCGTTCTCACATCGATTGAGGAAATGGGTATTCTACATGGGGAATTGATTGACAAAGGCGTTCCGAAAATTGGAATGGGCGGTACTTCGATGGGTGGTATTACGACACTTGGCTGCATGGCGGCTTATCCTTGGATTGACGTGGCGACAATTATGATGGGGGCGCCTGGATACGTAGAACTTGCGAAAGCACAAATTGCCCAGTTTGAAAATAGAGGGTTTAAGCTGCCGATATCTGCTGAGGAAAGAAAATCCTTGCTTGAAACTTTGGCCATATTCGATATGACGAAACAACGGCAGAAATTGAATCAGAGACCAGTATTCTTTTGGCATGGGCAACAAGATACGACTGTTCCATTCGAACCGACATTTAACTTCTTCAATGCTGCGAAAAAAGATTATGAAGATACACCTGAACGATTTGAATTCCTTTCTGACCCTACAGCAGGACATGCCGTTTCAAGAACAGGCATGTTGCGCGCTGCCGAATGGTTCGCTAGTTATTTGAATGAATAGGGCCATCTTTGATATGATGAAAGAAGAACGAATACGGAAAGGGGAATTTACAATGAATGATGATATGAAGGGCAGCCTAATGGGCGCGCTCGAAAACGTAATCGATCCAGAACTTGGCATTGATATTGTCAATTTAGGACTCGTCTATGATGCTGAAATGGTCGATGAAGGTACTGCAAAGGTCACAATGACATTGACATCAATGGGTTGTCCTATGGGACCTCAAATCGTCGCCAATATCAAGCAGGAACTCATGGAGCTGCCTGAAGTGAAGGACGTTGACGTTAACATCGTCTGGAATCCACCATGGTCCCGTGATAATATGTCCCGCTACGCAAAAATGGCGTTAGGCGTACGATAATAGAATAAAATCAAGGCTGTTTGACTTTCTAGTCATGCAGTCTTTTTTCATTTGAAAAGCCCTTTGTTTTAATGGATTTTTGAAGGGTACGGATAAAAATAGGGAAGTGCAATACACTTTACTTATATAAAGAATCAGCATATAATTTATTTAATCAAAGATAGTCAAAGTCAAACGAATGAGGTGAATGAATATGAGAATGGGCGGAGTACAAGAAGAGGATCAGCGTACACCACTTGAACAATTTGGACGAAATCTTGTTGAAGATGTGAAAAACGGAAAGATGGATCCTGTTATTGGACGTGACGAAGAAATCCGAAACGTCATCAGGATATTATCGAGAAAAACGAAAAACAATCCTGTTCTTATTGGGGAGCCGGGTGTAGGGAAGACGGCTATTGTCGAAGGACTTGCACAACGAATTGTCAAAGGCGATGTGCCCGAGGGATTGAAAGATCGGCAAATTTTTGAATTGGATATGAGCTCCCTCATCGCAGGTGCCAAATATCGTGGTGAGTTCGAGGAACGTTTGAAGGGCGTCTTGAAGCAAGTGAAGGAAAGCGATGGAGAAATTATTCTTTTCATCGACGAAATCCATACGATTGTTGGCGCTGGGAAAACTGAAGGTGCGATGGATGCAGGGAATATGTTGAAACCGATGCTTGCCCGCGGAGAGTTGTACTGCATTGGGGCGACGACGCTTGACGAATACCGAATGTATATCGAAAAGGATCCAGCACTCGAACGTCGATTCCAGCAGGTATTAGTACGTGAACCATCGGTGGAAGATACAATTTCCATTTTACGAGGATTAAAGGAGAGATTTGAGCTTCACCATGGTGTTCGTATACATGACCGTGCAATCGTCGCTGCGGCAACTTTGTCGGATCGTTATTTAACGGAACGTTTCATGCCGGACAAGGCAATCGATCTGATTGACGAAGCGAGCGCCATGATCCGAACGGAGATCGACTCGATGCCGCAGGAACTCGATTCAGTCACACGTCGGATCATGCAGCTTGAAATTGAGGAACAGGCATTGCAGAAAGAGAAGGATGCAATGAGCCAAAGCCGTTTGGGAGCATTACGAACGGAGCTACAGGAATTGAAGGATTCTTCCTCCGATATGCGTCAGCAATGGAATAAGGAAAAGGAAACATTGCGCGAAATCCAAACGAAACGCGAGGAGTTGGACCGATATCGCCGAGAGCTTGAAGATGCGCAGAACCGATTCGATTTGAATAAAGCTGCAGAATTGCAGTACGGCAAGATTCCCGAATTGGAGAAGGAATTACAGGCAATGGAAGGGCCGTTAGCCGACAGTTCCGAAAGTCGATTACTTCGCGAAGAAGTGACGGAAGATGAAATTGCAATGATCGTTGCCCGCTGGACAGGTATCCCGGTCACTAAGCTTGTTGAAGGTGAAAGGGAGAAATTGCTCCGTCTTCGTGAGACGTTGGAAAAAAGGGTTATCGGACAGGAGAATGCTGTTCAGCTCGTCACGGAAGCTGTTTGGCGTGCACGAGCAGGCATTAAGGATCCCCATAAACCAATTGGATCGTTTCTATTCCTTGGACCAACTGGAGTCGGAAAGACGGAACTTGCGAAAACACTCGCCAGCACATTATTCGATTCTGAAGACCATTTCATCAGAATCGACATGTCCGAGTATATGGAGAAACATAGTGTATCCCGACTTGTTGGTGCACCTCCGGGCTATGTAGGCTATGAAGAGGGCGGACAGTTGACGGAAGCAGTGCGTCGCAATCCGTATTCGGTCGTCCTACTTGATGAAATTGAAAAGGCGCATCCTGATGTGTCCAATATTTTACTTCAAATCCTTGATGATGGCCGCATCACTGACAGCCAGGGAAGGCTTGTTAATTTTACGAATACAGTTGTGATTATGACGTCCAATATTGGATCAGCCTTCTTATTAGATGGACAATTCGATTCCAAGGATCATGCGGCTGAAGACTTGGTTATGGCGGAATTGCGGCGCCACTTCAAACCTGAACTGTTGAACCGGATGGACGATATTATCATCTTCCATTCATTATCTGGAGATTCATTCCGTTTGATCGCGAAGAAAATGTTGGAAGACCTCGTAAAACGGTTGGATGAACAGGAAATTGGCTTGGAATATACCGATGATGTCCTTGACTGGATTGTAAAGGAAGGGACGGACGCAGATTTCGGGGCAAGGCCATTGAAACGATTTATCCAACGTCATGTTGAAACAGTAGTCGCCAAGGAAATCATTAAGGGTGAGTTGAAAGATCGGCAGAAATTAGTGTTATCAATGGATGATGGGAATCTGTTGGTAAATAAGAAATAAATCTATTGTATAAAAAAGCCTTGTCACCGATTTTGAATCGATGGCAAGGCTTTTTTGATGAATCAATGATCCGCTACTTCCCCTTCAGGAATAGCTGATGTCATAACAATAACAATTACCGATAGGACTACTGATGCGATTAGACCAGTCATGAAGTCAAATGATGCGATTCCAGCGATTGATCCGGCAACATAGTTTAACATCGATACTAAAAGAAAGGACCAGATAAAAGTAATAATATATCTCATCGAAATCACCTCTACATAACTATTTCATCGTTCATCATACCACAGCAGGCACAATCATCAAACAAAATAATAATTAGATTTCACATTCTTTGGCTAAATCGTGTCCAGATATTGAAAATTGACCTCAGTTCTCTTATAATTAATACCAGGTACTAATAATAGATGATAAGGAACGAGGTATGTGATATGAATGCAGGGTTGATTGGTATAGGAAAGTATGTCCCTTCAAATGTAGTGACAAACAAGGATCTTGAAGCTCGTATAGATACTTCTGACGAATGGATTCGCACACGCACAGGCATCGAAGAAAGACGCATTGCGGATGATCAAACCGATACATCCGACATGGCATATGAAGCCGCGTTAGATGCTATAAAAAATGCGGAAATCGATGTAGAAGATATTGGAATGATCATCGTTGCTACAGTAACTCCTGACCGTCCTTTCCCTTCAGTCGCGGCAATGCTTCAAGACCGGTTAGGTGCAAAAAATGCAGCAGCCATGGACGTTTCCGCCGCATGTGCAGGTTTTATGTACGGTGTCGTAATGGCGAAGCATTTTGTTGAAGCGGATACGTATAAGCATGTATTGGTCGTTGGTGTTGAGAAATTATCGAAGATTACGGATTGGGAAGATCGTAACACTGCAGTACTTTTCGGTGATGGAGCAGGTGCTGCAATCGTTGGTAAAGTGAGCGAAGGTCGAGGTATTCTCTC
The DNA here is from genome assembly GCF_037963765.1 of Sporosarcina sp. FSL W8-0480. Taxonomy (GTDB): domain Bacteria; phylum Bacillota; class Bacilli; order Bacillales_A; family Planococcaceae; genus Sporosarcina. Next base: position 2,775,316 of record NZ_CP150166.1, on the reverse strand, counting down.
ATTCGAACTAGGAGCTGACGGTACTGGTGGTAAACATCTTTACCAGGACAGATACATTCATATGAACGGACGTGAAGTGTTCAAGTTTGCTGTAAGGCAAATGGGCGAATCTGCTGTCAATGTCACGAAAAAAGCAGGTTTGACTACTGATGACGTTGATTATTTGGTACCACACCAAGCGAATATCCGAATCATGGAATCTTCACGCGAACGTCTTGGTTTACCTGTTGAAAAGATGTCTAAATCAGTCCATAAATACGGAAATACATCAGCTGCCTCTATTCCGATTTCATTAGTGGATGATTTACAGGAAGGCCGAGTCAAAGACGATGACATCATCGTATTGGTCGGTTTCGGCGGCGGCCTAACATGGGGCGCCCTGTGTATTAAATGGGGAAAATAACCCCGGATTACTATATACTTGATAAAGATTAATTACTCGTAAAAATGAAAGGGAGTTTTCAGGAATGGAAAAACGTCGTGTCGTTGTTACTGGAATAGGTGCTGTATCTCCAGTAGGAAATTCCGCGGAAGCATCGTGGGAAGCAGTATTAAACGGAAAATCAGGAATCGGTCCGCTAACAAGATTAGACAGCGATCAATTCCCAGTAAAAGTTGCAGCAGAAGTAAAAGACTTCGATATTGAAGAATATATCCCTAAAAAAGATGCAAGAAAGATGGACAGATTCACTCATTATGCATTAGCAGCGTCCATCATGGCAATGAAAGACGCAAACCTTGAAAAATTAGACGAAGAAACCGCCCTACGTACAGGCGTCTGGATCGGTTCAGGAATCGGCGGCATGGAAACCCACGAACAACAATTCAAAACATTCCTTGAAAAAGGGTATCGCCGAGTAAGCCCGTTCTTCGTACCGATGATGATCCCGGACATGGCTTCTGGCCAAGTATCCATCCACTTCGGTGCGAAAGGCATTAACTCATGTACAGTTACAGCATGTGCATCAGGTACGAACTCAATCGGAGACGCATTTGAAGTCATTAAACGTGGCGACGCAGATGTGATGATCACAGGAGGCGCAGAAGCACCAATTACAACTATGGCTGTTGCTGGCTTCTGTTCAAACACTGCATTGTCATTGAACCCGGACCCTGCAACTGCATCTCGTCCATTCGATAAAGAACGGGACGGCTTCGTTATTGGCGAAGGAGCAGGTATCCTGATTCTTGAAGAATATGAACATGCGGTGAAGCGAGGAGCGAAAATCTACGCGGAAATCGTCGGATATGGCTCAACAGGAGACGCACACCATATTACCGCTCCTGCACCGGAAGGCGAAGGCGGCGCACGTGCGATGCGTCAGGCACTTGAAGAAGCTGAAATCAGCCCGGATAAAATCGACTATATCAATGCACACGGTACAAGCACGCCATATAACGATCTATTTGAAACAATGGCAGCGAAAACAGTATTCGGCGAGCATGCATATAAGCTTGCGATGAGCTCGACTAAATCAATGACAGGACATCTATTGGGTGCGGCTGGAGGATTGGAAGCAATCTTCACAGTGAAAGCATTACAGGAAGGGATTCTGCCTCCAACGATGAATTATGTGAACGCAGACCCTGAATGTGATCTTGACTACGTACCGAATGCTGCGCGAAAAGCGGACATCGATTATGCGATGAGCAACTCGTTAGGCTTCGGCGGACATAACGCTTCACTGGTGTTCAAGAGAATATAATTAAGAAAAGCTCCCTATTTAGAGGTCATCTTCTAAATAGGGAGCTTATTTTCATATGATAAGAAAAAGCAAAAGGGCGATGTTCATGACACGTATATTCCTCTTCCTTCTCAGCTACGGACTTATCGTAGTTTCCGTATCCCATATGATATTTTATTTTAACTATATTTCACTCGGATATAGTTGGACGCAGATATTTTTGTTCATTATTCGGACGTTTGATTTTACCTTGTTCGTAATTGCGTCCGTATTGCTTCTGCTTACCGTCTTCTTCCAATTCCCATCGCGGACTCCATCTTCTTAAGCGTAGCGGACGCAATTGCATTCGCTTTTTCAGCGCCTCTGTCTAAATGGACGTCAAGTTCCGATGAATTCAGAAGGTCCGCATAACGTTCTTGGATAGGTGTCAGGTGTCCAATGATTGCTTCTGCAACACCTGCTTTAAAGGCGCCATAGCCGAGGCCTTCATATTTTACTTCAAGGTCGGGAATTGAAATACCGCTTAATGCGGATTCGATTGTTAATAGATTCGAGACTCCAGGTTTATTTGCTTCGTCGAATTTAACAATTCCATCAGAATCCGTAACCGCACTTTTAATTTTCTTTTCAATTTCTTTCGGTGTATCCAAGATCCTTAATGTACCTTTTTGATTCGGATCGGATTTGCTCATTTTTTTCATAGGATCTTGAAGTGATTTAATGCGGGCACCGACTTTAGGGATTCGGATTTCCGGTATTGTTAGGACTTCCCCATACCTTTTGTTAAACCGCTCCGCGAGGTCACGTGTCAATTCGACGTGTTGTTTTTGGTCATCACCGACTGGGACGACGTTCGTATTATAGATAAGGATATCCGCCGCCATTAGTGGGGGATATGTTAGTAATGCTGCGGAAACGCCTTCTTTTCCGTCTGACTTGTCTTTGAATTGTGTCATTCGCTCGAGTTCGCCGATATATGAGATACATTGCATCATCCATCCTGCTTGGGCGTGAGCGGGTACTTCTGATTGGATGAATAGTGTGGATTTTTCCGGGTCGATTCCACTGGCGATGTAGATGGCTGCAAGCGAGCGGATTGTTTTTGCTAGTTCGTCTGGGTCTTGCTGTACTGTGATGGCGTGTTGGTCTACTATACAGAATCTGCAGTCGAAGTCGTTTTGGAGTTCTGTAAATTGTTTAATAGCCCCGATGTAATTCCCTAATGTTACTGTGCCTGTTGGCTGTACACCTGAAAAGATTGTTTTCATTCTAACTCCTCCTATAAATTAGACTTCCGCTTCGGGCGGACGCTTTCCACGGGCATGGCTTCAGCCTCCTCGTCGCTTTGCTCCTGCGGGGTCTTCAGCTCATGCTATTCCCGCAGGAGTCGCCGCCCTACGCTCCAGTCACATTAATACTAATACCAAATGAAAATAAATAATAATAATAAAAAAATAAAAAAACACCAGTCATCCCTAAAAAAGGGACGACTGATGTTGATCAACCGTGGTACCACCCGAATTAGCCTGCAAAGGCCACTCAAATCCCATAACGCGGGAGACGTGATTGGCTACTTGGTTATGAAGCAAACCCGCATTCGCCAATCAAGCTCAGGAATCCAATTCTTCTTGTACGTCCTGCCTGTTTACACCAACCACAGGCTCTCTGATAAGTCGAAACAAGAGTACTCTTTCCGTCTTTGCTTTTTAAATTTATTCGTGTCAAAAGTATAGTACGACTTCGTAAATAATGCAATAGGGAAGATGTAAATAGACAAAAAGACAGAAGTATTGAGGTTTTTCGACACTAAATTATGGGAATAGTAGACTTGCTCTATTCAATAGATTTTTGCTTTGGTAGAATAAATGAAAGAGAGGAAGTGTCCTATGAAGAAAATGAGGTTTTTTAGTTCGCTGATGCTTGCTGCTGCAATTGCGATTCCAACGGTTGTCTTTGCCGATGAACCTATAAAAGAAATTGAATTTGCGGAACGTACATATGGATTTGAAGAAATGGATGAGGCTATTGTAGCGAGTTCAAAATTATACCGCTTCGATTCAGGGTTAGTCTTTGAATATCCGGATGCAGTTAGGGGGATTTATGTCACAGGACACTCTGCCGGTGGGGCCCGATTCGAAAAACTATTGAATTTGATCAGTTCAACAGATTTGAATGCAATGGTAATTGATATTAAAGATGACTTTGGAAATTTGACATATAAGCCCAAGGAAGATTCCCCATTGTTCGATCTTGGAATCGGAAAACCGTATATTAAGGACCCTCACAATATGCTGAAGACGCTTGAAGCGGAGGGGGTCTACCCAATTGCAAGGATTGTTGTGTTCAAGGATAGTGTCCTTGCAGAGCAACGGCCGGATCTATCCTTCATGGATGGGGATCAAGTATGGAAAAACGGTAGAAAGGAATCATTCGTCAATCCGTTTATGAAAGAGGTTTGGGATCACAACGTAGAGATTGCGATTGAAGCTGCAAAGATGGGATTCCAAGAAATACAGTTTGACTATGTTCGTTTCCCTGAAGGCTTTGAAAAGAGAGCCGATATTCTTGGATATACGATGGAAGACTATAAGGATTCCGAGCTGGATCCTGTGCAACGACGTGTTGAGGCGGTTACGGATTTTGTTGCTTATGCCCGTGAAAAGTTAAAGCCGTACGACGTTGATGTGTCGGTTGATATTTTCGGTTACTCTGCAACATTGCCGGAAGCACCGGGAATCGGACAAAACTTCTCTAAGATTTCCGAAAACGTGGATGTCATTTCGTCCATGATCTACCCAAGCCACTGGACTTCCTATTTCGGAATTTCGAAACCGGATCTTGAACCGTATCGCCTCGTGACTGAATATGCGAAAGTTGAAAATGCCAAATTAGGGGAACTTGAGAATCCACCGGTTTCTCGACCTTGGCTACAAGATTTCAGCGCTCCATGGTTAGGTGCTGGGAATTATCTTCGTTACGGTAAAGATGAGGTTGAGGCCCAGATTAAAGCCTTGAAAGATAACGGCATTAACGAATTCCTGTTATGGAATGCCGGTAATTCATATACAGAAGGCGTAGACTATACGCCATAAACAAAAGCGTAGGGGGTAAATCAAATCCTCTACGTTTTTTCTGTTAGAAAAATAAATTATTTGCATGGGAATTGAAACCTTTTTTGGGGTGTATTCGTACTATTAGTAAAGGAACTTGTTTTTCAATCAAACATCCCTAAATGAGAAATGGATTTTTTTATATGAATGATGTTTAAACTTTTATGGCATCGGGTATAACAGTATAGAAGCATAAAAGTACATATCTAAAGGAGCTGTAACCCTTACAATATTGCGGAAATGTGACAAAGAAACAATCTGTATTACTTTTTTTTGAAAAAGTGTATTCATTGAGAATGAATATGTGTATAATAGGAGATAGCTAATTACTTTAAAATCATTCTAATTTATCTTTAAATAAAACAAGCAAGCCGACTGAAAGGAAGTGTCAGCGAATGGGAGTTACATTATTTACCTCACCTAGTTGCACATCATGTAGAAAAGCAAAGGCGTGGCTGGAAGAGCACGAAATACCGTATACAGAACGTAATATTTTCTCGGAGCCATTAAATATAGCTGAAATCAAACAAATTCTCCGAATGACAGAAGACGGGACTGACGAAATCATTTCAACCCGTTCAAAAATCTTCCAAAAACTTAATGTAGATGTGGAAAGCCTTCCGCTTCAACGCTTATATGAATTAATACAGGAACATCCAGGCCTTTTAAGAAGACCAATCATCCTTGATGAAAAAAGGCTTCAGGTAGGGTATAATGAAGATGAAATCAGACGATTCCTACCTCGTAAAGTAAGGGCCTATCAGCTGCTTGAAGCGCGGCGCATGGTAAACTAATTTAAGAAATAGTAAAGCTGATAGGGAGTTAACGGGCATTTGCCAAATCCTATCGGCTTTTTAATTTCCCTTATAGCTCTTGGCGCCCAAGAATTTGGTTTCCTTACTTGCTTTATATGCTGATGTTCCCCTACAATGCTATTATCAATAGAAGTCTTGAGCGGTAACCCTTTCAAAACTTCATAGACGCTCATATAGTAAGTATAAGCATTGCAGGTTAATCGCGAAAATAAAAAAATAGGCAAAGACCTATTTGTAAGGAAGGGAGAGAAAAGGGATGGAAATAGAACGTATCAATGAAAATACAGTAAAGTTTTATCTATCGTATATAGACATTGAAGAACGCGGCTTTACTCGTGAAGAAGTCTGGTATAATCGCGATAAAAGCGAGGAGCTCTTCTGGGAGATGATGGATGAAATCAATGATGAGACCGAATTCGAAGTAGAAGGTCCATTGTGGATTCAAGTCCATGCGATGAATAATGGAATCGAAGTTACAGTGACGCGTGCGCAAGTGGAAAATAATGATGTTGGTTTTGGTATGGATGAGTCCGATAAGCATTTTGACCCTGATCCCAGTTTATTCACAAACCCTGAACAGCTTATGAATGAATTAAGCGATGAGCCTGTAGTATGGACTTCCGATATGTTCGTGTTTGATGAATTCGAAAATCTCATTCCGTTAGCTAAGAAAGTTCCTGCTTATGCAGTTCAATCATCTCTCTATTCATATGAAAATAAATTCTATATGCATGTGAACTATGATGAATCTAAAATGGATGACGATGCTAAATTGGATTATTGTAGTATCGTATCGGAATATGGTTCATTATCCCAAGTAACGATCCATCGTTTGGAAGAGTATGGAAAAGTTATAATGGAATCGGATGTCTTAAAGACTGTTGATAAATATTTTGGCGAATAAAAATAACAAGCTGCTCCCCATTGGCACCTGTCGGGGAAGCAGCTTTTTTTGTTTATAGTTGCATTCGTGAGTGAAAATTCATACAATTGAACTGAAAGGAGTGAGAATTATACTAACAGCACGTTCAGAAGATGGAAGATTGGTCGTGTTAACCGCCGATTTAGGGAGGGACGAGCTTCGAAGCTGGAGGGAGACTCGTAGTTTTTTCTGCCCACAATGTAGAAGTCCTGTCCATTTGAAAGTGGGTGATATTGTCATTCCGCATTTTGCACATCGAAAGGCGTCCACCTGCCGAACATCCTTTTCGGAGGGAGAATCGCCACAGCACTTAAATGGCAAAATGTTACTGCATCAGTTGCTTTCAACACGTTCGGAAAATACGGTTTTGGAACCATTGTTAAATGAAATTTCACAGCGACCGGATCTGCTTGTCGCTTCTGACGATGTGAGAATACCAATCGAGTTTCAATGCAGCACAATTCCGATTCCCCTCTTGGAAGAGCGGACCAAAGGGTATCGAAAAGTCGGTATGAGCCCAATTTGGATATTACTTACGCCTCAAAAGTTTGCAGCTATCCCCGAAGGCGTAGGGACTTTTCAGTTTTCAAAGTTCGAGGAATGGTTTATTGTCAGCACCCCACCTGAAGGAGACGTCCTCCTTACTTTTAATCCCCAAACGAAAACATTTCACTATTTTACGAGTTTGATGCATATCGCAGGCCAACGTTATATTGGTATGCACTATATCCTTCCTATTAGCTTTCAATTTTTCCCTTTTGTACGTCCGAAAGTACCGTCGAATGAAGATCTTATTCGTTATGTCAATCTTTATAGTTTTAGACGTCGTGAAAATCTTGAGCGTTGGATAATGTTAAACAGAAAGGGCATTAACGATCCTTTTTTAAGATCCTGTTATGAGATGCGAATGCATCCGACTAAGCTGCCAATTTGGATTGGTCTACCGATATCAGGGAATCAGGCATTCCGTGAAGCGGACTTTGAATGGCAGTTGCGACTTCTCCATTTCTTGAAGCGAAAAAGGTTGAGCCCTCAAAATGTAACTTCGTTTAATTTACAGCAATTTGTATGGAGTTTTGATCAGCCTTCTGCGGAAAAAGTTCAGGCTTGTAAAAAATATATCGAATTTCTGACTAAGAAAGGGCTGAAAAATCCTTTGGATAAAACAGACTTCAGTGAAAATGGAATTTTGTATTTAATTTCAGAAAGATTCCTTGCAAATGAAGCACAAAATTGAGAGAATGATAATGATTCGATTTACGAAGAAAGTTTTGGGGAGGAATTTGAATGACAACAGAAGTTAAAAACAAAGTGTTGACTCGTGACCAAGTCAAAGTGGAAGAAACTTGGCGCTTGGAAGATATTTTCCCGACGGATGCAGCATGGGAAGAGGAGTTTAAAGCAATCGAAGAGCTTTTAGGTAGCGCGGAAAGCTATAAAGGTACATTGAATAATGGTCCAGAAGCGCTATTTGAAGCACTTTCTTACCGTGACACAGTTTACCAAAGAATGGGCAAATTATATACGTACTCCCACTTGAAAGGTGATCAGGATACGACGAACAGCTTCTATCAAGCGATGGATAGCCGTGCAAAATCATTGTACTCCAAAGTTTCAACAGCACTTTCATACTTCACTCCTGAATTATTGCAGATTCCTGAGGAAGAATTGAATAGTCTTGCTGAAAATAATGAAAACCTAAATGTGTACAAGTTCGAATTTGAAAAAATGAACTCACGCCGTGCACACATCCTTCCAGCAGAACAAGAGGCGATTCTTGCGCAATTAGGTGAGGTGACTGGCAACGCTGCGGAAACGTTCAGCATGCTGAATAATGCCGATTTGACTTTCCCTATGGTGAAAGACGAAAACGGTGAAGAGGCGGAACTTTCACACGGCCGTTATATCCGTTTCCTTGAAAGCAAGGATCCGAAAGTACGTGAGGAAGCATTTAAAGCAATGTACAGCAAATATGGCGAGTTCAAAAATACATTTGCATCTACATTGAGCGGAAATGTTAAAAAGAATAATGTCAATGCACGAATCCGCAAGTTCGACTCCGCGCGAAGTGCTGCATTATCGGCAAACCATATTCCGGAACAAGTATATGACAATCTTGTTAATACGATTAATAAAAACCTTGGATTACACCATCGCTACGTTGCATTACGCAAAAAAGTCCTTGGCCTGAACGAACTTCATATGTGGGACATGTTTGCACCGATGGTAAAAGACGTGGAAATGAAGGTCCCTTATGAGGAAGCAACAGAAACGATGCTTGAAAGTTTCCATCCATTAGGCGAAGAGTATAAATCCATTGTAAAAGAAGGACTTGAAAACCGTTGGGTGGACGTCCGTGAAAACAAAGGGAAGCGCTCAGGAGCTTATTCATCTGGATCATATGGTACAAACCCATATATCTTGATGAACTGGCAAGATAACGCGAATAACTTGTTTACATTGGCTCATGAATTCGGCCATAGTGTTCACAGTTACTATTCACGTAAAACACAACCATACAACTACAGCGGCTATTCCATTTTCGTAGCTGAAGTTGCATCGACAGTTAACGAGGCTATCTTAAACGATCATCTTCTAAAAACGATCGATGACGAGCAAAAACGTATTTACTTGCTGAATCATTGGCTCGAAGGGTTCCGTGGTACAGTATTCCGTCAAACGATGTTTGCTGAATTCGAGCATAGAATCTATCAGCTTGACCAACAAGGCGTTGCATTGACTGCCGATAAACTATCAGAAGAATACGGCGCGCTAAACAAGAAGTACTTTGGCGATGCAGTTGAAGTAGATCCGGAAATCGCTCTTGAATGGGCACGTATTCCTCATTTCTACTATAATTACTATGTATACCAGTATGCGACAGGTTTCAGCGCAGCTGTTGCATTAAGCCATCAGATTCTTACTGAGGGTCAACCGGCTGTCGACCGTTACATCAATAACTTCTTGAAAGCCGGCTCGTCAGACTATCCAATTGAGGTTCTTAAAAAAGCAGGTGTCGATATGACTTCTACAGCACCGATCGAAGAAGCATGTCGTGTCTTTGAAGAGAGATTGAATGAGTTGGAAGAATTACTTAATAAGCAATAATAGTGATTACTGACTTGGCATTTGCATTAGCCAGGTCAGTTTTTTTATGTTAAAAACATCAATATTTTTCTATAATGAAATATAAAGCGCTTACATTCTGTATATTTACAAAAATATTAATGATTGATAGTCTATAAGGCTATAGGTAAGGGATTTGTAGTTGGTTTTTATTTGTGACAGAGATGTGAAACTTCATGTGAAATGTTGCATTAACTATTATTTCATGATAAATTATAGATGTGAAATAAATCACATACCAAACATACACCCCTTTTGTTTGAACGTGAACATTTCTCCCATTCCCTTTGTAAAAGAGCATCCCTCTCCCCCAGGAGCGGATGCTCTTTTCTGTTTAAACGAGCGGATATGTGAGTTAATGAGCGGTTGTGTGAATAAATGAGCGTTTATGTCAAAATCATGAGCGGATATGTGAAATCATGAGCGGAAATGCGAAATCATGAGCGGATATGTGAAATCATGGGCGGCTGTATGAAATCATGAGCGGATATGTGAAATCATGAGCGGAAATGTGAAATCATGAGCGGATATGTGAAATTATGGGCGGATATGTGGAAGCATGAGCGGCTGTATGAAATCATGAGCGGATATGTGAAATCATGAGCGGATATGTGAAAATCATGAGCGGATATGTGAAATCATGAGCGGATATGTGAAATCATGAGCGGTTATGTGAAATCATGAGCGGATGTATGAAATCATGGGCGGCTGTATGAAATCATGAGCGGATATGTGAAATCATGAGCGGAAATGTGAAATCATGAGCGGATATGTGAAATCATGGGCGGCTGTATGAAATCATGGGCGGCTGTATGAAATCATGAGCGGATATGTGACATCATGAGCGGAAATGTGACATCATGAGCGGATATGTGAAATTATGAGCGGAAATGTGAAATCATGAGCGGATATGCGAAATCATGAGCGGCTGTGTGAAATCATGAGCGGATATGTGAAATCATGGGCGGAAATGTGAAAGCATGGGCGGATATGCGAAATCATGAGCGGATATGCGAAATCATGAGCGGATATGCGAGTTAATGAGCGGATATGTCAAAATCATGAGCGGAAATGTGAAATCATGAGCGGAAATGCGAAACCATGAGCGGATATGCGAAACCATGGGCGGATATGCGAAAGCATGAGCGGCTGTATGAAATCATGAGCGGATATGTGAATAAACGAGCGGAAACAAGAAAAAGCAGGCTCCCGACATTGGGACGCCTGCTTTTGTTATCTATTTTCGTTTCCGCCAAAGCGTTATATTATTGAATGGCTGTCTTTCCAAGTTTTGCATGAGAAGCTGCTTTTTTAATTCGCGTTCTGCTGATTTTTCTGAGATATGGTAAATCTCGGCAATTTCCTTTGTTGCAAGCGAATCAAACCGCTTGAAAAGATCATCAAGTGGTGGGGGAGCGTCCGGATTAATTGGATAACCGACCATTTCCTCCAAAATCTGTTCATAAATTTCATAAGAGTGAAGACCGTTCACCTTGAGTCCTTCGTCTTCAATGTTTTCATTGAAAAACACGAAAGATGGTGCATCGTCCACTTCCATTTCGTTTGCAAGATACAAATCCACCTGCAAGGACCGCAATACATTATGTGATGAGAAGTCGAGGATGAATTCATCGACGTCCAGACCTAATTTTTCAGCAATCTCAACAAGCACTGAAAACGATAGGACGTTCCTCGATTTCAAGTACGTGTACTCAAATAGTTTGGAAAGGAAACGGAAGCCTGCCCGTTTTCCTTGAAACTCCGCCGCTTTCATCGCAATGCTTGGAAAGGACGCGTGAGTTTTATCGCAAGATTTAACATCTTCGCAATTACTGCTCAGGTTCGTTAAATTCATCTTTGGTAATGACGTGCGAAGAACAATCCTTAATGTGAAATAACGTTCGTATTCGACTTGTAACTTCCGAAGCAACGGCTGGAGTGACCAGCATTTGCTGCATAAAGGATCAACGAACGCATAGATTTCAATTGGTTTTGACAATGGTGCAGACGAAGTGACACTGTTTTCCATAATAGTATTACGGTTCACAGCCCATCCTCCTTGCTTCTGTTGACCATATGATTAGCAGTCATAACGAGCCGTTGGTAATATACGTCACGGAGTTTCCCTTCGAGCCCTACATCGTCCATCGCTTCATCCATGCAAGCGAGCCATGCTTCTGCTCGTTTTGGGGTTATAGGAAAAGGCATATGACGCGCTCTCATCATCGGATGTCCGTGTTCCTCCGTGAATAAATTCGGTCCGCCTAAAAATTGTGTTTGAAATTGCTTCTGTTTACGAGCTGTTTCCGTCAAGTCATTAGGGAAAATCGGATATAGATCCGGATGGACAGCCACTTTTTCATAAAAGCGATCGATAAGCTCAGATAATTTTTCAGCACCGATTTCTTCATAAGGAATCAAAGGTTTACGAATCATGTATGTCAATCTCCTTTGTTCTGACTGGTATGGATATTTTAACAACCAAACAAATCTTTCACAAATATATTGCCTTCAGAGGAATAAATATCGTCATGTATTAAACGTATTGTAGTAGTTTAATACTTTGGAAACGTAGTTCTGTGTTTCTTTGAACGGAGGAATTCCGCCATGTTTTTTCACATTTCCTGGACCCGCATTATAGGCTGCGAGAGCCAGTTTAATATCACCGAATTGGTCAAGCATCTGCCTTAGGTATTTTGCACCGCCCATAATATTTTGCTCGGGGTCGAAGCTATCCCGAACACCTAAAAACTTTGCAGTGCCAGGCATTAGTTGCATTAAACCTATAGCTCCGGCGCTACTTACAGCAGCATTGTTGAAACCGGATTCTTGTTTAATAACGGATGTAATTAGATTTTCAGGAATTCCATATGTTACTGCGGCCTGTTTAATAAAACCGGTGAAATCATTATTTCCACTTGAATCATCCCTAAAGTTTGAATCTTTCTCCTGTATCACGAATTCCAATCCTTTTGGAAAATAGACGTTATTCGAACCTTTATATAGTAGACTTTCCATCGATTTAAGCCCGTCAAGCATTCCAAATGATTGATTCATAAATGAATTGGGAGTAAAAGATTTATTATTTATATTATTTAAAGCTATACTCATCATATCACTGAACAAGGCCGAGGTGGATTCCTGCGCATTTGAATAGGATTGTACGGAACCCAAAGTTTGCATGGCTTGTATATCCATTAATGTTCGAACTGTTCGTGCATCCATTAGTGGCACCCCTTCCTTGAAGCAACTAAATGCCCATATGCAATAAGTATATCAAGTCAGTAGCGAAAACGCATGTTACAAACTGCAACAAAGCCATTCATATGGTAGACTGAACGTATGAATAAGAAATTAATGAGCTGTAAAAATGCAATCTGCTGACGTATGGGCCCATGTTAATTGTAACAGGAATTAAGCTATCACTTACTTACCAATTTGGGGTAAAATATCTATTGGCGCTTTGCTGCCATGTGGATGCCTCAAGGTACATATGATAACAAAAACATAGGCTATAAAAGCATCAACTACCAGTCGGGAGGGCTACTGATGAAGGAATGGAAGCAATTTCTTGAGCCGTATAAACAAGCAGTTTCGGAACTGAAAGTGAAACTGAAAGGGTTACGGACACAATATGAACTTGAAGGCGCACATATGCCGGTGGAGTTTGTGACGGGGCGTGTGAAACCTTTAGCGAGCATATATGATAAAACCCTTGAAAAAGGAATTCCATTCAAACCTTCGGCAGAGCTTGCGGAAGAATTACCTGATATTGCAGGACTTCGGATCATGTGCCAGTTCGTGGATGACATCGGCAAAGTAGTCGATACATTACGAAAACGAGCGGATATGAATGTTATAGAAGAAAGAGATTATATTTCCAATAAAAAACCGAGCGGATACAGATCATTCCATATGATCATCGAATATCCTGTCCAGACGATTCACGGTGAAAGGACGATTTTAGCGGAAATTCAAATTAGGACATTGGCGATGAATTTCTGGGCATCCATCGAACACTCATTGAACTACAAGTACCAAGGTGAATTGCCATATGAGATCAAGCATCGCCTTGAACGGGCAGCGGAGGCCGCCTTTAGACTGGATGAGGAGATGTCCCTCATCCGTGATGAAATCCATGATGCACAGCAATACTTTACCGCCTATAAAGAAACAGCCGACAGAGGGTACGGCGAAAAACGGAGGAAAGGGGAGTGAATGATGATGAAATTTGCCGTTCAGACAAGGAATGATTCACTTTCAAATCGGCTAAGAGATGAAGCTGTCGAGTATTTAACTGATTTCGGTCTTGTTTTTGATGAAGATTCGCCTGATATTGTTTTATCGGTTGGTGGAGACGGTACATTACTACATGCTTTTCATAAATATATCCATCGCTTAAAGGACACGGCATTCATCGGAATACATACAGGGCATCTTGGTTTTTATGCCGATTGGAAGCCGGCAGAAATGGAGAAATTGGTCCTGTCGATCGCACGTAAAGAATACAATGTGATCGAATATCCATTACTTGAAGTGACGATTAATTACCGGAATTCGGATGAGGCAGCTAAATATTTGGCGCTGAATGAATCGACTGTCAAATCACCTGAAGTTACATTAGTAATGGATGTGGAATTGAATGGTGTACTATTTGAAAGGTTCCGCGGAGATGGTTTATGCATGTCCACCCCTTCCGGTTCCACTGCGTATAATAAAGCTCTTGGTGGAGCGATCATCCATCCGTCTTTAGATGCCATTCAGCTGACTGAAATGGCGTCCATAAATAATCGGGTATTCAGAACGGTCGGCTCGCCACTTATTTTGCCATCACATCATACATGTGTTTTAACACCGGTAAATGGACCGGATTTCATGGTGACTATAGACCATTTGCAGTTATTGCATAAAGATGTGAAATCCATAGAATATAAGGTTGCGGATGAGAAAGTGAGATTTGGAAGATTCCGTCCTTTCCCATTTTGGACAAGGGTCCATGATTCATTCATAGCAAGTGAAGAGTGATGAAGACACAATCTAACCGGTTCACCTTAAATTTTAAAGTAGAAGAACAAGTTCTATTAAGAGAATTTTTACATGCGAGAGGGATTTCAAAAAGGACGTTAACCGCTGTCAAGTATGACGGTGGTCAGTTGTTAGTAAATGGGACGGAGCAGACGGTCCGGCATATAGTAAGGGCAGGGGATATGGTAACTGTTCAGTTTCCGAAAGAGCAACCAAGTGATGGGCTTACTCCCGAATCAGGAGCGCTTACAATTCTATATGAAGACGAAGCGATTCTGATTATCGATAAACCTGCAGGTCAAGGAACAATCCCGTCCCGTGATCATCCAGCCGGAACGATTGCGAATTATATCGCTGGTAAGTTTTTAGAGGAGAAAGTTCCTTCAACCGTGCATATTGTAACCCGTTTGGATACGGATACGTCAGGACTTATATGCATTGCGAAAAACCGGCATATCCATCATCTATTAAGTGAACAGATTCAAAAGACGGGCTTTTACCGCAATTATCTCGCATTTGCGGAGGGACATATTGCCAAGGACGATTTCGTAATAGAACAACCTATTGGGCGAAAGGATGGCAGTATTATAGAACGGATTGTTTGTAAGAACGGCCAATTTGCAAGAACTGACGGTAAAACAATTGGACATTTTGAGAAGAATGGATCCAAGTATACTTTAGTCTCTCTTGAACTTCACACCGGCAGGACGCATCAGATCAGGGTTCATATGCAATGGCTCGGACATCCGCTTGTAGGCGATGACCTGTACGGCGGAACGCGAAACCTTGTGAATAGACAGGCGCTGCATTGTGCAACGATCGGCTTCAGTCACCCGTTAACTGGAGAGGAATTAATGTTTAAAAGTGAACTTCCAGATGACCTCAAAAATCTTATACAGATTTAGTCATTCGAATGAAGTGAATTTTTCAGGAATGAACGGTTGTAGAGAGGGTACCGAAACAATGTCCATTTCGGGATAGCGAACCGCGGTCAACTTTCCACCAAACACACATCCAGTATCCACATTGACGGTTCGGTGCATGAACCTTGCCTCAAGGACTGGGGTATGGCCGTAAACAATCCATGCATCTCCATGGTATTTTTTTGCCCAATCCCTTCTCACGGGACGCCCATCCGGAAGTGTTTCGCCTGTAGTATCACCGTAAAGAACAAAGGACTGTATTTTTTTTGAAAAAGGTTCACCGATCATCTGTTCACGGATTCCGGCGTGTGCGATAATGAGTTTCCCATCATCCAAATTTGCATATAAGGGAAGAGCCTCGTAAAATCGTTTGTATCGGTTTAAGAAACGACGTTTTTCTTTAGGCGGCAAAGCATTCATTTCAGCAACGGTTGTTTCAAGCCCATGAGTTTGTTGAACATTTCTGCCGATCGATAATCGGTATAGTTTATTGCAATGGTTCCCGGGGGAATAGATAAGTCTACCCTTATCCTGCAATTTGAACATCAATTCAAGTGTTTTAACAGACGAGGGGCCACGATCCATTGCATCACCAACGAATGCAAGCTGCCTTTCCTTATGAGCGGGTATGTCAGATTCAAATGTATAGCCTAACTTGTTTATAAGCGTAAGCAACTCATCGTAGCAACCATGAATGTCCCCAATAATATCCAATTTCATCAGAAAAATCTCCTTTTGAAAGATAAGTTATATATAGTATTTTGCCTTGTATGGATATAAACATGCATGTCGGGATGGAAAGGAAGGTGCAACCATGACTGTTAATGAAGAAATCCGTGAAGATATCATCATTGATGAAGAAAGATTGATTGATGCCATTGAACGGCAGGACATAAAAGCATTTCGCGAAGAATATTTAATCCTTCACCCATATGATCGTGCCACTTTTTACGAAAAGGTCGATGAAAAACATAGGAAAGTAATGTATTTCTTCCTATCGCCGAAAGAGTTGGCCGAAATCTTTGAGACGAGTGAAATAGACGATGGTGAATATAAGCAGTTCCTTCAGGAGATGGACACGACTTATGCGGCAGACATGATCTCATACATGTTTGTCGATAATGCGGTAGATGTCCTGAAAGAACTTGATAAATCACAAATCGCTACTTATTTGACGTTAATGAATAAGGACGCTGCTGCTCAGATCAAATCCCTTTTGCATTACGAAGAATATACAGCTGGTTCAATAATGACGACGGAGTATGTCTCCATCCCCCAGAATTCTACTGTGCGTTCTGCAATGACAATATTGAAAAATGAAGCCCCTTCAGCAGAAACAATCTATTATGTATTCGTTGTTGATGAAGATAATCATTTAACAGGTGTTGTTTCACTTCGTGATTTGATCATTGCTGACGAAGACACGTTGATCCAATCTATCATGAACGAGCGGGTTGTCAGTGTCTTAGTTTCAGATGACCAGGAAGATGTCGCAAGAATGACGCAGGATTATAACCTCCTTGCAGTGCCGGTCGTTGACTTTCAATATCATATGCTTGGAATTATCACGGTCGATGACATTCTTGACGTCATCGATGAAGAAGCTTCGGATGACTATTCGAAACTTGCGGCCGTATCGAATATGGACTCCTTTGATAAGAACTCACTTTCTGCAGCAAAGAAAAGGATTCCTTGGCTAATTATCCTGTTAATCCTTGGTATGTTGACTGCCAATTTGATTGATTTATTCACCGATACGATCTCACAAGTTGCTTTACTTGCAGCGTTCATCCCATTGATTGCTGGAACGGCGGGGAATAGCGGCACTCAAGCGCTTGCGGTTGCTGTACGGGGGATTGCAACTCGGGATATTGAGGATGAAAGCAAATTCAAGCTGCTTTTGCGAGAAGCGGGAACGGGTTTGATCACCGGATTGGTCTGTGCTGTTTTTGTAGTTGGCTTAATTTTCATCTGGAAGCATGAGTTCATCATCGCTTTATTGGTAGGTGCAGCTATTTTAGTTTCAATCTTTGTCGCAACCATTTCAGGTTCGTTCATCCCGTTGTTCATGCATCGGATGAAAATAGACCCTGCGGTTGCTTCAGGACCGTTCATCACAACATTGAATGACGTAATTAGTATTATCATTTACCTTGGATTGGCGACTACATTCATCAGTAGTCTTTCATAAACCTGAATGAACTTCGCTGTTCATAGGCGCATATACTACGGAAAAAGGGGGAGATCAACATTTCCTACAAAGATCCGTTGATATTCGTGCAGGCGCCGCCACCAGTTTATGCGAAGAGAGTCGTTGAAGAAGAGAGTACATCGGTATTTGTACCAAGTGAAGAATCGGTTAAGGAAACGATAGAAATTGCGTCTTTTTCACAGGTTGAGCAATCTACGGTTGTCGACCCCGTTATATTAGATAAGATTTTATATTTAAGTGGACCGTTTCAAAGGGCGGCCTATAAACCTTTGCAGTTTTTGGTGGAAGGTAAGAGTGTGAAGGGTACGATTCAGAGGCTTGAAGATGATTTGTTGTGGATTGATGCGGATGATGAGGTTACGAAGATAGAGATTGGGAAGATTGATGATGTGTTGTGGAGAGGCCAGTCGTTCGAGACGGAATAAATAAAACAGGACTGTTCAGAATATCAGTGTGAATGATATTCTGAAACAGTCCTTTTTTTATAGAAATTCCCGGGATTTCCGCTATAGGCGGGCGCTTTCCGCGGGCACGGCTTCAGCCGCTTCCCTCGCTGCGCTCAGTCCAGGGTCTTCAGCTCGTGCTGTTCCCGCAGGAGTCGCCGCCTTCCGCTCCAATCCATATAGTATGTAAAAATCAAAATAGTTCCAGAACGAAATTTCCCATTATACCTTCTTTGATTGTTAGAGGATATAAACAAAACCGCCCGATTTTTCAATCGGGCGGAGTTAGCATCACAGGTTATTCCCTCAGTCTTCGTCGCAATCAATAAAAACGTCCTTAACGCATTGGATACCACAGAAGCAAGTTAAGTCAACAGTTACACAAGTACCTGTTGCTTCGAAGCGTTCAACTTCACAAACTGCGTCAAGGTCAAGCCTTCCGCCTTTGAATAAGTCGACTCTTCTGCCTCGGATATCACGAGGTTCAAGAACTTGTAAAGTGGCGCAACAGTTATCGAAAACATTTTGCACCCTGAAGAAAATTGAGAAACATGAAGCACAATCTCTACGACCACCTTGTTCGGAGGCCGGCGCTGCTGCCTCGATGTCAGCAAACCTTCTTCTTCTGTTGAACATTGCTTTGAATGGATTACCTTTTTCGTCCAAAAGCATGAATACACGCGTATTTGCACGTTGTCGTGATGGGCTAACAAGGCTACCAAGCGGAGTCAGGAAACAGTCAGTTTTGCAATCGTCGCAGTTTACCTCATCACGAATTCCTTGTACGCGCTTAATGGCACGAACGACCTCGCAAATACAGTTGCTGTGGCGATTACTATCAGATCTGACATCTTCATTTCTTCCACATCCCATTCATTCCACCTCCTTCTCTCAACTCTTTATACTTTATGCGCAGCAATATTAGGGGATAGGGCAAACATCACGCTATGAATAAAAAACAAGATCAATGCCATACTTTTTATAAAAGGGGATGATAGCTATTCGTCGATTACTACCCATTTTCGCTATAATCCTTCTCCTTTCGGGATGCATTCCAAATGAGTTCACAATGGAAAATCACACTGGGGAGGATTCAAAGGAAGCGGAAGATTTAATTAAGAAAGACGATCGAATAAAAGGGGCTGCAACACTCTTCCATGATGATCATCTGATTGTCGGCATTCGGGTTAAAACCTTTGATAGGTTCAATAAGAGAAAGATTGCAAAAGAAGTGGAAAAGAAGTTGAAGGAAATGTACCCCGATCTATCGGTGTTAGTATCAGCAGACAGTAAAGTTTTGACTGAAACAACAAAACTTATCTTACAAGATGATGAAAAAGGGATGAAGAAAAAGATTCACGAATTGATCTCCCTAACGGAGGAAGAGACATAATGGATAAAAAAAAATACGCCAAACTGGAACAGAGCATCTCTCCAAAGCCGCCGATACTTAAAAATGTCATTAAAGCATTCTTGGTTGGCGGCACTATTTGTCTAATCGCCCAATTTATCGCCCTATTCTATATGACCTTCTTTAACTTTACTGAGAGGACGGCAAGCAATCCAACAGTTGCGACAATGATTTTCATCTCCATGCTTTTGACAGGCTTTGGACTCTATAAGAAAATCGGTCAGTTGGGTGGAGCAGGAGCATCGGTTCCGATAACTGGATTCGGAAATGCTGTTGTGTCTGCAGCCATTGAACATAAGTCGGAAGGATACGTTCTTGGAGTCGGCGGGAATATATTTAAATTGGCGGGCTCCGTTATTCTATATGGTGTCTTTTCCGCTTTTCTCGTTGCTCTTGTTAAGACAATCCTTGTGAAGTTAGGAGTCGCATCATGGTGAACAAAGGTCTACTTACATTTCCTTCAACCCCATCCATTGCGGCAACTGGTGTAACGGCGGGACCACTCGAGAAAAAAAGCCCGTTTCATGTCAATTTCGATAAAATGTTCGATGATGAACGATGCGGTATGGAAACCAATGAACAAGGACATGCAAAACTGATGGAAGCTGCCATAATGATTGCATTGAGTAAGGTCGATAAAGTCCCAAGCGATGCTGATTATTTATTGACTGGAGATCTTGTTAATCAGATGACGCCATCCAATTTTACTGCGACGACTGTTGGCATTCCATATATTGGTCTATTTTCTGCGTGCGCCACATCAGTTTCTTCTATTTTATTAGCGGCTTTGTTAACAGAGTCTGGCATGTCGAAACTTGCTGTCGCAGGTTCTTCCAGCCAACATAATGCAATCGAGAGGCAATTTCGATATCCTATCGAATATGGCGCACAAAAGGGAGATACAACCCAATGGACGGTTACGGCAGCAGGGGCAGCGGCCATCACTCCTTATCAAAAAGGAGTACCATGCATTGAGCGTGGAACATTTGGTAAAGCGGTAGATATGGGAATGACCGATCCATTGAATATGGGTGCTGCTATGGCGCCTGCAGCAGCGGATACATTAATGCGGCATTTAAAAGGTCATAATGCTTCCGCAAGTGATTATGACGTGATTATGACGGGAGATTTAAGCAAGGTCGGCTTTGCGATTTATAAACAGTTGGTTGGAAATCAAGGTATTAAGGACTTCAACAACTTTAGCGATGCGGGTGAGGAATTTTACGGTAATCACTCTGAGTTCAAAGCGGGGGCAAGCGGTTCGGGATGTTCCGCTGCCGTTTATTTTTCCGAAATATATAAAAAGATGATGGACAAGGAATATAAAAGGGTTCTTCTCATTGCGACAGGTGCATTATTATCGCCGTTATCTTACCAGCAAGGTGATACGATTCCGTGTATTGCACACGCGGTCGAACTAACGATGAAATGAGTGGTTTGAATGTTCTCGATATACATTACTTCCTTTATAGTGGGCGGTTTAATATGCGTCATTGGGCAGCTCATGTTTGATGTAGCAAAAATGACGCCTGCACATACACTATGTACATTAGTTGTTGCCGGATCTATTTTGGATGGGTTTGGCCTTTATGAGCCGTTAATCGATTTTGCCGGAACGGGTGCTACGATTCCAATCACCTCATTCGGCAACGCACTAACACACGGAGCACTTGCTGAAGCAGAAAAGCATGGCCTAATCGGCGTCTTAACCGGAATGTTCGAAGTGACGAGTTCGGGCATAAGCGCGGCCATACTTTTTGGGTTCATCGCATCATTTATTTTTAAGCCGAAGGGCAATATATAAAAATGACTGTGCAAACGCCCCCTTCTTCTCTCCGCTATCTGCATAGGATAGACGGAAGGGAAGGAGGGATTTTCATGTTTGGTGGATGCTATCCTTACGGTTATGGAGGCTATGGCGGAGGAAGAGGCTCATATGGCGGTTCCACTTTTGTTTTAATTGTTGTTCTCTTCATCTTGCTAATCATTGTTGGCAGCAGCTTTTGCTAATGGGGGAGGTAAAAGAGTATGAATGACTCGTTCTTTAAGAAAATAGAATCAAAAACAGGCGTGCCGATGGAAGAAGTTTTTGCGTTAGCGAACGCTATCCAATATGCAGACTTCAGCGACGAGCGGCAAGTCCGTAAAATCGTGAAAAAAGTCGGCAGGCTCGCCAACAAAAACGTTCCACAACATATGGAAGACGAATTAGTAAGATCAATCGTCAACAACGGAAACGCAGTTAATTTCAATGACATTCAGAGAATGATGAACAATTAAAATGAATGAGTGAGAGGGTGGCTTAAAGCCACCCTTTTTCATATACATAATCTACTTGGTGTTTCATATAATCCATAAACGGGGATGGACATATAAAAGGGGTGAGGATATGGGCTATCAACTTCCAATCCAGCCGATTCAATCGGAAATGTATGCAAATCGGATGAACGCTGACTATAAAAACTTTGCATATATCAATCGAGTACAAAAAGTGAAGTTAGATACCGAATTAATGAACAAATTCCAAAACTCTCTTGAACAAGAGAATGAAAGATTGTCGAAGAAGGAGAGGGTGGTGGAGACTGTCCCAAATTCCCAAAATATGCGCGGCTTCATTCCCCCGAATCCAATCAATCTATCACCTGAAATCGCTGATCTCGTTGGAAAAGGCCTTGTGGTGAATCGGTACGTATAAAGCAAGATTTCATTAGGTCTAAAGTAATGAAACGATGATAACTTATCGAAAGTGACCGATATTGCCGTCGGCTGAATTTCCATACGAAAAACCGCTTCAGTCACAATAGACTGAAGCGGTTTTTAAATACTAATATCCTTTTCCATAGCCCGATGGGGAATATCGGCATCCATGAATTCCGGAGAAGTTACCGTATATCCAAGTTTTTCATAGAAAGGTACTGCATAAGACTGTGCGTTCAAAATGAGTTTCTTCATGCCTGTGGACTTTGCATGCTTTTCAAGTTCAAGCATAATAAGATTCCCAAGATGCTTACCACGAAAATCTTTTAAAACACATACCCTCTCGACTTTGCCAATACCGTCTTCAATTTCCCTGATACGCCCTGCCCCAATCGGTGTATCATCCTGATAGACGATGAAATGGTCGGATGTTTTATCAAATTCGTCCATTTCCAGACTGAGGGGAACTCCTTGCTCTTCTACAAAAACCTTTTTCCTAACATCATACGCTGCTTCTCGCTCCTGATCCGATCGGGCAATTTTAACGACAACCAATCTTTATTGTACCTCATCAAGACGGAAAGTTTCATAAACTGTCCAAGATCCGTCTTCAAGTTGGTAAAGAAGGTGTATACGATCGATTACTTCAGTGTGATTGACTCCGACCATCTTAATTTGACCGATAATGTCATCGTGCTCACCTGAAGTGAGTTTTTGAGCGATTGTAATATGTGGAACGAAGGAGTATTCTGGCTTTTCACCGAAGAAATCTTCATTCAGGTCTTTATGGAGTGCAAGTATCTCCTCGTTTGGAGTTACTTTGAAGAAAATCGTATTTGTAATAGGAGCAAAAGTGCTTACTTTTGAGACATTTAGTTCAAAAGGTTTATGCTTATTTGCAACCTCACGAATCGCTACAGCCACTTGCTCAATTTCTTTGTCATCAGCTTCGAATACACCCTTAATAGTCATGTGGGGCGTAATAAGTGCATAATGTGGGTCATAACGCTTCCTGTAACCGTTTGCTAAGTCTTGGAGTTTCTTTGATGGGAATGCGACTACACCGTATTTCATCCTAAACGACCTCCTTGTAAAATGTTTATTGCACTACATCATACCGTCAATTATAGCAGAATCGCCCACACTTTGCCTTATTTGGCATCAATCCTATTGAAAGGAATTTTTTATCGCCCGTGGAACGTCCTTTTGCCAATGCTTCCATGTATGGTCCCCTTTAAATTCTTCATAGAAATATGAAAACCCTTTTCTTTTTATTAAATTACTTAATTTCCTGTTAGGGGTTAGGAAATCTTGAACCCCATCAATAGTCGTTTTTACTTCAGTCTCTTCGGTGCCAATCACGTGATAGATGGAAAAAGCGGATGGATCTTTTAATGCTTCTACTTGTTCAAGAACGTAATCATCCACGTAAGGAGAGTGAAGAATTACCTTCCCAAAGCAATTTGGATATTTCAAAGCGGTCATCAATGAAATCGTTGCGGCTAAAGAATCTCCTATCAACCCTCTGCCCGCTCCGACTTGATAGGTCGGATAGTTCTCATCAATATATGGTACAAGCTCATGTGCAAGAAAACGGATGTAATCTTTATGGCGATCACCAGCTGGGTGATACATTCTTCTGCGTTCTTTGACACTCTTATATGGTATGCCAACTACGATCATATTATCGATATCGCCCTCATGGACTAATTCATCGACGACGCGGCCGATTCGACCGTATTGAAAGTAGTCCTTGCCGTCCGAGGCGATGAGAACTGAATACTTATATAATGGTGAATACTGATGTGGTAGATGGATGAGAAGTTGCATTTCCTCACCAAGTGCATTGCTGTAAAAGCTGACCTCTTCTATTTTTCCATATTCCATCGGTTGGTCCTCCCTTGTTGTTGTTGTTCATGTATCAAGATTGTAACATATGGTACCCTACAGGTATAATCCTTTCAAAGCTTATTAGGTGGGTGCAATGCTGTATGATAATCATTCGGTAGGCAACGGTCATATTATACGTGATAAGCACGGATTAGAATAAGGAGGTAATAATTAATGTTCACTGGTAAAAATATAGTCCATAGCGATGTTGTAACTAAAGCTACAAAGGATGCTCTGTTACGTCGGGGTGTCACATTGGAAGACGTGGCGAAAATTGTTTACGAAATGCAAGTTCCTTATAATGAAGGACTCGATCTTGCAGAATGTATAGACTCTGTAGAAAGGGTATTACGTAAAAGGGAACTTCAGCATGCCATACTTGTTGGAATCGAATTGGATGAACTTGCGGAACAAGGTAAATTATCAGCTCCTTTACAACAGATTGTCGATTCGGATGAAGGGCTGTTTGGTGTAGATGAAACGATAGCATTAGGGGCAGTTTTTACGTATGGGTCCATTGCCGTAACTACATTTGGCCATTTGGATAAAAATAAAATTGGCATCATTAATGATTTGGATACGAAAAAAGGGATCGGAGTCCACACATTTTTAGATGACCTTGTAGCGAGCATCGCATCATGTGCTGCATCCAGATTGGCACACAGAAAAAGAGATTTAGATGAAGCTGGAATAACATATTTTGACGAAAAAGAAAAAGAAAAATAATAATAATGTTTTAGTGGGAAGATGAGGGGAGTAATGATCATCTTCCTTATTTTATTTATTTGGAATGAAAACGCTTGCTAATTACAGATAATTCTCAAGAAACGTTGACAAGTTATTGATTATTTGTGTTAGAATAGGTGATAAGTTGCAAAACTATAATAATACAAAAGGGGAGAGAGATAGTATGAATAAGAGAGTAGTTCGAATTCTTACATTGTTTTCAGTGTTATCATTGCTACTTCTATCAGCGTGCGGTAAAAAAGACGTTGAATATTTAAGTATTTTGACAGGTGGTACACAAGGTACTTATTACGCACTTGGGGGAGCAATGGCAGAAAACATCAGCGAGGATACGGGTATTAAGACAACTGCTGAAGTTTCACAAGCATCGGCAGCAAATATGACTGCCCTTAAAGACGGTAAAGCAGAACTTGCATTTGTACAGACGGATATCGCTTATTATGCGTCTAAAGGTGAAATGATGTTTGACGGTGAAATCATTGACACTGTTTCTGCAATCGGTTTCCTATATCCTGAAACAGTTCAATTGGTTACTACTGAAAAGTCTGGAATTAAGTCATTTGCTGACTTAAAAGGTAAAAAAATATCGGTGGGAGCACCTGGTTCAGGAACGTATGCGAATGCTGAACAGCTTCTTGAAATCCATGGTTTGACAATGGATGATATCCAAGCACAAGATTTGGACTTCGGTGAGTCTACAGAGAGCTTGCAAGCTGGTCAAATCGATGCAGCATTTATCACTGGTGGTACTCCAACAGCTGCTGTTGAAGCTTTGAATGCAACAAATAAAGTATTTATCGTTCCAGTAGAAGATGCTAAAGCTGATGAATTGATTGCAAAATATCAATATTATGCAAAAGAAGTTATCCCAGCAGGAACTTATGGTATTGATAGTGACACACCTACAGTATCAGTTGGTGCAATGTTAGTAATCCAAAATGATATTCCAGAAGACGTGGCTTATAAAATCACAAAATCGATTTATGACAACGCATCTAAGTTGACGCATCCGAAAGCTGCGTTGATTAAAGCAGAAACTGGATTAGACGGTGTCGGTATTCCAGTTCACCCAGGTGCACAAAAGTACTTCGACGAACAAAAATAATTGAATTCAAGCAGTTTGAAGATCGGGGCGGTGAAGCGATAAGCTTCAGCCGTCCCATTCTTAATTGCCACACGGAAAGGAAGAATGCGGATGAAATGGAAGAAAGTACTTCCGCCCGTCATTCTGCTATTCACGCTCCTTGTTGTCCTCGCCTTTATTTTCCTGCCGATACATAAGGTGTTCTCGTTTACAGAATATCGGGCCAATCATCCAGAAATCTATTATGTAAAGATGAAAAATGAGCAGGAATTTCAAATAAGGTATGTTCACTCCATTTTTTTAACTGATGTAATTGAGTCCTATAAGGTGACCGATCAA
Source organism: Sporosarcina sp. FSL W8-0480 (assembly GCF_037963765.1). Classification (GTDB taxonomy): domain Bacteria; phylum Bacillota; class Bacilli; order Bacillales_A; family Planococcaceae; genus Sporosarcina. Next base: position 2,748,887 of record NZ_CP150166.1, on the reverse strand, counting down.
AATGCCATACAGTTATTATCTATGCAATATGAAGATATTGGAATTGGTTTGCCGGGATATGCGGAAGAAGGCCAGACCCTATCTGTCAAAAATGGTTTGTATACGCTGTCATTTGAGCATAACATTATCCAATCATTCGTCCTTTTTGTTGGCGATGTCGACGCGGATCTCGCTTTCCGCTATGAGGGAATTGAAACAGATTTAAAAGAATATTTAATAAGAGGAAAATCGTACACTTTTAGAGTACAACACCTATCATTTTACCAAATGATGAAAGGAGTAAAGATAAATGGCTAAAGATAAAAAACAGAAAGAAGAAATACAACATAATTCCGAAATTGAAAGCAATGAAATGTTAACAGAAGAACAGCAGTTGGAAATTTTACAGAAGTATGATCCGGAGTCAAATACTCGGAATGTTAAAGGGATTTTCAAGATAATCGTGTTCGTTGGATTACTTGCATTTTCGCTTTTCCAATTATACACATCTATCGGAACGCCGTACACTGCCTATATTCAGCGTTCCATTCACCTTGGTTTCGCATTGTCACTTATTTTTATTTTATTCCCAGCGATAAAGAAACCTGGTGTAAAAAAAGACAAGGTGCCTTTCTATGACGTAATTCTATCCTTGCTTGCGATTGCAGTTGGATTGTATTGGCCGTTATTCTACGGCGACCTTATTGGTCGCGTCGGACGGGTTTCCGATATGGATTTATTCATCGGTATCGTTGCGATTCTTTTAACATTGGAGGCTGCACGTCGTGCGGTAGGTTTACCAATTACTATTATTTCAGTTGTTTTCTTGGTATATGCATTTTTCGGACGGTACTTTCCAGGGTTCCTTGCGCATCGTGGTCAAGATATAAAAAGTATTGTGCAGCTGATGTTCTATACGACGGATGGTATTTTAGGAACGCCAATCAGTGTTTCTGCGACATTCATTTTCGTGTTCTTGTTATTCGGGGCTTTCCTTGTTAAGACAGGTGTAGGGAACTACTTCAATGATCTGGCAGTCGTCCTTGCAGGTCGTTTAACCGGGGGTCCTGCAAAAGTTGCAATCTTCTCGAGTGCATTGCAAGGAACGATTTCAGGAAGTTCAGTTGCAAACGTTGTCGGTTCAGGTTCATATACAATTCCTATGATGAAAAAGTTAGGATATCGTAAGGAATTTGCAGGTGGGGTTGAGGCAGCTGCTTCAACTGGAGGACAAATCATGCCGCCTATCATGGGAGCCGCTGCATTCCTGATGGTTGAATTCATCGGAGGCGTAACGTATTGGGAAATTGCCAAAGCGGCAGCTATTCCTGCTTTGCTTTACTTTACTGGGATTTGGATTATGACGCATTTTGAGGCGAAGCGTGTCGGTCTTCAAGGCATGTCCGAGGATCAAATGCCGGACCGGAAGGCGACATTGAAAAAGATTTATCTATTATTGCCGATCTTAGGGATTATCCTTTTCCTATTGCTTGGAATTCCGACGATGAAAGCGGCATTATTAGGTATTGTTCTTACCTTAGTCGTCAGTTTCTTTGATAAATCTACAAGGTTAGGATTTAAAGATATCATTATGGCACTTGTTGATGGTGCGCGTACTGCATTGGCTGTTGCGGCAGCGACTGCGTGTGCCGGTATTATCGTTGGGGTTGTTGTTAAGACAGGGTTAGGGTTAAGTCTTGCAAATGGACTCGTTTCAGCTGCAGGTGGAAATATTCTATTAACACTTATCTTTACAATGTTTGCGGCTTTGGTACTTGGAATGGGGTCGCCGACTACTGCAAACTATGTCATTACGTCGACGATTGCCGCACCTGCCATCATCCTACTGCTTATGGGCGGAGAGATGGGACCAGGAACGACTATTCCAGTTGTCGTAGCAATTTCAGCTCACTTATTCGTTTTCTATTTCGGGATTATAGCGGACATTACGCCGCCGGTTGCACTTGCAGCATTTGCCGCGTCAGGTATTTCCGGAGGGGACCCAATCAAAACGGGCGTCGTATCCGCAAAACTTGCGATTGCAGCATTCATCATTCCATATATGTTTGTATTTAATCCGGCAATGCTAATGATTGACGCATCCTTCTTGGAAATTATATGGGTCGTCTTCACTGCAATCGTCGGTATGATTGCAATTGGTGCAGGGATGATTGGTTATTGGTACCGTAAATGTAATTGGATTGAGCGAATAATTACAGTGGGTACTGGCTTATTATTAATTTATCCTGAAACTATTACTGACATTGTTGGTCTAATACTTTTCGTTATCTTATGGGCAATTCAATGGAAAACAAAAGGCGATGACGATAAAAAGAAAGTTGCAGTTGCTTCGTAATTGAAAAAAGCTGTCATGGAAGGTGTGTTCATTCTTCTATGGCAGCTTTTTATTAAATTATGCAATGTATAATAATTTCCACCTATTGAAAAATAGTAATAGTTAATACTATTGAATTAATTGACTGTTATGTTTATAGTATAAAGGAGCAATAAATTACCAAATGGGGAAGTTTGGGATAAATATTTTTCTCAAAGGTCGCGCGGAAACTACGACCGGACAAACTGAAGGGTGGAAGAATAGATGCTTAAGTTATCGAATGTATCAATTACCTATAACGATAAAGCTGTTTTAGATAAGTTGGAGCTAACGGCTAATATTGGGGAAATTATTGGCGTGGCTGCTCCAAACGGAACTGGGAAATCTACAATGTTCAATGTGATGGCGAATTTTGTGAAACCTGATTCAGGACATGTATTATTCGATGGAAAATACGCCTACCGCAATGAAAAAGAAGAGTTACTGATCCATAAAAAGTTATGCACATTCCCTGAGCAAAAAGACCTATTCGGGGAGTTGTCAGGGGTGGATCACCTGAAACTCTACGCGAATATGTGGAAGGGATCTACAAAGCATGTACCGGATGTCATTGAGCGACTTCAAATGGGCAACTATGTAAAAAGGAAAGTCCGCACCTATTCATTAGGGATGAGGCAACGCCTTTGCTTTGCAATGATGATGGCAGCTGACACTCCTGTCATCCTCTTGGATGAAGTGATGAATGGACTTGATGTGGACAATGTCGCTTTATTATCCGAATGCTTAATGGAAATGAAGAAGGATAAGCTCATCTTTGTCGCATCTCATTTACTATCAAACTTGGACTTATACGCGGATAGAGTCCTATTTTTGAAAGACGGAAAGTTCGTGCATGAACATAGATTTACTGGTGAAAATGATGTCTATTTAAAAATTGAAGTGAACCCGGAACAGCTTGAAATGTTAGACGCAAAAGCACCATTGCCGAAAGATCATATCTATATCGCGAACCGCTTATTATGCATTCCATTAAAGGGGATGAGTAATGCGGAACAGACGAAGTGGATCGAACGGATGCTTGACTTTAACGAAAAAGAAATCACAGTCGGACCATTGGGGACAGTCGAATACTACGATAAGTTCTATTCGAAAAATGTTTAAAATCACCTGTTTTTTAAAATTTTGTTTTTATAATTGGAATTCTCTTGATTGAAGTGGAAGGCGGCGACTCCTGCGGGAATAGCATGAGCTGAAGACCCTGGACTGAGCGAAGCGAGGGAAGCGGCTGAAGCCATGCCCGCGGAAAGCGTCCGCCTGGAACGGAAATCAATGGTATTTTCATAAGTAAATAAAGAAATAGACTTTGCAATTAAAAGGGGAAGCTGGGATGAATCGTAATTATTTGAAACATGAATTTCTAATTACATCAAGAAGCAGGCGGAACATTCCTTTCATATTATTTATCGGAGTCCTGCTATTAAGCTATTGTTTAATCCTATTGCCAAACGAAAAAACAAAAGAAACCTATTATCCCGACGAGGTCAAAACCTATTTGACTAACCTTGAAGTCGAGCAGAAGTTCAGGGAAGAAAAAGGGAATACGGGAATCATTCGAATGACTGGCATGCCAGTATACGCCATGAATGCATATTATTACAGACTCAATCACGCGATGCTTATGGCTTATGAGGAAAAAAACTATTACCGCTACCTTTATTTACGAAACTATTCCCTATTAGGGAATGAACGTGAATACACAGCCGATCAGAATCTCTTTAGTCTATCGCCTTTCCCAGGCAAGGATAGGGCTCATTTGTATCAGCAAACAATGATGCGCTATAAGGATTATTTGGAAAATGATTATCCGATTACATATGGCTTGATGTATGAAAAAACAGGTTTGCAATCGTTGCAAAAATTTCTTCAGACGAACGGGATCTTATTCATTCTGTTTTGTGTAATCTATTTCAGCAGCGATATTTTGTCAAGGGATCGTAAGTATCGGACAGTACTACAAGGGATGCCACTATCCTGGTACAGGCAATTAAATTTGAAATCCTTATCAACGTTCCTATATTCACTGCTCATTATTTCCGGAATTCTTGTTTTAGGGGTTTTCGTGATGGGCTTGCAATTTGGTTTTGGCTACTTCGATTTGCATGTACCTATTATGATTGCACAGGAACGGTTTACAGCAGAAGATTATGATGTCATTTCAATAGCGGTCTTTGTAGGGAAAACCTTGATAGGGATTCCTATATTAAGCTACCTATTCATCCGACTGAATGTGGTTTTAGGTCTGATTTTGAAAAACGAGTGGGTAGTCCTTTTGGTAAGTAGTTTAATCCTCTTTTCGGACCGTCTATTTGCTTCAAGGACAACGAGGGAGCTATTTGGACAAGATATTAGCTTTTTCCCTCAGACGTATTTTGATTTCGGAAAGATTGTCGATGGAGAAAAGAATTTTCTGTTGAATGTGGAGACGGTTACATTTGCAAGAGGGATTGTTGTTTTGCTTGCGACAATTGCTGTTATCGAAGTACTCATCTTCATCTGTTCAAGAATCATCAATAAAAGACGTTTCTATCAAGCATAAAATAATGAACAGGAAAGGATACGATTATGTTTTGGAAGTATTTACTATTTGAAACCAAGTTATTATTGCATAATCGGAAAAACTGGTTATTAGGAGTCGCTTTAATCCTGTTTTTCCCTTTGTATTTTTCCCAATACAGTCAAACCGATATTAAAGGATTGCAGATGAAGAAAAACGAGGAAGCGCAGCATTTTCACACTGTCTTCTATTCGTTTCCGGAAGAGCTTCGCGATACGCCCGATGGAGAAGCTGCATATAGCAATTTGACACAGCAAGCGTCTTTGATCAATATGCAAAGATTTTATTTATGGAAGAAAAGTGAGTATGACAAATACATCGATGACGGTATAAAGTTAAGTGAACTGCGACTAGAATTACATGAACTTGGGAATATAGGCGTGCACCCCGGTTACGTCATTCCTAAAGAGGAAATTCAAAAGGAATTGGCATTGTTGCAATACTATAAAGAACATGATCTGCCTATAGTTCCAAATCCATTTGCCGCGAGTAACTATTTACCCGTTGCTTTGAAATTGATAAGCGGACTGTTATTTAGCCTATTCATACTAATAATCGGAAGTAGCATGTTGATAAACGATCATAACCACCGATCTGTTGTAGGTGGTTTTCCGGTTTCATTCATGCAAAGGGTTAGTAGCAAAGTGGCCATTCACTTTGTTCAGGCGATGTTGTTCCTATTAATTGGCGTGGTTGTTGGGGCGTATTACGTTGCGGGAAAAACAGAGTGGGGTAACTTTATAACGCCGGTTTTGGTTTACCAAGATGCTGATTTCATGGCAGTATCGACGGTACGGTATATTTCCTACATGTTTATCGCCTTTGCGCTGATTGCGATATTCCTATTATTAGCGTTTGTTTTAATCAATGTCATTACAAGGAATCTATATGCAACGATTTTGATCTTACTTGTCATCCTTCTTGTTCCAGATTTAATGGATGTGGCGGGCGTTAAATTCAATTGGTTGTACCCATTGAAGTTTATCGATATCGCCTCCGTATTAAGTGGGGATGCTGCACTGGAATTCGGCAATAAAAAACTGGATTTCAAAAACTCGTATAGTTGGCTAATAGGACTAAATCTAATTGTAATGGCCATTTTGTATTTACGAAATAAGCTTCTCTATACAAGAAAAATAGGGTCAGCTTTTTTAGTCGGTTCATGCCTTTTATTGATGTCGGGCTGCCATCCATTAGAAGGGGCTTCATCAGTGAAAATCGTTGCTTATGAAGAAAACTTTGAAATGGTAGGTACTGAAAAGGATGTTTTGATCGGTAATGTAAATCCGGAACTATTCACGACAGTCGATCGGAACAATGAAGGCTTGGAGCAAGTCGAAAAGGGTGTTTATTCGAGGGAAGGGGAAAAAGTCACTCTCCAGGAAGGAAGATACTTAATAACGGGTCGACCTACAGGCAATATATTCATCTATGATGAAAATGGGGATCTTGTCATACGTGAAACCGTCGGATATGGAGCAGTTGACAGTCTTACGGTCGATATAAAGGATTCCTATACTATTTTCGCAGATGGTGGATATGAGTCTGTGAATTTCACACCAGTATCGACAATTTACTCTACCGAACTGTCGGCAGGTATTTGGGAAGTCGGATTGGATATCGAAGCCGGGGATTACAAAGTGAGCAGTGGGAATGGTTTAGGATATTTAGTCATACACGAAAAAGGTAAAGAACCTCTCTTATATGAAGTGATTGGGGGTCCCGAGCCGGCTGGATCTATCAGCCAAGTCAGTTTAACGGAAGGGCAAAAGCTACATGTCACCGGAATATCACGAATTCAATTTACCCCTGTAAAAGAGTGAACTACCGCTCTAAGAAATCTTGTTCACAAAAAAGTGCCTCATTAAGGGGCGCTTTTTTTCATTCTGTACTAAAATAAAGGTATTACTCTTGGGAAGGGAACGGGTTGGAGTGCAACTGATATTAACTTTTATCATTTTAGGTATCACTGTTGTATTATTCATGACAAATAAAATTAGGGCGGATCTCGTTGCGATTCTTGCATTGCTTGCATTCGTATTGACTGGAATTCTTTCTCCGATAGAGGCGTTGTCCGGATTCTCGAACTCGGTAGTTATCATGATAGCGGCATTGTTTGTAATTGGTGCAGGAATATTAAGGACGGGACTTGCGCAAATGGCGGGGTCACTTCTATTAAAGTATTCCGATGACAGTGAGAAAAGGCTATTCATACTTTTGCTCGTTATCGTTGCTTCAGTCGGGGCGTTTATGAGTAATACTGGAACGGTTGCACTTATGTTGCCAATCGTCGTGAGTATAGCGATAAGCATCAAAAGCAGTCCTTCAAAATATTTAATCCCGCTTTCTTATATGGCCAGTTTTTCGGGCTTGCTGACGTTGATCGCTTCCCCACCGAATTTGATCGTCAGTCAAATGCTTGTCGACAACGGGTATGAAAAATTAAGTTTCTTCCAAATAACACCGATTGGAATAATTGGTGTTGTAGTTGGAATCATTTATTTATATTTCGTTCGGAATAAATTATTGCCGAAAAGAAAAAGCGCTACCACGGATGTGGATAATAAATTATCGGCAAAACAACTTGCCACCGACTATGAGCTTGGAGGCAACCTTTTTCTTTTGAAAGTCCCTGCTATCTCGGGATTAGTCGGGAAACGACTTGCACAACTAAAAATACCCGCCACTTATCATTTATGCATTTTAAAAATTAGCAGGAAGTCAACGGAAGGCATGAATTTATTGCCAATGAACTTTCATGAAATGGCGGGACCGAACAGTTTCATACAAGAAAAGGATAGACTTTATATCCAAGGTTCACGTTCAAATGTGGAAAAGTTTGCGTTTGACTATAATTTATCTATAGAAGAAAGTTCGTCCGAAGCAGATGAGCTTGTCTCGAAACAGTTAGGTATCGCGGAAGTGCTCCTTACTCCGCACTCAAGTTTTATCAATGAAACGCTTCGCTCAATCGGTTTTCGAGAAAAGTATAATTTGAACATTTTGGGCATTAATAGACAAGGTGAGTATGTAGAGAAAGATATGTCCAAGCAGACATTACGATTCGGGGATGCCCTTCTTGTACAAGGTACATGGGATTCGATTGAATTGCTTTCAAGAGACACTCGGAACGTAGTCGTCATTGGCCAGCCGAAGGAGCACGCAAGTATGGCGGCTGCAAGCGGGAAAGCCTCTATTGCTGGGGCGATTATGATTTTGATGGTGCTTCTCATGGTTCTTGAAATTTTCCCTGCGGTGATATCAGTATTGATCGGCGCAGCGCTAATGATTTTGACGGGATGCGTACGGAATATGGACGATGCATACGGTCAAATTAACTGGGAGAGTGTCGTGCTGATCGGAGCTATGTTGCCAATGGCTACTGCACTTGAGAAAACGGGTGGAATGGTACTGTTATCGGAAGGAATCATTCAATTTATGGGCGGGCTCGGACCGTTGGGAGTTTTAGGAGGTATTTTCTTCATTACCATGCTGTTTGGCCAATTTATTAGCAATACAGCGACGGCGGTTTTATTCGCACCTATCGGGTTAAGCGCAGCGCTGAGTATTGGGGTTAGTCCATATCCTTTTTTGATAGCAGTTGCTGTTGGGGCCAGTATGGCATTTTCCACACCCGTCGCTTCGCCTACAAATGCGCTTGTTATGACAGCAGGCGGTTATCAATTCAAGGATTTCGTTAAAATCGGTGTACCTTTGCAATTCATCATGTTAATCGTCATGATGATTGCAATTCCTATTTTATTTCCATTATGATGAGGATTAGGTTAACTATTAAAGGGGAGTGGTTGAAATGGCTATCAATGTATATCTGAATTTTAACGGAAATTGTAGGCAAGCAGCGGAGTTTTATGCGGAAGTGTTCAATACGGAAAAACCCCAAATCATGACATTTGGGGAAGCACCACCAAATCCGGAATATCCGCTGCCGGAAGAAGCAAAGGATTTGGTAATGCACACACGATTGAATATTAACGGAAGCAATGTCATGTTTTCGGATACTTTCCCCGGTTGGCCATTTATTCAGGGGAATAATGTAAGCTTGGCTTTTGTTAGTAATGATATTGAAGAAATCAAAAGAGTATTTGACAGGTTGAAAGAAGGCGGCAAAGTAGCAATGGATCTACAAGAGACCTTCTGGAGCAAAAGCTATGGCACATTGCAAGACCAATTTGGCATTGAATGGCAACTTAGTCACGAAGAGTGAATCATGTGAAAAGCGGCAGGGGTAAATACTCCTGCCGTTTTTGTTTTATCTTGCTATGGTTAATTTTTCACGCTCAAGAAGAAGTGCTTCGCGCTCAAGAAGAAGTGTTTCGCGCTCAAGAATCGTGCGCCGCGCTCAAGAACAGTGTTCAACGCTCAAGAATCGTGCCTCGCGCTCAAGATCCGTGCCCAGCGCTCAAGGAGAAGTGCTTCGCGCTCAAGAACAGTGTTCAACGCTCAAGAACCGTGCCCCGCGCTCAAGGAGAAGTGCTTTGCGCTCAAGATCCATGCCCGCGCTCAAGAACAGTGTTCAACGCTCAAGAATCATGCGCCGCGCTCAAGAAGAAGTGTTTCGCGCTCAAGAATCGTGCCCCGCGCTCAAGGGGAAGTGCTTCGCGCTCAAGGAGAAGTGTTTCGCGCTCAAGAACCGTGCGCCGCGCTCAAGAACAGTGTTCAACGCTCAAGAATCGTACCCCGCGCTCAAGAATGACCTGCAATCAAAACGGGTGTTACAATATCCTTGGACATCTGCCTATTGAAAGGACGTAACGATGATGAAAATTAAAGAAATTGAAATGAGAAGCGGTCTTACAGTCATCGTGAGAACTTTGTTCAGTGAAGATCTTAATCCCATTATGGAATTACAGAAAAAAGTGATCGGAGCACTTGCGGACACTTCCTTCCTTCAACCATTGTCCGAAGAGGAATTTCTTACTATCCTTGGCGGCAATGGCGCGATGATCGGAGCGTTTCATGATGACAAGCTAATAGGATTTAGAGCAATGCTTAAACCGGAAATTGATGGAGAACATTTAGGATTGGATGCAGGATTAAGCAAGTCCGAATTGCCGAATGTCCTGTATTCCGAAGTATCTTCTGTAGATCCTGATTACAGAGGGAACGGTTTGCAACAGATACTTGGGAAACTATTATTGGATGCTATTGACACACAGCACCATCGCTACGTTTTTGCGACGGTCGCGCCATTTAATATTGCCAGTCTGAAGGATAAATTTGCTTTAGGGATGCACATCGTATCCTTGAAAGAAAAGTACGGAACCCTCCTCCGTTACACGATGATGAAAGAGATCGGTAAAAATGTTGATGAAAATCAGCCAAACATTATAGTCGACATGTCCGATATCGAAAAGCAACAATCACTGTTGAGTGAAGGTTGGATAGGTGTCAGTATTGAACAGAATAACGGATCCTGGATTGTAAATTATCAAAAGTGGATTCAAAATTTTACCGTTCCAGTCAAATAGACTTGGAGCGGTTTTCCTATGTTATCCCTCCTTGCACTATACGAAAAATAATTAGTAGATTATAATTAAATTGCTTACAATTTTAGGAGGGTACTAATGAAGTATTCAGTGGGTAAGAAATTATGGACAGGTTTTCTATCCTTATTACTGTTGATGGTAATCTTTGGTTCATTTAGTTACTTGACCATTCCGAAAATAAGTGGGAATTATAAATCTCTACTTCACGATCAAATGGAAAAAATCGTGTTATTGGAACAACTTTCATCCAATCAAAAAGACCTTTCATATGATTTACGGGGCTACCTTTTACGCAATGATAAGAACTATCTAGAGAACCGACTTGAGTCGCTTCGGGTGTTTGATGAAAAAGTAGGGGAATTGGATTCATCTTTTAAATCTAAAGAAAACAAAGCCTTACTCGACGAACTGAAAATTGCCTCTCAGCAATATCGTCTTCTTGCTGATGAAGCAATTACTGCCTTTGATAATGGGGAAGAAGAGAAAGCAAGGAGATTCTCTGAAGATGCAGAGCCTTACAAGACTCTTGTTTTAAGTAAAGTAGATCAATTAATAACTACCCAACGTGCGCAAATTTACGCGGAAGAAGAAAAAATGGAACAAAGGATAGAATCGACAGGCTACTTTATAATTGTAGTAATGGCGGTCGTCCTGATTGTGAGCATGATTATTTCCTATTTCACAAGTAGAAATATAACGAGTCCAGTGAAAAAAATGACAATTGGATTAAAAAGACTTGCCCAAGGAGATTTTACGATAGATCCTTTGGATATTAAAAATAAGGATGAAATTGGCGAAATGGCAATGGCCTTTAATGAGATGAAAACAGATCTGCGGGTGATTGTCGCAAATACAAGAGATTCTGCGTATCAGCTTGCCGCACAGGCACAGCAATTGACGGCCAGTTCTGAAGAGAGTCTCGCGGCTTCTGAGTTGGTGGCGGAAATCGCCGAAAAGAACTTGCTGGCAAGCGATATGCAAGTGAATCTCGTGAATTCTTCAAATGAGGCAATGGGTGAAATGGTGAATGATATTAATCAAATCACGACTGATAATGCAGCGATGCTGAAGTCATCAGAGCAGGTATTGCAACTTGTGGAGGATGGCGCTGATCTGATGAAGGAAGTAACAACTCAAATGACAAGCATATCTAATTCTTTCAGTCAGTCCGCCGATATCATTACTGACCTTGCTGTCCATTCGGAAAGTATTCGCAAAGTCACAGAAATTATTACTGGGATTGCTGAGCAGACAAATCTCCTTGCATTGAATGCGGCAATAGAAGCTGCCCGTGTGGGGGAACAAGGAAGAGGGTTTGCAGTAGTCGCTAATGAAGTACGAAATTTGGCGGAGCAATCGAAAAAGTCTTCGGAAGAAATCGGCCGAATGATTGACGCAGTCATTCGAAATGTTTCACTTGCGGTGAACAGTTCAGAAGTTGGAACCGGTTTGGTAAAACAAGGACTGGCAATTACCGGTAAGACGAATAATGTGTTCAATGAGATAAAGTTGGCGACTACTGATGTAAGCGCAAAAGTTGAAACAGTTTCTGCGGCAATCGTAAAGATTCGTTCAATGACCAATAGTGTAACACTTGGGGCTGAAAAAGTTGAGGAGCTTGCGATGCAAACCTCGGCGGAGGCTCAGTCAACAAGTGCAGCTACTGAAGAGCAATTGGCCACACACCAAGAAATCGCTTCAAGTGCCCAAACCCTTTCGGAAGTTGCTGAGAAGCTTCAAAATGATATGAAACGCTTTACGGTATAACGAAATCTCCACGCCTATTCAGGGTGTGGGGATTTTTTTATACGTTCAATGATTCTGAATAAATTGTATTGCCTAAAACATGTCGTAATGGTACAATCAATTTCTGTTTCCTTAAAACCCCAACATCTCTACAAAAGCAGGACGCAAAATACGCAAAATGGAGGACTGTCTATGCAGAAACATCCCGATTTTGAGTTTGAATTGCAGCGCCTTGACTACACGAAGCACTATATGCAGAAGCTCCTTGAGGAGTCGGTGCGTGACGTGCAATCCTCACAAGATGAAATCCGTCACGCGATGGCTGATTTGGATTATTTAGATTCAAGTTTGAGTTACATTAACATTTTGACGAATACCCGCTTTTTTGAAATGGCAAGAACCTATAAGGAAGGATTAGAAGCGATACAGCAAAAGCCTTATTTCGCTCGAATCCATTTTAAGGCGGACGGGGAAAAAGATGAATTCCTTTATATCGGAAAAACATCGGTGTTTCATCAGGAAACACAAGAGCCGGTCATTGTTGATTGGCGTTCTCCAGTTGCGAATGTTTACTATGATGGTAGACTCGGAGACTTGACGTATAAAGTGCGTGACGAAGAAATAAGTGGCCATCTTTATTCGAAACGGCAATACAAGATCGAAGAGGGTGAATTGCTCGATATCCTGGATATTGATCTGACGACGAATGACGAATTGCTACAGGAAGCATTGGCGGGAAAGGCGGATGTCCGCCTAACAGAAATCGTTTCGACAATCCAAGCCGAGCAGAATGAGATCATCCGAGCAAATCTAAAACAGCCAATCATCGTTCAAGGAGCAGCCGGAAGCGGAAAAACGACAATCGCCCTTCACCGTATTTCCTACTTTCTCTATACAATGGGTGCAGATTTCCCTTCAGATAAATTAATGATTTTAGCTCCAAGTAAGCTTTTCATGGAATATATCGGCGATGTTTTACCCGAGTTAGGCGTCGGGCGGATATGCCAAACAACCTTCGCAGAATATGTGTTGAACGCTACTTGTTTGAAGCTGAAACTCGCCGATCCGAACGAAAAGTTGGAGATGTTAACGACAAATTCCTCCTTGAATGAAGAAGTGATTTCGATTGCGAAAATGAAAGGAACACTTCAGTACCGGGAAATTATGAAAAGGTATGTGGAAAAGATAGAGCTTGAGACAGCAGAATTATTTGAAGACGTCTACATTGATAAATATCGCATTATGAGGGGGACTCGACTCAAAAAACTGTTTTTAGAGGACTTCAACTATATGCCTCTTGAGAAACGAATTGAACGGATTCGCGCCATTATGCTTAGTGAAGTGAATCGGAAAAGGAAACAACTTTACAAGATTCTGTCCGATAAATACGAGGAAGCACTCGATAAAGCGCTATACGGAATTCGGGACGATGAAAAGCGCAGATCACGAATTACAAGGATCATGGACGAGCGTGACGAACGTCTACCTTCTATTGAAAAGGAAGGGAAACAAAAAGTCGCCACCTATATGCGGAGATTCAAAAAGTTTAATTGCAAAAAGCTATATAGGAGTTGGCTTACAGATTCCCAATTACATAATGAACTGGCATGCCACTGGTCCGATTCGGAAAGGGATGCTTTTTTTGGTGCGCATATAAAGGAGACCTATGAGACCGAGGATTTGGCAGCCATCTATTTTCTTCATGCAAAACTGAAAGGCGTGGAGGATAAATGGAAAATGCGTGTCGTCTTCATCGATGAAGTTCAAGATTACAGCGAATTCCAACTTGCAGCGCTTCAAGACGGACTCGAAACCGATATGTTCACAATGGTTGGGGATTTGGCTCAAGGTATCCATAGCTACCGGGCGTTGACCTCATGGGAACCCGTACAAGAAATGTTTCCGCGAGCCACCTATACAACGTTGCAGAAAAGTTACCGAACCACAATTGAAATCATGCAGCTTGCAAATAAAGTCCTTGCCCAAATGGACGAAGACTTGCCTTTAGTCGAACCGGTTGTACGCCACGGCAGGGACCCGGCGTTTTATGACCTGCGAGCACTCGATTCCGTGAAAGTGAATGAAATCTATGAAGCGATATTAAACAGGGGTCACCGTTCGATTGCATTGATTTGCAAAACGCGTAAAGAAGCAGCGGCCATCCATAAGCAGCTTGAACAATCAGGAATGCCTGTTCAATTATTAGGTGAAAACTCCGATATAAACGGGGATTGCCTATTGATCGTGCCGAGCCACTTATCCAAAGGGCTCGAATTCGACGCAGTCATCATCGCCGCCTTCGATGAACCATTCCGTGACCATCCAATCGATCGAAAATTGCTGTACGTAGCGATGACAAGGCCAATGCATGAATTACACCTGCTTTCAGACTCACTAATGCCGTTGATATCACCGAAAAACGCATAAACTGCCGAAATCACGCATAACTTCGGCGAAAAGCTCATAAACGAAGAAAAGTACGCATAAAGCCGCCTAAAAACGCATAAACCGCTTCAAAAGCTCATAATCGATAAAATTTACACATAAACATGAATTTGTTCTTCGTAAAAAGGGGGAGAGTTTGTTGCCGTATCCGTTCCATCATTTGGCTAGAGGGATTTTCATAAAAGATAATCATGTTTTACTTGCACAGGCCATTGGAGAAAAAAACACGTTTTTACCGGGAGGTCATATTGAATTTGGCGAAAGTGCAAAAGATGCACTCGTTAGGGAAATTGAAGAGGAATTAGGTATAAGTTGTACAGTAGTTGATTTCCTTGGTTTAGTAGAACATAGATGGGAAAGAAAAGGCGTGTTAAATTGCGAAGTAAACCAGGTGTTTGAAGTTGCCTGTAATAATTTAACAGCAGGTATTAACCCGCAATCACGTGAATCCCATCTCCAATTTTTCTGGTGTAGGGCAGATGATCTTGAAGATTGTAACCTACAACCTTATCCTTTTAGAAATCTGTTAAAAGATTATATGAACGGGAAAAAGGACATCTGGTGGGAAAGTACACTGAATTATGAAATTGAAAATTCGAATAGAAGTTAGGGCATTACGATTCCGTATCTAACCATTTAATAATCAATAATTTAATTGAATCAATATAACGGGTGAAAGATAGCAAAAATGCTATTCTTCATCCGTTTTTTTTGTAGAGTTCTCGCTCTTGAGCAAAGAGTTCTCCTTTAACGCTGTAGAGTTCTCGTTCCTGCACAAAGAGTTCTCGTTTAACGCTATAGAGTTCTCGTTATTGAGCAAAGAGTTCTCCTTTAATGCTATAGAGTTCTCGTTCTTGAGCAATGAGTTCTCCTTTAACGATGTAGAGTTCTCGTTCCTGCACAAAGAGTTCTCGTTTATCGCTGTAGAGTTCTCGTTCCTGCACAAAGAGTTCTCCTTTAACACTGTAGAGTTCTCATTCTTGTACAAAGAGTTCTCCTTTACCGCCCTAAAGTTCTCGTTCATGTCCAAAAAGTTCTCGTTTATCGTGGAATAGTTCTCATTCTCCTCCTAATTACAAAGATATATGAATATTAGAATATGAATAAATAGTATTTGTAGTATAATCTGATTAAGGGGGAGGTAACATATGCCACAGATCCACCATTTTTGGGGAATGCCCGATGAAGAAATAGTAGACGGGCTATTACAACTACATAATGATGTTTTCAACAATGCCGATGGGTTACTTGAGAACGCGGTGAAACGACCGAATATCCTATTTATCGTCGCCACTGACATGAATCAAGTAATAGGCTATAAAATCGGTTATGAGCTTTCTGCAGATCGCTATTATAGTTGGTATGGAGCCGTTCAAGAGAATTATAGAGGAAAAGGAATTGGCTCCATGCTTATGGACTATCAACACCGTCTCGTGAAAAAAGCGGGATATAAAGAGATTGAAACAAAGACAAGAAATATGTGGCGGAATATGTTGATATTAAATCTTAAACATGGGTTTGATATAACTGAAACTTTTTATGACGATGAAGGAATTCACCGAATTACACTGGTGAAAAGCCTAATAGAAAATAGGGAAGTGAATTAAATTGAATTTGAGAAAAGCGTTGGTTGGCCTATTTGTAATGATGATGATACTGAGTGGGTGCGGTAAAGGATATTGGGTAATGAAAAAATCGAAATTGGATGAGGAGCCTGGGGTCAGGGCGCATGTTAATTATTTACAAAATGAAAAGCCGGATCGAAGAGGTTTCAAAGTCATTGATATTAACGAGGGGAAAAAGTTAGTCGTTGTATCTACTGGATCAAGTAAAGTTGAGCTGGAAGCTGTGAGTGTAGAGTATTTGGAGAATCAAACAGTCGTCACAGTGAAAGAAATCGAGGCGGATAGTGATGAGATAAATCCGTATATCCTCATCGGGCTGGATAAACCAGTGAGTAAATTCAAGGTGGTCAATGAAGATGGGGAAGAGTACGAAATCGGATTTTGAGTGATAAGGATAAAAGGGGACCGGCTATTTACATGCCAGTCCCCTTTAACTATTTATCTTACCACTTTTTATAAGGTAAAAACTTTCCATTCAACGTTACGACTACCCGGTCTCCGGCTGGATTCTCTTCTTTATCAATATCCATTGTAAAATCAATTGCACTCATAATGCCGTCACCGAATTTCTCATGAATAACGGCTTTCATCGTTGTTCCATAAACCTGTAAAATTTCATGGAATCTATACAACAATGGATCGACTGGGATACGCTCATCCAAAGATCCTTTCAAGGGGATTTCCTGTAATATTGAAGTAATCGACGGATCTAAATCTAAGCACTTGACCAATGCTTGAACTTCTTCACCATTCATCGAAGCTTGCCCCATAATCGCAGAGGCGACCCAAACTGGATGACGGCCGACCGAATCGGCAATATCGTCAAAAGTTAACCCTTTATCCCTCTTCGCTAGTAAAATTGCCTCTGTAGCTGTTTCCCTCGTGTACCGCTCTTTTTTGCCCAAACGAATCATCTCCTTTAGACTTGTTACAATTAGTATAGCATTTCTGTAAGCAGTAAAATTCTGCATATATGAATCTTATATGACGTAAAGCATTATTTAGAAAAAATAGATTTGCCCACTCGGTGATAACAAATAATTATCATTTATTATAATAACTATCGAATTTTCTTATCACCCCTAAAGGAGTATACTAAAGTTATCAACAGGGGGTGTTCGTTTTGGAGTATTTCTTCATGTTTTTTATTGGAGCTATCGCTACAACTCTTGGCACATTAGCGGGAGGGGGAGGATTGATTAGTCTTCCGGCAATGTTGCTTTTCGGTGTACCGATTCATTCGGCAATTGGTGCGAATAAAGTTTCAAATACAGTTAGTTCATTTTCAAGCTTTCTTTTCCTATTGAAACATAAGCAAATCTCTTTACGTGAATCTTTTTGGATCATTCCTGTCAGCTTAATCGGTGGGATAAGTGGGGGCTTCATCGCGACGATGCTTTCCGAAGACCGCTTATATATATTGGCAATCATTCTTCTGTCATTTGCATTCATCACGTCATTCATCGGCAAAGGTGATTTTAGCGGACAGGAGAAATTGAAGATTTCGAAACTCAGTATTCCGGGTTTATACGGAATTGGTATCTATGATGGTCTGTTCGGACCAGGACAAGGGACGCTGATGCTTTATTTATTCGGGCATTTGAAAGTTGCCTATATCCGTGCAGTCGCATATGTACGCCTTGCTACTTTTTCCAGTTGTCTCGGGGCGGCAATCACCTACATTCTTGCTGGAAAGATCATCTGGCCGTTAACGATTATGCTAATGCTTGGTTCGATTACTGGAGCCCAAACCGGAGTACGGATTGCGGAAAAATTAAAACCGAAATTTGTAAAACCGTTATTACGGGTTGTTACTGTGGCTTTGATCATCCAGATTGTTATCGGGAATATTTGAGTTATAGCAATTGCCTCGGGGATCAGTTGGGTCCTTCGAGGCTTTATTTCTGCTTAAAAGGGGAACACTTAGGAAAGAATGTTTCGAAATGTAGGTGGAAAAATGCTAAGGACAATCGGAATGACCAATGCGGATGAAATGATTTTCGATTTTAGACTTGAGGAGATTGAGTCACTTCCACTTAAATGGTACTGGGTGGATTTTGACCGGCCATCGGAAGAGGAAAGTGAACTTTTGCGAAGCTACTTCGATTTCCATCCATTGGCAATAGAAGATTGCTTGGGCCGGTTGCAAAGGCCGAAAATGGATTATTATGATGGATACACATTCTTTGTTCTGCATTCAATTTGTAGCGATGACCTTGAAGCAGAGGAACTGAACATGTTCCTTGGTAAAAATTTCATCGTAACATTTCATAGAGGAAAGCTCCAGGAAATGGAGAAGGCGCGTGAATTGATTTTAACAACCTCAAAAACTTGGGACCAGGGCCATAAATTTATTACCTATCAAATTATCGATAAAGTAGTCGACCAGTACTTTCCAATCCTTTATAATATCGAAGATCATTTGGATGAAATTGATGAAGAACTTTCACCAAGAACTGTTCATCTATCCATGGATTACGTATTTGAAGTGCGAAGTGATTTACTACGTTTGCGAAGAACGATTTTTCCTATGAGGGAATTGCTTTACAGAATGCTAAACTCGCAACGGCTGCATTTTAGCCAACAGGAACAAGCCTATTTTTCAGATGTTTATGATCATTTGATCCGACTTGGAGATATGATTGACTCCAATCGTGAGCTGACAGCAGACATCCGGGATAGTCAGCTTTCCATTAACTCCAATCGTATGAACAGCATCATGACAACATTGACAATCATCTCTTCAATTTTTATTCCATTGACCTTCATCGTAGGTGTCTACGGGATGAACTTTGACCATATGCCAGAATTACATTGGCGGCATGGTTACCTGATCGTCATTATTGTCATGGCTTTGATAGCATTATCTATGATTGTTTGGTTCAAAAAGAAGGGTTGGTTTGGTATTGATAAAACCTAATGTAGACAGCCGCACCAACGATTGGGGGCGGCTGTTTTTATCCTAATGAAAAATGTTCAATGATCTCATATTTTGGAGTTTCCGATGGATGAATCCTAAAAAGGGAAAATCCATTCACAGTAAATTCAATGGGTGCATATGATTCCTTTGGAATGGCAAAATCACTTGTAAGTTTACGTTTTTTTGCAATTGTAATATGTGGAGTGAAATGTTTGTCACTTTCAATACCTAAATCACTTCTTCCAATCAGAGCGATTGACTGTTGTAATTTATCAAGTTCGGTGGAAGGTTCTACAGACAAATAGACGACTCTTGGACCTTTTGGTGATCCAAAATATGAAAGTCCACTTACGGATAAATTGAATGCTGTTTGCTGACTTGCCACAGTCGTAAGGCCTTGAACCAAATCCGCGATTTCCCCCTCAGGTAGTGCACCGATGAACAGTAAAGTGATATGTAAGTCATCCATATGGGGAATCGCCTTGTAGGCAGTGGAAAGATTGTATTTCTCTCTGAAAAAACGGACTGTATCTTCGATAGATGTTGGTGTTTTAATCCCAATAAAATAATGGTAACTCATAAAGCCCTCCTTATAAATTTCTTTCCTTCTATTGTATCCCAATATGCTAAAAGTTTTACTTGATTAACTGGTGCCTCTTTTCAGAAGAATGTGGTAATATATAGTGGAAGTTCTATTAAAGGGGGAGAAAGAATGGTAGTATTTACGAAAAAAGAGGTAGTTGTTGATAATTTTCATGGAACTGAAATTGCCGATCCATACCGATGGTTGGAGGACCCGAAAAATCCGGAAGTACAGGAATGGGTGGATTTACAAAATGAAAAGACGCAGGCATTCCTATCACTTTACCCTCATAGGGATAAAGTAAAGGCGAAATTGACGGAAACTTGGAATTTTCCAAAGTATACTGTTCCTCGTAAAGAAGGGGATTATTATTACTTCCATAAAAATGATGGGCTGCAAAATCAGGCAGTATTTTACCGAGTTAAGGATCTTAACTCTGATCAGTTGGAAGTTATCCTCGATCCGAACACGATGAATGAGGAAGGAACTGCGGCGATTACGAACCTATCATTTACGAAAGACGGCAAACGTTTGGCATATGGTATTTCGTTGAATGGAAGTGACTGGCAAGAAATTAAAGTGCGAAATTTGGAAACAGGCAAGGATGAGTCCGACCTAATTCAATTTTGCAAGTTCAGTAATATTGCGTGGAATGAGGAAGGAACAGGATTTTACTACAATCGTTTTCCAGATCCCTCCACAGTTCCGGCAGATGAGCAAAGCTTCAACAATAAAGTGTATTGGCATGAATTAGGTACAACGCAAGACGAAGATGTTTTGATATACGAGGATCCTGCAAATAAGGAGTTCTCATTCAATCCGATTTTCTCGGATGATTACCGCTATTTGCTATTAAATGTTTGGAAAGGTACAGAAAATAAGAGCCGGATTTATTATAAAGACCTTCAAAATGGTGGGGATTTTGTCCATTTGTTTGGCAAGGGCGATGGTGAGTATTCATTTATTGGCAATGAAGGACGTACTTTCTATTTCATTACAAATGTTGATGCACCTAAAGAGAAAATCATTGCGGTCGATTTGGACAACCCTACGAAAGAAAATTGGGTGGATGTCATCCCAGAAAGTGAAGATGTTCTGTCGTTCGGAAAAATTATCAATCAACAATTCGTAGTTTCTTATCTACATAATGCACATGATGAATTGAAGATTTATAGTCTGGATGGCAAGCATGTAAAGGATATTTCTTTGCCTGGATTCAACTCGTTGACTGGACTGAATGGAAAGAAAGAGGACGAAACGATGTTTATCGGATATACGTCCTATCTTGCGCCAAATTCAATTGGAAGCTATGATTTCAACTCAGGAGAACTTGTTCAGGTCTTCCAACAAAATAATAAGTTCGATACCGAAGGGTTTGAAACAACTCAAGTCTTTTATCCATCCAAGGACGGAACGAAAATTCCGATGTACTTGACTCATAAGAAAGGCTTGGAACTGAATGGTGAAAATCCGGTTTTACTATATGGATATGGCGGTTTCAATGTGAGTCTGACTCCTGCCTTTTCACCAGCTGTTCGGGTGTGGATTGAAGAAGGTGGAGTCTATGCAGTCGCTAACCTAAGAGGTGGAGGCGAATTCGGAGAAGATTGGTATAAGGCAGGAACGTTAGAGCGGAAACAAAATGTATTCGATGATTTCGCTGCAGCTGCAGAATGGCTTATTGAACAGAAATACACAAAAACGAGCAAACTTGCAATTATGGGTGGAAGTAACGGTGGATTGCTTGTTGCAACGTCCATCACTCAACGTCCAGACCTATTCGGAGCGGCAATTTGCCAAGTTCCAGTAACAGACATGCTCCGTTATCATAAATTTACAGTTGGTCGCTATTGGGTGACAGATTATGGCAATGCGGAAAAGAATGCCAAGGACTTCGAATTTATGATTAAGTATTCACCACTTCATAATGTCAAGGAAGGTGTCGAATATCCACCGACTCTAATCACAACCGCGGATACAGATGACCGTGTTGTACCGGCTCATGCAAAGAAATTTGCTGCTACATTACAGGCGGGACATGAAGGGGAAAACCCAATCTTGCTTCGTGTAGAAAAAAATGCGGGCCACGGACTCGGAAAGCCAACTGCCAAGATAATTGAAGAGCTAACGGATGTCTATTCATTCCTAATTAAAACATTAGGCGTGGAAATTAATTAAATTGAAACAGGTGACGATAAACATTTTGTTTGTCGTCACCTGTTTGTGTTTTACCTTTTTTGCCGCTCCCAATTCAAAAGAGCTGGATACGGATCAAATGCCCATTCAGTTTTGCCATTATATTTATAAACACCATAATGAAGATGTGGTGGGAATTTTCCGGACGTCCCTTCTTTTCCATAGCCGGAACTTCCAACAAATCCAAGAAGTGTTCCTGGTTTAACAACATCACCTTCCTTGATGCCTTTATCAAAGTAAGCCAGATGGGCAAAATAATGATACGTATTATGATTATCCCGTATACCAACACGCCAGCCACCATATTCATTCCATCCCATCACTTCAATGACGCCATATGAAGTGGAGACAACGGGTACACCATACCCAGCAAAAATATCAGTTCCTTCATGGATTCTCCGTCCACCCCATCCTCTACTTGAACCCCAAGTACCACGATACGTATAATGGTATCCTTTCGGTACTGGGAAAACGTGTTCATCCAATTCAATCGTCTCAAAGTGCTTATATAGTTTAGCGATGGTTGCAATCTGATTGACGGTCTGTTCCCGTTTGTAATAATGCCATAGGGCTGCCTTGAAATCTTCTTCAGCTGGACCGTAAAAGGATAAATGCGAGCTCATAGTCATTAAAATATCCCCGAAATCGTTCCGGTCAGCATTCCCGTCGCCATTCCCGTCCAACCCAATTCCTCCAAAAAATGCAATTGAATGAGGGTCATTGTCAGTTGTAATAGGATTTAATAAACCCGACCAATCATGTGACGGGATTATAATTGAAATTGCACCGTCTGGCTTGGGCAAATCCGTACGCACTTGACGGATATTCCGCTCGTATTGATCGATTGCAGCCAAATGATACCAAGGCACAAGCTCGTTGGAATACCGTAAATAATACTCCATTCGCTCCGCTTCAATGGTTACTTCTTGCAGTTTTTCCGAGGCGGAAGTTAGTTGAAGCGGCAAAAACAGACTCATCAATATACAGAAAGATACAGTTTTAAAATGGATACGCAAGGGGAAACCTCCTTTGTATGGTTATAGAATTCCCCGATCATTGTTTTTCATGAATATATTGTCGATTTTTCAATCTTTGCCGTAGGATGGATTTGTTTTTTAGTGCTATACTCAAGGTGAATAAAAAAGGGGGCATTTTTTGATGGAAAAACTTCAATCAGTTGAACAATTTGAGGAATTAAAGAATGGTGAACGTACAATGTTTATGTTTACAGCGGGTTGGTGTCCGGATTGCCGAGTGATTGATCCGATATTACCTGGACTTGAGGCGGATTATCCGGAGTATGAGTTTGTTTCTGTGGATCGTGATGAGTTTATTGATATTTGTCAGGAATTGGATGTTTTTGGAATTCCAAGTTTTATCGCGTTTCATGAAGGGAAAGAAGTGGGGCGTTTTGTAAGTAAGGATCGGAAGACTCGTGAGGAAATTGAGGAGTTTATAAATGGGTTGGGGTCAATCTCTAAATAATAAAAAAAGGGCTACGGAGAAGAAAACTCCGTTGCCCACTTTGTTATTCCCATGTGTTATAGTCTTCAATTTCCTTTTTTAGAAGTTCTGCTCCCCTTGGGCTGATATACATTCCATTGGAGAGTTTTTTGTTTTGGAGTGATATTTCTCCTGTAATCACGCAAGCCTCGTCGACTACATATTTTCGTAGGATTATTTTGTCATTGTCAACGAAAATTTCCATCGGTACTCCTTGATCTAACCCCAAACTCCTTCTTAGTTCCTTCGGGATTACAATTCTACCAAGGTGGTCTACTTTCCGTACGATACCCAGACTTTGCATAATATCCTCCCTAACATTGGAATTTTTAGTATATTGTTACTTATATCATATCAGACGATTATAAAAAATACAAAAATATGAATATATTTTCCATTAGATATAACTATGCCCTTTTCACAAGCTTTAAAACTATTCTAAACACGTTTTTCTGTTAAAATAGTTAAGGCTTTTCTAAGAGAGGGGAATTGAGTACACATGTCTTTTATCCATAAAAAGTCGGTTGTTTTTGACTATGTCCAAATCATATTCGGCTCTGCATTGGTTGCCCTTGCTTTTAATATATTTTTATTGCCTTCAAGGATTGCGGCGGGAGGAATATCTGGTGTTAGTACGATTCTTTACGAGTTATTTGGGTATAATCCCGCAATTGTTCAATGGTTAATTAATATTCCGTTGATTGTATTAGGACTGCTTCTTGCGGGGAAAGAGTTTAGTGCAAAAACGATTGTTGGCACTTTTTGCGTTCCACTTGTCATTTATTTGACGGCGGGTCTTGATGTGCCAATTGATAATCCGTTATTGAGCTCTATTTATGGTGGAATTGTGCTTGGTATTGGTCTTGGAATTGTTTATCGAGGGAATGGGTCGACTGGTGGTACGGCGTTAATCGCTCAGTTGTTGAAGAAGTATACAGGCATTTCCAGTGGTTTCTCGCAATTGATTGTTGATGGGGTGGTTGTTGTTACATCCGCTTTTGTTTTCAACTTTGAACTTGCATTGTATGCGTTGATGTCGATTTATGTCACGAGTAAAGTAATCGACTTTGTTCAGTTGCAAACGTCGCCAACGAAGTTAGTGCTTATTATTACTGATAATGAAGAGAGAGTCCAATCGATTATTAAGAATGAGATTGATCGTGGTTTAACGAAGGTGAAGTCGACGGGTGGATTTTCGAATGATGAGAAGACGATGATTTTTTGTGTTGTGGAGCAATCGGAGGCAGTTTATTTGAAAAAGGTTTTACAAGCAGCTGAGCCTTCGTCATTTGTCATTTTTCTAAACGCCTCAGAAATATTAGGTCTTGGATTCTCAAAAGCAAAGATTCATCAATAATAAAACTGTTGCTTTACGTTTTAGGCGGACGCTTTCCGCGCTCACGGCTTCCGCTAACCACTCCCTGCTCGTAACGCTGCGCTTTTACTCGCAAAAGCCGTTCTTCGTAACGGCTTTCGCTCGAGTCGCCGCCTTCCACTTCAAGCAACGGAAATTACAAACCACGTATATTCTTTCATTAATGGATTAATGAATAAAGGTATACAATCTTTAAAAGAATGATATAATAGTTCACAATTGAATAATTCTTATTAAGAGAAGCTGAGGGATTTGGCCCGATGACGCTTCAGCAACCTCTGCATTAGCAGGAAGGTGCTACCTCCAACAAGATGTCAATCTTGAAAGATAAGAACGAAGAAAATTCGATATATCCTCGTTCCTATCATTGGAACGAGGTTTTTTTAATATTAAGGGGGAATTCTAATGCCGATAAATATACCAGAGCATTTGCCAGCACGGGAAATCTTGAAAGAGGAAAAGATTTTTGTCATGGATGAAGGGCGTGCATCAAGTCAAGATATCCGTCCGTTGAACATACTTATATTAAATTTAATGCCCGAGAAAGAAAAAACGGAGCTTCAATTACTTCGGCTGCTTGGAAATACGCCATTACAAGTGAATATCACCTTTTTGAACACAGCTTCGTATGAATCAAAGAACGTTAGTAAGAATCACTTGGATTCATTTTACACGACATTTGATTCTGTTAAAAATCGTCGTTTTGACGGACTGATTATTACAGGAGCGCCTATTGAGCATCTTGAATTTGAGGATGTCCTTTATTGGGATGAGTTAAAAGAGATTATGGATTGGTCTAAGACGAATGTTACTTCCGTATTACATATTTGTTGGGGTGCTCAGGCTGCATTATATCACCATTTTGGCCTTAATAAATTTGAGTTGTCGACGAAGCTATCCGGCGTGTTCCGACATACATTGACAGATCCAACAGTTCGATTAGTAAGGGGGTTTAATGATATTTTCGAAGCGCCGCATTCCCGATACACATCTGTATCAATTGACGAGATTGAGCGAAATGACGACTTGAAGTTATTGGCGGTATCCAAGGATGCGGGTGCGTTCATCATTTTATCCAAAGATGAAAAACATATTATGATAACTGGTCATTTGGAATATGATGCTTGTACACTTGGAGAAGAATATGAACGTGATTTGAAAAAGGGAATCGATATTGAGATGCCGGAAAATTATTATCCGAATAACGACATAACAAAAGAACCACTCAATACATGGCGGTCTCATACACATTTGCTATTCTCGAATTGGCTTAACTACTACGTTTACCAAGAAACTCCTTACGAATGGGAGTAAAACGACTGTAATATTCGGGGAGCGTTTATTTTCTCCGTATATTGTCCGTGTTAAGTTACACACTATCCTCTAATGGAGGTGTGTGGAATTGCATGACATAATTGATAAAATGGACTTCTGGGAAATGATGCTTCGAACAACTCTCTCATTCATAATATTAATGATCCTTGCAAGGATGATGGGAAAGAAACAGATTTCACAACTTACTTTTTTCCACTACGTCACTGGGATTACAATAGGTTCAATTGCTGCGGAGATTGCCGGACAATCAGAAACCCCATTTCTTAATGGTGCAATTGCAATGATTTGGTGGGGCGTTCTAACAATTTTAGTGAATTTATTAACCGTGAAATCGAAGAAAGCAAGAGTTCTTTTCGATGACTCCCCGACGATTATTATCCATAAAGGTAAAATTAGTGAAAAGGGCATGAAAAAGGCACGGATCACTTTGAATGATTTAAATATGATGCTACGTGAGCAAAGTATATTTGCAGTTGCAGATGTGAATTATGCAATCCTTGAGACGAATGGTCAATTAAGTGTCATGAAGAAGGCTAACAAGGAGGCCGCAACACGCCAAGATGTAAAAGCACCAGGAAAAGATCCGAAATATATTCCTACGGAAATTATTTCTGACGGGAAATTGATAAAAGAAAATCTGACTGAACTTGCTTTGACTGAAGAATGGGTATATGAGCAGCTTAAGAAAAATGGGATTAATAAAGTAGACCATGTTTATTATGCCGAGATTCTTGAAAACGGAACTCTCCATATCGATCAGCGGACAGAAGAAAAGTGATTCAATAAAAGGCCCGAGATGATTACTCCTCATTTCGGGCAATTTTTTGTTATCGGTTAAAGAATTGCCCAGTCCCTTTCAATTGCAACTCTTTCAAGCCTCTCTTCAGGCTTCACAGCCACTGGTTTGCCGACAAGTTCAAGGACTGGCAGATCGGATATGCTATCGCCGTAGGCAAAGCTGTTTTTCCAGTCGATATTCTTCCCGGCAAGAGATTCCGTGATTTTATCGTTTTTTCGTCTTCCTTGTATATGATAAATGGAAATTTCGCGATTGAACATGCCGTCTTCGGTAAACGGGATATCCGTTCCTATTATTGTATCAAAGCCCAGATCCCCTGTAGCGGCATGTAGTAAGGATGTATAGGCGCCGGAAACAAGCATGACATGGACGCCGTCATCTTTATGTTGATTCAGTCGGTTAATGACATCTTTATTAAAGCCCTCACGCATACTTTCTTTCATTTCAAAAAAATAGTCGTCTAACTCTTTTTTTGATAAAGTATGTAAAGCATTTGCATAAATTTGCATGGACCGTTCCTTCATTGTTGGTTCGGGAACAAGCTTTAATTTATACCCTATGTATAGAGGCAGGATTTTACGAAAAAAAGATTTGTATTTTGGGCCATGTTGCGGATGGTGTTTCAAATGGTCCATCAATAATTGAAATGTTTCCTTTGAATACAAAGTGCCATCGAAATCGAATATTGCAATGCGCATGAAATTCCCCCAATTAGTTTATGAGCTTTGTATAAGATGATACAGTGTTTGTTTTCAGAGTACAAATTATGGATAATGAAGGAGTAAAGAGAGGAGATTGGAAGGAAATGAATCACAAGAAAACGAGGGAAGACTCTTTCTTTTTTCAGGTGACTGAAGAAGCGGAACTATTACCTTTTTTACTCGAAAATATGAAAAAGAATAGCCGTAACTCCATTAAGTCCATGTTAACGAGAGGACAAGTATCGGTAAATGGCCAATTAGTTACGAAACATAATCATAAATTAGTTGCGGGACAGAAGGTCGAAATCCTTAACAATAAATCAGCGCGGAATGAAAGCTCACTCACGGGCCTTTCAATTATCTATGAGGACGAGTCTATTATTGTTATCGAGAAGGAAGCAGGTCTCTTATCAATGGCTGCAAAAGATAAGAATGAGAAAACAGCTTTCAGTGAAGTTTCGTCCTATGTGAAGAAACAAAATCCTCAGCAAAGAATTTTCATCGTCCATCGATTGGACAGGGATACATCCGGAGTGCTTTTATTCGCGAAAAGTGAAAAAGTGAAAATGCAATTGCAAGACAACTGGGATGAATTTGTGAAAGAGAGAATCTATACTGCATTAGTCCAAGGAAATGTTAAGAAAGACAAAGATACGATAAAATCTTGGTTGAAGGAGACAAGGACGTATAAGGTCTATTCGAATCCTACAGATAACGGCGGGCAACTTGCCATTACCCATTACCGTAAAATCCGTTCAAACCCTCAATATTCATTGTTGGAAGTTCGTTTGGAAACAGGGAGGAAAAACCAAATTCGTGTTCATATGGAGGAAATCGGGCATCCGGTTGTAGGGGATAAGAAATATGGTTCCACCGTCAATCCTATTAAGCGCCTTGGACTTCATGCAACTGCGTTAACGATTGTCCATCCGATATCTAAAGAAATTATGAAGTTCGAATCAGAAATTCCGAAATCGTTTCTTCATAAATCACTGTAATGAAAGCCGCCACGATCAATGTCGTGGCGGCTTTTACACTTATCATCCAGGTTCGAGAGGCAAAACCGCCGCCCTACGCTTTAGTTTATTGTAAGGGGTTTGGCGGCAATGCTGGTTGCCCTTGAGCAGATGCATAGGAATTTACGATTTGCTGCATGTCCTGTTGTGCAAGCTGCGGTACTTGGTAATAATGATGCTTGTTCTGGTAAAGGGCAAGCTCGTAAGCCATTTCAATGCAGTTCGGTATAGAGTCTTGTAAAACGCGTCTTACGACAGGGTTGCACGTCTCAAGTGCTGCCGCAGTCTTACCAGTCGCATTTGCTTTTGCACTGCCAAGAAGATAACCAGAAATCATTTCATCCGTTATTTCATTTGAATTTTGCATTGGCTTTTTCGGTTGTGATTGTTTCATCCCATATATGAAATCATTGCTTTGTTTCATTTTATAACTTCCGGTTGGATGGGAAGGATCCTGTCCCGTTTTAAAGCACTCGACGGTAATATTGTATTCATCCAATGCAAATCGATATTGTCTATCGAGGATGTCCAATAATTCGGGGTCCTTTACATGAGGTCGCAAAATCATTGCCAGATTCAACCCTGCGATTGCGCTTGAAAGGACTTCATGGACGTCGAATAATTCATGGCCACCATGGTTCATAGTCGGGGGAACGGTTCCAGTGTGCATATTTTGGTGCATTTCTCCGCCAAATTGATTTTGTGTCAATTAATTTCCTCCTTCAGTAGATGTTATCAATCGCAAGTAGTATGGCTTTGACGAAGTGGTATATGCGTGAAAAAAACGAAAATCAAGCATAATCATGAGCTTTTAAAAATAGCATGGGAGAAAGGACATTTTGTCTACGAAAGGCAGAGGATGAATTTGCAAATCCATGTTGTGCAATCAGGACAAAGCTTATATGGAATCGGTCAGACATATGGAATATCCTATGAGGAAATTGCAAAGGCTAATGAATTGGAGGATCCGTCTCGGCTTGCGGTTGGTCAAGCATTGGTCATTCCGATTGTAGGAAGTTATCACTGGGTTCAAGCGGGTCAAACGCTTTATACCATTTCGCAATTGTATGGATTGACATTTGAGGAACTGGCAAGGTTAAATGGAATTTCGCCAAATAGCGTTTTATATGTAGGACAGCGATTGTATATACCTCAAAGGGAAAAGACGATAATCGATGTCTTCCTCTATGTTGAGCCAAGGGAAGCGATAATGGAGTCTACCGTCGCAGAAGTCAGGAGAAGGCTTCGCGATTTAACGTATTTGGGCATGTTCAGTTATGAAGCGCAGCGGGATGGATCGTTAAAAGCTCCACCGATGGATGATATACCTGCTATCGCTACACAAGCTAACGTATTGAATGCAATGGTCATAACTAACATGGAGGAATTTTCTTTCAGCCCTGAATTGGCGCATGTCCTATTCTCTGACCTACAAGTCCAGAATCGCCTTTTTGAAAATATCGTCCAAACAGCGAAAAGAATAGGGTTTAGCGATATCCACTTCGACTTTGAGTTTATAAGACCCTCCGATAGGCAATTGTATATTCAGTTCATACGCAGTGCCCGAGCGCGCTTTCATGCGGTTGGTCTAACGATATCCGTGGCGTTACCACCAAAAACAAGTGACAGTACGACTAGTATTTATGGTGGTATCGATTATAAATCCCTTGGTGAAATATGTGATTTTGTCACATTGATGACCTATGAATGGGGGTATACGTACAGTGATCCGCAGGCTGTCAGTCCGCTAAATCAAGTTCGTCGGGTTGTGGAATTTGCGGTTAGTCAAATACCATCCGAAAAAATCTTCCTTGGACAGAATCTATATGGGTACGATTGGACCTTTCCGTATCCACCGGAAACCGGGGTGGCGGCAAGAGCGCTCAGCCCTCAACAGGCAGTTAATTTGGCGATCTCAAGAAATGTTGGTATCCAATTCGATACAACTGCGCAGGCACCATTCTTCCTTTATTGGGATGATAATGGCGTACGTCACGATGTTTGGTTTGAGGACGCGCGAAGCATTCAAGCTAAGTTCAACTTGATAAAGGAATTTAATTTAAGAGGGATCATGTACTGGAAGTTAGGATTATCATTCCCTCAAAATTGGTTGTTACTCCATGACAACTTTATTGTTAGAAAGAGATGAAAAAATCGAACCATATGTGCATCTTTGCACATATGGTTCATTTTATCATCATAATTTAGTCGCCTGAAATATAGTCTATCATGTTTTGGAAAATATCCACGTTAGGATTGATCAACAGAGCAGGTAGGAATGCAAAAGCCATAACGATCATTACATTGGCTCCGATGACAGCACGCAAAAATTTGGTGAATTTCATAAAGCATCTCCTCTTTCTCCTTGAATTTGTTTTCCAATAATGTGAAAGCCTAATAATAATCTATGTTTTAAAACCGCAAAATGATTTTATTTTCACAAAATACCTTTCGACATTATTTTAAAAATTCGACATAATTATGTTAAGAATTTATCTGTTTTTGAAAAAAATGTTGAATAGCTTCATATTTTCAGTAATAATAATGAACAACGGAAGTATTTTTTGAATATTTATTATTTAAATTGTGAATTGATGCAGCCGTTCTTCGAAAGGGATGATAGAAATGAAAAATGTAGAAATTAGCCATAATAACAAGAGTCGGGCAAATGATTATGTGCATGAAGTATACGAGTTAGTTAAAAAACGAAACACCGATGAAAAGGAATTTTTACAAGCCATTAGGGAGATTTTTGTCTCGCTACGGCCGGTCTTTGCCAAACATCCCGAATACATACGAGACGGAATTTTAGAACGTATAACCGAACCAGAGAGAATCATCTCATTTCGGGTGGCTTGGGAGGACGATCAAGGAAGAGTGCATGTTAACCGTGGATACCGTGTGCAGTTTAATAGTGAATTAGGTCCGTATAAAGGCGGTATCCGTTTTCATCCTTCTGTAAACAGTAGCATTATGAAATTTCTTGCATTCGAACAAATCTTTAAAAATGCATTGACTGGACAACCGATAGGTGCTGGAAAAGGCGGATCTGACTTTGATCCTAAAGGAAAATCGGAGCGGGAAATTATGCGGTTCACCCAAAGTTTCATGACCGAATTAAGCAAACATATAGGTTCCGACATGGACGTTCCTGCAGGTGATATTGGTGTAGGAAAACGAGAAATCGGTTATATGTTTGGTCAATATAATCGCTTGAAGGGCGGTTTTGAAGCGGGTGTCTTGACCGGTAAGGACCCGAATTATGGCGGATCTCTTGGCCGGAAGGAAGCAACGGGATATGGCACCGTGTACTTTGTGGAGGAAATGTTGAATGAGAGTGGAATGTCATTCAAAGATAGTACGGTAATTGTGTCGGGATCGGGGAATGTATCGACTTATGCGATGGAAAAAGCGCAGCATTTAGGTGCAAAAGTTGTTGCTTGTAGCGATTCAGGCGGCTATATATACGACAAGAATGGTATTGATCTTGAAACGGTTAAGCGTCTGAAAGAGGTTGAGAACAAGCGGATTTGGGAATACCGGAAAACCCATCCACACGCCGAATACGTTGAGGATTGTTCGAAAATCTGGTCGATCCCTTGTGATATAGCACTTCCTTGCGCTACTCAGAACGAAATTGATGAAGCTTCGGCAAAACTGCTTATCAAGAATGGTCTGAAAGCGATTGGTGAAGGGGCTAATATGCCATGTACGATTGAAGCGATTGAATTATTCCTGAAGAATGGAACGCTCTTCGCACCTGCAAAAGCTGCAAATGCTGGTGGAGTTGCAGTTTCAGCTATGGAAATGTCTCAAAATAGTATGCGTCTTGCTTGGACGGCGGAAGAAGTCGACGAGCGATTGAAAATTGTTATGAAAAATATCTATGGCAGCTGTAAGGATGCAGCGGAGAGTTTTGGCAAGCCGGGTAATCTTGTAATGGGCGCAAACATTGCCGGATTCCTAAAAGTCGCAAACGCAATGGTCGCCCACGGAATTCGATAATCTGAAAACTACCTCATGGGTAGTTTTTTTACGCTTATTAACGAGCGTTTCCGGGAATAAACGAGCGTTTTCAAGGTTAATTTTAATAATTTCACTTGTAATTCAAAACATCTGTGATATCATAAAAATACACTTAAATGAATAAAGATGCATATATGTGAATTAGGAGGATGAGATGATGGGAAATAAAAAAGTGGTTTTGGCTTATTCAGGTGGGTTAGACACTTCGGTTGCTGTGCAATGGTTAACAGATAAAGGGTACGACGTTGTAGCTTGTTGTTTGGACGTTGGGGAAGGGAAAGACTTGAACTTCATCCAGCAGAAAGCTTTACAAGTCGGTGCTGTGAATAGTTATGTGATCGATGCGAAAGAAGAATTTGCTCAGGAATATGCACTCCTTGCATTACAAGCACGTACGTATTATGAAGATAAATATCCGCTTGTCTCGGCATTATCTCGTCCTTTAATCTCCAAAAAATTGGTCGAAGTTGCACATAAGGAAAACGCAACTGCCGTGGCACATGGCTGCACTGGGAAAGGGAATGACCAAGTCCGATTTGAAGTAGCGATAAAGGCATTGGATCCGACACTTGAAGTCATTGCACCTGTTCGTGAATGGAGCTGGTCTCGTGAAGAAGAGATTGCATATGCGAAGGAGAAAAACATTCCTATACCGGTTGATCTCGACAGTCCGTATTCCATCGACCAAAATTTATGGGGTCGAAGCAATGAATGTGGAATCTTGGAGGATC
Source organism: Sporosarcina sp. FSL W8-0480 (assembly GCF_037963765.1). Lineage (GTDB taxonomy): Bacteria > Bacillota > Bacilli > Bacillales_A > Planococcaceae > Sporosarcina. Next base: position 2,715,451 of record NZ_CP150166.1, on the reverse strand, counting down.
CATGGGCAGCACCTCCTGAAGAGGCATACGGCTTAACAACTTCCATCGAAAACTCCCCGGACAAACCGGATATTATTGAGATTGGATTTGAAAAGGGGGTACCGGTGAGCATTGACGGAAAGCATTACCCTTTAAGCGAGCTTATTTTGAAATTAAATGAAATTGCCGGCAAACATGGCGTCGGACGAATCGATCATGTGGAAAACCGACTTGTCGGCATCAAATCGCGTGAAGTGTACGAATGCCCGGGTGCTGTGACGTTATTGAAAGCACATAAAGAGCTCGAAGATTTGACACTTGTTAAAGACATCGCACACTTTAAACCGATTGTTTCACAAAAACTGAGCGAATTGATCTATAACGGTCTATGGTTCTCTCCATTGAGAAATGCACTCGAAGCTTTTGTGAAGGAGACTCAGCAATACGTCAACGGCGTTGTTCGCGTGAAATTATTCAAGGGGCATGCAATTGTTGAAGGAAGAAAGTCAGCAAACTCCCTTTATGATGAAAAGCTTGCAACATATACTTCTGATGACCAATTTGACCAATCCGCTGCAGTCGGATTCATTCAACTATGGGGATTGCCAACTGAAGTGCATAGTACTGTGAATAAACAACAAAAAGTCAAAAACTGATTTAATTCGCCTCCTACTGACAAAGTAGGGGGCTTTTGATTTTATAATATAAATATTTTTGAAGAATGGAACTATCTTCCACTGCGCATCGTCTAAGGTTATATAGATTAATTGATAGATTGCTTTTGATTTATATACGACGATGGATTCTCATATATTTAAATTAACAATAGCAGGTGATGCAGTGAGAAAATCAAAGAAGATGGGGATAGCGATAGGGATTGCACTTGTATTATTTGGAGGAGTATTAGTATGGTTTTTGATAGGGAAGTGGATTGCCGAAGGACAAGAGCCCGTGGCCGACGGTACGAATGAATACGCAATTATTCTTGGCGCTAAAGTGAATGGAGAAACCCCATCACTTACTTTGCACTATCGACTAAAAGCGGCGCTCTCATATGCGGAAACTCACCCTGATGTCCGGTTCATTTTGTCAGGAGGGCAAGGTCCAGATGAAGATATTGCGGAAGCGGAAGCAATGAGGAGATATCTGACAGAGCATGGAATTGATGAAGATCGATTGCTGATCGAAGCCCAATCAACATCGACATATGAAAATCTCCTCTATTCTAAAAAGCTTCTTCCGGAAGATGTTGAATCGATAACAATTATAACAAGCGACTTCCATTTGGCACGTGCACGTATGCTTGCGGATAGCCTTGGACTGAAGACTGATGCATTGGCAGCAAAAACACCGGAATCGGTGAAGGTCCAACAACATATTCGAGAGAGACTCGCAATCATTAAGACATATATCGTTGGTAAATGAATAAGCTGTATCTCCATTAATTTGGAGAATACAGCTTTACTTTTGTTCATAATTTGTCTATCGAGTGGAAAATGGGTTCCTTGTTATTAAATGTTGTTATATATGAAAATCCAATCGACTTTAATAACTCAAGCGACTCCTTGAATTGAAAAGCGATATCCTTGGGTTTATGGGCGTCTGATCCCAATGTAATTATTTCGCCACCGTGTTGTTTGTAAAGCTTAAGAATATCATCACTTGGCAAACCATTCGGCAAACCATAACGCACACCCGATGTATTTAATTCGATCCCTTTACCTGCGGGAATGATGTGATTGAAGATTTCAGATAAAAGTTCATGGAAATTGTTTTGGACAATCTCCGGAGTAGATCTCTTTATCAAATCTAAATGCCCTAAAATCGAGTAGTTATCGAAGTTTTTCACGCAATAAAGCAATTCATTATAATAACTTAGAAAAGCCTCTCCAGCTGATTTCCCCTTGAAAATCTCTCCGTAATGCAAACCCTTTCGTTCAACAGTATGCATCGAACAGATGATGAAATCGAACGATTCCCCATTCAGCATATCATCATATCGTTGCAATAGATGTGGCTGAACACCGATTTCTACGCCTTTACGAATGATGATTTGTCCACCGTAAATCTGGCGTAACTCCTCAATCCGCTCCGTGTATTGTTGTTTATCAAAATCAAATTCGATTAACTCATCCGGATAATCATAATCGATATGTTCAGTAAAGCAGATTTCAGAGAGACCTTTTGCAATGGAGCCTTTGACCATATCTTCCATCTCAACTTTGCAATCCTTTGAAAACGAGCTATGCATATGATAATCAAACATTGTATTTTCCTCCAAAACGAATTTGTACTTTTATCATAACATTGATGAATTCGTGAATCTAAGGAAGTGTAAAATAGAATACAATGCAAACTGAAAAGCTGTTATACTTATGTAAAATGCATAGGTTAAGGAAGGCAGGCATGTAGATGACTACACCAAAATATATCGATATTGCACTCATCATTTTCTTGGGCTATTTTGCAATTGATCGTTTTTCAAAAGGACAAACAGGCATTGCAATCATGTTCACTGTTCTGTCTTTGATGAATGTTTTTGTTTTAATTATGAAGATCAAGCAGGATAAAAAAACATGTGAAAGACTCAAAATAAAGTAAAGGCTGCAAATTTAAAAATGCAGCTTTTTTTCTTCTGTTTTGTCCATTTTCATGATATAATGACTGAATGCCAAGCTTAGAGGTGAGGAATTGACATGAAAAAATCAATTTACGGGTTAACATTGGAACAGCTGACAGCTTTCCTTGTAGATAATGGACAAAAGAAATTCCGTGCTGCACAAGTGTGGGACTGGCTTTATAAGAAGCGTGTCATCAACTTTGCGGACATGACAAATATAAATAAAGAATGCCTTCAATTATTAGATGAGAACTTTGCTATACAGACTCTTGAGGAGTCGGTGAAACAAGTTTCGGATGACGGAACGATTAAGTTCCTCTTCAAAATGCAGGATGGGAACTTGATCGAAACTGTTTTGATGAAATTTCCTTACGGGCAATCGGTTTGTGTAACGACACAAGTCGGATGCAATATCGGCTGCAGTTTCTGTGCAAGTGGTCTATTGCGGAAAAACCGCGATTTGGAAGCTGGTGAAATTGTCGGCCAAATTATGAAAGTGCAAGAGCATCTTGATAATTTGGGTGGTGGCGAACGTGTCAGCCATATCGTTGTAATGGGGATTGGTGAGCCGTTTGATAATTACACGAACTTGATGAATTTCCTACGTGTCGTCAATGACCAAAATGGTCTGTCAATTGGTGCACGCCATATCACCGTGTCAACAAGTGGCTTAACACCGAAAATCCGTGAGTTCGCGGAAGAAAATATTCAGATCAATTTGGCAGTATCCTTACATGCACCGAATAATGAATTGCGCAGTCAAATTATGAAAATCAATAAAGCTTTCCCAATCGAGAAATTGATGGATGCTATTGATTACTATTTGGAAGCGAAAAATCGCCGGATTACATTCGAGTACATCCTGTTGGATGACGTGAATGATCATGTGACGGAAGCTGAACAATTGGCGAAACTGCTTCATAATAAACGCCATTTGTCTTATGTAAACCTAATTCCGTATAATCCAGTCGATGAACACGGGCAATACAAGCGAAGCAAACCAGAGGCGATCAAAGCGTTTTACGAAACATTGAAAAAGCGTGGGATCAACTGTGGTGTCCGTCTCGAACACGGTACAGACATCGACGCAGCTTGTGGTCAATTGCGTAGTAAGCAAATTAAGAAAGAAAAAGTCAAAGCAAATTAACAAAAACGCATGCTCTCCTTATTTGAAGGGCATGCGTTTTTTCTTATTTATTTTTCATTTTTCGAATAGCGATAACGATAAATTGAACGATCACCGCAATCCCAAATCCGAATGTTGTGATGATGAAAAGAGAAAGAACACCAATCAAATCACCGAATCCATTCGTGTCCATAAGAAAACTTCTAAAGAACTCAGCGAATCCTAAAACAAGGGCTGCCATAAAAATTCTGAAGGCGATTTTAAACTTATAAAATAGTAGTGATGAAGCAAGAATTCCGACTGTTAAGCTAAATACACCAAAAGTTAAGTAGTTTTTTAGAACCAATTCCGTCCCTAAAATCGTTCGAATTCCTAATATTAAGAGACAGAAGGAAGTCAAACCTGTAAAGAACCCAATTTTCCATAACTTTTTATCCATTGACCTGCACCCACCTTCAGTACATATCATAACGGAAAAAGCGATGAAAGGGTAGAAAAAGAAGAAAGGCTGTCCCATCAGAAAAACCATCCAATGAAACAGCCATAATCAATTTTTATTTTTTAGCAATCAGGACAAGCTTCCCGTGGTCAAGTTCACGTTCAGCATCTGCAGCATCCTCGGCAGTTAAGCCGGCAGCTTCCATTTTGCTTCGAAGTTCATCCCCACGTGAAGTGAGCATGTTTTTCATGCTGTCAAGGAATCCCTGCTCCTTCATACCGACCTTTTCAGTATCCAGTGCCTCAGTAATATCATCGGATCTTTTTTTATCATGTGCGAAAATATAAATGTCATCGTGAGTATATCCTTGTTTTGTCAATTCCTCGATTTCATTTTTAGCTTGAACAGCATTTTCTACGATTTTTTTGATTACCATTTTAAATTACCTCCCAAACGTATTTGTTTTTATATACCTCTAACAGGGCATAATTAAACAAATAGCAAATGTTGGTTCGTTAAAATGAATAATAATTCCCTTTTAACTTCCGATACGATTCGATGAACTCATTTGGATTGGTTTTCAGTTCGAATGTGATAACCCCTCTGTTTGTATGGAGGTAAAACAAGCCTGTTCCATTTGAAAAAGGGCGGTAGGATAAATCATGTACATGTTCAAGAGAAAAAGTGTTTTGCTCTGTTTTGATGGAGTCCTGAAATAACTGGATGGTATTGGATGATTGCTGATGTTTTTGCTCAAACCAATCGATGGATCGATTTACTGTAAAATAATGTAGAGAAGCAATACATTCATTTATTGAATCTTTCAAGTGCATCCTCCTTGAAATTATTATTGCTCTAATCGTATCAGTTTTTCATAATTATGCCAATTATTTCAGAAGTTTAGTTACCTGCTCCAATACTTGCTCAACAAAATTTTCCTCCACATAGTTGAATTCATTGACGATTTGACCATCCTGATTGATGATATAAAAGTTTGTTCCGTGAATAACCTGGCTCGAAGTTTTGGGCTTTTGGACAATTGTTTGGAATTGATTTAACGCTAAACTCTCGATGGTTTCCTGTGAATAGCCGGTCAGCAGATGCCAATTCGATTCATCTTCCGTGAATTGACTAATATAATCTTTCAAGACTATTGGAGAATCAATGTCCGGGTCTACTGTAAAAGATACAAATTCAACATCAAGGCCTCTCTCATTGACTTTTTTTTGCAAATTGGCCATTTCACTTGTCATCTGTGGGCAAACTGTTGTACAGCCGATGAAGATGAAATCCGCAATCCATACTTTTCCGGCCAATTGGTCTGTTCCAAATGGATTTCCATTTTGATCTGTGAAAGAAAAAGAGGTGACCTCTCTGCCTGTTTGTTGTGAAGAATCACATGCGACAAGGAGGAGAAGTGGAACAAGGAAACAGATTATTTTAATTGACCTCATCTTTCGTCCTCTCTTTCAAATGGATTTTAACAGAAGTTCCTATGGATGGATCGCTTTCTATGGAAAAAGTTCCTCCATGCAACCGTATAATTTCCTTAACAATCGAAAGCCCGAGTCCCGTTCCGCCAGTCGTTCGATTCCTTGCTTTATCTGTTCTGAAAAAGCGCTCGCCAATTCGATCGATGTCTTCCTTCGGGATATGGATTCCCTCGTTGTCGACTTGAAATTCGATGTATTTCCCGGATTTCTTCAATGTGATATTCAATCTCCCGGCTTCACGGGAATACTTAATTGCGTTGTCGATAACATTATAGAATACTTGTTGAATCCTTTGCGGATCCCCTGTAATAATGCTGTTTTCTTCAATGTTCATAGAAAGCTGCAGCCCTTTTTCGGCAACCAATATTTTGAATAAATCCATTGTATCCAATATGAGTTGCGCAATTGCAATGGGCTCATTATGAAGGGTATACAGATTTTCCTGTAAGTGGTTTAATTCGACGAGATCATTGACAAGTTTATTTAAACGGACTGTTTCTTTTTCAATGGTCGTTAAATAGCTCTCTGCTTCCTCAGGGGAAGAGTAGATTTTTGCTTTTAAGGCATGTGTGTATCCGCCTATATACGTCAACGGCGTCCGGAGTTCATGGACGATATTGGATGTGAATTCCTTCTTCCTTTTTTCCTGCTCCTCAAGCGATAGACTCATTGAATTAAAGGCATTCGTCAATTGTCCGATTTCATCTTCTCGATCTGTTTCGATTCGGCTGCTATAGTTCCCTTTGGATACTTCCGAAGACAGTCTTTGTAAATCACGTAATGGATTGAACATAGAGTTTAAAATTTTATTCATGACCATAAAGAGGGCAAAAAAGAACAGTGTGCCAACAGTTACCATTAGCGGTATGCTTTCGCGGAATACGTCTTGTATCGCAGCCAATGGGACATAAATATAAATGAATCCAATTAAACCTGACTCACCTTTAATAGGAAAAATGGCACCAATGATTTCGCGGCCAAGCTCATTGACATACCCTTTTTTAAGCAAATATGCTCCATTTTCCAGCCTTTTCCGGTCTGCATTGCCAACCAAGTTTTCATAGTTGATCTTGTAGGGGAAATAGGAGGAAAGGTCATCCAATCGATCGACAACGATGATTTCATATTCGGAAATAATATTATACCATTGGATTTTCTCGATGATTTCGTCGCTTAGTTCACCATAATGATAGTGGGAGGCTGTCCGTTTCCCTTGGTAAACTATAGATTCCTCGATACTTGAAATATAAAGTTGTGAATAAAGGAAGTGAATAAAGAAAAATGAAAATAGAATCGTGAATGCGATACTTGAGAGAAAGACGGTAAATAATTTTTTACTTAAGGTAAACCTTTTCATCATTTGGCCTCAAATTTATAGCCGATTCCCCATACGGTTTCAATCATGCTTCCCGCTTCGCCCATTTTCAAGCGTAGTGTTTTGATATGTGTATCGACTGTCCGATCCGTACTATGGTGGTTATTTCCCCATACTAATTCAAGAAGCTGTTCACGTGAATAGACCCGCCCTTTATTCTTAGCCAATGTTTCAAGGACTCCAAACTCTTTAAGTGTTAAAGGGAGCGGTTGATCATTCAAAGTGACCGTATGCGCATCGGAATCAATAACAAGGGGGCCTACGACAAAAGCTTGTCTCATTGGGTTGTTTTGATATGATCTTCTAAGAACGGATTCAACTCTTGCCAATAATTCACCCGGCATGAAAGGTTTGACGATATAATCATCGCCGCCAAGTTTCAGTCCTTCGATTTTATCCCATTCCTCACCTTTTGCGGATAAAAAAATTAGGGGAATATTTGCGTTTTGTTTCAATTCTTTAGCGAATTGAAAGCCATCCATATAGGGCATCATAACATCGACAATACATAAATCGGGTTGCTTTACTTTTATCTTAGATAGAGCATCGAGTCCATCGGTAGCTTCTTCGATGGAATAGCCATCACGTGCAAGGAAAGTGCGTATCAGCCTCCTCATTTGCGGCTCATCATCTATTATTAAAATTGAATAGGGGTTCATAGAAAAACCTCATTTCGAATGTTTTTACATATATAATAGGAAACTGTTGTGAAATACTTATGAAGAAGTACTTCATAATTACTTCTTAATTGATTGATACTATCATACTGAAGAAAATTTAAAACGTTAAGTAAAAAAACTGGAGGCATGATGATGAAGAAAAATGTTAGAGCGCTATTAGTGATTTTAGGGTTAATGGTTTTATCCGCCTGTGGAAAAGAAGCAGACGACGGCTCTTCGATGGAAGTCCTACCGCTTCTTGTCGAACTTTCCGTCACTGAACATGCTGAAGTGGGGGAAACCGTGAAAATGGAAGCCCTTGTCACATATGGTGGAGAAAAGGTCGAAGATGCAGATAAAGTCGTATATGAAGTATGGGAAGATGGTATGAAGGACGATTCTATCATGATTGACTCGGTTAATGAAAAAAACGGTTTATATACAGCTGAAACGATATTTGAAAAGGATGGACTTTATCATATCCAAGTCCATGTCGATGCTAAACGTTTGCATTCGATGCCCGTTAAAGAAGTGATAATTGGTGAAGGTCCTAATTCCGAAGGACATGATGATGAGCACGCTGAAGAAGGTCATGAGCATGGCCAGACAGATGGTTTTTCCCTTCATTTCGTAAAGCCTGAGCATGCAAAAGCTGGAACCGACACTGAAATGATGACTCATTTGCAAATCGACGGACAACCTCTTGAAAACGCGAATGTTCGCTACGAAGTATGGGGCGATAGCCTTGGTGAAAAGCATTTATGGATTGATGCGACTGAATTGAAAGCTGGTGAATACACTGCCTCTCATAGTTTCGCTGATGCAGGAACATATACAGTTAAAATTCATGTAAAAGATGATAATGGTTTGCATGAACATGAAGAGTTTACGTTTGAAGTTCAGTAACTCAACAAAAGTATGACTGAAATGTGAAATGGGATAGGAATCACCCGTTTTCATTGGATAAAATAGCGTGAAATCGCTATGATAGAAGTAGATTAAGAAGAGGAGCGATGCAGTGTGAATGAACTACCAGAAAAGTCGTGCTCAATTGAACGTCTTGTTACAGTACCTGAAGATGTACAAAAGGTGTTAAGAGGGGAAAAAACTGCTACGAGACGAAATGGAGTCTATGCATATCCGGACGAGATTATGATCTTGGATGGGAAGGAGTTCAAAATTGATAAGCTCTACAAGCAAACTCTCGGCGAAATGACCGATGAACATGCGGTCCAAGAAGGGTTTACCAATATGGAAGAATACAAACAATCCATCTTAGCCTTACACCCAAATATGCCTTGGCTTCCAAAAATGAGCGTGTGGGTACACGAATTCAGCCCGGTTACAAACTAATGTTATGAAATACATGTACGGGACAATCGTCTTTGTCCACGTCGTCTCCGCAGTCCTTTCAATCGGACCGCTATTCCTTTTAATGCCTTCGATTAAAAGGCTGCGGAATGTCGACACTTCATCTGAGAGCGCTTATTTATCGGTCATCAAAGTCATTATTCGAATTGTCATGCACGCAGGACATGCGTTAGTCGTGTCGGGGGCGCTTCTTATTCTGACTGGGCCATGGCCTTGGTATACTTCATGGGTGATTGCTACACTTGCCGTGATGCTATTGTCGGGCGTTTTTCTTTCGACCGGATTTACGAGAGTGTTAAGAAGGTATCATCTTCCGGATAGTGATAAAGGAGAAATTCTTACTGTACTAAATCGGACTTCATGGATTTATATTGGGCTAATGCTCATCATGCTTTGGTTAATGGTTCAAAAGCCGATGTTGTGGTGAAGTGAATAGTGATTACATATTGTGAAGGACATGCTATGTTGCATGTTCTTTTTATATTGAGTAAAACTGTTGATTTCCGTTCCAGGCGGACGCTTTCCAATCGAATCACGAAGAGTCTATTTCAAACAATAATCAAAAAACAGGATGACAGTCCAATAAATAAGCTGTATAATGCTGGAAAAGAAATGGGGGATGGGGAATGGAATTTATTCGATTTGATGATGCAAAGCGATTTGCAGTGGTTGCGGAACCGGTAGTCGAAAAACAAGAGGATGTTTTTAGTTTGTTTTATGGCGTTTTGCAGGCAATTAAGGCGGGGAAGTACGATAATCCTTTCATGGCTGCAATTATGGAAGGGGATGAGGTGCTTGCGCTACTGCAAATGACTCCTCCACATCCTGTAAACCTTGTCATTGTGGATGAAAGTAAAATTGATGAAGTGATCGATTTCATAATCCAGGAACTTAACGAGACTGCGGTCACTGTCACATCGGTTATTAGTTTGAAGCAATGGGCGACAGCTTTTGCTGAAAAATGGACGGCATACACAGGGGAACAGCAAAAACTTTTAATGGATCAGGGGCTGTATCGATTGGATCAGGTTGATGAAACAATTGAAATGAGTCCGGGCAGTTGGCGGTATGCATCAATGGACGATCATTCATTGGTTGTAAGCTGGTATTCGAAGTTTGAAGATGATGCGAATTTGAATCGGACTCCAATTGAACGTGTTAATGATATAGTCAAGCAATTCATTGAATCGCAGGAGGTATTCTTGTGGGAAAATGAAGGAAAAGTTGTTTCAATGATGAAGAAATCAAGACCGACAAGGAATGGTGTCACGGTCTCATTAGTTTTCACACCGAAAGAGGAGCGCAGGAAAGGCTACGCTCGGACGATGGTGGCATGCGGTTCCATGGAGCTATTAAAGGAGTATAATTTCTGTGTTCTATATACGGATATGATGAATCCTACCTCTAATAAGATTTATAAGGAGATTGGATATAAGCATATTGCTGATTCGATTCATATTGGATTTCAGAAATAAGGGGGAGGCATATGCTGCGCTCAAGAATTGTGTTTTGCGCTCAAGAAAGTGTATCCGCGCTCAAGAAAGTGTATTCGCGCTCAAGAATTGTACTTTTCGCTCAAGATTAGCATTTTGCGCTCAAGAATTGTGCCAAGCGCTCAAGAATAGCGTTTTGTGCTCAAGAATAGCATTTCGCGCTCAAGAAAATGTATTCGCGCTCAAGATTCTCATTATGCGCCCAAGAAAATGTATCCGCGCTCAAGATTCTCATTATGTGCTCAAGAATTGTGCCATACGCTCAAGAATTATACTTTTCGCTCAAGAATTGAATTTCGCGCTCAAGAAAATGTATCCGCGCTCAAGATTCTCATTATGCGCTCAAGAATTGTGCCAAGCGCTCAAGAATAGCGTTTTTCGCTCAAGATTAGCATTTCGCGCTCAAGAAAATGTATCCGCGCTCAAGATTCTCATTATGCGCTCAAGAATTGTGCCAAGCGCTCAAGAAATGCGTTTCGCGCCCAAGACAAAGCATCCCCATGAGCATACAAAAAGGCCGCCATCGTTGGCAGCCTTTTTGTAAGTCACGCTTCGCTCGCTGTAAATATCCCCAAAGCTTCAATTCTCCCGACTGCTTCTGCAATCCGTTCCTCACTCTCTAATAATCCGACACGGACAAAGCCCTCTCCATATTTACCAAAGCCATTGCCTGCAGCAACGACCACCCCTGCTTGTTGAAGAAGGATATCCGAAAATGATTCACTCGTATAGCCTTCAGGAACAGGTAACCAGGCGAAGAAAGAGGCTTTCGGCGCTTCCACGTTCCAACCGATACGCTGACATTCCCTTATCAAGACATTTCTACGATTCTCATATAGCGCCGTCAGTTCTCTCACACATGATTGATCTGCACCTAAAGCTGCAATTGCCGCGTGTTGGATTCCAGGGAACATTCCGATGAACAGCTGACTTTGCAATCTGCTTATGGCTTCAATCATCTTTGAATTCCCTACTGCGAAGGCGACCCTCCATCCAGCCATATTATACGTTTTCGATAAGGTGTACATTTCTATTCCGATTTCCTTAGCTCCATCCGCTTGAAGGTAACTTATCGGCTTAACTCCGTCAAATCCAATCCCTCCATACGCCATATCATGCACAATAAATATTCCATTCTCTCTCGCAAAGGAAATAGCTTCTTCAAAAAAAGGAATGGTTGCGACAGCACTTGTAGGGTTGTTCGGATAGTTCAAATACATGATCTTAGCTTTTTGCTTCGACTCATCCGCAATAGAAGAGAAGTCTGGCATGAACCCATTTTCCTTAAGAAGCGGCATCGTATCATACTCAATGTTAGCAAGACTAACACCGGACAAATAATCGGGGTAACCCGGATCCGGTAATAAGAGTAGGTCGCCTTCATTCATCATCGCAAGGGGAATTTCCACTAACCCTATTTTTGAACCACCTAAAATAGCAACCTCCGTATCAGGGTTCACGTCCACGCCGTATTCCCGCTTATAAAAATCTGCAACTGCCTTTCGCAATTCTGGAATACCATTGAATGGAGAGTACCCATGATTTTCGGGACGTTCCGCGGCTTGCTGCAAGGCTTTAATAATGTGATCGGGTGTTGGTTGGTCGGGATTACCTCTTCCAAGATTGATAATGTCCATACCAGATTGCTTTGCAGCCTCCACTTTCTTTACCAATCCGGAGAAAAAGTGAGGCGGCATGTTTTTTAATCGATTTGAAATCATATGAACAACCCCGTTTTCATATTTTTGGGATTCATCAGAATACCATTTATTATCATTCTACTATATGCAATAGAACGAACTCAACATGATTTTAGGAGGATAGAAAAAGCCGCCCCAGTAAAATAGGGCGGCAACATGATTTCATTAATATCTTCGCTTATCATCCATAATATATGTTAAAAGTGTCACCCAATGATCCATTTTGCGATACACCCCTATGTATTCAGTAGAATCCTTTCTAAGCCGTTTATCGAGATTCGAATAAAAACGGATAATATGGAATGGCTTTTTTTCATTATCAACTACAATTTTCATTTCAACCGTAACGGTTTTACGAAGGATTGCTTTTCTCGCTAATGACACTTTTTCATCAATCACCGGATTGAGGGATTGTCCTATCGCTTCAAGACGGTCCTTTGTCCCTTCAGCCTCATTAAAAATAACTTTTTTCCGGATTCCGTTTTCGTACGTTTCTATGGCCAATAACTGGTCATAAGAATAGTCAAAGATTTCATAAGGCATTTTTAAATAAGCCTTGGATACTCGCTTGCCATCAGCAAGCAAAGAGGGTTCCCAAAAATGAATTCTACGGTTTCGTTCATCGATGGCAATTTTTGAGAGAAGGTCATCAGAAACGAATGCATGTGTTTCATGATAGGTTGATCTTTTTGGTTTATATGTTTCAAGATGTGCAAGTTGTTTTGCTTTTAGTTTGTTTTCGGTACGTGTTGCTAAAGACAGGAATAGGGCTGCGAATCCAAAAAAGATTGCGAAAAAAATAAAAGCAGGAAGCAATCGATCTTGCCTAACAAGGGTGAAAAGGGCAATGGTTCCTATAATCGGTGCCAGGCAGCCAAGGCGTACGTACCAATTGGATTGTGTGGAAGGCAAAAGAACCCCTCATTTCAATAGAATAATATATGTATTATCATATCCGAAGGTAACATGAATGACAATGGAACAATGAAAAAGCTGTCCCTAAAAAAGGAAGGGACAGCTTTATCTCGATAAATTATTTCACTTGCGCTGCTTCGATTTCATCAGTCAATTCGACAAGCTGATCGATCAATTCGCCGATATAAGCGATTGTATCTTTCAATGGTTGTTCCGTTGTAATATCAACGCCTGCCATTTTTGAAAGTTCAGCAGGAGATTTTGTACCACCTGCTTGAAGTACTTTCAACCAGTCGTCTACAGCCGGTTGACCTTCAGAAAGAATACGCTTGGATACTTGTGTTGAAATCGTCAATCCTGCGCTGTATGTGTATGGATACAAGCCCATGTAGTAGTGAGGCTGGCGCATCCAAGTCAATTCTGCACCTTCATTGATCTTCACGTCATCGCCCCAGAACTCTTCCAATACACCGCGTTTCAAGTTATTCAATACGTTGGCATTTACGCTGCCGCCTGCATCGATACGCTCATACACTTTACGTTGGTATGCCGCTTCAAGTAAATGTGTAACGAAGTTATGGTAATACGTACGTGCAACGATGGACGAAATGACCCAACGTTTGAACTTCGGATCATCCGAATTGGATAGCAGGTGGTTCGCCACAAGCATTTCATTCATCGTTGATGGAGCTTCGATAAAGTACATCGAAGGACGTGAATTGAAAATGTTTTGGTGTTGATGCGCGTTATAGAAATGTCCTGCATGTCCAAGCTCATGCGCTAAAACGAAGACATCTTCCATACTGCCTGTCCAGGAAATCAAGATATATGGATGCACGCCATACGGGCTTGAACAGAATGCTCCTGTAGATTTTCCTACGTTTTGAGCAAAGTCTGTCCAACGCTCTTTATAGGAACGGTCAACCATGTTGATATAATCCTCACCCATGATTGATAGGGCATCATCGATGTATTTCTTGGATTCTTCAATTGTAATCTTTGGCTCATAATTTGGATCCAAAGGAATCTTCAAATCAGAGAATGTCATTTCATCAAGTCCGTGAACCTTTTGAAGAAGTTTTGCATATTTACGCATATGCGGTGCAAGGCCTTCCATGATCAAGTCGATTTGACGGTCATACATGGAGCGGTCAACTTCTTGGTTGAACAGAAGATAATCGAAAACATTGTCATGTCCTCTAAGGTCGGAAGTTGTTTTCTCCTTTTGCAAATGCGTGTCGTATGCTTTTGCAGTCGTATGTTGGTATTCTCTTAATTTTGCATGGAATGCGTCATATGCAGCTCTTCTTTTCTCTGTGTCAACTTCGGATTCCCATCCACCTTCAAAAGTAGTATAGCTTAGAGGGAATTGCTCCCCGTTCACTTCGAAATCATCGAATTTCATGTCGACTAATTTCGTCGTATTATAAATGCCATAAGGAGCATTTAAGACGGAAGAGAATGCAGCCAATGTTTTTTCAACTTCTGGATGAAGTTTGTATGGCTTTTGTCGAATCAGTTCTTCGATATAATTTTTGTATTCCGAAGATTTTTCTTTAGCTTTTTCAAGGATTTCACTGGAAACTTCGGAAAGTTCACTTGTGAAGAATGAAAGTTTACTTCCAAGTTTAGAAGAGATAGAACTGTACTTGCTTGATCGCATTTGTGATTCGTCATTTGTTTGGTCTACGCTAAGTGATAGGCTTTGGTATGTGCCAATCGGTGTCATTTTGCCCATGATGGATGCGTATCCATCTAATGCTTCAAGAACTGCTGTTTCATCTGTCATTTTGCCTTTGAAACGTTCTTCAAAGGAAGTGACTTCGCTTTCAAGTTGGACAAGTGCAGCATTGTAGTCGTCTTCGGTTTTAAAGAGGTCTTCCAAATTCCATGTTTCTTCGATTTTTACTTCTGAACGTGGTGGTAAACTTTTAACCATTCATCATCTCTCCCTTTTAATATTACGGTAGTCGAACTAATTATAGTATATAGTAAACTAATAGAAAAGTAAAAATGAATGGCAATTTCAGCAAATTTATTTTTTTCTTTGTAAAAGTTGAATTTCATCGGATACAACAAACGCCAAATCTTCATTTCCAAAAAGCTGAAGGACATCTAAGATAGTTTCATTATCAATGTGAAATTCATCAAAGCCATCATCAGTTTCGATGACATTCTTTAATGCTTCGTTTTCCACTTGGTATGGATATGCTTTTTTGTAAAGGGCGTTGGGATCAAGGTCATGATTTTTACACCATTGAACGAATAATCGAATCATGAGTGTTTCGTCCTCTTTATACTTTTGAATAATTTGTTCATTGATATTTTTGAATTCCATTGTTATGACCTCCATCGATAAGCTATTATTTTAGTATAAACGAAATGGGGGATTTTACTAATGAATCGTGTGGATGTTGTGTATGCATTGATTTTCAAAGAAGGAAAAGTTCTTATGGTGAAGAACAAGAAATATAATAATTGGACGTTGCCGGGAGGGGGAGTGGAGAAAGGGGAGACATTGGAACAAGCGGCAATCCGTGAGGTGTGGGAAGAAACTGGGCTGACGGTTGAGATTGGGAAGCTGCTTGCGGTGAATGAGACGTTTAGGCAGAAGGAAAATAATCATGTTTTATTTTTTACATTCAGTACGGAATTGATTGGTGGAGAAGTTGCTATACAGGATAAAGACGGAATTTTGGATGTTCAGTGGAAGGATCTCGATGAAGCGGATGAAGAGCTCCCTTATTATGAAGGCGGGATAAAAAGGTTGTTGGAAACCTCGATTCCGTACGTTTATCAGGGAGTTCAGGCTTAATTTAGAGGGGAAATAGGGGGATATAATTATGGGTTATATAGAAGATATTAGGGAAGTTGTCGGGAATCGGCCGTTATTGCTTACGGGGGTTGGCGTAGGGGTGTTCAATGAAAAAGGGGAGATCCTTTTACAACGGAATTTGGATGGCCGATGGGGAATTCCTGGAGGCTTCATGGAGTTAGGTGAATCCGCTGAAGAAACAGGTCGAAGAGAAGTGCTTGAAGAGACGGGGATTGAAATCGGGAGGCTGGACCTTGTAACAGTTGTCTCGGGCGCGCATACCCATACGGTATTGAAAAATGGGCATGAGTATTTTTCAGTTACGCTCGTGTATGTGTCGAGGGATATTCGTGGCGGGAATTTGAAGTCTGACGGAATAGAGACATTGGAAGTCGGTTATTTTAACCTGCAAGAACTTCCGGAAAATCTAAATCCTATGATTAAGTCGATGATACTTCAATATAAATCACAAGGTAAATAATCGTTTGCAAGCGCTGAAGCTGCATAGATGCAACAAAAAATTTATGCGTCTTTGGCAGCTTTTATGCGCTTTTAAGTGCAATTATGAGTTTTTCGGGTAGTTTATGCGTGATTAAGGCTACTTATGCGTGAATTTAATAGTTTATGCGTAAATGTATGATTTTAATGAGCCTTTATCATTTATTACTGACAATAAAACGAACGATCCAATTCATATCAAGAGGTCCATCAATAATCTCATAATAATTGATCGAGTTTTGGATAATAAGGTTTTCTGCAACTATAATTGTCAGGCTATTCCCTTCTGAGTCTTGTAAACTAATTGACAACTCATCAAGAGAACCGTAAGAATTAACGTCCTCTGATTTGATTTTTTTTACACTGTATTTTTGCAGAAAGTTAAGCAATTCATCCACTTCGAGTTCATCTTTGACTTTCCAAGTTTCCGCAGGGGATCCATTCATTGCGGGTTTATTGAAGGTGAGCGAATCGAAATCAGCATTCATGGCTTCGTATAATTCATTAAAACTTTTTTCATAATAATCATTTATGGACTCAAGCATTGCATAAGTTCCTCCGATTAAGAGCGCAATGAGCAATACGGCTCGCATTCTCATATTCAATTCCTCCAGTCACTGTTTCTATAGTATACGCAGACGTCGCTCATGTGGATTAGTACTCATGTTATGTTATAAGGGAAAGAAAAATTAACAATGTTGAATTAGATGTTATAATAGTATTCTAACTATAGTGAATTAAGGGAGGATGAGAGATATGACTACTAAGATGGTAAATGCAATACAAGATGGATATGCTGATGATTTTGCTTGGTGTTATGGATGTGGACGATTAAATGAGGACGGACATCATTTCCGGACAGGCTGGGATGGAGAAAAAACGGTTACATATTATGAGCCTTCGGAAAAGCATACAGCGATACCAGGTTTCGTATATGGAGGGGTTATTGCATCCCTAGTAGATTGTCATGGAACCGGATCTTGCGCATTGGCGTTACATCGTAAGAATGGACATGAACCTGGGGACGGGGCTGAGGTTCCACGTTTTGTAACCGCTTCCTTGAATGTAAACTATTTGAAGCCGACACCACAAGGGGTTATGTTGAAGGCTGTAGGGACGGTTGAGGAGATCCATCCGAAGAAATGGAAAGTGAACGTAGAGGTATATGCGGGAGAAGTTCTTTGCGCAACCGGTGAAGTGGTTGGAGTTGTTATGCCAGCTACATTTATCACAAAGTAAAAGAAGACGAAACCTTTAGAAAGTAATTCCGTATTAGTAGGTATGGAAGCTGCGATGGACTGAAAGAATAAAGGAAAGGTGGAAAACGATGATTGGATTCTGGATAGTAGCAGTTGTAATGGTTGTTCCAATAGTAGCGATCATAACTGAACATCGGGAAAAGACATTTAGATACAAAACTGAATTGGTTCGGGAAGAGCTTGAATTAGAGAAATTGAAGCAGCAGAATTTCATTATTGAAACTGAAAAAATGAAACTTGAATTGGAACAGATGAAGCTTGATTATTCATCAGATAAAAATGATGTCATGAAAGTTTAAGAATAGGTGAGTGTGTGATCTGAGAGAAGGGTAGGGAAACATAGGAATGGGTTACATTACAGGTATTTTAATTGTCGGGATTGTCATGTGTGTTCCAATCACTGCAATTATTACGGATTATAAGCGAAAAACATTGAAATTCAGAGCTGATATGGTTCGTGATGAAATCGAACTCGAGAAAGTGAAGCAGCAGAATTTCATCATTGAGACGGAAAAAATGAAGCTTGAACTTGAGCAGATGAAACTCGATTATACATCTGGAAAAAATGATATCATGAAAATCTGATGAAAGCGTGGGAGCAAGATGTCAGATAATAATTCAATGCCACCATATAATGACCTGATCGGTGATATGCTTAAAAAGAAGTCGGATGAAGGCGGTATGGAAAACCTGAAAGGATTCGGAAAACCACTACCGAAGGAATATTTTTCAGGTGACACCTACCAACATTTTCAACGCATCGCGAAAGATGCTGGATATAAACCGCATTGGTTGAAATTACAGCATGAGATTCGTGATATGGTATATGAAATCGATAGGGCTAGAATGAGCGGAGAACGGGCAGATCTGGAAGAAAGAATCGGAAAAGTAAATGAAAAAATTGCGGAACATAATAAACATTGTCCGCCCCCGATGTTAAAAGGACGTATTTCAATAGACACACTTGACCGTGCGAAGGAAATTTGGAAATAGATAGGAGGGAATGACGATGAAGCAAATGGGCTGGATAATCGTTCTTTCCCTTTTTCTTTTTACAGGCTGTTCTAAATTGAATGTTGAAACGGATCTTCAGCCGGTTCCGGACTTCACTGAAAGACAATCGGTTTCGGATACAGTTGAAGTGGAGTTTTCCGGAATCGATTTAATGATGGAAGAAATGTCCGTAGAGGAAAAGGTAGGGCAATTATTAGTGGTCGGTATGTCGGGTAAAACATTCAATGGCGATATTGAGCGTCTTATCCGCCAACGCAAAGTTGGAGGAATTATTTTATTAGGAAAAAATATTTCTACACCTTCCGGCATCGTACAAATATTGAACGAAAGTAAAAAGGCGAATGAAGGAAATAAAATTCCATTATTTCTGTCGGTTGATGAAGAGGGAGGACGAGTTTCCCGTGTGCCAGCAGGCTTGAAAAAATTGCCGGCAGCCTCTTTGGTCGGACAAAAGAATAATGAATCATTTGCCTATGATACAGGGGTTTATCTTGCCGAACTACTTCACGCATTCGGTTACAATATGAACTTTGCCCCGGTATTGGATGTGAATAGTAATCCACAAAACCCCGTGATCGGGGATCGATCCTTCTCTTCCGACCCTCAAAAGGTAGCTTCTTTAGGGATGTCTGTTAGGAAAGGAATGAACGATAACGGAATCATCTCCGTTGTTAAGCATTTTCCGGGACATGGTGACACCCATATCGACTCCCATAAATCATTGCCTGTAATTCAAAAGAGCTTGCAGCAGCTTCAAGAAACAGAGTTAGTGCCATTTGAAAAGGCGATTGATGAGAATGTTGATATGATTATGGTAGCCCATATACTTTTTCCTGAGTTGGACAAAGAGTTTCCCTCTTCATTATCAAAGAAAATCATTACAGATCTTTTACGGAACGAAATGCATTATAATGGGGTCGTCATAACTGATGATTTGACAATGGGTGCAATCGTCAATGAGTATTCAGTGGCTGAAGCGGCTATTCAATCATTTATGGCAGGCAGTGACCTCTTATTAGTAGCTGGGGATTACACAAATCAAATAGACACGTTTGATACGTTAGTGGAAGCCGTGGAATCAGGAATTATATCCATGGAAAGGCTCGATGAAAGTGTAAGACGGATTTTGGAGCTGAAAAATCGTTATGAATTGGACGATAAAATTATTCAAGATATTGACGTGAAAAAACTAAATCAAAAATATGATGAATTAATGGGTTGAAAAACGAAACTTCCTAATCTCTTATCCGTAAAATAATATAGATTCGCATAAAAGGAGGTTTCATTCATGGAAAAAACTGGTCTAAAAGTGTTAGTACATGCAAGCGCATTTTTTGCTCCTTTTTTAGTCCCATTCGTACTTTATTTAGTTATTGATGATTCGGAGATAAAAAGATTATCCATCCAGGCATTATTGTTTCAATTGGTAATGGGTGCATTAATATTCATATCGGCAATATTAATCATTTTCCTTATTGGAATTCCGATGCTTATTGTATTTATTTTGATGACAATTATTGTACCTATTATTGGTATTGTAAAAGCCCTTGGTGGGGAGACATACAATTACCCAATCGTTGGTAGATGGATTTAATTCAATTTCCAGCCCCTTCTTACAAATGTGAGAGGGGGATTTTTTTGTTAGTTTAAATTAATTAACTATTTGGTCATGTTGTTCTCCCAAATTGTATATGTTGGTATAAGCAGTTTTTTTGACGTGGCATTGGAGTAATCAAAAGAAAGGGGAGAGGAATGAAGATTAAGTTTAATCTTGTCACGCAGATTTTCATCGCCTTCGTTTTAGCTATTATTTTGGGTAGTGTTTTCGGAAGCTCCATCAATTTTCTAAAGCCGTTCGGGGATTTATTTTTAAGACTTATTAAGTTCATCATTGCACCGCTCATTTTATCAACACTAGTAGTTGGTGTAGCGAGTACATCAAATCCGAAGGCATTAGGTAGGATTGGATTCAAAACGGTTTCATATTATTTGGTGACTACCGCAATTGCAATTGTCATTGGTCTTGCTGTGGCATTTATTATTTCGCCAGGGAAAGGAGTAGATGTTTCATCAGAGGGACTTGTGGCACCTGAAGCTGCAACTAATGAGCCGCAAAGTGCAATTACGACCTTATTGAACATCGTACCTGAAAATCCATTTACAGCATTATCTTCCGGCAATGTGTTGCAAATCATTTTCTTCGCATTGTTCATTGGTCTTGCCATTACATTGGTCGGTGAAAAGGCACGGCCGGTATATGCGTTCTTCGAAGGTTTCGCTGAAATCATGTACAAAGTAACGGGGATTGTTATGAAAGTAGCACCAATCGGTATTTTAGGATTGCTCGCGCCGGTTATCGGGCAATACGGATTATCGGTGCTATTGCCGTTAGTGAAAGTGATTCTTGCAGTTTATATCGCCTGTATCCTGCATGCGGTATTTGTATATTCAACCGCTGTTAAAACATTTTCAAACATGAACCCTAAAGCTTTTTTCAAAGGAATATCTCCGGCTGCGCTTGTCGCATTTAGTACGTGTAGCAGTTCCGGAACATTGCCTGTAACCATTAAAAATACGAATGAAAACTTGGGCGTCCCTAATAAGATTTCAAGTTTTGTCCTTCCATTAGGCGCAACTGTCAATATGGATGGTACTGCGATTTATCAAGGAGTTGCTGTTATATTCATCGCACAATTCTATAGTTTGGAACTCTCGTTTATGCAATTGTTAACAGTTGTTCTCATTACGATTTTGGCCTCAATTGGAACAGCTGGAGTTCCGGGTGCAGGAATGGTAATGCTTGCGATGGTATTGACTTCTGTCAATATGCCACTTGAAGGAATTGCACTTATTGCAGGGATTGATAGAATCTTAGATATGATGCGTACGACAGTGAATGTTGTTGGAGATGCTTCTGCAGCGGTAGTTGTTGCCGGCACCGAAAAAGGTAGAGAGGATTGACTAAAAAGGATTGGATTCCAAGAAGAATCCAATCCCTTTTTCATGTCATTTGAATAACTGCTTAATCCTTTCCGTCCTGAGATGTTTGAAGCCCATGAAGGAGTCAATAATAGTTGTTGCAATCGAGCCGAGACCCACAAGCATGACTATTAGAGAAACTTGGGTAGTGATATCTTCCGGTGATCTTTGAAAAACCCTTCCCAAGGACTCCGCAAGATACGGCCGAATCAGATTAGGATTAATAAGCAAATAGACAATCAGCAGCATCCATAATATATTTAACACCAAATTACTAAGAGCAAGCTTGGTTGTCCACCTTGGATAAAGGGCTTTGTATGAGGCTAATACAATTTCTAACGTCAACAAAAGAAGTGTAGAGGGGAATAAAACGATCAGCGACACATCAGTAAAGAGTGACATTTTAACGTCAATCCTTTCGAATACTTTACCTTCAATCTACCCGGAAATTTCATATCCTAAAACGATAATTGAAACGGAAAAAATGAAGAAAGTACTCGCACTGGAAAATTGTTGCTGTATACTATACATATTGTCGATTTTAATGAAAAAAAGCGGGGATACATATGACTTCAACTAAAGAGACGCAAAATCTCGCAAACCCAGTATATCCAATCATGTTTGCAATTGGCGCCTGTCATTTACTGAATGACACGCTTCAAGCCGTTATTCCGGCTATGTTTCCTGTCTTGGAAAAAGAAAGAGGATTAAGTTTCACCCAACTTGGCTTTATTTTCTTTGCATTAAATATGGTTGCTTCAGTTCTTCAACCGGTTGTTGGATATTTTAGTGACAAGAAACCGATGCCTTATGCTCTCCCCATCGGTATGATGTTTTCTCTTATCGGTATGGCTGGTTTAGCGATTGCTCCAAGTTATTGGCTGATACTCGTATCGGTCATTTTATTAGGCTTTGGATCAGCGGTCTTCCATCCGGAAGGTTCCCGCGTATCGTTCCTTGCGGCAGGTACGAAAAGGGGTCTTTCTCAATCGATATATCAAGTCGGCGGGAATTCAGGACAAGCTCTTGCTCCCTTGATCAGCGCGTTTGTTCTTGTACCGCTTGGGCAAAAGGGTGCGGCTGTTTTCATCGTAGTAGCAGCACTTGGAATAATAATATTATCAAGAATTTCAACCTGGTACAAAAAACAGTTGGACTTGGAAAAGCAAAATAATCGTAAAAAAGTTTTACTATCTTCCATCGGGGAATTGACGAAAAAACAAATTGGCTTTGCATTGACACTGTTGTTAATCATTATTTTTGCCCGATCTTTCTACGTTACGAATGTTACAAGCTTTTACGTTTTTTATTTGATGGATGATTATGGTTTGAAGATTGAACAAGGGCAGCTATACATCTTCTTATTCATGGCATTAGGTGCGGCAGGTACATTTTTCGGTGGACCGATGGCGGATCGTATCGGTAGAAAAAATGTAATTGTGCTTTCTCTAATAGTCCCGCTGCCTCTGTGTGTAATGCTTCCCTATATGCCGTTATGGGCAGTTGGTGTATTGTTGGCGTTGATAGGATTCTTTATCATGCTTAGTTTTTCAGTTACGGTCATATATGCACAAGAGCTTGTTCCAAGTAAAATTGGAACGATGGCAGGACTCACGGTAGGACTGGCTTTCGGGATGGGCGCAATCGGTGCAGTCGTGATCGGTGCATTGATGGACAGTATTGGCATTTTCCCGACGATGGTTATCTCTTCCTTTTTACCTTTCATCGGTTTGGTCGGACTTGCATTGCCAAAGGACCAAAAGATTACAGCTTCAGCAAATTAATTGTGAACCGCACCGTAACCAGGATACGGTTGCGGTTTTTATTATTGTTTTAAAACAAAATTCTTTACATATTTCGATACGCGAAGTATAATAATTTAGTTACATAAGTTAACAAAAGTATGATTAATGATGAAGAAGGGGAGTTATTCATTGAATAAGGAACCGATTTGGACAAAATCATTTATAAGTTTATTTTTAACTAATTTATCCGTTTTCATCGTGTTTTATGGATTGGTTTCTACATTACCGCTCTATGCAAAAGACGCATTAAGTCGAACAGATGAAGAAGCGGGTCTTCTGATGACCATTTTCCTACTATCCGCAATCATTGTCCGACCGTTTTCAGGCAAGTTGCTTGATATAGTTGGGAAACGAAGGATGCTTTGGATCAGTTTATTCTTCTACCTCATTTGTACCGTCCTCTACTATTTCATCACTCCATTCGAAGGTTTACTTGCGCTACGTTTCTTCCAAGGTGTTTGGTTCAGTATCGTTACAACAGCAGCGGGCTCACTCGCGGCTGATATCGTTCCTGTGACAAGGCGTGGAGCAGGTCTTGGCTACTTTGTCATGTCTACCAATTTGGCTGTTGTAGTCGGTCCATTTATCGCATTGTTCATCATCCAGACCTATTCGTATGATGCATTATTCATCATAATGAGCATTCTCATGGTGATAGGTGCAGTTGTGGCTGTTCTTATTCCGGATGTGAAAGTGGAGGGGGCAGTTACTTCGTCAAAACGTTTTACGCTGAATGATCTTTTCGAGAAGAAGGCAATTCCTATTGCATTGTTGGCAAGTTTAATCGCTTTTTCATATGCAAGTGTTCTATCCTATTTATCGATCTATGCACAGGAAAAAGGATTGCTTTCACTGGCAAGCTTCTTTTTCGTCGTTTTCGCAGCTGTCATGCTCATGACGAGGCCGTTAACTGGAAAAATATTCGATGAAAAAGGACCAGCGTTTATACTAATACCTGGATTCTTATTGTTTTTCATCGGGCTTATCCTATTGGCATTTATGAATTCCGCATGGGCTTTCCTTCTTGCTGGAGCGTGTGTCGGACTTGGTTATGGCGCGCTTGTTCCAAGTTTACAAACACTGGCGATTCAGTCGACTTCTCATATTCGAAGCGGATATGCGACAGCAACATTTTTCACGTTGTTTGACGCTGGTTTAGCCGTCGGTTCCTTTATATTAGGAATTATTGCATCCCAATTTGGATACCAAAATGTATATTTGTTATCGGTTCTGTTAGTTCTTGCAGTCCTTGCCATGTATATAATGACAATCCGAAGACGTCGTGTGAATTGAATGAATATGTAAAGCCGGATTCAAATTGAATCCGGCTTTAGTCATTTTACTTGTATAACCTTTTCAAAGCTTCCTTGAATGCAGGTTTAATATTCGTTTCCGGTCGGATGGCTGTAGTCATCATTTCGGCTTCTTCAATGTTTTCTGCTTTCCCTAACTCAAGCAAAGTTGCTGCTGCAAGGGTGCCCCCGCGCCCTCTGCCTGTATTGCAATGGAAGTAGATGTTTTTACCTTCCTTGTAAGCTTCCATCACCTTACCGACAGCCTCGCGGATAGAGTCGTCCTGTGATTCGGCATCATCCAACAAAGGCTGATGGACACTGATTTCGCTCGGCAATTTGCCATTTACAGTTGCTCGTAAGTCATATATCACATCAATCTTTTCGTTAGCCATTACCTCTTCAATTCCATCGACTCCTCCGAAAAAGATTCGATCCGTCACCAATGCTTTATATGGTTTGTTTGTCATGAATTTCTCCCTCTTTCATCTCTTTCAACTTATCGGATTCAACAAAATACACGGTCCTACTTGGTAGTTCCAAGCAATTCAGTTGTCCTCCGTAGACAGCCGCCCCGTCGATACCAATAATACGATTGTCACCGAAGTAGACGGAGTAGTCCTGCTTGTCCTTGTCCTTATGTAAATTCTTCGTTGGCGTATGGCCAAAAATTACAGTTTTCTCTCCACAGTATCCATTATGGAAAATATCCCTGATCCAAATAAGTTCATAAGGATCCGTATCAGTAATGGACTTATCCGGATGCACGCCCGCATGCACAAATATCACATCATCTGTTTCAACAAAATAATCGAGGCTTTGTATGAACTGAAGATGTTCATCCAACTTGTCGGAATGTATGGATGGCTTCTCAAAAGGCTCGTCTTCTTTTATGATAAACTGCTCTTCCGAAAATCCATAGCTTTGTAATGTCTGGCTTCCGCCATTACGGTTCGTCCAATTTTTCCAAGCTCTTTCTTCATCCGTCAACATTGCTTTAACCATCATATCCTCATGGTTGCCTTTTAATACAATTGCCCCTGCTTCCTTCAACTGGATTACTTTATCGAGAACTCCAATGGAATTAGCTCCACGATCGATATAGTCCCCTAAAAGGATTAGTTGATCTTCATTAGGATCATAGTTAACTTGTTTAAGAAGCTCTTCAAATAAATCCAGTTCACCGTGAATATCACTTATGACCAAAGTTCTTTTCAAATAAATCATCCTTTCATAACACCTATCATGATTCTATCGCATTTTCGTGATACGATTAACAAAATAGTCTCAAAAGAAAGGAAGAATTCTTATGTGTGGTCGTTTTACTTTATTTGCCCCGTATTATGAAATCATGGAACGATTTCGAATTGAAGCCGCTTTTGAAGAAAGTGAATATAATCCAAGCTATAATATTGCTCCGTCGCAGCAAGTTATAGCAATCATTAATGATGGAGAAAAAAATCGTATGGGCCATTTACGTTGGGGGCTCATTCCACCATGGGCGAAAGATGAAAAAATCGGTTACAAAATGATCAATGCTCGGGCAGAGACAGTAGCGGAAAAACCAAGCTATCGAAAAGCCTTCAGTAAACAACGTTGTATTATTCCGACGGATTCATTTTATGAATGGCAAAGGAATGGGAATGAAAAGATACCAATGCGTATCAAGTTGAAAACCGATGAACTTTTTGCGATTGCTGGACTATGGGAAACGTGGAAATCGCCAGACGGTAAACTGATCCATACATGCACCACCATTACGACGGAACCAAATGAGTTGGTGAAACCGATTCATAATCGGATGCCTGTCATTTTGAAAAAAGAGGATGAACATATTTGGTTAGACCCAAGAAATATGGATATTCAATCCCTTGGGAATCTGTTGAAGCCATTTGATAAAGACCAAATGGACGCGTACAGTGTCTCTTCAGCGGTCAACTCTCCGAAGAATAATGAAGAATCTCTAATTCTTCCAGTTTGTTAATTAACATTGAAACGAAACACTTGCGTTAGCGTCTATTCAATGAAGGGGAGGGGTCGGTTTGAAAGTAAGATATTTATTGTCATTTGGTCTATTGTTCATACTGTTTTTATGGTGGAAGCCGTTAGACGCATCTGCTTGCTCATGCGTCGCACTGCCACCACCGAAAAAAGCACTCAAAGAGGCGGATGCTGTATTTAGCGGTGAAGTGGTGGAGATTATTGAAAATCCTAAAATCATCGTTCGAGGGAAAGGTAAAACAATTCACTTTAAGGTTGATGAAGTATGGAAGGGGATTGACGAGTCTGAAGCCGTCGTTACAACAGGACTTGATACTGAAGGTTGCGGATTTCCGTTTGAAAAGGGCAAAAAGTATCTTGTTTACGCTACGATGAGTGATAGGTTTGTGGCGAATACATTGGCTACATCGATTTGCCGCAGAACAACGGAACTTGCCTATGCAACAGAGGATTTAAACGTATTAGGTGAGGGGCAGGAAGTTAGTAGTTTGAAAGTAGATAAAGGTAAAACCGTACTACCAATTTGGCCGTTTGTGCTTTTCATTTTAGGGTTAGTCGCCATATTCATCGGCTTCCGATATAAAAAACCACAAAAAAACGCGCGCAGATAATATTGAAACGAAACACTATCGCCTTCGTCTACTCTTTAAAGGGGAGGAGTCGGCTTGAAAGTAAGATACTTATTGTCATTTGGACTATTATTCATACTGTTTTTATGGTGGAAGCCGTTGGACGCATATGCTTGCTCATGCGTAATGGCACCGCCACCTGAAGAAGCATTGGATCAGGCGGATGCTGTTTTCACCGGTGAAGTTGTAGAGATTATTGAAAACGGCAAACTTATTCGGGGGTATGGAAAGACAATTCACTTCAAGGTTAATGAAGTATGGAAGGGGATTGAAGGGTCAGAAGCGGTAGTTACGACGGGACTTCATGATGGAGATTGCGGACTTCCGTTTGAAAAGGGCAAGAAGTATCTTGTTTACGCTTCGATGAGCGACATGTATGTGGCAAATACATTGTCTACCACGATTTGCCATAGAACAACTGAACTTGCCTATGCCACAGAGGATATAAACGTATTAGGTGAGGGACAGGAAGTGAGTAGTCCGCATGAAGAAGCTGAAACAGAGGATGAAGAAAACCTTCCAATATGGCCTTTTGCACTATTCATTTTAGGGTTAGTCGCCATATTCATCGGCTACCGATATAAAAAATAAAAAAACATGAGCAGTTAACATCCACTGCTCGCGTTTTTTTACTTACTACTTAATCTTTAGGTGAAAGCCATCATCCTGTCCAGTGGGGTGTCTGGTTTTATTATATCCCTCAAGTCTAAAAGTGGAATTGGGAAATATGGGAATCCCCAATAATAAGGAGTGATTTCATACAGCTGGAAAAAGATTACGATTGAAGTGTCCATTATATAGAAATCCTGATCTTTCCGGATCCCTTTGAAAGGGGGATCGAGTAAATCGACTTTCCACTTCTTTATATCTTCACGAATAATATCGGATATCTTTTTCACATAATCACTATTTTCTTTGAACAGCTCTTCCAACTGATATTGTTTGCCGGTTCGAGTGTCAAATGTCAACGCCCTCGTAAATGTCATCCCATGCGCCCCGCCGGTAAATGAGTAGACGATAAGAAGTAGGCTTAGAACACCGCGCTCATTCGTTTTTATTTCAAAATTCGCGACCATCTCTACAAGATTTTCATTAAAGAAATCTTGGTTCACAAGCATTTCATTTAAAGTATGGATAATCGTGTGATTGAGTATCCGTTGAATAGCGGCATCTTCCATGTCCGAAATTACTGGGTAATAAACTTTCACTTTTGACGATGTATGCGGGAGCATCTTTGTATGAATGATTAATGGAAAGTCCTCCAAAACATAACTTCCTTCCTCTTAGGTAGTTATATAGTGTATGAGAAGGATGTATGGAAAGATAACTTTATAGATGAATTAATGATTTATATTAATAAGATTTCCGTTGCTTGTAGTGGAAGGCGGCGACTCCTGCGGGAATAGCATGAGCTGAAGACCCCGCAACGAAGCGTTAGCGCAGTGAGGAGGCTGAAGCCATGCCCGCGGAAAGCGTCCGTCTGGAACGAAAAGCAACTGTATATTAATACTTTTCGCTTTCCACTCCGTTTTGTGGTAGGATAAAACTTCACAAAAGAAGAGGACGTGAGCGTAAATTGATTTCAATTACAATACCAAAACCGGATGTTACAATCATCCAGCGTGAACAAAAAATAACTGGTGACGAAGCTCCAATCAAGCCAATCAATGGCTTCATCGATATCCATGAAATCCCTCGTGACAAAGGTGGACTCATCCTTTTTTACAATAAAAGCGATGAACTGCTTTTCGCAGGTAAAGCGCGCAAACTGCGCCAACGTGTGAAAAAACACCTTGAAGATACTGTATCACCGGTGAAAAACCATCGCAATGAAATCAATAAGATTTCAGTTATCATTGTAGAAGACCCGATGGAACGTGAAATTTATGAAACGTATATCATCAACACATTACGCGCGAAATACAATACGGATAAAGTCTTTTACCAAGACTGATCAAAGAAAACCCGCATACAGGCTAAGAAGCCGTTTGAATGCGGGTTTTGACTTATTTGCTAAGTTCCTCATGTATCAGATTGATGTTGTATTTCAAATACTTAATATACGTATTCACTTCATCGTTAGGTTTTCCGATTTCATCTGAGTAGATTTTCTTCTCGGCAATTCGCACACCCGTTTCGTTGGCGACGGTTTCCATCGGACGGGGGTCAACGTTGGATTCCATGAACAGTACTGACACGTCATGCGACTTGATAAAGTCAACTAAGTTTTTTATTTGAGTAGGCGAGCCATTCTCTTCCGTATCGATTTCCCAAATATACGCTTCCATCAATCCATAATGGGAGGCCATGTATTGGAAAGCCCGCTCGCTTGTGACCAATATACGATTCTTCTCTGGAATATCTTTGATCCTCTCTTCATACTCTTTGTCGATTTCCTTCAATCGTTGCACATATGCATCTCCACGTTTCTGAATTTCCTCACTTTTGGAAGGGTGTCTTTTCACAAGTATATCCCGCATATCCTCAGCCATTTTCACACCGACAGCGGGATCAATGAATGCATGGGGATTGATTTCCTCTTCACGTCCATCTTTATCGGTCAAATACATTGGTTCTACGCGCTCGGTCAAACTGAACACATTCTCTTCTTTTTGATTGACGGTATCAATCATTTTAAAGAACCACCCTTTTTTTCCTCCCTCAAGATTCAGGCCATTATAAAAAAGCACATCTGCATCAGTAGCAGCTTTAATATCATTCGGCAATGGCTCATACTCATGCGGATCCGTTCCAGTCGGTACAAGATTATGCACCTCCACAAACTCCCCACCAATCTCCCTCGCCATATCCGCAATAATCGTAAACGACGTCACAACCTTCAAAGGCCCATCACCACTGTTTGCTGTATCTTCATTGTCATCCGCCCCACACGCCGCAAGTGAAAAGATGGATACTAAAGATAAACCTATCCACGCAAGATATTTCTTCATTTTAATTTTTCCCCCTTTTAGGATTTGTTTATTAAACCTTTATCTGTAAGAAGATTTTCCGTTGATTGAAGCGAAAGGCGGCGACTCCGGCGGGAACAGCGCGAGCTGAAAGCCCCGCAGGAGCGAAGCGACGAGGAGATTGAAGCCGTGCCCGCGGAAAGCGTCCGCCTGTAGCGGAAATCAACTTTTTCATTTCTATCATGCAAGTTTCTTCGTCCTGTTGACCGCTTTGATTTTCCTTAATACAATCCCTTGTTTCGGTGAAAACAAGAAGGCTATAAGGAATAACGCTGTTGTCGCCAAAGCAATAACCGGTCCAGAAGGCATATTGTATTCAAAACTGAAATACAACCCGATAACAGCCGACAATGCACCAAAGAACGCAGCAAGCAAAACCATAACCGAAAGCCGATTCGTCAGAAGATAAGCCGTAGAAGCTGGTGTAATCAACATCGAAACAACAAGAATTACACCAACTGTTTGTAAAGAAGCAACTGTTACGAGTGTCAGAAGAAACATGATGGAGTAATGAATGAAGCGAACTCTGAGACCATACGCTGCAGCCATCGTTTCGTCAAAACTTGAGACCAACAGCTCCTTGTAGAACAAAATGACGACAAGGATAATAAGGCTCCCGATTGCCAGTGTCAACCACATATCAGACGTCCTAACGGCCAAAACATTACCAAATAGAATCTGTGTTAAATCTGTTGCACTTCCAACACGAGTGATCAAAATGATACCAAGTGCGAAGAACGCCGAGAAAACAAGCCCTATCGACGAATCACTTTTAATCCGGCTATTTTGTGTAATGGCCCCAATACCGAAAGCTGTTAAAATTCCAGTGAACACTGCACCATAGAAGTAATTGATGCCTAACATGTATGAAATGGCAACACCGGGCAAGACGGCATGTGATATGGCATCTCCCATTAACGCCATTCCACGGAGTATGATAAAACTGCCGATGACCCCGCAAATGATTCCAACCATTATCGACGTAATGAGGGCCTTTTGTAAAAATGCGTACGTTTGCAAATCATGTAAAAACTCCATTACAGTTGAACCTCCAAATCATTCAGCGTTAAAAATGGCATATTGTATGCACGAACCATATTTTCGGATTTGAAGACTTTTTGAACGGGTCCCGCATCGATAAGTTGTTTATTGATCAAAACCAGTTCATCAAAATAGCTTTTCACTTTTGTTAGGTCATGGTGGACAACAAAGACAATTTTTCCTTCTCCCTGTAATCTTTTTAATATGCGTATTATCACTTCCTCGCTTGCAGCATCAATACCGACAAATGGTTCATCCAAAAAGAAGTAATCCGCCTTTTGCGCAAGAGCCCGCGCTAAAAATACCCGTTGTTGCTGTCCGCCTGATAGTTCTCCGATTTGTCTATTGGCGAAATCCTGCATACCTACCTGTTCAAGGCAACGCATTGCCCACTCCTTATCTTTTTTCTTAGGTCTACGTAATAGTCCAATCTTTGGATACGTCCCGATGACGACAGTATCTTTCACGGTGATTGGAAAGTTCCAGTCGATGTTGGAACGTTGTGGAACGTAGGCAATCCTTTTCCTGAAATTCTTGATTGGTTGGGAATTGATCTCGATTGACCCTTCATCTCTTGGAATTAATCCCAACATCGCTTTCATCAAAGTGGATTTACCAGCTCCGTTTGGACCTAAAATTCCTATTAAATGACCGGAAGTGAATTCGAAAGAAACGTTTTCAAGTACTTGATTTCCGAAGTACGAAACTGAAACGTTTTTCAATGAAATTACATCTGACATATTTATCCTCCTCACAGTTTATTATGTAAAAACTTTCCCTTGTGCAACTTTTAGTGTAAAAAAAATATGACTGCAAATCTATCACGTTATTTTTAGTAGTCTATTGCTGACTTTTTCTAACAGTGTAGGCAGTAGCCTATTTTTCTTGAAAAGTTTCCTTCGTACAACTTTTGTTTAAGTATAGTATAAATTATTTTCAGAGTAAAGCCTTTTTTCTTTCCTTGGGGCAATAAATTTTTCGGTTGAAATCGATTTAATGAAATAATAATATTTCTATTTTGTCGGATATGATGCCTATTCAAGCAAGTTTCCTGTAAAATAAAAGATAAAAGAAGAAACGGGAGGCGGGGGAATTGAAGTTTTTCCATACGGCGGATTGGCATTTAGGTAAATTAGTTAAAGGAGTATACATGACGGAGGGGCAACGACATGTGCTTCGGCAATTCATCGACGCCATTAAAGAAGAAAAACCAGATGTGATAGTGATTGCAGGGGATTTGTATGATCGGGCAGTGCCGCCAACTGAAGCAGTATCATTGTTAGATGAAGTGCTAAATGAAATTGTTGTCGATTTGAAAACACCTGTAATTGCAGTGGCTGGGAACCACGATAGTCCAAGCCGATTAGACTTTGGCAGTGAATTGATGAGAAGAAATGGCTACTATATTGAAGGCCGTTTAAAAAATAAAGTGGAACCGATCGTATTCAATGATTCATACGGAGAGGTTCATTTTCACCTTGTCCCATATGCTGACCCTTCCATTTGTAGACAAGTTTATGAGGATGAAAACATAATAGATTTTAATAGTGCTATGAAAAGTGTAATTCAGGAAATCGAATTTAAAGAAGATGCCCGACATGTTTTTGTAGGACATGCTTTTGTCACTCCGCACGGTGAAGAAGAGGAGAATACAAGTGATTCAGAACGCCCTTTGGCAATAGGTGGCGCGGAGTATGTGTCTGCACAACTTTTCAAACCGTTCCATTACACGGCTTTGGGCCATCTGCACCAGGCACATCATGTATTGAATGAATCGATACGATATTCGGGATCACCGATGAAATATTCAATATCTGAAGAACATCATAAAAAAGGTTTTTACATTGTGGAAATGGATGGAGAGGGCAACATCGATGTCCAAAAGAGGCTACTTGTCCCAAAACATGATATGCGTACCATCGAAGGGGAGATGGAGGAAATTCTCACCCATCCGCCAAGTGATGACTACGTTTTTGTGAAATTGCATGATGCCACACCTGTCTTATTTCCGATGGAAAAAGTGAAGTCGATTTATCCGAATGCCATGCATATTGAAAGGAAAGTGAGTCGGACTGCCGCAACACTTGAACGGCAAGATTCTGCAATCCAGGAAAAACCAGATGATATGACCCTGTTTCGATATTTTTACACTCAAATGAATGAAAACGAACCTGACGATGAAACAGAAAAGATTTTCAATGAGGTCTTGCAAGAAGTGAAAGGGGGGAATGACCAATGAAACCCATTCAATTAACGATGACTGCTTTTGGACCTTATAAGGGAACAGAAGTAGTTGATTTCCGCAACCTTGAGGATCACAGGTTATTCGTTGTATCTGGAGCTACTGGAGCTGGAAAAACAACGATTTTCGATGCGATTTGTTTTGCGTTATACGGACAAGCGAGCGGTGAAGACCGATCAGAATCCCGCTCAATGCGAAGTGACTTCGCTGACGATTCTACTCAAACAGCGGTTGAATTAATTTTTGAAATCAATCAACGCACATATCGAGTCATGCGGCAAATCCCATATTTAAAAGCTAACAATAAAACAGAAACAGCAGCAAGATGTGAGTTCTTTGAGCTGACTACAGACGGGGAAATCCCGTTTGTCGACCGTCAAATCGTCTCTGAAATTAATCGGAAAATCGAAGAACTTGTTGGGTTTACACAAGCACAATTTAGTCAGATTGTTATGCTTCCACAAGGGGAATTCAGGAAATTCTTGACATCCGACACGGAGAATAAAGAAACAATCATGAGAAAAATCTTCAAGACGGAGGAATACCGTGAAGTCGTCAATCGATTGAAAATGAAACGGGATGAGGCACATGTCCGTTTAACCGAAGAGAAAAGCAGGATTGAAGGGTTTATTCGTCAAATTCCTTCCAGCATACCGGAAAGGGATTCATTGATCTTTGAAGTGCTTTCGAGTGAGTACAGGAATGTTTCGCAAGTACTTGACGGCATAGAAGAAGAAGCCCAATATTATTCAAAAAAAATGGTGGAAGATGAAAAGAAATATAAACTTGCATATGAAAAGCATGCCGAAATGCTTTCGGGCTATCATGTAGCGAAAAATATCAATGAACAATTTGATCAGCTTGAACAGTTGACAAAGAGTATGGAGACATTGAAGGCAGAAATTCCATCTGTCACGATTAAAGAACAACGCATATCCAATGCGGAGCGGGCTGCGATCATCCATGAAATCGAAGGTCATTTTCAGCAGTTGCGTAACGAGACAGAAATAAGGTTGAAAGAATGGAATCATGCGGTAAAAGAAGCGCAAGAAGCAAAAATGTCATTGGAAACAATTGAAATACTATATAAACAAGAAGAATCCAAGCAGGAAGAAAGGGGGCAAGTGACAGAACGTCTTATCCGTCTGCGCGACTTTCTTCCGGCGGTAATGGAATTATCAGTTAAGGAATCGACAGTGAAAAGCTTGGAGCAGCGCCTTCAACATATGCAGGAAGAATTTATCGTTTCGACGAAAAGGGCAGCTGTCGAAAAAGAAAAATTAGAGCAGATGAAGGCTCAAATCGAAAAAATGGAATTTGATGTTATTCCTTTGGAAGAAATTGCTGAAAAAATGAGCCGAGTGGAATCTGATTTGAAAATTGTACAAGACCATATGAAAATTAGTGCAGAAGTCGTGAAGTGGAAGCAACAAAAGGAAAAGGGATCCGTTGTTGTACGTAAGATGAGAGATTACTTTACACAAATGCAAAATTTGTGGTTGAATAATCAGGCCGCGCTTTTGGCAGATTCGTTGAAGGATGGGGAGCCGTGTCCGGTTTGCGGAAGTGGGCACCACCCGTCAAAAACGCATAGACATAGCGAAGATTCAGTGACTCGTGAAGAACTTGACCAAAAACAAATCGAATTAGCAAAAATAGAAGGTTCTTACCAAGCGGTCTGTGCAAAATACGATACGTATCTCGAACAAATGGAAGCAAAAGAGATTGAAATGAAGGAACTTCGGATTGAAAACAATCTTGATGGCCTGTTGGCAATCAAAAAAGAGTTAACAGAAAAGGCAACCCATTTACGTGCAATAAGGGATAAACTGCCCAACTTAAAAAAGATGCTAAAAACACAGGAAGAGACAGCGTCGGCCATGCAGATTGCTCAAATTGAAAACGAAAAAAGGGCTCTTGAACAAAAATCGCTTTTGGACAAAGAGACATCATTATTGGAAAGGGAAATAGCCCAAATTCCTGAAGAAATGCGTAACTTGCCCGCCTTGCAAATGAAAATTACTGAAGTTGAATCCTATAAGAATCGTTTGGATAATGCGTGGCAGTCCGTTCAAAAGTCACGCGAGGAAGCGAGAGGGAAACTAACAAAGGCGGAATCTGCAGAGTTTCACTGCAAAAAGACATTTGACGAATGCTCCGTTAAAAAGGAAAATGCAAAAATGAGATTCAAAGAAGCCTTAGATTCTTCCGATTTCGTATCGGAAACGGAATATCGGGAAGCGAAAATGTCGGAATCAGATAGACGTCTTTTAAAGGAACAAGTGATGGACTTCAAACAAAGGCTCCATTCAACAGGGGAAAAAATTGCTGAACTAAAAGCCCGCTTGCTTGGAAAAGAAAAAGCGAACTTGATGCAGATGCAAGAAACTGTACAAAGTTTGAAAGCATCTTATGAGTCCGCCTGGACGGAAATGAACAAATCAACAGAATATAAAACGGCTTTGATTTCATTGGCAGAGAATATTAAAAGAACTGGTAAAGGTATTGATGAGCTTGAAAGAAAGGTAAGTAAAATTGCCGACCTTTACGATACGGTTAGGGGTCAAAATGAGTTGAAGCTCTCATTTGAACGATTCATCCAAATCGATTATTTGGAGCGCATCATTCAATCTGCAAACGAGAGACTTAAAGATTTATCGAACGGGCAATTTCAGCTATTACGAAGTGACCGTCAGGAAACGAGAGGAAAACAGAGTGGTTTAGGATTGGATGTGCATGACGGGTATACCGGCCAGAATAGGGATGTGAAGACGTTATCAGGAGGCGAGAAGTTTAATGCGTCGCTCAGTCTCGCGTTAGGGATGGCTGACGTTATCCAAAGCTTCCAAGGGTCGGTATCGATTGATACGATGTTTATCGACGAAGGGTTTGGGACATTGGACGAAGAGTCATTGCAGAAGGCAATTGATACACTCGTTGACTTGCAAAAATCGGGCAGAATGATAGGGGTCATTTCCCACGTTGAGGAGTTAAAAGCAGCATTACCAGCTATTCTTGAGGTACGTAAGACAAGAGAAGGCCATAGTGAAACTAAATTTATCCTTAAATAAAACAAAAAGTAGACGGCCAAAAGCCGTCTACTTTTCTATTGGCAAATAATAACACCATTAAAAAGTGAGAAATCTTTGTATTTTCTATTGCATTTAAAAGTAACAGGGAGTATTATAAATAAATTCCCAAGGGAATTGAACACAATTATTTGCATATTACATCATGAAGGGAGCAGAATACACATGCAAAAAAAATTGTCATTTTCTTCATATTTAGCTATAGGAGTCATGCTATTTGCCCTCTTCTTTGGAGCGGGAAATCTAATATTCCCTGCACAGTTGGGACAATATGCAGGCGATAATCTCTGGCCTGCAACAATCGGATTTCTAATTACCGGAGCCGGACTACCACTTTTAGGGGTCTTGGCAATGGGGTTCTCAGGAAGTAGAAACTTACAAGAACTTGCAAGCCGGGTACACCCCATATACGGTTTATTATTCACCTCTATACTATATTTAACAATCGGTCCATTTTTTGCAGCACCTCGTACCGGGGCAGTTGCATACGAAATTGGAATCGCGACTTCTATTCCGGAAGAATATACGAAAATTGGACTGTTACTGTTTACATTAATATTTTTCGGAATAACATTATGGCTTTCGTTGAATCCTGCTAAAATTGTGGATCGTGTCGGGAAACTTATGTCTCCAATTATCATAATATTGTTACTTGTCCTATTAGTCGTTGCGTTTTTGAATCCTATCGGAGAATTTCAAAGCCCTGTTGATGCTTATGCTGAAGGTGCTTTTGTAAAAGGATTAACCGAAGGCTATAATACGATGGATGCTTTAGCTTCACTTGTATTCGGGATTATCGTCATTAAAGTATTACGTTCATATGGAGTTAGGAATAAGATGCAAATCTTTTCTGCAACTGTGAAAACCGGAGTCGTAGCTTCAGGTATCCTTGCATTAATATATGTGGGGATTGCGTATCTTGGAGCGACGACAGCTGAGAAGTTCGGATTATTTGAAACTGGTGGCCCTGTTTTAAGTGAGGCAGCTTCCTATTACTTTGGCACAATCGGCACCGTATTGCTGGCAGTCGTAATTATTCTTGCATGCTTGACAACAAGTATCGGCCTCATCACCGCATGCGGAGAATATTTCAATACAATCATTCCAAAAGTTGGATACAAGACATTCGTAACGGGGTTCACAGTCTTTTGCTTCATTGTCTCGAATTTTGGTTTAGCTAACATTATTACCTATTCGATTCCTGTTCTAATGTTGCTTTACCCATTGGCCGTAGTCCTTATGTTACTAACATTCACTTCACCGCTGTTCGGACATGCAAGAATCGTTTATGTTGGTGCAACAGCTACAGCATTATTAATCAGCCTCTTTGATGGGATAAAAACATTATATTCCACGTTAGGTTACGAAAAAACGGAATGGCCAAGCTATCTCAAGTCTATTGATTCATTCTATAGTTCAATCCTTCCGTTTTACAGCGATGGGTTAGGCTGGATCCTTCCAGTGTTAGTCGTGATGATCTTCACAGCCCTTATCGCACTTATTTTGAAACCGGCACCGGCCCATCGATAGGTAAAAGGAGCATTCCTCATAAACTGGAATGCTCCTTTTTAAATCTGTCTTGAATATATAAGGGAAATATCCTGGTCTTCAGTTGTTGAACCGTAAGCAATTTCCTCCCCCTTGAATGAAAACCCTTTAGACTCGTAAAAGGGAATGCCATATTGATTGCCTTTCGCCACGGAAACCCATTGACGATGAGCCCCATATGTAAACTTTTGAATTTTCGTATAGAATGCAAGTAGCCTTGTACCAATCCCCATTCCCCTATAATCCGGGTCCATATAGAAGACGTAAATTTCCCCATCCGACTCGTCTCTCATTCCTCCTCCGATTACTCCAAGGAGATTTCCATCCATTTCCGCAACAAAATACCCGTGCCAACTTTTGTCGATTGTTGTGATTTCGCGCTCGATGCGTTCAACATTGTAATATTTACTTATGAGCCGTTCAATATATGCGTCTGAATAGAGGGTGCGATAAGTGAACCATTGGCATTTTGAAAGCAGATGGGATATGGCTTTTGCTTCATCCTGTCGTGCAAATCTAACTAAAATTTCGCTCATTTTCAATCCTCCTTATACTGTAACAATTGACTGACTTTTGTAATCAGAATAAATGCAATTTGTAACATTGCTGTAACATTGCACTGATAATCTATAAATAGACTAAAAGGCGGGGAGTAGAAAACTTGAGAAAACATATTGTAACGATTTTATTTGCAGTAGTGTTATTGTTCGGCGGTACGACCGAAAGTTTTGCGGCTTCTTCAACGTATACAGTCAAAAAAGGTGATACACTTTACAAAATTGCGGCAATGCATAATATCACCGTCAATGAATTAATTTCATGGAATGGTTTAAAGTCAACTGTAATAAAGCCGAATCAGAATTTAAAAGTTAATAAAACCGATACAAGCAATAAGAAAACACCATCGCGATCTTCTGACGATAACGTTGAGAAGGAAATAACCGTTTCTGCAAGTGCCTATACTGCTAATTGTAACGGTTGTTCAGGAATTACTTCAACTGGGATTAATCTAAAACGAAATCCTGATCTGAAAGTAATTGCCGTAGACCCTTCAGTTATCCCTCTTGGAACAAAAGTGTATGTTGAGGGGTATGGATAT
Organism: Sporosarcina sp. FSL W8-0480; assembly: GCF_037963765.1. Taxonomy (GTDB): domain Bacteria; phylum Bacillota; class Bacilli; order Bacillales_A; family Planococcaceae; genus Sporosarcina. Next base: position 2,676,001 of record NZ_CP150166.1, on the reverse strand, counting down.
GCGATTGCGGGCGATACAGGCGGTTCTATTAAAGGGAATAAAATCGATGTGTTCTTCCCAACAAAAAGCGAAGCATATAAATGGGGAAGAAAAAACGTGAAAATAAAAATACTAAAATAAAAGCTTTGGCCGATTCCTTCCAAATAATTGGGGAATCGGCTTTTAATATATTTCCTGTTTGTCCCATAGATATGGTGACATGGTAAACTATAAGGAAAGTTAGGAATGGGGAGATGGGATGGATAAAAGAAGATTGATTTTGGGACTTGTTTTAGTCATAGCAATTGCATTGTATATTTGGATTGCTTATTTTGAGATCCCAAATAAAGTGAAAATCGGGGAGGAAACCCAACAACAAGAGCTACTGAAAGGGGAATAACGATGAATATTTTTATCATTACGGGCGCATCAAAAGGCATTGGCCTTGAGTTGATGAATCAGTTGAAAGAAAAAGGGGAGAAAGTGATTGGTATTGCAAGAACCAATCCCGGTCATGGAGATTTTGAGACTGCGGATTTATCGGAAACAAGTGGATTGGCTGATTTGATGAATCGAATTATTGAAGAGAATCTTTCATCGGCAAGTTCATTTACGTTAATCAATAACGCTGGAACTGTTGAACCGATAGGGCTAATCGGAAGCGTTAACGAGGATGAACTTGTAAGGGCTATGTCGATCAATCTGACTGCACCGATGATTTTATCCAATGCATTCATCGGAAGTCTGAAAAACTTTGAAGGTGAAAAGAAGATTGTCAATATTTCATCGGGTGCAGGCAGGAACCCGTATGAAGGATGGGGTGTCTACTGCACAACGAAAGCAGGACTTGATCATTTCTCCCGTGTTGTTTCACTTGAACAGAAGAAGGCACAATATCCAGTTGATATTATCTCGATTGCACCGGGAATCATTGATACAGGCATGCAGGAGACGATCCGATCAAGTGAAGCGGAAGATTTCCCGTTGCTTGATCGCTTTATCGAATATAAGGAACAAGGACATTTGAGCAGCGCTTCCGAAACAGCAAGTAAGTTGATTGCTGTGATGGAGAGGAAAGGTTTTAAGGATATTGGGCCAATTGCTGATATACGGCAATTAGGGGAGTGAGATAGTGAAACGTTGATTTCCGTTTCAGGCGGACGCTTTCCGGGGGTCGGGCATCCTAACTCAGGTGCTCGTAACGCTGCACTTTTACGAACGAAAGCGAAGCGTTGAGAGCACATCTTTGCACTTCGCCGCCTTCCACTTCAATCAACTGAAATTTCTGTTCATAGTGTGTTAATTCTCTACTTGTACAACCTCATCAAAATCCCTCACTTTTTCGATTGCGACTAAAAATGGGGGATTATTTCTTTGATTCAATAGTTCATAACGAATTACATGAACATCTGCCTGGTGAAGGGTTTTTACATATTCAAGCAACGCATCCCGCTCTTCCTTCCCGCCGTCATGTCCATCATAGACGGATATCGTGATGATTCCACCCTTTTTAAGCATCCCTAATAGCTTATGGATAGCTGTGATCGTTGAATCCGGTTTGGTAACAATTGTCTTATCATCGGCATAAGGAAGATAACCAAGGTTGAACATTGCTCCACCAATCGGTTCATTTACATACTGATCCACATTCGCATGACTATCCAAGATTAAAGTCACTCGCTCGGTTAAATCTCCAAGTCTCTCTGCAGTTGCTACAAGAGCGGCTTCCTGAATATCGAATGCGAAAACCTTGCCTTCTGCACCAACTTGCTCAGCTAAAAATAAAGTGTCATTTCCATTACCGGCAGTTGCGTCAACTACCGTTTCCCCAGGAAGAACAGTATCGCTAATCAATCGCTTGGAAAACGGAAGGACACGATGCAATAGTATTTTACTCAAATGAGTTCAACCATCCTTTCAAAAAACTTTCCTTGATAACTATTACGGCGTTCCAATTCCTTATCGATGCCGTTCAGTACATCCCACTTCGTAACACTCCACATTGGTCCAATCATCAAATCAATCGGTCCGTCCCCTGTAATTCGATGGACAATCATCTCTGGTGGCAGTAATTCAAGTTGATCGACTACGAGGTTGATGTATTCGTCCATTTTCATGAACTCAAGCATTCCTTTTTCATACTGCTTTACCATTGGCGTTCCTTTCAAAAGGTGAAGCAAGTGGATTTTTATTCCCTGTACATCAAGCCTTGCAACTTGTCTCGCAGTTTCCATCATCATGTCATAGTCTTCTAAAGGTAGCCCGTTGATAATATGCGTGCAGACTCGGATTCCATGTTTTCTGAGCTTTTCTACTCCCTCCACATAAGTGGGAAAATCATGTGCACGATTCACTAATTGTGCAGTTTTTTCGTGTACCGTTTGCAGTCCTAATTCGACCCATAAATAGGTCCGTTCATTTAACTCCGCCAAGTATTCAACGACATCATCAGGCAAACAATCCGGTCGAGTCGCGATTGACATGCCGAGTACCCCATCTTGCGCAAGTGCTGCCTCGAATTTTTCCTTTAATACGGGAAGGGGTGCATGGGTGTTTGTATAGGCCTGGAAATAGGCAAGATACTTTCCATCCTTCCATTTTCGATGCATTTTATCACGAATTTCCGCAAATTGGACATCTATTGGATCGACCCGATCTCCGGCGAAATCTCCTGATCCAGCTACACTGCAAAACGTGCAGCCCCCGAATGCAACAGTGCCATCCCGGTTGGGGCAGTCGAAACCTGCGTCTAATGCGACTTTAAAAACTTTGCATCCAAACTCGTCTTTTAAATGGCGTGACCATGTATGGTAACGTTTCCCTTCTGAAGGAAACGGGTAATTGAATTTCTGCATTGTGTTTCAGCTCCTCAACAGTAGATTGTATCACGATAGTTGGGAATGGTGTCATCTGAATTATGGAACATATTTAGTATGTCTTGTATGATTGTGGAAAAAGGAATACACTCGAACTATCCTGCCAAAAGGCCGGATTTTATTTTGCATAAAAATCAGTGGGAAACCAGACTGATTTGGATTTTATATAAATTAGAACGGAGGCAACATGTATGCCGAATAAAGTTTGGCTGCTTGTCATCGGGATGTTTGTCAATGTCATCGGAAATTCATTTCTATGGCCATTGAATACAATTTACATGCATGATTACCTTGGCAAGTCATTGGCTGTTGCTGGACTTGTGTTAGCGGCAAACTCGGGCGCAGGTGTTGTAGGGAACTTGCTTGGCGGGTATTTATTCGACAAAATTGGTGGTTTCCGATCGATTATAAGTGGTATTGTCATCTCAATCCTATCACTTGCTTATCTTGTTTATGACCATACTTGGTATCCTTATATTATATTTCTTACTGTTTTGGGTTTTAGTGGCGGTATTATTTTTCCAAGTATGTATGCAATGGTTGGTACAGTATGGCCTGAAGGCGGTCGTAAAGCGTTTAACTCAATTTATCTTGCGCAGAATGTCGGTGTTGCCATTGGTCCTGCTATGGCAGGTTTCATTGCATCCGTTCATATCGACTATATCTTTTCGGCGAATCTCATTTTCTATATCCTCTTTTTAGTGATTGCCTACTTCGGATATAAAAGAATGGAAATTGCTCCGGAACGCCACACAGATGTAATTAGGGAGACTACTCCAATCAAGTATATGGCTCCTTTCCTGGCGCTTCTTATTTTAGTTTCGGGCTACTTTATAACTTGGCTTGTCTACTCCCAATGGTCAACGACAATCTCTACGCATGCATTGTCCATCGGTGTAACGTTACGGGAATACAGCTTTATTTGGACAATTAATGGATTACTCATTGTCTTAGGCCAGCCTATCATCAGACCACTTATTAAACGTATTGAAAAACAGTTGAAAACACAAATGATTATCGGAACTTCCATATTTATTGTTTCGTTTATTGTTGTTAGTTTTGCAGGTTCGTTCAAGATGTTTATCGCATCAATGGTTATCCTTACATTTGGAGAGATGATCGTATGGCCTGCTATCCCGACGATAGCAAGTCAACTGGCCCCGAAAGGAAAAGATGGGTTTTATCAAGGCGTTGTAAACTCCGCCGCCACTATTGGTCGTATGATTGGACCATTAGCGGGTGGCCTCTTGGTGGAGATGCATGGTATGAAAATGATGCTCTTATTGCTCACAAGTCTTATGATCATCACAATCGTAACGACAATCCTATATGATCGACCGATAAAATCATCAAATCAAAGACCGGAAATCCAATAGAGATTTCCGGTTTTCAATTCGTATGATTGCGCCAATCAAAATAGTTTGATTAAATATAGATAGGAAACTAGCAATTATCTAAGTAATTGAAGGGGGAACGCGAAATGAAACCGATCTATTCAACAGCAATGGAAGCGATTTCGCAGATTAGAGATGGTTCAACGTTAATGGTAGGTGGCTTTGGTTTAGTTGGAATTCCTGAGCAACTCATTTTGGCTTTGGTTGAAAAGGGTGTTAAGGATTTGACGATTATATCAAATAACTGTGGCGTAGATGAATGGGGCCTAGGTCTTTTATTGAAAGAAAAGCAGATTAAAAAAATGATAGGTTCATATGTTGGGGAAAATAAGGAATTCGAACGTCAAGTTCTATCTGGCGAAATAGAAGTGGAGTTGACTCCTCAAGGAACGCTTGCTGAAAAGATTCGTGCAGGCGGTGCTGGAATACCAGCATTTTACACACCAGCCGGGGTTGGAACGACTGTGGCTGATGGTAAAGAGACAAGAGTTTTTAATGGGAAAGAATATGTCCTTGAAGAAGCGCTGGTTGCCGATTTTGCATTGATCCGTGCAGCGAAGTCGGATAAGCTTGGGAACTTGATCTACAACAAGACGGCACAAAACTTCAACCCTATGATGGCGGCAGCTGGACGCGTGACGATTGCGGAAGTCGAGGAAATCGTAGAAACGGGTCAATTGGATCCTGCAACAATTCACACACCAAGCATCTATGTACAAGGGCTATTGCAAGCGGAACAGGAAAAACGCATTGAACGGTTAACAACGCGATAAGGAAGGGGAGTATTCACGATGACGACAATTAATTACAGAGAACGAATAGCTAGACGTGCGGAAAAAGAAATTAACGATGGCGACTATGTAAATCTTGGAATTGGTATGCCGACACTGGTCGCAAACTTTATTTCGGAGGATAAAACTGTTGTTCTTCAATCGGAAAATGGCCTCCTTGGAATCGGTCCGTACCCGACAGAAGATGAGGTCGATCCGGACTTGATTAACGCTGGTAAGGAAACGGTTACAACAATCCCGGGATCGGCATTCTTCAACAGCGCTGAGTCTTTCGCAATGATTCGTGGAGGACATGTCGATGTTGCAATCCTTGGGGGCATGGAAGTATCGGAAAAAGGAGATCTTGCGAACTGGATGATTCCCGGCAAGATGATCAAAGGAATGGGCGGTGCGATGGATCTTGTGCATGGTGCAAAGAAAATCATCGTCATCATGGATCATGTTGCAAAAGACGGATCAGCTAAGATTAAAAAAGAATGTTCACTTCCTTTGACAGGAAAAGGAGTTGTCCATAAGATCATCACGGAAAGAGCTTTAATTGACGTGACACCGGACGGCCTCGAACTGAAGGAAGTTTTCGAAGGATTCACTGTCGAAGACGTTATTAACTCGACGGAAGCTGAGTTGAAAGTGAATTTGAATTAATTTACAATGCCAAGCCCTCTTAAATGGGCTTGGCATTACTTTTATCTATTGAATCAGGCGAGTTATCTATTGAATCGAGCAATTTATCTATTGAATATGTGAAGATATCTATTGAATCCGGAAAGTTATCATCAAAAAGGGACCTATGACTCACCCATAGCTTAGTCGCTTCCATCAATTTATTAGATATCCAGTTGTAAATTGGAACTATTTCGGGTACACTACAATAAACTGAATTCAAATAGCGTTGGCATTGAAGAGGAATTAGTAATCGGTACGGTCGATTATAGAGAGCAGGCGGTTGGTGCGAGCCTGTACGACTACGATGAACTCGCCTTTGAGCCTGTATCGGTGAACGAAAAGTAGCCGGTGCCGTTTTCCGCGTTAAGGAAACAAGTTGGGCGGCTTTGCCGTCAATTTGGGTGGCACCGCGGGAGTATACATACCTCTCGTCCCTTATTTTTAAGGGACGGGAGTTTTTTTATTCCCGTAAAACGCGATTTGAATGTAAATGGAAGGAATGAACAGAGATGAGTTACAAGCATGTACAGATCGAGAAGAAGTGGCAACAGTATTGGAAGGACAATAAGACTTATAAAATGGTCAACGATGAATCAAAGCCGAAATTCTACGCGCTTGATATGTTCCCATATCCATCAGGTGCGGGGCTACACGTCGGTCATCCACTTGGCTATATCGCGACAGATATTTTGAGTTCATTCAAAAGAAAGCAAGGCTATAATGTCCTTCACCCGATGGGTTGGGATGCATTCGGACTTCCAGCTGAACAATATGCGATTGACACTGGTAATGACCCTGCTGAATTCACTGCGAAAAACATCGCGACGTTCAAACGCCAAATGAATGATCTTGGGTTCTCTTATGACTGGGACCGTGAAGTGAATACGACGGATCCGAAGTATTACAAATGGACGCAATGGATTTTCATCCAATTGTATAAAAAAGGGTTGGCGTATATCGATGAAGTACCTGTCAACTGGTGTCCGGCTCTTGGAACAGTCCTTGCGAATGAAGAAGTAATTGACGGGAAATCTGAACGTGGCGGTCATCCAGTAGAACGTCGTCCGATGCGCCAATGGGTATTGCGCATTACGGAATATGCGGACCGTCTACTTGAAGATTTGGATGATCTTGACTGGCCGGATAGCTTGAAAGATATGCAACGCAATTGGATCGGTCGTTCTGAAGGTGCTCAGTTGACATTCGAAATTGATGGAACCGATCTTTCATTCGAAGCGTTCACGACTCGTCCGGATACGATCTTTGGTGCAACATATGCGGTTCTTGCTCCTGAGCATAAACTTGTTGAACAAATTACGACTGCGGAACAAAAAGATGCGGTTGACGCTTACTTGGATAAAGTGAAAACGAAAAGTGACTTGGAACGTACAGACCTTGCGAAAGAGAAGACTGGCGTATTCACAGGCTCTTATGCGATCAACCCTGCAAGCGGAGAGAAGATGCCAATTTGGATTGCGGATTATGTGCTTGCTTCATACGGAACTGGTGCAATCATGGCGGTGCCTGCTCATGATGAGCGGGATTACGAATTTGCGGTTGAATTCAAATTGCCGATTGTGGAAGTTGTTGCTGGCGGCGATATTACGAAGGAAGCGTATGTTGGCGACGGGGAGCATATTAATTCCGACTTCTTGAACGGTCTTGACAAAGAGGAAGCGATTGAAAAGGCAATTGCTTGGTTCGTTGAAAACGGAAAAGGCGAGAAGAAGATCACTTACCGCCTTCGCGATTGGCTATTCTCAAGACAACGTTATTGGGGTGAGCCGATTCCAATTATCCATTGGGAAGACGGTTCCATGACGACTGTCGATGAATCAGAATTACCATTGATGTTGCCGAAAACGGATAACATCAAACCAAGCGGAACGGGTGAATCCCCGCTTGCAAATATCGAAGAGTGGGTTAATGTCGTTGATCCGGTTACTGGCATGAAAGGCCGCCGCGAAACAAATACAATGCCGCAATGGGCAGGCAGCTGCTGGTACTACTTACGTTATATCGACCCGGATAATGATGAAATGCTGATTGATCCGAAACTTGCAGAACGCTGGTTGCCGGTTGACATTTACGTAGGCGGAGCGGAACACGCGGTACTTCACCTTCTATATGCTCGTTTCTGGCATAAAGTGCTTTATGATATCGGAGTCGTTCCAACGAAAGAGCCATTCCAAAAGCTGTTCAACCAAGGAATGATCCTTGGAGAAGGTCATGTGAAAATGTCCAAGTCTCTTGGCAACGTCATCAATCCTGACGATATTGTCCATTCGCATGGTGCGGACACACTTCGCCTTTACGAAATGTTCATGGGTCCTCTTGACGCTTCGAAAGAATGGTCAACGAACGGTCTTGACGGTGCACGTCGTTTCTTAGATCGCATCTGGCGTTTATTCGTCAACGAAGATGGAACGCTGAGCTCGAAAATAGGTGGCGAATCAGGTGGTGCACTTGAAAAGGTTTATCACCAAACTGTGAAGAAAGTAACCGAAGACTATGAAGGAATGCGTAATAACACTGCGATTTCCCAAATGATGGTGTTCATCAATGAAGGTTATAAAGTCGACTCGATTCCTAAAGAATTTGTTGAAGGCTTCGTCATCATGATTTCACCAATCACTCCGCATCTTGCTGAAGAGCTTTGGGAGAAGTTAGGTCATAGCGAATCGATTTCCTATGTTGCTTGGCCGACCTTTGATGAATCAAAACTATTTGATGATACAGTGGAAGTTGCTGTTCAAATCAACGGTAAAGTTCGCGCGAAAATCAATGTCGCTAAAGACATTACGAAGGAAGAGCTTGAGAAAGCCGCACTTGAAGATGATCAAGTGAAGCAATGGATCGATGGCAAGGAATTGAAGAAGGTAATTGCAATCCCAGGCAGATTGGTAAATATTGTAGCGGTTTAATATATGAAAAATCCACGGAAAGGAGTGTGAACTCTTTCCGTGGATTTTATTGTTGGAATCTTATAGTAGGAGATTTATTTCGTGCTCAAGAATTGGATTTTGCGCTCAAGAATTGGATTACGCGCTCAAGAAACGGATTACATGCTCAAGAATTGACTTCCGCGCTCAAGAATCTGATTTCGTGCTCAAGAATTGATTTCCGCGCTCAAGAATCTGATTTCGTGCTCAAGATTCAGATTTCGCGCTCAAGATTCAGATTTCGTGCTCAAGAATTGGATTCTACGCTCAAGAATTGGATCTCGCGCTCAAGAATTGGATTCTGCGCTCAAGAATTGGATTCCGCGCTCAACAACCGTCAACCCGCGCCCAAGAATCTCCCGCTTACATGACAAACTCAATCCCTCGCAAACGCCCCAGCACTCATCCCAGCAATCCGTCCTGTAACTAACGCCGAAGTAATATTATATCCACCAGTATACCCATGGATATCCAAAATCTCACCGCAGAAGTAAAGTCCAGCCTTTTTCCGAGAAGCCATCGTCTTCGGCTCGATCTCCTTCGTGGAAATCCCTCCGCCCGTGACGAATGCCTTTTCAATCGGCTGCGTGCCATTAACCGTCATCGCAAACCCTTTCAACAAGCCCGCCAACTTACGGATTTTTTCATTGGAAATTCCCGCGCCAGTATCAGCAACATCGATTTCCGCTCGGTCGAATAAAAACAGAAGCCAACGTTCCGGAGCGATTCCCTTCAAACTATTCTTCGCTACTTTCTTCGGATCCTCTTTCAACATGCCTGAAATCATCTGGAATGCCTTTTCCTCATTCATTGTTGGCAATGAATCAATCCGCATCTCAACAGGCTTCCCACCGTTTTTCATTTGTTCCTTTACAACAAACTGGCTGCATCGTAATATCGCAGGTCCGCTCAATCCGAAATGGGTGAACAACATGTCCATCTGATGTGTAACCATTGTCTTTCCTTTGGCATTCAATACGGATACAGCCACATCGCGTAGTGCAAGTCCTTGTAATTCTTTTGATTGAATAAACGGTTCGCTGGACAATAAAGGCACTTCAGTTGGATACAATTCCGTCACGGTATGACCAGCTTTTTCAGCCCAAGGATATCCGTCCCCTGTACTGCCGGTTTGCGGGACTGCTTTTCCACCAACGGCAACGACTACTGCATTCGCACGAATTTCTTCACCATCTTCAAGACGCACACCCAATATCCTTTCATCATCCATCAATAATTTCTTAACACGAGTCGTTAAACGCACCTCAACATTCAGGCGATCCATTTCACTAAGCAATGCATTTACGACATCCTTCGCATTATTTGAAACGGGAAACATCCTGCCGTGATCTTCTTCTTTCAATGGCACGCCAAGCCCTTCGAAAAAGGTGATAATGTCTTCATTGTTGAAGACAGAAAACGGACCATATAGAAACCTTCCGTTTCCTGGAATGTTTTTAACAATTTCTTCAAGTGGCAAACGGTTTGTCACATTACATCGTCCGCCCCCTGAAATTGATAATTTATTTCCAAGTTTTTTTCCTTTATCCAAAAGAAGGACTTTGCCTCCCTTTTCGGCTGCAGCGATAGAGGCCATTAACCCTGAGGGACCCCCACCGATGATAATAACGTCATACATATATGGAACCACACTTTCAGTTTTTCTCCATTATACATGGATATGCTCGATAATCATTGTGAAAAGTGTCGGTGGGGGGTAAACTGATAAGTAGCTTTGTTGAGTAGTTCTTAAGATTGGAAGGATCAAATATGTCATCAAACCTTGTAAAAGGCACAGCCATTTTAACAATCGGGCTCTTCTTATCCAAGGCGCTCGGTCTTTTATACGTTATTCCGTTTTATGCGATTGTCGGAAAAGAGAATATTGGATTGTATCAATACGCGTACATTCCATACAACCTTGCTTTAGCGGTAGCCATTTCGGGTGCTCCACTTGCGATTTCAAAATATGTTTCGAAGTATAATGCAATGGGCGATTATGCAACAGGTCGAAAGTTAATGAAGTCTGGAATGCTTGTCATGACAATAACGGGTATTCTATCGTTCTTAGTCTTGTTTTTCATGGCTGAACCAATTGCCAAACTCGTTATTCGTGATGATGAACAGATATTTACTATAGAAGAAATTAAGTCAGTTATCCGGTGGGTAAGTTATGCATTGCTTGCTGTTCCGCTAATGAGTATTGTCCGCGGTTATTTACAGGGCAATCAGAAATTTGAACCAACCTCAGTTTCCCAGCTTGTCGAGCAAATTGTCAGGATTTTGGTTGTCTTGGTTGGGGCATATTTCGTAGTAAATGTACTTGATTTATCTCCAAGACTGGCAGTGAATTTCGCGGTGTTTGCGGCATTTATCGGGGCTCTTGCGGGTCTTGTCGTACTGTATAAGTATTGGCTTAAATACAAACCAGAGTTTACAGCTTTGTATGAGAGCAGTCCGCCAGCAAGTAGTATTTCGTTTATAGATATGTACAAAGAAGTTATCGGGTATACGATTCCATTTGTCCTCGTAGGTGTCATCAATCCGCTTTATCAATTCGTAGATATGATAACATTCAATGATGCAATGAAATCCATTGGCCTATCAAGCGTTACCGATGAGATTTTGACGATGCTTAACTTCCTTACACATAAAGTTGTTATGATTCCAGTTATGGTAGCGACCGGCTTTTCAATGGCCCTTATTCCTGTTATAACAAGTTACTACACGAGGAACGATCAGAAAGGACTCACACGCTCTCTTGATCAAACCTTTCAAATCATGCTGTTTTTGACCATCCCAATGGTTATTGGTCTAATTGTGCTATCGGATGAGTTTTACACTTTCCTTTACAGTAAAGATGCTGTTGGATCAGCTGTATTGTCTGCGTATGCTCCTGTCGCAATTCTTTTCGGTCTATTCACAGTAACTGCAGCAATCCTTCAAGGTATCGACAAGCATAAGTGGATTGTTTTCACTTCGTTAACGGGATTATTGATTAAAATGATATTAAACATCCCACTTATCAAGCTCTTTGAAGTGAACGGTGCTATTGCTGCAACTGCAATCGGATATGGTGTGGCAGTATCAATCAACCTTTTCGTCATCTCTAAGGTTCTGAATTACCATTCGAAAATGGTGTTTAGACGATTGATCCTAATCGGGATTTTCAATGTTATCATGCTCATTGCTGTCCACTTTACATTAAAAGGCTTACTTGCCATCAGCCCTGTCGGCGGCAAAATGCAAGCTTTGCTTTACGTTTTGATCTGTGCATTTGTTGGAGCAGCTGTGTATGGAGCTTTAGCATTAAAATCAGGGCTTGCACAGAAATTATTTGGTGATCGTTTAACGAAGATTACGAAGAAGTTAGGGTTTGGAGGATAATCAATGCGTTTGGATAAATTATTGGCGAATATGGGATTCGGTTCGCGTAAAGAAGTGCGACAGCTTCTGAAGAAAGGCGCAATACAAGTAAATAATGAACTCGTCAAGGATCCTGCGCGTCACGTTGATCCGGAAATGGATGAAGTGACGATTTTAGGCGAGCGGATTGTATACAGGGAATTCATATACTTGATGTTGCATAAACCGCAAGGCGTAATTTCTGCGACTGAAGATTTCCGTGATCGAACTGTCATTGATTTATTGGATGATGAGTATAGACATTTCGAGCCATTCCCGGTTGGCCGTCTCGATAAGGACACGGAAGGCTTGTTGTTGATCACCAATGACGGAAAGCTTGCGCATGAATTATTGTCACCGAAGAAAGAAGTCCCGAAAACGTATTATGCACATATTGAAGGTGTCGTAACTGAAGATGATATCGAGAGGTTTGCGGAAGGGGTAACGCTGGATGATGGTTATTTCACGAAGCCTGGGAAACTTCGGATTTTAAAATCCGACAATATCTCTGAAATTGAGCTAACGATTACGGAAGGGAAATTCCATCAGGTTAAGCGGATGTTCGAGGCTGTAGGTAAGCGGGTTGTCTACCTGAAACGACTTACGATGGGAACATTAAGCTTAGATGAAGGGTTGAATTTAGGGGAGTATCGGGAATTGACGGAAGAAGAGTTGGCTTCGCTTCGCAATGAAAAAGCTGAACTGGATTGACAGTTCAGCTTTTTCAATTTCTCGTTTTGAAATCGCCGGGTGGTTAAAACCACCCATTAGAGTGACGTCATAAGGGTAATTTAACTTTTTTCTGAGTTGTTGTCCATTTACCGCGGGTTGGGCTTGTTATGAGTTCGTTATATTCAAGAACGTTCAAATCCCGTTGTGCGGTGCGGCTTGTGATGCCAAATTCTTCTACTACGTTTTCGGTTGTAACCATGCCCCGGTCATGAATGTATAAATAGACATCCTTAATACGGGTAAGCATACGATCAGTAGCGGTATTCAACTGTGGAACCACTCCTTCATCTTCATTTTCCAAATCTATGGGCATGAGACTATTGAATGTTACCTATGCAAGTTGAAATTGGCCCCTGACAATGCACTCCTTTCATCAGAACGCTGTATCGGGTAATTGTTCCGATAATATAATTATAGCTTATTTTTGACAATAGTAAAAGAATTTTTTGTTAATTCAATGTAAATATTGCTTGGTACTTTATTTTCCAAGCTGAACATGTGAAAATAAGAGAATAAGAAAGAAGGTGCCTAAGTTGGTGAACTGGAAAGAAAAAGCATTGGAAAATCAGGAATTTGTAATTGATGATTTAAAGCAATTAATATCTATTCCTTCTGTTTTAGATGAAGGTTTGTCTTCAGAGGGAGCGCCGTTCGGTCCCGAGCCGAAGCGAGCGCTCGATTGGCTTTTAGAGGAAGGTAGGAAGGCTGGATTTACTGTAAAGAATATCGACAATATGGCAGGGCATATCGAAATGGGCGAAGGTGATGAGCTTTTAGGAATCCTTTGTCACGTCGATGTGGTACCTGCCGGAAGTAACTGGACTTACGGGCCGTTCGAAGGTACTGTTGCTGATGGGAAGTTGTTCGGACGTGGTGCAATCGATGATAAAGGTCCAACAATTGCCGCTTGGCATGCTATGAAAATGGTGAAAGAAGCAGGAATCCCTCTGAATAAACGGGTACGTCTCATTATTGGAACAGATGAGGAAAGTGGTTTCCGTTGTGTGAGACGTTATTTTGAAAAAGAAGAAATGCCGACAATCGGGTTTGCTCCAGATGCAGATTTCCCAATCATTAATGCTGAAAAGGGAATTTCATCACTGGTCTTTTCACAAAAAACGAATACGTCGGATGGACAATTGCTTGACTTCAAATCAGGGAATCGGACGAATATGGTTCCTGACCATGCACAAGCCATCATAGGTATTGGATTCGAAGAAATTAAGGATCGATTTGAACGTTTTATGGATTCCCATGATTACGGTGCATCCGTAACCGGAAATGACGTTGAGACAACGATAAGTGTCAATGGGAAGTCCGCTCATGCGATGGAACCCGACAATGGAGTGAATGCTGCTATTGTCCTAACATCCTTCCTGAATGAAATTTTCACAGATGGTGCATCAAAGGAATTCACTCAATTCATCGTAAATGCATTTGGAAATGAAACACGAGGACGTTATCTTGGGCTAAATTTCAATGATGAAATATCAGGTGATACGACTTTGAATGCGGGTATCGTTTCCTATAACCCTGAAGAAGGCGGACAAGTTAACGTTAGCATGCGGTATTCGGTTACGTATCCGTTTGAAGAGAAGGTTAACAATTGTCATGAAAGGTTAAAGGATTCAGCATTCCATTTAGAGGTTAGATCCAATTCGACGCCGCATCATGTCGATGCAAATGACCCGTTCATCAAAACATTGCAGGAAGTCTATACAGCATACACAGGTGAAGAGGCTGAACTTCTATCAATCGGTGGCGGTACGTACGCACGTGTGTTGGATAAAGGAGTCGCATTCGGAATGCTTTTCCCAGGTAGGGAAGATGTCGCCCACCAAGCAGATGAATATGTATATATAGAAGACCTTATAAAGGCGACAGCCATTTACGCATCGGCAATCAGCCGTTTAGCGTCCAATGAGGAAGGGGAAAGATGATGATTCACTTTATCGACGGGCAGTTTTTAGCAAAGGATAGTATAAACGTTTCCATTGATGATAGGGGCTATTATTTTGGAGATGGTGTTTACGAAGTCGTAAAAGTATATGATGGTGAATTATATACGGCAGAAGAACATTTCGAGCGTCTATCTCAAAGTGCAACAAAAGTAAAAATGACGATTCCATATTCTGAACAGCAGTTAATCGACATTGCGAAGGAATTGGTTAAGGTTAATGAAATCGCGACAGGGCATATTTATATGCAAGTGACTCGCGGAGTCGCCGCGAGGGTCCATCAGTTCCCGACTCCTGAAACTGCACCAGTTGTAACAGCGTATGCGGTTCATAATCCAAGACCGATGAAAACTATCGAAAATGGAGTACGGACGATAACTGTTGATGATATTCGATGGCTTCGTTGTGATATAAAGAGTTTGAACTTGTTGGGAAGTGTCCTTGCGAAACAAGAAGCTTTTGAGGCGAACTGCGCAGAAGCGATATTGGTCCGTGACGGAATCGTAACGGAAGGATCTTCAACTAATATGTTTGGCATCAAAGATGGAGTCGTTTACACACACCCAGCATCAAATCTTATCCTAAATGGAATTACCCGCCAAGTTGTAATAAAATTATGCGAAGAAAACGGAATAACTGTAAAAGAGGAATCATTCTCTCCTGAAGAAGCACTTGAAATGGATGAGTTTTTCATGACCTCTACGACAGCGGAAGTTACACCAGTCATTATGATAAATGGGAAAGCAATCGGTTCAGGTGAACCTGGTCCTGTTACAAGAAAATTGCAGGAGGCTTTTGCCCGTCAGATTCCTGTTTCCATAGTAGGAGAATGAGTATTGTCGATTGAACGGAGTTGATGGAATTGGCGCAGCTCGTCAAACTGCTTGATTATATATCCCGCTATGAAAATGATTTATCACATTATCCCACACAATATATTAGGCTTAAAAAGTCCCAATGGGAAAGAATGAAGCTCCAATGGGAAAATGGAGCGGATTTTTCGGAAAGGGAAGAAAGTCCTGATGTAGAAGAGGAGGAGCAGCTGAAGGAGGGGAATTGGCTTACCCCTCTTTTCAGTTTGTTTGGAAGGAGAAAGGAAAGAGAGTTCGAGCCTCTGGATGTTGAAATGGACACCGAATCCGAAGAAGTGAATGAGTTGGAGGATTTTGGATTCAATCCCTATCTCTTAAACAATCCTACCAATCTTGAACATCTACGCAAGCTCTTTTTAGATCAGCTATTTCATTTCCAGTTGAAGTGGGCAAGCTCGACATTGAGGGAAACTTCCCACCTTGATGCGAAATTCATGGGAGATAAATTGCTGAGAAGCTTTACCCAGCAACTGCCCGACAGTTTTCTGCTATTTTACTATCCAATCCTTCAAGTGAAGAAAGCTCCGGTTGAAGTGGATATAATATTGGTAACCCCGCTTGAATGCTTGTGCATAACAGTAGTGGAACAAGAAGATATTGCAGCTTTTGTAGGGAGTGGAGATCGTTTTTGGACGAAAAAGGTTGGTACAAAAGAGTCAAGGATTCTAAATCCCCTTATCGGGCTTAATCGAATGGAAAAAATCATCTCGGGAATTTTCAGTACCCAAAGTATTGACTTCCCCATTAAGAAAATCATACTATCAAGAAACGGCTACATCGATTATCCCGGAAACCCGTTTGATATTAAAATTATAGACCGCCGGACGTATAGTGAATGGTTCACTGCTCTTCAACAATCCACTTTTCCAATGAAGTTCAACCAATTTAAGGCGGCACAGTCGATTTTGGATAATGTCAAGACTACCGCTTTCGGTAGGATGGAATAACTGAATTACGATGAACAAAAACAATTAGAAATGAGTGTAAAAAATGAGGCTGCGCAATAAACCATGGGCAAAAGATTTCATGGCAGAACATCCAGATGTCCTCATCAACGAAGATGAAGGAGCAGTAAAGGATTGGAAAGCAATTTTTAACAATGAAAACCCGATCCATGTAGAAGTAGGGACAGGTAAAGGGCAATTCATCATCGGAATGGCATTAGCCAATCCGGACATTAACTATATTGGAATCGAACATTTTGACAATGTAATCGTATCCGCTTTGGAAAAAGCAATTGAAGCGGGAAAACCGTCGAACTTGCGACTACTTCGTGGAAATGGTGCCAATATGGAGGATTTATTTAAGGTTAGGGAGTTGGATCTTATCTATTTGAACTTTTCAGATCCATGGCCAAAAACCCGCCATGCAAAACGAAGACTTACGCATGAATCATTTTTGGCAAAATATGAAGATGTTTTGAAGGAAAAAGGTGAAATCCACTTCAAGACGGATAATCGCAAGCTCTTTGAATACTCGCTTGTTTCCATGTCTTCTTACGGCATGGTTTTAAAGGATGTCTCCTTGGATTTACATGCTGAAATGCCCGAAGATAACATTATGACGGAATACGAAGAGAAATTCTCGGCAAAGGGACAACCTATCTATCGGTTGGAGGCTATGTTTAACAATTAGAGAGATAAGAAAGGGGATGTTTTGGTTGGATACATATGTATTTCACGATATGAAACTCACTTGGCTTGATGGTGGTGTGAACTTTCTTGATGGGGGTACGATGTTTGGGGTTGTACCGAAAGCATTATGGTCCCGAAAGTATGAAGTGGATGAGAATAACTTGATTGAACTTAGAACAGATCCTATCCTCATTTCATATGAAGGGAAGCACATCTTAATCGACAGCGGAATAGGCAAAGGAAAGCTCACGGAAAAGCAAAAGCGTAATCTTGGTGTGCGTGCGGAAACGAAGGTTGAAGAAAGTTTACTGGAGCTTGGGTTGAAACCGGAGGATATCGATATTATCTTAATGACCCATCTTCATAACGACCATGCCGCGGGCTTAACAGGCTACGTGGATGACAAGCTTGTCTCGATTTTTCCGAACGCAGAAATTCATGTTTCTGCAGTCGAATGGGATGAAATGAGAAATCCGAATATCCGTTCAAGAAATACGTACTGGAAAGAAAACTGGGAGCCGATTCAGCACCAAGTGAAAACTTTCAATGAACATACTATTATAGTTTTAGGGATTGAAATGATTCATACCGGCGGTCATAGTGACGGCCATAGCGTCATCAAATTAACCCAAAACAATGAAACGATCTTGCATATGGGGGATATCATGCCAACCCATGCCCATAGCAATCCACTCTGGGTGCTTGCATATGATGACTATCCAATGACGTCAATCTTTGCAAAGGAAAAACTGATGAAAGAAGCATTGGCGAACCAGTATCGTTTCATCTTTTATCATGATGCAGTTTACCGCCTTGTCCAATGGGATGAAAGCGGTAAGGAAATTACAGAATCAGTGTCTCGTACAAAATGAAAAATACCGTCACACGGAAAATGTGTGGCGGTATTTTTAACTTCATTATTTACTTCTTGAATTTACTTCTTGAATTCACTTCTGGACCAGTTCAACAACAGTACCTGTTTCTGCATTCGCTGCAAATTCGAATTGCTCAAGTTCGCCATTTCGAATCCTTGAAATGCCGCCCCTATATACTTCCATCGATAAGACATTATTCGTGAAAACTTCTGGCTTCATGACAATCCATGAACCATCAATAGGCCCCTCTTTTTTGAAGGCTTCCTTTACATCATTTAAGACACGTTCTGCTGGAGTATTCGAGTTCAGCTTTTCAAAAGCCTGATTGACAATCAGACCAGCGGCTACACCTGTTAAGACTCCTGATACGAAATCTTTCACTTTCATAGTTTGAAACCCCCTCTTCAATCTCAATCAATCTCACCCAAGTGTACCATATTTCACTGATAATTTTACATTCTATTCGATGAAAAATTATCATATCTATCTCTTGGAAAATTAATTCGCAAAGCTAAATATTCGTGATGGATAGTTTTGAACTCCTGGATTATACTTAAAGGAGTACATAAAGAATTGGGGGAAGTTTTTCATGAACAATGAAACATTGACGATGTTTAAAACACTCACTGAATTACCTGGTGCACCGGGTAATGAACATTTAGTTCGTGCATACATGCGTGAAGAGTTAGGGAAGTATTCCGACGAACTTATTCAAGATAATCTTGGAGGAGTATTTGGAGTCCGTAAAGGTCCGGAAGACGGTCCAAGAATCATGGTAGCAGGACATATGGATGAAGTTGGCTTTATGGTTTCAAGTATTACAGATAACGGTATGCTACGTTTCCAACCGCTTGGTGGCTGGTGGAGTCAAGTATTACTTGCACAACGTGTTCAAATCATTACGGATGCTGGGCCGGTTGTCGGTGTCATCGGATCAATTCCACCTCACTTGCTAAGCGACGAAGTTCGAAATAAACCGATGGATATTAAAAATATGCTTATTGATATCGGTGCAGATGATAAGGCCGATGCTTTGAAAATCGGTATCCGTCCTGGACAACAAATCGTTCCAATCTGCCCGTTCACACCGATGGCAAACGAAAAGAAAATCTTGGCAAAAGCATGGGATAACCGCTACGGTTGCGGATTGGCAATTGAACTATTGAAAGAAGTTCATGGCGAAAAACTCCCGAACACACTTTACTCAGGCGCTAACGTAATGGAAGAAGTTGGCCTCCGAGGTGCTCAAGCAGCAGCCCGAATGATCAACCCTGATTTATTCTTCGCATTGGATGCAAGCCCTGCAAATGACGCTTCAGGCAATAAAAACGAATTCGGCCAACTTGGAAAAGGTACGCTTCTTCGTATTTTTGACCGTTCGATGGTGACACATCGCGGAATGAGAGAGTTCATCCTTGATACGGCTGAAACACATAAAATCCCTTACCAGTACTTCATTTCCCAAGGTGGAACGGATGCTGGACAAGTACACGTTTCAAACGAAGGTGTACCAAGTGCTGTAATTGGTATCTGCTCACGATACATCCACACAGCAGCATCAATCATTCATACTGATGATTACGCAGCGGCAAAAGAACTTCTTGTAAAACTTGTCAAAGCATGCGATAAAACGACTGTTGAGACAATCAAGAGCAACGTTTGATTAACAACCAAAAGACCATCCTTCATCATGGGGATGGTTTTTCGTTTCAATAAATTCGCGGGCGCTCGTTTAATTCAGGAAGCGCTCGTTTATCCGGGAAAGCGCTCGTTTATTTCGGGAACCGCTCATTTATTTCAGGAAGCGCTCGTTTATCAAGGAAAGCGCTCGTTTAATTCAGGAAGCGCTCGTTTATTGCTGGAACCGCTCGTTTATCCCGAAAAACGCTCAATTAATTTTACCTCAAGAGGAGAAATCGTATGAAATTCATCATTGGATCGACTAACCAGGCAAAAGTAAAGGCTGCACGCACAATAATAGAGCAACACTTCCCAAACTCCGAACTCCATGAGGTAAAGGTTCCCTCAGGGGTGAAAGATCAGCCCATCGGAGATGAGGAAACAAGAACAGGAGCATTAAATCGAGCAACAAATGCAGCAGAAGAACAAGAAGGCGCAATCGGAATCGGTCTCGAAGGCGGCGTTCGCCTACTCGATAACGAAATGTTCCTCTGTAACTGGGGTGCACTCGTTTTACCTTCAGGAGAAAAATTCACAGCTGCTGGCGCTCAAATTCCATTGCCAAATAGCATTGCTACTGAAATACATAAAGGTAAAGAATTAGGAATCGTAGTCGACGAATATTTCCAAGCAAGCGGCATTCGTCATAGTGAAGGCGCAATCGGCATGTTCACAGCCCAAGCAATCACCCGTGACCTGCTTTTCGAACATATCATGCTACTATTAGTCGGCCAGTTAAAATTCCACCAAACAGCTCGCTGAACTGCTATATTTGCATATACTCACTATTATCTTTAAAATAGATATCGGCTATTTAATTAGATTGGAGGAAGCCGAATGTTCCGCTTATGGAAATTCCTATTCCTGACACTACTCTCAATAACAGTGCTGAGCGCTTGCGGGAAAACCATCGAAGAGAAGGCTTTGGATGGAATCGAAGCCGCTAAAACCGCATTCGAACTACATGACAAAGCCGTGAATGCAGAAGTCGAGAATGTTTCATTGTACAAGCCAGCCGGTTTTACGATTTCTAAAAGTTCCGATGGACAAAATATTATCATGAAAAAAGGTGACGAAACCTTCCTTCTTTTCATCAATCCAAATGAAAACATGGAGAGCCGCCTGTTTTACGACCTATTGGAAAGAAACGATAAATCCGTCCGTTATGAAGAAATATTCACTGATGATGGCTATTTCGGGTTTGCATCTGTTTTGAAAAAAAGTGATGATCAAGTCGAACTGATAACAAGTGTCGGTGGGATTAAACTAACAACAATTACAAAGAAGAAGAACATAGAAAAGAATATGGCCAATATGATGGAAATTGTGCGTTCCATTGAGCAAGGCTCGAAATAATTTTAGAACATAGGCGGTCACACGGCGCAACCCTAAAGCGACGCGCGACCGCTTATTTTTAGAAAGGATGATGAATATGAATTCATCTAAGTTAGTTGAGTTACTAAAAGAACGACTTCCGTCAAAAGATTTGGAATGGCGTTTCGATAGGAAAACGGACAAAGTAAGGTTGGAGCATAAAGTCTTGAAAAAGGGAATGGATATTTCATTACCAGAAATCCTTGCGAAATATGAAACGAAAAAAGAGTCAGCAATTAATGAAGTGATTTATACGATTAAAGAGACATTTAATGCAATGGAAATCGAAGAGTCGGAAGGGTTTACTAAAGACGGTGCAATCTATCCGGTAATCCGTTCAACCTCTTTCCCTCAAACCTCAAAAGCAGGGGATCGATTCATCGTCAAAGACCATACGGCGGAAACAAGGATTTTTTATGCACTGGACTTGGGCACTACGTATCGGTTGATAGATGAAACAATGTTGGATTCACTTGGTATGTCAGAACAAGACATTATGGAATCGGCCATGTTCAAGGTGAGGTCCTTGCCGACGAATATGAAGAAAGATGAAGTGGCAGGTAATCTGTTTTACTTTGTTAATAATAATGATGGTTATGATGCAAGCCGTATATTGAACCAAGCCTTTCTAAAAGAGATGGAAGGGAAGATCGAAGGGCATATGACAGTGTCCGTCCCCCATCAAGATGTGCTCATCATCGGTGATATTCGAAATGACACAGGTTATGATGTGCTTGCACAGATGACGATGCAATTCTTCACAGTAGGGGCAGTTCCAGTTACATCATTGTCATTCATTTATGAAGATGGTAAATTAGAACCTATCTTTATAATGGCAAAAAATCGGGTCGCGAGAAGGGAAAGAAAAAAGAAATGAATATCTTTTACAATCAAAAAACGTTAGGTGACGTCCTCCTTGTACAAGTGACGACTGATCGCCCGAAAGAAACAGAAATCGATTCAGTGAATGATATCACATTGATAAAAGATGAGTCTTCAAAAGAAGTTGTTGCTTTCAACGTTTTCAATGCTTCAAAATACGTGGAAATCAACGGAAATGGACAAATTGAAACGACAGAGGAAATCGTCGGAAAGCTGAATGAGGCATTAAAATCGAACGGAGTCGAACTTGAACTTGACGTGGATTTATCTCCGAAATTCGTTGTTGGCTATGTAATTGAGAAGGAGAAGCATCCTAATGCAGATAAATTAAGTGTTTGCACTGTAGACGTGGGGAATGAAAAGCTCCAAATCGTCTGTGGAGCACCGAATGTTGATAAGGGCCAAAAAGTTGTTGTTGCGAAGGTTGGGGCTGTAATGCCTTCAGGGATGGTCATTCGTGATGCAGAGTTGAGAGGGATTGCATCATCTGGAATGATTTGTTCTGCAAGAGAACTTAATTTGCCGGATGCGCCTGCTGAAAAAGGAATCTTAGTCCTTAGAGAAGACTCTCGAATTGGTGAGCCATTCAATATCTAACTTGATGATTTTGTGGTAGTCACTTGGCTGTTTTTGGTAGGAAATCATTCGAAACTGCCGTCAATATCCGTCCAACGTACTGTGAAAAACAGTACGTTTTTCTTATTTTAGGCCCCAGATTGATTTAATCGATAAAAACCTGCTAAAATAGAATGATCGACTTGAAAAGAGTGATAGATTTGACTTGGTTTAAAAAATTTATGAATAAAATATTTGAATCGGAAAAAGATGAAAGTCTACCAGATACATATACTATAGAAGATACTGATGATGTAGATGATAAAGAAGAAAACCCGAAAGAACGACCAGCTTTCCGCTTTCCAATAATAACGGATGCAGAGATCTATGGCTGGGAACCAGACTCTGAAAATGAAAGAGATAGGAATGGAGCACTAATTACAAAATTGGATGATGAAGAAGAATTTACACCTATTCCTTTATATAAAAATGATAGATGGCCAGGTGAAAAGGAAATAGGGAAGATTCATAGGGCAACTTCCTCTTCCAAGTACCTTACTGATAGAGTAATTGAAGATGATTTTAAACGGGTAAAACCAAATCTTAGCAAAGAAGAGAGCAGCAATACGACGACAATTAAACAAAAGCGTCCATTTACACCAACTACTGTTCCTTCTCCGGTGTATGGCTATATGAAACCGACCATACGGAAGGAAAGTACTTTGAAAACTGAAGATGAGGATTTGGCTTTGAGTTCATCCTCATCTAAGACGATAGACAATGAGGAAATTGTTAAAGACATACAGGTGATAGATGAAATTGACCGCATTGAAACGGAAAATCATGCACATACTTCCAATAATGAGATTGAAGTAATTGAACGTTTTAATGAAAATGTACTTGAGGTAAAAGAAGAAGCGATTGAGCTTGAATCTATTGATGAATCGCCTACTCCAATGGACTCTACCGAATCTGATGATTCCCTACAAGTAATTTCAGAATCAAATGAAGGGGAACTGCGGAAAAAAGAACGAATAGTGCCTTTCAATGTTTTAATGTTGAAAAACGATAAACTAAAGTTGGAAGAAAAACGTGAAGCAAAAGAAAGCATTCTCAAAAATAAGGGAACGGAAACTATTCCTCAAAGTCAGGTGAAGGAATCTGATGTGGGTGAAGAAATGGGTTTGCCGCATTACGCATTCCCTCCAAAAGACTTCCTCATACAGCCCGAAGCACATATTGAGGATGCAGAATGGCTTCAGACTCAATCAGCGAAATTGGAAGAGGCACTTTCCCATTTCTCCATTCAAGCAAACGTAATTGAAGCAGTGCAAGGTCCGACAGTTACACGATTTGAATTGACTGTAGGGCACGGAACGAAAGTGAGCAAGGTTAGAAATCTAACTGATGATTTGAAACTTGCTCTTGCAGCGGAAGATATCCGAATTCAAGCTCCGATTCCCGGAACCAGTTCAATTGGCATTGAAATTCCGAATCGAAAGCCAAGGGCCGTTCGTATATCCGAGGTTATCGAAACAGAAAGGTTCCAAGGCTCTGAATCGCCAATGGAAGCAGTACTTGGACTTAGCTTGACCGGGGAACCGGTTACGATCGACTTGCGGAAAATGCCACATGGGATGATTGCAGGGGCTACAGGTTCCGGTAAATCAGTGTGCATAAATTCAATTTTAGTAAGTTTACTTTATAAATCTTCACCTACGGATTTGAAAATGCTTTTAATTGACCCTAAAATGGTTGAGCTTGCTCCTTTCAATGGCATTCCTCATTTAATAAGCCCAGTTATTACCGATGTTAAAGCTGCTACAGCTGCTTTAAAGTGGGCGGTCGGCGAAATGGAAAGACGATATGAACTATTTGCCCATGTAGGAGCAAGAAATATTGAAAGATACAATGAGATGGTTGAAAAGGACCGCAAATTTTCATTGAAGCTGCCATATTTGTTAATCGTTATTGATGAGCTTGCGGATTTAATGATGATGGCTCCGGCGGATGTTGAAGTTTCAATAGCGAGGATAACACAGAAGGCAAGAGCCTGCGGTATTCATCTGATCATTGCGACACAACGGCCTTCCGTCGATGTAATCACAGGGACAATAAAGGCGAATGTGCCGACCCGTATTGCGTTTTCGGTTTCTTCTCAAATAGATTCCCGAACAATCATAGATACAATAGGTGCTGAAAGGCTTTTAGGGAAAGGCGATATGCTCTATCTTGGAAACGGGCAATCTTCAGCGGCCCGATTACAGGGTACATTTGTCACGGATGCCGAAATTGAACGTATAATAGAACACGTTCAGAACGAGGCGGATCCCGAATACCTGTTTGGTCAGGAGGATCTTTTAGCCAATTCAATGGAGGAAGAGGAATCCGACCCACTCTTTGTTGAAGCTTGCCAATTCATCATTAGCCAGGGTAGTGCTTCAACGTCCCTTTTGCAGCGGAACTTTAGCATCGGCTATAACCGTGCGGCTAAATTGATGGACCGTATGGAAGAATTAGGTTTCATATCAGAGCAAAAGGGAAGTAAACCACGAGATGTTTTTTTAACTGAAAATGATTTTGAACAATACCTCAATAGAACTGATAAATCGCTTTAAGTTTATAGTTATATTTATATAGTATTTCAGTATATCGAGTTTGAGAATGTAGGAACAGAAACGATCCAAGGAGGTTGCAATATGACATTGTTCCATTTTACGGGAATCAAAGGATCGGGAATGAGTTCCCTTGCACAGATTCTTCATGATTCCTCCCATACAGTACAAGGCTCGGATGTAGAGAAATATTTCTTTCCGGAAGCCCCGTTGCATGAAAGAAAAATAACGATTTTACCATTCGATGAAAATAATATTAAACCGGGGATGACGGTCATTGCAGGGAACGCTTACTCTGATAGTCATCCTGAAATTGTGAAAGCGAAAGAAATGGGCGTTGACGTAATACGCTATCATGAATTTTTAGGCCAATATATGAAAAAATTCGTCTCAATTGCTATTACAGGATCCCACGGTAAGACTTCGACAACTGGATTGTTGGCGCATGTCTTGTCGGGAAATTCACCTACCTCTTATCTAATTGGTGATGGCACAGGAAGAGGGATAGAAAATAGTGAGTACTTCGTTTTTGAAGCATGTGAATACAAGCGGCATTTTCTTGCCTATGAACCTGATTACGCCATAATGACGAATATTGACTTTGACCATCCGGATTATTTTAAAGATCTTGATGATGTTATGGATGCATTCGGGGAAATGGCGTTTAAAGTGAAAAAGGCGATTATTGCTTGTGGGGATGATATTCATCTACAACAAATACAAGCACATGTCCCTGTAGTGTACTATGGCTTTGATGAAGGAAATGACTTTTCCGCGAAAAATATTAAGAAATCCGAAAAAGGCACAACGTTCGATGTATACGTAAGGAATGAGTTCTATGATACGTTTACGATTTGCTTGCCTGGTGACCACGCCATTTTAAATGCACTTGGCGTCATTGCCCTTTGCCACTATGAGGGGATTGCGGCTGCAGGTATTAAGGAAAGACTTGCAACATTTAATGGTGTGAAAAGACGTTTCACTGTAACAGAATCTCATGGAAGGGTAATTGTGGATGACTATGCACATCATCCGACTGAGATTAAGGCTACATTGCAATCGGCGAGGCAGAAGTATCCAAATAAAGAAATCATTGCGATCTTCCAGCCACATACATTCACACGGACCGCAGCTTTACTCCAGCAGTTTGCTGATAGCTTACAGACGGCGGATCATGTATATCTATGCGATATATTCGGTTCGGCGCGTGAGCAATCCGGGAACCTATCCATCAATGATCTGATTGATAAGATCCCTGGAGCCAAGCACCTATTGCTTGAAAATATTGATGTTCTCGACGTGCATGGAAATGCAGTTTTCTTATTCATGGGTGCTGGGGATATTCAAAAATACATGCATGTTTTTTCGGATCATACGAAAAAAGAGGAAACAGCCTAATCCGTTTGGATCAGCTGTTTCTTCTTTTTTAAAAATTCCTGGATTAGTCTTATTAAATAAAAAACAATTTCTTTAATAAAAAATAAAGGGGATTTGAAAAGTTTGTCGAAAAAGGTTAAAGATGGCTGAGTTTATTTACCTACTTTAAAGGGTAGAAATTATTTATGTATGTATATCGGAAGGAGGAAGTGCCATGCAAGTATTATTGTATATTGCGGCAATCGTCGCTGCAGTGGCTTTTTTAATTTTATGTATTAGCCTAGCGGTGACCCTAAGTTCATTAAAAAAGACATTGGTAAGCGTGTCGGGAACTATGGATAATTTGACGAACCAGTTGGAGGGTATTACATCGGAGACTACTGAACTCCTTCATAAGACAAATGCCCTCGCGGAGGATATTCAACAGAAATCCGAAAAATTGAACACTGTTGTAGATGCAGTAAAAGGGGTGGGCGACTCGGTCAGTAATTTGAACAGCTCAGTTCATCGAATTACCAACTCAATTACTGTTGAAGCCGAAAAGAACAGTGATAAAATAGCCCAAGCAGTACAGTGGAGCAATATTGCTTTTGGAATCATTGGTAAAGTGAAGGAAATGAAAGAAGAGCGGTCGTCAGGTTGGACGGTCTATAAAGCGGATCCGAAACAAAAAAGACTGCCAAGCCCAAAGTAATCACTTACTGACATAAATTAAAGAATAAACAAAATTATTTAGGAGGAATAAACATGACTGAAAAACTAAAGACGAATGATGCGCAATATTATGGAACTCATGAATATAAAAACACGTTCGGGGAACCTTCACATCTTCCTGTGAACTATCCATATCGTTCAAATACCGACGATTTCTATGAAGAGGATACTTCCGGAGCCGGAAGCTTCCTACTGGGCGCATTGGTAGGTGGAGTGATTGGTGCAGCGGCAGCATTATTCCTTGCACCGAAGACGGGTAAAGAGATGCGTGACGACTTTTCGGACCAAGCCGTTCAAATAAAAAACAAAAGTATCGAACTAAGTGCTGTCGCAAAAGACAAGGCGACTGAGTTTTCAACTGTTGCAAAGGAAAAAACAGATGAATTTGCTAAGACTATCCAGGAGCAATCTGGCCAGATCGTTGACAAGGTGAAGTCGATGACAAACAAAACATCTGTCCCGATGCATGATGGGACGGTGTCGTCTGAAGGCGAGGAGCCTATTGAGTTTGTTGAACATCAAACCGGGGAAGACAAAGAGGCTGCCGATCATCAATCTACAAAAAACAGTAATGTTGCTTACGATAATAGCGAGAATATCGGTGAAGAAAAGAATGTAAATCAAAATCATATCTCGGTTGAAACAGAGAAATAATACATTATATATCCAAAGTGGAGGGGAACTTTTTAGTCCCTTCTGCTTTTTTTATTACACTTTTTACTACAAAATCCGTGAATTAGTGACAATTTACAGAAATGACGTGACATTTCGAATGCATTTCATTATACTTGGACTATTATACAAAAATGCAACATAGAATTCCTTCTTTGAAAAGGGAATGATGTGTATGGGGAGGAGACGTAATGATGAGACAAAATGAGTTGGATGAACTTCGCAGACAGGTTGATGGGCTGAATAACCAAATACTGAACTTGATCAATGAGCGTACAGCAGTTGTTCAGGAAATTGGCAGGGTCAAGGAAAAGCAAGGTGTAAACCGATATGATCCAATTCGTGAGAGAGAGATGCTAAATGCATTAGTCCAGTCAAACAAAGGTCCGATCCCTAATGGTATTTTGGAACAGATTTTTAAAGGCATATTCATGTCAGCTTTAGAAATCCAAGAGGACGAGCAACGTAATGCGCTGCTTGTTTCACGTAAACGTAAACCTGAGGATACGATTGTAAATGTAAATGGCGAAGAAGTTGGAAATGGGTCTCCTACTTTCATCTTTGGGCCATGTGCTGTCGAATCTTATGAACAAGTACTAACAGTCGCTCAATCAATTAAATCTAAAGGGTTGACGATGTTAAGAGGTGGTGCGTATAAACCACGTACATCCCCTTATGACTTCCAAGGACTTGGTCTTGAAGGGTTGCAAATCCTAAAGCGCGTATCAGATGAAACGGGCTTGTCCATTGTAACTGAAATCATTACACCAACGCATCTTGAAGAGGCTTTGGATTATATCGATGTTATCCAAATTGGCGCCCGTAACATGCAAAACTTCGAATTGTTGAAGGAAGCAGGTATGGCGAATAAACCAGTACTATTGAAGCGTGGCCTCGCTGCAACGATTGATGAATTCATTAATGCGGCTGAATATATCATTTCTAAAGGGAATAGCCAAATTATGCTATGTGAACGCGGTATCCGTACGTACGAACGTGCAACGCGCAACACATTGGACATTTCAGCTGTTCCAATCTTAAAACAAGAAACCCATTTACCAGTATTTGTTGATGTTACTCATTCAACTGGACGGAAGGATCTATTGCTTCCAACTGCAAAAGCGGCTATCGCCGTAGGTGCAGATGGAGTCATGGCTGAAGTTCATCCTGATCCGGCAGTTGCATTATCCGATGCAGCACAGCAAATGGATATTAAACAGTTCGACGAGTTCTATGCGGAGCTACAAAGGTTTATGAATACACATCAAACCATTTGAAAGTGGAAATGCAGTAGGAACTTTTCTGTAAAAAGCGCCGGACCTTTTAAGGTACCGGTGCTTTGATTATAATAAGAGTAAATGAATACATAATCAAAATGTAGGGAAGGAGAATCGATAATGTCAGTTACGATTTATGATGTTGCTAGGGAAGCGAATGTTTCGATGGCGACAGTATCACGTGTTGTAAACGGCAACCAAAATGTGAAGCCGGCAACACGTAAAAAGGTGTTAGATTGTATCGAGCGTCTTGGTTATCGTCCAAACGCAGTGGCAAGAGGGCTTGCCAGTAAAAAAACAACAACAATAGGTGTCATCGTCCCGGATATTTCGAAAAGCTACTATGCGGAACTTTCCCGTGGTATTGCGGATATTGCTACAATGTATGAATACAATATTATCCTTTCCAATTCGGATAAACGGCCGACAAGGGAAGTTGAACTTTTTGAGGACCATCTTGGAAAACAAGTGGACGGGGTCATTTTTATGAGTGACTCGCTGTCTGAAGAAATTCGAAAAGAAATGGCGACAGCAAATGTTCCAGTTGTGCTTGCGGGAACTTTAGACGCTGGCACGAATTTGCCGACTGTAAATATCGATCACGAGGATGCGGCCTATCAAGCGGTTAAGAAGTTGATCGATAATGGTCATAAGCGAATTGCGCATGTGTCCGGTCCTTTAACGAGGGATATCAATCGTCTTTGCAAGAAGGTAGGTTATGAAAAGGCGTTGAAGGAAGCCGGGTTGCCGGTTATTGATGAGTATTTCATAGAAACGAATAATACGTATGATGATGCGTATGAAAAATGGACGCTGATACGTGAGTTGGATGAGAGGCCGACGGCTATCTTTGCGGGGAATGATGAAATTGCTGTCGGGATTATGAATGGGTTGAGAGATGATGGTCTTTCGGTTCCTGATGATATTGAGATGACTTGTTTCCAACATACACTTTTGTCGAGAGTAGTGAGGCCGCAGCTAACCGCTGTTGTTGTTCCTTTGTATGATTTAGGGGCAGTGTCGATGCGATTGTTGACGAAGTTGATGAATGGTGAAGAGGTTGAGGAAGTTGGTGTTATTTTGCCGTTCAGTATTGAGGAACGTCAATCGACGAAGTGATGAAAGCTGTTCTGGGGAAATAACCGGAACAGCTTTTGTTTATATATAGAATTATAATCTGTTGCTTTACGTTGCAGGCGGACGCTTTCCGCGGGCATGGCTTGAGCCTCCTCACTGCGCTTCGCTTCGTTGTGGGGTCTTCAGCTCATGCTCCTACGCTGCGCTTTAGTCGCAAAAATAATTGCTATTCCCGCTGGAGTCGCCGCCTTTCACTCCAAGCAACGGAAGTAAAACTAATAATAACCCGTCACTACCAAACCAAACCAAACCAAAAGAATGGATCCCAATATAATATGCAATATTATTACACAAATCTAGTTAGCTTTCTTAATTATTTCGAATGATGTGGAGGGCTTTGTTTAGCATTTGGGTGTTTTTTTCGGTTATTTCGGCCTTTCTTGGAATGGGGTCGTATAATGGTTTTGGGTCTTGCCATGTTTTGATGAATGGGACGGGTGATTGATCCTGCCAAGCGTTTAGCCATTCATCGGGTAGGTTTCCGGTTGGGATTGGGAGTTGTTTCATGGCAAGCCAAATTTGCGACCATGCTCTTGGTACGACTCGCCAAATATCGTATCCGCCACCGCCAACGGCAATCCAACGGCCATCACAATAACGCTCTGCAATTTCTCTCGCAATCCTTGGTATTTGTTCAAAGATTTCCATCGTCCCGTATAAATGTGTTAATGGGTCGAAGTAATGCGCGTCAGCTCCGTTTTGAGTCAAAATAACATCGGGTTTGAAAAAGGCTGCTACTTCCTCGATGGCGGTTTTATAAATTTCTAAAAATGACTCGTCTTCGGTAAATGCATCAATCGGGAAGTTGAATGAAGTTCCGTATCCCTTTCCATTGCCGCGTTCCGTAACACTGCCAGTGCCCGGGAAAAGGTATCTGCCTGTTTCATGGATGGAAAGTGTGCAAACGTCTGGATCATCGTAAAAGGTCCATTGGACTCCATCACCGTGATGTGCATCGGTATCGATATACAGCACCCGTGCTCCGTATTTCTTTTGCATGTATTTAATGGCGACCGAGCTGTCGTTATAGACGCAAAATCCCGAGGCTTTGCCGCTGAAGCCGTGGTGAAGCCCACCGCCAAGGTTTACAGCATATTTTGACCTGCCTTCCATCACTTCATCGACAGCCGTCAAAGTTCCTCCTACAAGCATGGCACTGGCTTCGTGCATATTTGGAAATATCGGAGTGTCTTCCGTGCCGATTCCATAAACAGAGCCAACATCATCACTAACTTGTCCTTTGCCAGCACTTTTCACAATATCTATGAATCGCTGGTCGTGGACTAATAGAAGCTCCTCGTCCGTTGCGATCCTTGGCGCGATGATATCTTCATCGTTTATTGCATTTATTTTCTTTAATAAATCCAAAGTTAATACAAGCCTTTTTTGATTGAAAGGATGTGTTTCAGAAAATGTGTATCCAAGTTGATCTTCCGAATAGATGAATACCGCTTCTTTTTTCATAGGTCAATGCCTGGAACATTCGGCCATAAAACTTCAAATCCATTATTCTTTAACCCTTTAATAACATTAAGTGGATTCATTGTTTTAAGACGAATAACGAGAATTTTATTGTCTTCATTTTCTTTATCCGGATAGACGAGAATGCTTTGGACGTTCATTTTATGCTCGTAAAATACTTTGGATACTTCATAGAGAATACCTGGAATATTAGGGACACGCACTTCGATTTGTGAGCCTGGTTGGTGGGCACCTGTCAATTCAATATATTTATAAAGAAGGTCGGTTTCTGTTAAGATACCGACCAATTTGTTGTTTGACACAATTGGGAGACAGCCAATTTGGTTATCATAAAAAACAACAGCTGCCTCCTCGACAAAATCCATTGGATGACCAGTGATCGGGTTACTTGTCATTATTTCAGATAAAGGCTTCTTGTAAACGGTTACATCTGTTGTGTCGGAATAAAGGGAGGGCAACACTTCTTTTAAATCCCGATCAGTTATGATTCCAAGGAGCTCTTTCATTTCGGAAACGATTGGAAGATGCCGGATTTTCTTTTCCTGCATAATTGATAAAGCATCTTTGACGGTATGTTGAGGTGAAAGGGAGACGACGTTCCTCTTCATAATTTCCTCGATTAGCATCTTACTACCTCCTATCAATACATGAAACGATTCATGAAGCGTAAACTATCAAATTGCTGGATGGATTCTTGATCTACCCGTTTTCCAATTTTGGCCATAAGGCAATTGGCAGGATGCGAACTTATTTCAGGGTCGTCAGTTGCGTAATATTCGAGACCGCCGTGATTCATCATCTTTTCCATCACTTTCCGGTATTCCCATACATTCAATTTTGTTCCTTTTAAATCCCAATGCCAATAGTACTCGGTTGTCAGGATTATATAATCCTCCATCGCATCATCCATCATTGAGACTTCAAGTAACGCTTTTCCAACGCCACCACTGCGATATTTAGGAATGACTTCGATTGCTCCTAATTCAATAAGATTTTCCATCTTCCCCTGTGACCATCTTTCGAGGGGATCTGGATACAAATAGGTCACATAGCCGACTATTTCATTATTATCACGAGCAATAATGATTCTGCCTTCAGGAAGGTCAGCAATTTCGATTAACGCTTTATGTTGCTGGTCGGGAAGTCTGAAGGCGACAAGATCCTTATGGAAATCGAGGTTAGCTAATTCCTTTCCGGGGATTGGGCCTTCGATTAGAAGGTTGCCGTTCTTATGTTTAATTTCCATTGCATTATACGTTTTGACATGTTCCAAAATTTTCACCGTCCTTGTCAATAGACCTTATTTAAGTATACAACAAATAATGATAATGGTAATTGGAATTCAGTAAAAAGACTAATAATGATTGATGGGCGCGTTGTTTCCGCTCTATGAGGACGGTCACGACGAATCAACGGGAAGTTTGTTGCATTCTATGGGAAGTCGTAGATTATCGAAAGATTTAGGTAAACCTATGGTAAAATTAGTTAAAAGGCGGTTTTGTTTGTTGAAAAGTAGGAAGGAGGGTGAGTATGCTTAAAAGAAAGATTTTAACACTGATTCTCGCTTCATTGTTATCAATCTTACTTATTGCTGCTTGGTTTGTATATGCAGACGGAGAAGAACTGTTAGCCGTTTTTCCGATGGCGTTCTTTATAAGTTGGTTTGCAATTCCCGTTATATTACTGTACGGACTTCCTGTGTCACTTCTCTCAGAAAAATTAACGAAGCGGCATTCAAATAATAAGCGGATATGTTGGTCATTCGTTATCCACATTATCTTTGGCTTGGGACTTATATTTATCGTAGGGCTTTTATTCGAGTCCCAAACATTATTACAGGATTTTAGCCAATTCTGGCGAAGTAATGAAATATTTTTTATTGCATCGATCATAACTTCTATATGCTTTTGGATAATAGATGAAAGTTTAAGATTTTATTTGGCAAAAAAGGGGGAGGTAACTTGAAGATGTCCGAAGGCAAGTGCTATTGGCTGGCCAAATTGGGGGGGAAACATATTCGAACAATAATAATTACTTATTATGAAATTTGAAATCAATTATGTAAAACCTTCAATTGAGGGTTTTTCTGTTTTATAAAAACCTTTTGCGGACTTGTAAGTCTAATAAATAGGGACAAAAGAAGTGGGGTGAAATCTTGAGCGGAAATTCATTAGAAAAAAAAGCGATAAAAGGTGATGAAAAGGCGTTTTTAGAGTTAATGCATTCATATGAAGAAGCGTTATATCGAACAGCAATCTCTTATTTGAAAAATGAAGAAGATGCACTGGAGGCTATCCAGGAAGTAACATATAGGGCTTATCGAAGTGTTAAAGCAGTGAAGGAACCTGCCTATTTTAAAACTTGGCTAATTCGGATTATGATGAATTATTGTCAAGACGTCATTAAGAAAAGAAAAAGAGAAGTACTGAAGGAAGATATAATAAATACT
Organism: Sporosarcina sp. FSL W8-0480; assembly: GCF_037963765.1. Lineage (GTDB taxonomy): Bacteria > Bacillota > Bacilli > Bacillales_A > Planococcaceae > Sporosarcina. The sequence goes on along the minus strand of NZ_CP150166.1, from coordinate 2,641,663 downwards.
CATGGAGTTACAGAAGACTTCACTTTTTTGGAGATTGAGGAAGCACTTTTACATTTATCCGATTATGAAAGAGAGTTATTGCATTTAAGGTACTTTGAAGATGTGAAAGTGAAGGACATAGCCATTAAAAGCAACACCCCTATAGGGACGATTAAAACACGAATACATAAAGCACTGCGATCACTTAGGGCAGGCTTTGAAGAGGAGAAAGGAGGGGCTAAACGTGTTTGAAAGAGGAAAAATGACAGTTGAGCAAATGAAGGAAAAAATTGATCAAATGGAGATTCCAAAAGACAATGTGCATTCAGCCATACGAAGCGGATTTGAGAAGGGCAAAAAAGAACAACATGCTTTAAAAAGAAAGAAGTTAGTAAAAAGAAGCTCATGGTCGATTGTGTTTGCTGCAATCCTGCTCGTCTCATTTGTTACATCTATTTCTGTATCCCCTGTGTTTGCGGACAAGATTTCATCGTTACCGGGCATGGAACGCATTGTTGCACTTCTTCAACAACAGGACAGAAGTTTGATTGCGGCGGTTGAAGAAGATTTTTATCAACCATTAAACCTATCCCAAGAAAAAATGGGTATTACGGTAACCCTCAATGGGGTGATTGCAGACAAGAAAGGCGCAGTTATTTTTTACTCAGTCGAATCGGAAGTGAATGATAAACCTTTACAGGTTGAGTATTTGAATTTGATGAAAGAAGGCAATAGGTATTTGCCTATGTTTAATACAACATTTTACGATAAAAATAAACCGGTTATTAAAGAGAATGTATTTAGCTCCATGATGACACTCGAAACCGATGACAATCACATCGTAGGCGATGGGAATCTTGTATGGGAGATTGGCTTGAAGAAGGGGAATGAAGTAGAGCATTTTCAAATCCCGTTCGAATTTAAAAAGTCTAGTTTCGTTAGTAAAACAATTGTATTAAATAAAGAAGTTTTAATCGAAGGACAACGGATTACGGTTCAAAAAGTTATACTTGATCCAATTCGGGCAACAGTTAAGTTGAAAGTCGACCCAAATAACACTAAAAAGATCTTTTCTTTTCAAAACTTAAAATTAGTGAATGATATTGGCGACGAATGGATTGTTAATAATAAAGGAACTGCGTTTAGAAATTTAGATGGAACCGAATGGTCGATTACAATGCAAAGTCCATACTTTACTAACTCTGATAACCTAAAATTAGATTTTGGGAAAATAGCAGCAATTGATAAAACCGATGCTTTTATCTTAATAGATACCGAGTCAAAAGAGTTTTTAAAACAGCCATCTGAGTCGATATTTTCAAACTTGGAAGTTAAGGATAATAAAGTTAGCTTTATGATGGATGTGAATGGGGAATACAATATGTTAGTATCCTCAAGTTTTCAAGATAATGGCGGAAAGGAGTTTTTTGTAAAGTTTGACTACACTAATCTTAGAAGAGGTGAAAAGTATGTAGATGGGTCAGTGGAGGTAGTTGGAAAATCAATAAAGCTTGAATTCGAACTACCTAAAGAATCCTTTGAAAACCCTTTAAGATTTGATTTGGGTTATTATCCTTCTTGGATAGAAGAGGAAGCAATGGTGGAGATAGAGGTAAAATAAGGTCATGTGACTGTGGTGCAAAATAATTAATGGGGTGGCGATTGCCATCTCTTTTTTATTTGCGGTGGTTCGTAAAAGACATTTCGGATAAAATTGATTGATAATTTCGAAGTTTATGCGAGTATTTGTGGTAAAATAACCTTGTAGTGGCTTTTAAGACTATACAACAATCGGGCCATTTTCTTACGGTGTGAATAGGAGAAAAAAGGATGATATTTTTTTGTTGGACATAAGTTTAGAAACGATTGAGGAGCAAAAACAGGAAAAAGATTTTCAATCATTATGATAGCACATGTTTTATTATCCACGCTTATTCATAATCGTGTAATTTGGAAAACAAACGCAGTTGCCTTAGTAGAAAAACAAGTATTTTCATAACAGTGCACGCGCATGGTCTTGTGAAGAATCCGTATTAATTTGGAAAATAAGAGATAGAAAGATGTGTTACATATGTGGTTGGATTATATCAGTACGATATCGAATGAATACTCTTTCACACCGCCGGCTACTGAAACCGAGATAAATGAAATTAAGGAAGCGCTCAACGTCGAAGTACCTGTAAAGTTATTGGAATTGTACAGTGAAACAAATGGGGTGTTTGACGTGTTCAACTGTCCTTTAATCTGGACAACATCGCAAATAGTGAAGGAGAATATGTTTTTTAGAAATTCCCACGTCTTCAAGGATCTTTATATGCCATTCGATCACTTGTTATTTATTTCGGATAATGGCTGTGGAGATTTATTTGGCTACAAAATAGTAAATGGTACGATTAAAGCGGAGGATATTTATGTATGGAACCACGAAGATGATAGCAGAACGTGGGTTGCTCCATCATTGGAAGTATTTATTAAAGGCTGGATTACCGGGGAGATTACAACGTAAGATTGACATCTTTAAAGGGAGATGACATGAATATGGAAAATTTAATATGTTTCAGAGCTTTAAAGATAGACGATTTTGATAGTGTTTTGAAATGGAGTTTAGACAATGCTTTTTGTTTGGCGAATGGCTGGGAAGTAGACAGAAGTGAGGACGAATTATATAGTTGGTGGCTGCGTTGCGTAAATAATGAGTCAGCAGATTTTGTCCGATTAGGGGTTCAACTAAAAGACAAATTGATTGGTTATGTAGATTTGGCGGATATTAAAAATAATCGAGCGGAATTAGGCATTGCTATTGGGGAAAGTCAGTTGTGGGGTAGGGGAATTGGGACAAGCACCATTTTATCTTTTATGCAATATGCATCCGAAAAATATGGAATAACAACATTCGATGCTGAAACACATGAGGGTAACAGTCGCTCGAAGAAAATGTTAGAGAAAATAGGTTTCGTAGAGATAAGTAGAGTTGGCATTGAGGAATACTTAGGGATTGATAACCAATTAATACAATATTGTTTCGATTTTTATGCACAGGTGCCTTAACAATCAAAATATACCAAAATATTAGCTAATATTGAAGAATTACTGTAAAATAGTAGGGGTCAAATGTTCTTTGAAAGGGTGATAGGAATGGAGAGTAAAATGTTACCTGTAATGCAGGGGGATTATCAATTGCAGGATTATGACCAAACAGCGAAGGAATTTCAATGGTCAGAGGCAGAGAAGGAATTCAGCTGGCACAAGACCGGGCTTATTAACATTGCATATGAGGCCGTGGATCGACATGCCGATTCCTATCGGAAAAACAAAGTGGCCCTCTATTACAAGGATGCAAATCGTAAAGAGGCTTATACGTTTAATGAGCTGAAAAAAATGTCGAATAAAGCTGCGAATGTGTTACGAAATCATTCTACTTTAGAAAAAGGGGATCGAATTTTTGTATTCATGCCGCGATCTCCGGAATTGTATTTTTCATTACTTGGTGCATTGAAAATGGGGACGATCGTAGGGCCATTGTTTGAAGCTTTCATGGAAGGGGCTGTATATGACCGCTTATCTGATAGTGAAGCAAAAGCGATTGTTACAACACCTGAATTGCTCAACAGGATTCCTGTTACGAAATTGCCTCATTTAAAAACAATCTTCCTGGTGGGCGAGAACATTGAAGAGGATTCAGTGCATGTCGACTTCCTAAAACATCTAAAAGAAGCTTCTCAAAAATTTCAGGTCGAATGGATGGAACGTGAATCGCCGACATTACTTCATTATACTTCAGGCTCGACGGGGAAGCCGAAGGGTGTCCTTCATGTTCAAGAGGCAATGGTTCAACAATTGCAGACGACAAGATGGGTGATGGATTTAAAGGATGAAGATATTTTCTGGTGTACTGCGGATCCAGGGTGGGTTACAGGGACTGCTTATGGAATATTTGGTCCGATGCTTGCCGGAGCGACATCGCTGATTTTAGGTGGAAGGTTTTCGACGGATAGCTGGTACGAAGCCATCCAGGACTATGGTGTGACTGTCTGGTACAGTGCGCCTACAGCGTTTCGCATGCTGATGGGAGCAGGAGCAGGACCTATTGAAAAGTATGATCTCTCATCCTTGAGACATATTTTATCGGTCGGGGAACCCCTTAATCCGGAGGTGATTCGTTGGGGCATGGAAGTTTTCAAACTGAGAATCCATGATACTTGGTGGATGACAGAAACAGGTGCCCAAACAATATGTAATTTCGGGTCTTTGCCGATCAAGCCCGGATCGATGGGAAAACCGGTCCCAGGAATTGAAGCTGCGATTGTAGATGATCGTGGACAAGTATTGCCTCCTAATCGAATGGGGAATTTGGCCATTAAAAAAGGCTGGCCAGCGATGATGCGAGCAATCTGGAATAACCCGGAGAAGTACGATTCCTATTTCTTGAATAATGAATGGTATGTATCCGGCGACTCTGCGTATATGGATGAGGATGGTTACTTCTTCTTCCAAGGTCGTGTCGATGATGTCATCATGACAAGCGGGGAGCGGGTCGGTCCTTTTGAAGTTGAAAGTAAGTTACTCGAACACCCTGCGATTGTCGAGGCGGGGGTAATCGGGAAGCCGGATCCAGTTCGGGGCGAAATCATTAAAGCCTTTGTTGCACTTCATGAAGGATATGAACCATCTGAAGAATTATCAGATGATATTAAGCAGTTCGTCAAGAAGGAACTTGCAGCACACGCATCTCCAAGAGAGATTGAGTTTAAAGACAAACTACCAAAAACAAGAAGTGGAAAAATCATGCGCCGTGTATTGAAGGCATGGGAACTGAACTTGCCTGAAGGCGATTTGTCTACAATGGAAGATTAATAAAATCAATACGAAAGGGACCCCAAGTATTTTTGGGGTCCCTTTTCTTAATCATTAATCATCGTCATCATTGCCGGATGGTGGCTTTTTATTACCATTGTTTCCTTTACTGCCGTTATTACCATTGTTACCTTTACTGCCATCATTTCCATTATTTCCGTTGTTTCCCTCACCATTATTTCCGTTATTACCATTATTACCGGTTTCGTCGCCATCATCGCCTCCATCATTACCTGGAGGGGTTGGTTCTGTTTTATCATCCTCTTTGTCTTCATCAGGTTTAGTCGGCGGCGCTGGCGGCTCTGGGCTCGCAACAGTAACACTATTTGATGCTTCAGATAAAAGACCAGTTATATCTACAGCTTTGACATGGTAAGTGCCAGGTCCAACAGATATGGAATTAGCCGATCCATCGAAGACTGTAGCTATCTTAGTGTTATTTTGGAAAACATAATACCCGATAATGTCGTTCGATGAAGATTCAGTCCAAACTAAATTTGAACCTTCGATTGACGCGCTCACCCCAGCAGGAGCAACATCGTCGGCAGGGAATTCCGCTCCCGATACAACGCCTGATGAAAATACGGACGAGGACGGGAATAGTTTTGAGGCATCTCCGCCCCAAGATCCAAGCATCCTGTCGATGAAGCTCTGGCTTACTCCGGTTCCACCTGGAACAATGAATTCAGAAGGGGTGGATGGAAGTGCCATATATCTACTGCCTTTGACAGAAACATATGACGCATTGATTATGCTGTCATCAGGCTCAGTAGGCAACATTACTTTCGAATTGAAAAGGTCAGATCTGATTAAACCAGCATTAGAACAAGCCTCAGACGGTGCCAGTCCTGAAATTGCACAGAATGGTTTAGAAACTACTGCTTCTGGTTGCTTAAATGAGTTATCAGCACCAATAATTTCAGGTTTTACTTCATTTGCCTTGTTCAATAATCTACTAAATAGCATTGTCGTTCGGGTTGTCGGATGCATTTGTCCGGTTCCCCTTGTGTACAATTTACGTGTATGGTCTTTATATCCAAACCATAGACCAAGTGAAACATTAGGGTTATACCCGACTAACCAAGCGTCACCATATCCATTTGTCGTACCAGTTTTAGCAGCAAGGTCAGTCTTGAAGTTCATAAATCCTGGAACCTGTTGTCCTGTTCCACCAGGTTTTACGACATCCCTTAGCATATCGGTGATAATATAGGCAGTTTCGGGGCTGAATACGTCAACCGGTTTCACTTCATGTTGATAAACGATGTTGCCGTTCATATCCTCGATACGATCAATGATATATGATTGGATAAACTTCCCGCCGTTTGCGAAAGTTGCAAAGGCGTTTGTATTTTCCTCGACACTTACCCCGATTTTCATACCACCATATGAAGTGGAATAGTTCACGTAATCCTCAGAATGTAGTTTCGTAAAATGCATTTTCTTTAGAAATTCAGCAGGGCGTTTATCAATAATTTCTTTGTATAACCGTGCTGTTGGAAGGTTCAGTGATTCTGATAGAGCCTTTCTTGCTGGGATTATCCCGTTTTCCAAATCAGCGTAATAGTTGGATGGACTCCAATCGTCTTTACCAACCTTTATATCAAATTTGACGTCGACTACTGGACTTCCTGCCCCTATAACCCCATATTCAATGGCAGGTGCATAGACAAGTAATGGTTTCATGGAAGAACCATTTTGCCTGAATGCCTGAGTGGCATGGTTCACATTCGTCAACTGATGATCACGTCCACCGACGAATGATAATATGCGCCCTGTGTTGTTTTCAATCATAATAGCCCCAACTTGAACGGGGTCATCCTTCAATACGACTTCCCCTGTACTGAGGTCCTTTTCTTCGCGAGTATAGGTGAACCCGTAATATTCGAATTCCTCAGCGACTTTATTCATTTCATCATAAAGGGTTTTATCAATTGTTGAATAGATTCGATATCCGCCAGTACGCATTTCACGTTCGGCTAAGATCTTATATTTCCCTTTGATTTTGTCCTCATTTTCGTATCGTTCCATGTCGATTCCATCTTTTTCAGCAAGCATTTCTGCCAAGATATCTTTTGTTCTTTCTTGGATTTCCTGTGTCAAATAAGGGTATCTTTCTGTTGCCCGAAGCGTTTTTTCTCTAAAGTCCTTTGTAATATCGTAATTTATCGCTTCTTCATATTGTTTCTCTGTAATATAGCCAGTTTCTTTCATCCTGAAAAGGACAGTTTTCATCCTATCGATTCCTGGTTTGATATTTTCTTCGTTTTTCAAACCACCACCATAATAACTGCTAAGAAATGGTGTATAGGCAAAAGGTGCTTGCGGTATTCCCGCAATGTAAGCGGCTTGGGGAAGATTAAGATTTTTCGCCGATTTTCCGAAAATCCCTTCTGCTGCGGTTTCGATTCCCGCAATATTTTGCCCCAATGCGTTTCTACCATATGGAATGATATTTAAATAGGCTTCCAAAATCTCCTCTTTATCCATAAAATGCTCAATGCGCATCGCAAGAAGAATTTCTTTAGCCTTCCGTTCATATGATACTTCATTCGTCAGTATTTGGTTTTTTATTAACTGCTGTGTTAAGGTAGAACCACCTGTCTGACTTGAGGAGTTTGTAACGTCTTGGAAAAGCCCACGGAAAATCGCTTTTGGAACAACGCCATTATGGGTTTCAAAGTATTCATCTTCTGTTGCTAATACAGCATCAATAACAAATGGTGAAACATCCTTTAATGTAGTTTGTTTCCGTTCGATATCCGAGTTTACTTTCCCTAAGTATATATCATTTGCAAAATAGATTTCTGATGTCTCTTCATAGTTGAAGATCGCATTACGCATTTCAGTTTTAGATCGAAGGGGCTCTTTCGCAACAAGTGAAGCAAAGTAACCTGCTCCAACGGAAGTGGCAAAAACGCCAAGCGTTAACCCAAAGATTAGGAATAAAAGGAATAAGTTCCAAACTACCCCGGAAGTAATACGAACGCCTTTAGCCCATCCCATATTTTTCATCTCTTCAAATTTTTCTTCTATTAAATCTATCCTGTTTTTACGTTTTTTGTTCAAATTTTCATCCCCCCTAAAATCTTACCTATTATAGCACATTTAGGGGCAATCGATAAAAATATTTGACAATCGGATATTTTAGATTACAATAGGGATTATATATTTTTTGCATGGTGAAGAAGCCGAAGTAGTGGTGATGTATCCGTTTAGAGAGGCAGCGGTTGGTGAAAGCTGCTCGGAACGTCGTTAGCGAATTACAGCTTTGGAGTGCGACGCGTACGCGGCGATAGTGCGTCTTTGAGCGGAGAATGTTTTTCTCAAGCTGGGTGGTACCGCGTTAAATGACATATGTTCATAACGTCCCTGCATGATTCTGTTGAATCGTGTAGGGGCTTTTTTATTTTATTGGAGGGATTAGGATGACGAACGAGTTACTTGAGGATTTGAAATGGAGAGGCCTCTTATACCAATCGACCGATGAAGAAGGTCTGGAGAAGGTATTGAATGAGGAAAAGATTTCACTATATTGCGGAACAGACCCAACAGCGGACAGCTTGCACATTGGACATATCGTTCCATTTTTGACGCTTCGTCGTTTTCAAAAACATGGCCACCGACCGATTGTACTTGTCGGCGGGGCAACAGGAATGATCGGGGACCCGTCATTCAAAGCTGACGAGCGCCAACTACTTTCTGAGGAACAAATTGCAAAAAACGTAGCTGGAATCAGAAAGCAATTAGAGAATATCTTTGATTTCGAAAATGAAAATGGAGCTATCTTAGTCGATAATAAAGACTGGTTCGGGGAAATGTCTGCAATTAGCTTCCTCCGCGACTATGGAAAGCTGTTAAGCGTTAACTATATGTTGGCAAAAGAAAACGTTGCATCCCGTCTTGAAACAGGAATTTCCTTTACGGAATTCACATACATGCTTATTCAAGGGGCTGACTTCAGCCATTTATACGATAAGTATAATTGCCGTTTGCAAATCGGTGGCTCAGATCAATGGGGCAATATTACAACTGGGCTCGAAATTATAAGAAAAACACATCAGGATGAAGCGAAAGCATTCGGAATTACAATGCCGCTTGTAACGAAAGCGGATGGGACGAAGTTCGGTAAAACAGCTGGCGGATCTGTATGGTTGGATCCAGAAAAGACATCCCCATATGAGTTCTACCAATTCTGGATCAACACAGCGGATTCGGATGTCATAAAGTATTTGAAAATCTTCACTTTCATGGAGAGGGAAGAGATAGAAGCGATGGAGACATCCGTGCAGGAAGAACCTCATCTCCGTAAGGCGCAGCAAGCATTGGCTGATGAAATGACGAGTCTTATCCATGGCCAGGATGCTTTGGACCAAGCGATTCATATTTCAAAAGCTTTGTTCAGTGGGGATTTGAAGGCGTTGACGGTTGCGGAGATGAAAGATGCATTCAAGGATGTTCCTACCTTTGAAATGGAGTTGGTTGATAAGAATATCGTTGACTTCATCGTAGAAGCGGGTGTGTCTCCTTCCAAGCGTCAAGCGAGAGAAGACGTGACGAATGGCGCGATTTCGTTGAATGGTGAGAAGGTGACAGATACGGCATATGAAGTTGGGGCTGCTGATCGCCTGGATAATGCATTCACAATCGTGCGTCGTGGTAAGAAAAATTATAAAATGGTGAAGTTTATATAATGCAAAGGGCCAATCCCATGGTGGGATTGGCCTTTTTGTGCAATTTAAATTGTGAATCGGTGGTAAAGTGCCGAGAATCGGTGGTAAAGTCACGCGCATCGGTGGTAAAGTGTCGAGAATCGGTGGTAAACTCAAGCGCATCGGTGGTAAACGCCGGAAAGTCGGTGGTAAAACCCCGAAGCGGTGATAATCACCACTCCGCCCATATGTCTATGCATTCTTCTTCGCAGTCGTCCGTTTCCTTGTTGCAGGTTTCTTCTTCTTAGTTTTATCAAGAGACGCTTGCAATGCCGCCATTAAATCGGTTGTGTTCGAAGGGGAAATTGGTTGCTTTTCCTGAGCGGCCACCGTAACATTGCCCGACTTTTTCTCTTCGATTAAATCCATCAAAGCCGTCCTATATTCATCGGTATACTTCGTAGGGTCAAAAACTGTCGTCAACTGGTCGACCAATAAAAGTGCAGTATCCAGTTCTTTTTGCACGACTGTTTCCTCGCTCGGAATATTCCCGACATCCTCTACATTCCTAACTTCATCCGGAAAGTGGATTGTATTCATCAATAATGCTTCTTCATAAACCCTCACTACAGCCAATTGCTCTTTCGAACGGATTATGATTTTGGCTACCCCGATTTTACCGGAGTCCTTCAAAGCCTTGCGCAATAATGCATAGGCTTTTCCGCCGTTCGCATCTGGTGCCATGAAATAGCTTTTTTCAAAATAAATGGGATCAATTTCCTCCAACTTCACAAAATCAATAATTTCCACTGCTTTGTCTTCATTTTCCTTCTTCAACTTTTCAAGCTCTTCATCATCTAAGACAACGAATTTATTTTTTGTATACTCATATGCCCTTACGATATCATCATTTTGAACTTCTTTATCACAAACAGGACATACTTTTTGATAACTGATCGGTGAATTGCACTCCTTGTGAAGCTGGCGCAATTTAATATCATTATTTTCCGTAGCTGCATGAAGTTTGATCGGGATATTGACTAAACCGAAACTGATGCTGCCTTTCCATACTGTGTGCATGAAGTTTCACCTGCTTTTATTTTTAGTATGAGAGCATCTTTCATTCCTATGTATACGAATTGAAATTGGTCTAACACTAAGAAAAACAGTGGAGAGCGATTTAATGAAACCGATGTTAATGTTCGATGCAAATGAAATACCTGTTGGTAAGGAATGGGTATATGAAACGAAATATGACGGTTTTCGAGCACTTCTTCAGTGGAATAAGGAAGGAATCCAGCTCTTCAGTAGAAATGAAAACTTGTTAAATGACATGTTTCCGGAAATTATTGAGGCGTGCCGAAAACTTGAACATGTAATCAAACCTTATCTGCCAATTGTTTTTGACGGTGAATTGGTCTGTTTGCAAAACGATTTCAGAAGTGAATTCTCCATTGTGCAGACAAGGGGAAGGATGCGGAAGAAAGAAGTGATTGCACAACATTCGATAGCATTCCCATGCCAATATATCGTCTTCGACCTTATCACTTTCAAAGGTAAGGATCTGACCAAATCCATCTTTGAAAAGAGAAAGGCGGAACTGAATAAGTGTTTCGATAAATTGGGGCTGCCGTGCCGGGTTCAGTATCGGCACGAAAGCCTAATTCAATTGATAGAAATATTCACTGATGAAAAGGAATTGTGGAATCACATCCGGATCAGCAATGGGGAAGGGATTATTGCCAAGCAAAAGAATAGCATCTGGAGCAATGAAAAACGAACGAATCAATGGTTGAAAGTGAAAAACTGGCGGTTAGTCACAATTATTATCACGAAATATGAACAGGTGAATGGATTCTTTACGGGTGCCGTTTATAACAAAGGCGAGATCGTTGAGGTGGTGACGTTCAAGCATGGTATGACGGATGAGGAATTGAAGACGCTGAGCGAATTATTCCTATTAAATGGGAAAAGCATTGAAAATTCCGTTTATGAAATTGCACCCTCCATATGTGCGAACATAAATTGCATCAGTTTTGACGGGAAGCATTTGCGCGAGCCAAGGTTCCACTCTTTTGCATTTGAAATGAACCCTGAAGAATGTGAGTGGCGGCGGATGTTAAGGCAGTTGAATCCGATTCCGGAGAACGTTCAAGTCACGCACCCCGACAAGCCTGTTTGGCCGAAAGTTGGAGTTGAGAAGGACGACTACTTGCTTTATTTGCAAATGGCTGCACCATTCATGCTTCCATTTCTTGAAAAGCGACATCTCACACTTATTCGTTTTCCTCACGGTGTTCCCGGTGAAAAGTTCTATCAGAAAAGCGTTCCAGATTATGCTCCCGAATTTGTGAAAACGTCAAGGGATGATGATATTGATTATATTCTATGTAATGACATCTTGACATTACTCTGGTTAGGGAATCAGCTGGCACTTGAATTCCATATTCCCTTTCAAACGATCGATACAAAAATGCCGACAGAAATCGTCTTCGATTTGGACCCGCCATCCGTCGATGAGTTTTCGCTTTCAATCGAGGCGGCAGTTCGTTTAAAGGCGATATTTGATCAATTCAAATTGAATTCCTTCATTAAAACATCTGGCGGCAAAGGGTTGCAATTATACATTCCACTTCCATACAACACATTCACTTTTGATGATACCCGCATCTTCACAAAATTCGTCTCCGACTTCTTATGCGACCAAGAACCGCAATGGTTTACGACAGAGCGTCTGAAGAAGAACAGGGGAAACAAACTTTACCTGGACTACGTACAACATCATGAAGGAAAAACAATCGTAGCGCCTTATTCACCAAGGGGCACCGAAATAGGGACAATCGCTACACCGTTGAAGTGGGAAGAGGTAGGAAATTCATTAAGACCTGAACAATTTACAATACAGACCATTACGGAACGGATGAAAACAATTGGCGATCCATTTAAGGAATTCAGGAAAGTGGGGGAGGAGCAGCAGTTTTCAGTGGTGATTGAGCAGTTGAAGGAACTGTTATAAGTAAGTAAAAACCCCGAAATTGCAAATGCACTTTCGGGGTTCTGTTTCACTGAAAGCGAAAAAGGGAATTCCCCCAATCACATTTTTAGTCTGTCATATATTCATTAACCAATTCATAACATCTATTTTTTGTTGATTCGTATAAGGATATATAATAGGCAACATATTCAAAAGTTCCGCCCTCATATTTCTTTCTTTCCTCTTCCGCTGCGTTCTCTTTCTGTTTTATCCACTGAATTTGTTTGGTTTTTAATTCATTCATTGTCTTTGTCGGCAGCGATTTTTTTAACAAAGCATAAATCTCATTTAATGCTTCGTCATATCTTTCATAGGAAACTCCATAATAGCTTTTCATGGCGTTTGTTACACCTTTATCCGAATCCTGCTTTTCTGGTAAGGCATCAAGTTCCTTTTGGATGTTGTCCAATCTATCAAGAAGCTCTGTTTTTGTCGAATGATCTTCTTGGACTTCATCTTCTTTTGTTTGAGATGCAGTTGCAGTTAGCGTGTTATTGTCGGAAAGGGCTTTAATTGATTGAGGTGAATCATCTGAAATGCTACAAGCCGACATGGCGAATAATAAAAGGACCATTATGCTTGTTACACCAAGTGCAGTTCTTTTCTTCATATCAACACCTCCAATCTATTTCCAAATTATAATGTAATGATAATTTTAACACAACAAAATAGACAAAAAGAAAAAACCCTTGAAACGTTGATATAACAACATTTCAAGGGTTTGATAAGCATAATATTAACGAGAGTAGAACTCAACGATAAGAGCTTCGTTAATTTCAGCTGCAAGTTCGCTACGCTCAGGTAGACGTACGAATGAACCAACTTTAGTGTCAGCATTGAATGTAACGTACTCAGGAACATAGTTGTTCACTTCAAGAGCTTCGTTTACTGCTGTAAGGTTTTGAGATTTTTCACGAAGAGAGATCTCTTGTCCAGGTTTTACGCTGTAAGATGGGATGTCAACGCGTTTGCCGTCAACCAAGATGTGACCGTGGTTAACAAGTTGGCGTGCTGCACGACGAGTACGTGCAAGACCCATGCGGTATACTAGGTTGTCAAGGCGAGTTTCAAGAAGGATCATGAAGTTTTCACCGTGTTTACCTTGCATTTTACCAGCTTTGTTGAAGATCGTTTTGAACTGGCGTTCGTTTACGCCGTACATGAAACGAAGTTTTTGTTTTTCTTGTAATTGCAATCCGTATTCGGAAAGTTTTTTACGTTGTGTAGGACCGTGTTGTCCTGGTGCGTAAGGGCGTTTTTCGATTTCTTTTCCTGTACCGCTCAACGAAACGCCAAGACGACGGGAAAGTTTCCAAGATGGACCTGTATAACGAGCCATGAGAGACTCCTCCTCTAATTTGGTTTTATTTTGTTGTAAAATAAGAACCAGATGTATCCAATCCTTGTGCCATTCTATTATCTTGCATCCTCGCCTCAGCAGCCTCAAGGTTACACGATGCACCTTTGTTAAAGGAATAGACTGGACAGCATGAATCATACAACTGCTGCAACTATTTTACACAAGTTCCATCTTAACAATTATAAGAATGACAGTCAAGTTATTTTCCTTCGTTAATGTTAGTAAAACCAATAGTAAACACTGGTTAATAAGTATTCGTTGAATTACAATAGATGTATAGATATCGGTGGACTGTAGATGAGGGGATAGTATGTATAATCATGAACTTACGCTTATTGAAATGAAATGTGATGTTTTCGATTTATTTTCAAGTAAAGTTGATGAACTATCAATGGAAGAAATGCTTCATGAATGCAAAAAAATGTTCATGAGTCATTTTGAAATTAAGAATGCGGATATACTTTTATATGATAATAATCGATTTATCCCATTGATAGAAGGGGAAGTTTTGGATGAGGAGAGCAAATCCACGAGTGGAATTCGTTCATCAAAGGATCAGCCTATTGTTAATATTATGCTATTGGCCCATACGGGTGACATAAATGAGGATTCACTTATTATTCGTGATAATCGGCTTAATCCGCTTGCTGCACTAATCTTTACAGCTACTGACAAATGGCATGCTTTTGCTGAATCACCTTATTTGAAGGATATAAAGAAGGTACTTGGCACTTTTGTCGGTCAAGTTGTGAAAGTTCATCAGCTTTCTGCCAATGAGTCAATGTATAGACGTTTGTTTGAAGTGACGGAGCATTTTAATTCGACAATGGACAGCGATGTGATCATCGAGGAAATGATGAGAACGGTGCTCAAGTCGTTTTCCGGATATGAAGTGCAACTCTTGCTCTCTCAGGGGTATAAGGATGAGACAAAGGGTTATCGGTTATTCGATTATATGAATGAACGTGCTTCCGCTGTGGACGCATTTTTATCAGGTGATTTAACGATCGAGAAAAACGCTGAAGATCTTAATGGCACCTTGATGAATGCTCCAATTGGGGGAAGACAAGGGACTTATGGGGTTTTGCAAATCGTGGCATTCAAAGGAACCAACTTTACATCTACTCAAAAAAACTTTGTAAAATTGATAACGAATGTTGCGGGTAGTGCTCTTGAAAACGCAAACTTATACGAGCAATCCTCCCGTCTTGTGAGTGATTTGCAATTGGTCGATGAAACGTCAAGGGAATTGAATAGCAATTTAGACATCGAGTGTATGTATGGCTATCTGAATGAGCAGTTCATGAAATCCTTTAGTCCAGACGAAATTGCCTTCGTTACTCTAAAGGGCGAAGCAGCCGATTCAATTGAATTCGCTTCACATACCCCGCTTTTTGAAAAAGAGAAAGGCAAGAAGATGGTGGAATCCATCTTTGACCGTTTAAAAGAAGGGGAAGATTCAATTTTTGATGTAAATAGTAAAAGTGCTGATGGAATTTCTGATTTTACTTCACTTGTAGCGCTTCCCATCACAAATAATGAGAATATGATCGGGTTTGTTATCCTTTTACATAAGGATGATTCCTTCTCATTCGATAATTTCAAGCTTCTGCGTTCACTCATTGGTCATTCCTCATTGGCGATTTCGAATGTCATGCTCCGTGACCAATTGCAAGATCTTGTTAATAAGGATAATCTGACTAAGTTATATACAAGAACGTATTTCGATCAATATGTAGCTACAAGAATCGAAAATGAAGAATCGGGCATATTTTTCTTGATGGATATAGATGACTTCAAGTTGGTGAATGATACATTCGGCCACTATATTGGCGATATTGTCTTACAGCAAATTGCATCTTTTATCATTTCAAAAGTGGATGGGATAGGTTTTGCAAGCAGATGGGGTGGAGAGGAAATCGCAATTTTCCTACCTGATGCAACGTTCGACAATGGCGTTGAATTTGCCGAATCACTCGTTAAGGAAATACCGGCTATAACAGAACCAAGTGTGACAGTGTCTATCGGTATGGGCGATTGGCAAGCGAATGAAGGTGCCTCCTTCAACGAATTGTTTCAGTCAATCGATAAAGCTTTATATCATGCAAAAGGAAATGGGAAAAACCAATTCATCATCCATGGAGTGGCTTCGGCAAATTGACTTTGCTGAAGTTACTCCTTTTCTCTTTTTCTTTCATGTTAAAAAGTGTAGAATTGAATAAGGGAATGTAAGTGCTTACATTACAGGGAAGGCGGGAATGGAATGAAAAAGAACACGCTTCATAAAGATACACTTGTGATCCATGAAGGCTATGAAGATACAAAGCATCATGGGAGTCTAGCAGTTCCGCTGTATCAAACATCGACATTTTCTTTTGATCATGCGGAGCAAGGGGAAAAACGTTTTTCTGGGGAAGAGGCAGGCAATATTTACTCAAGACTTGGGAATCCGACGGTTCGTGTATTGGAAGAAAGAATGACTGCACTTGAGGATGGGGCAGGTGCGCTTGCATTCGGTTCCGGAATGGCTGCAGTAAGTTCCATTCTTGTCCACTTGACAAAGGCCGGGGATCATATCCTTTGTTCAAGAGGAATATACGGCTGTACGTTTGGCTTATTAAGAATCATGAAAGAAAAATACAATATTACACATAGTTTGATCAGCATGACAACCGAAGAGGAGATAGAACAAGCGATTACACCTGAAACGGTATGTATTTACGTTGAAACACCTATTAATCCGACAATGGAATTGGTAGACTTGCATTTAATCGTAAAGGTTGCCAAGAAACATGGTCTTCGTGTTGTTGTTGACAATACATTCACTTCGCCATATTTGCAAAATCCGATTACGATTGGAGCCGATTTCGTTCTCCATAGTGCTACGAAGTATATTAATGGCCATGGTGATGTGATTGCTGGATTGCTTGTCGGAAAAGATGCTGACGAAATGGAGAAACTTCGATTTACCGTTCAAAAGGACTACGGAGCAATTATGTCCCCATTCGATGCATGGTTATTGATCCGCGGGTTGAAAACATTGCCAGTCCGAATGGAAAGACATACGGCCAACGCCGAAAAGCTCTTAGACTATTTGAAAGGGCAACGTTTAGTGGAATACATTTTTTATCCGTTTGACAAAGGGAATCCACAATATGAAATTGCCGAACGTCAAATGAAGGCAGGCGGTGGTTTGATTTCCTTTACAGTGAAAGGCGGAAAAAAGGATGCCCAGTTGTTCATGGATAGCCTTTCATTGATAAAAATCGCTGTTAGCCTTGGTGATGCTGAGACACTTATTCAACATCCTGCCACAATGACACATTCGTCCGTACCTGAAGAAGAGCGCGTCAAAATGGGGATATCGGATTCTTTACTCCGATTATCGGTAGGACTTGAACATCCGGAAGATCTGATTGCCGATCTTGAATCTGCGTTTACTATTTTGGAAAAACACAATTCAACGCATGCAAAATAAAACATGGCCCGAAGCTTTTTTCGGGCCATGTTTTTTCAAATATGTTTAACTAAAACTTTTACAAGCTCTTCTAAACCTTCACGGTCATCATCGTTGAAACGGTCTAACTCAGGGCTGTCGATATCAAGTACTCCAAGCAAGTTGCCATCCTTTATGAGCGGAACGACAATCTCCGAACGAGATGCGGAATCACAAGCGATATGGCCAGGGAACTGGTCGACATCCGGAACTATAATCGTTTCTCGGTTCAATGCTGATGTTCCGCATACTCCTTTTCCAAGAGGGATTCTAATACAAGCAGGCAGTCCTTGGAATGGTCCAAGTACAAGTTCATCTTCACCGTCTAATAAATAGAAGCCTACCCAATTGATACGGTCAAAGAACTGATTCAACAAAGCAGATGCATTACTTAAATTTGCAAAGCGGTTTGGCTCACCAGAAAGCAAAGCATCAAGCTGGCTTGCCAACTCGCTGTATCTTTCTTTCGGATTTGTAGAATATGAAATAGCAGTAAACAAAGAAAGCACCCCCAAAAAATATTACTTCAAGTATACGTTTCTTTCATGCATTCTACAAATTCCGCGTATTTTGACGGAAAAACACCTTTTTCCCCATAATTCGTTCGTTTTCGATACGAAAACACTTTAAACATGTTACTATATAAGATAATATTATTTTATAGTGGTAGAAATATGCCGGTATTGAAATATTAAATTTAGGTTATTTAACTTTATATAAGTGACTTCGGAATAGGGGGATCACAATGGTGAAATACTTCATCATTCCAATAATAGTTTTACTTGTACTTATGAGTATCGCCTTTTTGTTTAGGCGTAAGCATATACGGGAAATTGGCAGGCTTGAACATGAAAAAATGCAAATCCAGAACAAACCGATTTTTGAAGAAATGATGAAAGTTAAACAATTGAATATGACTGGTGAAACAGAGGAGAAGTTTGAACGGTGGCGTAGTGAATGGACAGAAGTCATCGACGTACATATGCCTAAAATTGATACCTTACTTTTTGACGCGGAAGATATGGTTGATCGGTTCCGTTTTAAAAAGGCAACTATCTTTGAAAAAGAGATCCAGGAAAAAATCAGGCAATGTGATAAGAAGAAAAATGAAATTTTGGATGAGTTGAATGAATTGATTGGCAGCGAAGAGAAAAACCGTATTGAAATCGAGAAACTTCGTGAACAATATCGCTCAGCACGTAAGACGATTTTAGCCCATCAACACGCCTTCGGGATGACAGTTGGACCATTGGAAAAGGAACTTGAGGGATTCAATCCGAAATTTCAAGAGTACGACGAGTTAACTGCGAATGGAAATTATTTACTGGCGCGTGAAATTGTGTTAACACTTACTGCAAAAGGAGAGCAACTTTCCATCCTCCTGCATGATATACCATCTTTGCTTGTTGAACTTCAAAGTAAAATACCGGGGGCTATTAGGGAATTACGGAACGGGATAAGAGAAATGGAAGGTCAATCGTATTCACTGAACCATCTTGAGCTGACAAAGCAATTGACTGAAATTGAAGAAGGCATTGAAATGCAGTTAGCCAAGATGGCTGATTTGGAAATTGACTCAGTTAGACAGCAAGTAACGGAAATGCATGACCGGATTGACTCGTTCTATGATGCGCTTGAAAATGAAGTGAACGCTAGACATTACGTTGAATTATATTTTACTGATGTCGAAGAAAGTCTTGCTTCCATCACCCAATTGACAAAGGAAACTTCTGATGAAGCAACGTTCGTTCAGCAAAGTTATCGTTTGGATGAAAAGGAAGCGAAAATTCCACAGTTAAGTTTGAAAAAACTTGAAACTTTACAGAAGCGCTATGAGACATTAACCATTTTGTTGCAGGATGAAGAATCCGCCTATTCATCATTGCAAACGGAGCTAAAAGAGATCTCGGATGAACTTGAAGGAATCGAAGAAGAACGGGAAAGGCTCGCTAACCGTATGAAAAACCTTCGAATTGACGAAAATAACGTTAGAAACAAGTTGAATAATCTCTCCAAGGAACTGCAAAATGTAGATCGGAAATTGCATCGCGGGAACATTCCTGGGATTCCGGATGAGATGGATGCTCGTCTTGAAGAAGCGGAAGAGCAATTGTATTTAGTTAGCCAAAGCTTACAGGAAGTTCCTCTGAATATGGCAGTCGTTAACAGCTATTTGGCAAATGCGACGATTGTCGTTGAGGAAGTAAAGGGTAGAGTAGAGGAGCTTTTGGAAAATGTAATGCTCATCGAGCGAATTATCCAGTATGGAAATAGGTACCGTGCTTCAAATCCTGAGATGCATGAGCGTTTGTTGATGGCGGAAGAATCATTTAGGCAATTCCGTTATGCGAAGGCGTTAGAGGAAGCGGCGACTGCGGTTGAGGAAGTTGAGCCGGGTTCGATGAAGCGTATAGAAGAGATGTTGAAAGAGCATGTGTAAGTAAAAAGCCACCGGCATTAGTGACGGTGGCTTTGTCACGTAAATGTGTAATTGAAAAAGTTGATTTCCGCTTCAATCAACGGTATAGGACTTCCTAATACATGTAATATTTTTTTATAGAAAGGGTAGTTATATGATTTATTTTGATAATAGTGCAACGACGCAACCGGATGAAAGTGTGCTTGAATCTTTTATAGCAGCGAATATGCGTTTTTATGCAAATCCTGCATCTCTTCATCGAATGGGAAGGGAAGCGGAGATTTTGTTAAACCGTTCAAAAGAACAAATGCTAACACTTGTCGACAACGAAGATGGAGAAGTTGTCATCACATCCGGAGGAACAGAAGCGAATAACTTGGCAATCATTGGGCTTGCTCACGCGTATCAGTCAAGGGGCAATCATATTATAACGACTGAGATCGAACATCCTTCGATAATGAATGCTTGTCGTCAATTGGAAAATGAAGGGTTCGAGGTCGATTATCTTTCGGTTGACGAGTCTGGCTTGATTTCCTTGAAAGAATTGGAAAGTAAGTTGAAAAAAGAAACAATCCTCGTCAGCATCATGCATGTAAACAATGAAATTGGAACGATTCAACCGATTTCCCAATGTGCCAAGTTGATAAAAAACAAGGGGCGTGCCATTTTCCATTCAGATTGTGTACAAAGTTTTGGAAAACTCTTAGTGAGTATGGAAGCATTGGGCGTTGACGCGATTACAATTTCTGCCCATAAAATCCATGGCCTAAAAGGTTCTGGCGCATTATTTTTGAAAAGAGCCATTAAACCAAACGCTATAAATTTCGGTGGCGGGCAAGAAAATGGTTTAAGAAGTGGGACGGTATCTGTTCCAAATGCTGTTTCCATGGCAAAAGCAATGAGGATTAGCGCAGTGGATAATGAAAGTAAAGATTTCAGAGAGTGGAGAAATAAGATTATTGAAGTCTGTGATGAATTTGAACTTATTGAAGTCCTTTCACCACAAAATGCTGCGCCTCATATTTTATCGTTAGCGTTCAAGTCCATAAAAGGAGAAGTCGCTATCAATTATTTTCAAGAGCAAGGCATTATCATTTCTACATCAAGTGCCTGCTCCTCGAAAAATAAAAATGCAAGTCATGTCATTGAAGCAATCGATTTGGATAAAAACTTTAAAAACGGTGTCATCCGTGTAAGTTTCGGCAACACTAACAATGAAGAAGAAATAGAGACATTCATAAAGGTTTTACGACAATTCGTGGAATTGATTGAGAGGGGAATTTAATAAATGGAATGGAATGAAGTTTTAATACGGTACGGTGAATTGTCCTTGAAAGGGCGAAACCGTAATGTATTTGTACGTAAATTGAAAAATAATATACATGCTGCAATGCGCGACCTGCGCTCAATCCGTATTAAAGCCGAACGGGATCGAATGTTTTTAATCGCGGATGATCAAGAAGACATGAAAAAAGCGATGGATAGATTACCCGCTATTTTTGGTATCCAATCTTTTAGTCCCGTTGCTAAATGCGAAGCGGAAATTGAAACCATCAAGGCGAAAGCATTGGAAGTAATCGGTTCAGATGAAACGGCCGGACGTACATTTAAAGTGGAGATCAAACGCGCTGACAAAGACTTTCCATTAGTAACAGGAGAACTTCAACAAGAAATTGGAGGACATGTATTACGCCATTTCCCGGAACTTGTCGTGCAAATGAAAAAGCCGGATATCATTTTATTGGTCGACATCCGAAAAGAAGGAGCGTTCCTCACTTCAAAAGTTTATAAAGGTGCTGGTGGAATGCCGGTCGGTTCAAATGGACATTCATTATTAATGTTGTCAGGTGGAATTGATAGTCCTGTTGCGGGTTTTCAACTTATGAAGCGTGGTGTATCGCTTGACGCAATCCACTTTGCAAGCCCACCTTATACAAGTGAATTGGCAAAAAGAAAGGTTATGGATTTAACTGAACAGTTAAGCACATTCGGTGCATCTGTCCGCCTTCATATAATCCCATTTACGGAGCTGCAACAAGCAGTCGTTCAACAAGTACCTGATAATTTATCTATGACGACTACAAGAAGAATGATGCTTCAAATTGCGGATAAGGTACGGGAAGAGATCGGTGCATTGGCAATTGTCACAGGGGAGAGCCTTGGTCAGGTTGCCAGTCAAACGCTTGAAAGTTTGACAGCTATTAATGAAGTAACGACGACCCCGATCCTAAGACCGCTTATCGCGATGGACAAGCTTGAAATCATCGAGGTTTCTCAAAAGATTGGAACGTACGATATTTCAATTAGACCGTATGAGGATTGCTGTACAATCTTCACACCTTCTAATCCGAAAACAAAACCAAAACTTGAAAAGGTGCATCATTACGAAAGCTTTTTTGATTTTCAGCCTTTGATCGATGAAGCGGTTAAAAACAGAACGATCATTGAAGCCGATTCACAGGAAAAGAAGCAAGATGACTTTGAAGACCTTCTGTGAATGGATTAAATTACCATAAAAAACTCTTGCATGAAAATCTGTATCCGGTCCATTCTATAGTCACA
The DNA here is from genome assembly GCF_037963765.1 of Sporosarcina sp. FSL W8-0480. Classification (GTDB taxonomy): domain Bacteria; phylum Bacillota; class Bacilli; order Bacillales_A; family Planococcaceae; genus Sporosarcina. Next base: position 2,619,307 of record NZ_CP150166.1, on the reverse strand, counting down.
AGGAGGTGACAACAACATGCCTAACAACAACAACTCAAACCAACTTCTTGTACCAGGAGTACAACAAGCGATTGACCAAATGAAGAACGAAATCGCAGCAGAGTTTGGCGTTAACCTTGGACCGGACTCCACATCGCGTGCCAACGGATCCGTCGGCGGAGAAATCACTAAGCGATTAGTGCGTCAAGCCCAACAGCAAATGCAAGGCTTCCAAAAATAATAAAAACGAAACTGTCCCGGATCTCCCCGGGGCAGTTTTTTCCAAAAAAAAACTGCGAAAAACTTAAAATTCATCCGCATGATTTTTTGGATACAGTCCATTCTATAGGTACAAGGAGGTGACAACGACATGCCAAACAGCGGAAATTCAAACCAACTACTTGTTCCTGGAGTACAACAAGCGATTGACCAAATGAAGAACGAAATCGCAGCAGAATTTGGTGTAAACCTTGGACCGGACTCCACATCGCGTGCCAACGGATCCGTCGGCGGAGAAATCACTAAGCGATTAGTGCGTCAAGCCCAATCCCAAATGCAAGGTTACCAAAAATAATTTTTATAAATGGCTGTCCCAGTTTATCTGGGGCGGCTTTTTTAATCTGTTCTTTTTTGATGAGAAATGGATTGTTCTTGGGATTTATTATTGATCTAACTATGGCCAAGGATTCACAAAAGATTAGGTAATTATTCAAATTTCCAGAAAGAAATGAAAAATGTTTTGAACTCTTGTTAATGAGTTTGTATAATTGAACTATATAAAAAGGAGGAGATACGAATGAATCGCGAGCAATTAGTGGCACCTGAAAAGTATAATCTTGTTTCTGAGTTCGACAAGTACGCAACTGGTGATGGAAAGCACGCGCTCATTTATGTAGATGAAAATGGCGATGAAAAAGAAATCACATATGATGAATTAATGGTATCTGCTAATAAGGCCGCAAATGTCTTCATCGAAAACGGTTTAGGTAAAGGCGATGTAATCCTTGTAATGGTACCACGTTTAATCGAAGCATATATTACATATATCGGTGCTTTGAAGGCAGGAATTGTTGTCATTCCAAGTTCCGAAATGTTGCGCTCCTCTGATATAGAATACAGATTGGAACATAGCGGCGCAAAGGCAATCGTCGCGTATGAGTCATTTATGGATCAGTTCGAATCTGTTACTAACTTGAATGATGTTAAACTATTCGTTATTGGAAATTCGGGTAAAGGGCAGCAATCATTGACTGAAATGATGAAAGAAGCCTCTTCTGAATTCGAGGCATCCGATACACAAGGCACCGATATGGCTTTCCTTTCTTATACTTCAGGTACGACAGGGAAACCAAAGGGAGTTGTGCATACCCATGCTTGGGGCTATGCCCATCTGAGAACGGCCGGACCTAACTGGTTAGGCATTAACGAAGGAGACGTGGTATGGGCGACAGCAGCTCCAGGCTGGCAAAAATGGATTTGGACGCCATTCGTTTCAGTTTTGGGAAGCGGAGCAACTGGACTTGTATATAATGGTCGTTTCGAAGTGAAAACATATTTGGAAATGATCAAGAAATATAACGTGAATGTCTTATGCTGCACCCCTACAGAATACCGTTTCATGGCGAAGGCTGAAAACTTGAAGGACTACGACTTGTCATCCTTAAAAAGTGCAGTTTCCGCTGGCGAACCGTTAAACAGAGAAGTGATTGATACGTTTAACAATATCTTCAATCTTCCAGTGAGAGATGGATATGGCCAAACTGAAAATACATTATTAGTCGGTACAATGCTTGGAATGCAAGCACGACCAGGTTCTATGGGGAAACCGACACCCGGTAATCGTGTTGAGATTATCAATGAAGACGGTATTCCAGTTTCAGCAGGGCAAGTTGGCGATATAGCCGTGCATATCTCCACACCGGCGCTTTTCAAAGAATACTTAAATGATCCGGAACGCACGAAAATGCAGTTCAGAGGAGAATATTATGTAACGGGTGACCGTGCGAAACTTGACGAAGATGGCTACTTCTGGTTTGAGGGTCGCGGCGATGATATCATTATCAGTTCAGGATATACAATTGGACCATTCGAAGTGGAGGATGCGTTGACAAAGCACTCCGCTGTACGGGAATGTGCGGTTGTAGGAAGTCCTGATGAAGTTCGAGGTGCTGTAGTTAAAGCATTTATCGTATTACGAGATCCGGAAATGGAACATGAGGAAAACTTAATAAAGGAACTGCAAGATCACGTGAAGTCATTAACAGCACCTTATAAATATCCGCGTAAAATTGAATTCGTCAAAGAATTGCCGAAGACGGCATCTGGTAAAATCATGCGTGTGGAGTTAAGAAAAGCCGAGCATAATAAAGGGTGAAAAAAACCGGCCATCCATCAAAGGGAAGGCCGTTTTTTTAGAATTCTTCATTACAAAAAAAGTATTTGTCATTTAAAGAGAGAGAAGGCAAAGATCATGCAGTATGAAAAAAGCGGTGTACTATGGGTCGTAGCATCATTTTTAATATGGGGAATTATGCCAGTATATTGGAAGCATTTATCACATGTGTCAAGCGATGAAATTCTCACGGGTCGTATCGTCTGGGCATTCTTTTCTACACTTCTTTTAGTTCTCATTTTAAAGAACGGTAAACAATTGCTTCAGGATGTAAGGGAACTTTGGAAAAAACAATCTCAATTTTGGAGCCTCTTTATAGCCTCCATGCTCATTACATCCAATTGGTTTATCTACATATGGGCTGTTAATAATAATCATATTGTGCAAACTAGTTTAGGCTATTACATTAATCCTTTAGTATCCGTATTGTTAGGTATCTTTTTTCTAAAAGAGAAATTATCATCAATGCAAAAGATTGCCTTCTTACTTGCGGCATCGGCTGTCGTGATTCTCACGTTTTCCTACGGGAAATTCCCTTGGGTAGCTTTAACACTTGCAGTAACTTTTGCTGTGTACGGTTTCATAAAGAAAAGAATTCAGTTGGATTCATTACGTGGATTGGCGATAGAAACCTTGTTCATGACGCCATTTGCAGTAGGGTATTATATTTATCTATTCATGAAAGGGAAGGCCGTTTTTTTGCATTTTGATATAAAGACGGACATACTTCTTTTATTGACTGGGGTGGCAACAGCACTTCCGCTCGTCTTGTTTGCGAAGGGTGTGCAAATGATTCCTTTATATGTGTCCGGATTCATTCAATACATCGCACCTACAATGATGTTGTTTTTGGGCGTAGTTATTTATAAGGAGTCATTCTCGTCAATCGAAATGTTTTCATTTTCAATAATCTGGACAGCCCTAATCCTCTTCACCATTTCGAAAGTATACGAGTCCATATCAACGAAACGAAATGCGCATTGATTTCATTATAAACATAATCAAGAACTTGATCAGTATTGAGTGTCTCCGTTGCTTGAAGTGAAAGGCGGCGACTCCTGGGGGATTAGCGGGACAGGTGAGACCCCGCAGAGGAGCAAAGCGACCGAGGAGGCTCACCGCCCGCCCCCCGGAAAGCGTCCGCCTGTAACGTAAAGCAACTTTTTATAATTTTTGTTTTAAGATATAAATGAAACATATTGTAATGTTATACGTTTATAGTGGTGGAGAAAAGAAGGAGGAATTAACCTATGACAATGAAAAGGTGGATCGCGATCATTGTAGCGTCAGTTTTGATATTCATATCAGTAGGCGTCAATTCACTATCGTACATATTCACAAGGGATCTTAACGGTTTTTTAGAACAAATGGGTGCAACAAACAATGCATACAGTGAAAAAATTATCGAGCAAGGCACTAACAGAGATCGGATCGCTGTCCTCAAATTAGACGGAGTCATTCAAGACGTTGGTAGCAGCTCCATTTTCGCAACAACCGGATACAACCATCAATTTTTCATGTCGCAGTTAGATGACGTACTTAACGACCAATCAGTAAAAGGGGTTATCCTATCCGTTAACACACCAGGTGGTGGCGTAGTCGAATCATCCGATATTTACGATTCAATCCGGGCCATTCAAATTGAAAGGGAAATTCCAATCTACGTGGCAATGGGTGGAATGGCTGCATCCGGAGGATATTATGTCTCCGCGCCAGCAGATAAAATTTTCGTGCATCCGGAAACAATAACAGGTTCAATCGGGGTCATCATGGAAAGCGTAAATTACGCGAAATTAGCCGAGAAATATGGCATCGATTTTAATACAATCAAAACTGGTCCCTACAAGGACATAATGAGTGGATCACGTGAAATGACAAAAGAAGAACATGAAATGCTTCAGGAAATGGTCAATGATTCCTATGGGCGCTTTGTCGACATTATAGTTGAAGGGCGTAATATGTCACCTGAAGCTGTGAAAAAAGTAGCCGATGGCCGAATTATGAATGGCAGACAAGCGATAGAGGCGGGTCTTGCAGATGAAGTTGGGAAGATGGGCGATGTTATCGATGCAATAAAAGCTGATTATAAACTGGAAGGTGCAACAGTATTTGAGTATGCGCCTATGGACAGTTTCGCATCGATTTTCGGAGTGAATGTAGGGAATTTATTTGGCCGTAATGTAGAGTCTGAACTGATTGGTAAATTGCTTTCAGATTATGACGCCCCAAGGATGATGTATTTGTATGGTGAAAAGTAAGGGAGGGAATGTAATATGACGGATGATGTAAATCAAAATCAATTAATGACGGATGTTACCGAGCAAATTCGCCCTCCACAATTTGAAATTATCAAAACAGAACAATTCAGACCGAAATTCGCGGGTTTCTGGACCCGTTTCTGGGCTTATGTAATTGACCTGATAATGGTGTCGGCGGTAAGTGGAATTTTTATCAAACCGCTATTTAGAGTTTTTGATATAAAGATTACCAATCCATCTTTTTTACTCTTCAGTTCATACAAAGTGGTAATCCTTATCCTATTCCTTACCTACTTTGCCCTTATGACGAAATTCTTTAGTCAAACAATCGGGAAAATGATAATGGGCATTAAAGTCATTCAAAAAGACGGTGGAAAGCTTTCCTGGGGAACAATTCTTTTCAGGGAGGGTATCGGTCGTTTCATATCTAAACTATTGACTATCCCCTACCTATTAGTTATATTCATGCCGAAAAAAGAAGCGTTACACGATCTGTTTGCGGATACATATGTCATCCATGAACAGTCCTACGAAAAGGAAATAGTTGAGACAAAGCGCTTGCAAAAGAGTGAAGAGTTGCAAGCGGGAACAATTGTTTAGTAGAATGAAATGAAATGACAAGGAGGCGTCTTCATGGTTACATTCAAACAAAATCCCGTTACATTGCTTGGTAAAGAAGTTGCGGTAGGCGACAAAGCTCCAGATTTCACAGTTCTATCAAATGATTTGCAGCCGGTTACGTTGAATGATTCAAAAGGGAAAATTCGATTGATCAGCGTTGTTCCTTCACTTGACACAGGTGTATGTTCATTGCAAACGAAAAAATTCAACGAAGAAGCTTCTACACTTGGAGATGATGTCGAAGTATTGACAATCTCTGTTGACCTTCCTTTTGCTCAGGCAAGATGGGTCAAATCTGAGGATGCTACGAAGGTTAAGACATTATCAGACCACCGAGACCTTTCATTTGGTGAAGCATTCGGCGTCGCTATAAATGAATTGCGTTTGTTAACCCGTTCGATCTTTGTCATCGACAAAGATGATACCGTCACTTACGTTGAGTATGTAGATGAGGTAACAGACCACCCGGATTACGATAAAGCGATTCAAGCTGTAAAAGACTTAACTAAATAATAACTTGCCCACTCGGAAACGGGTGGGCTTTTAAAAGCAAACTATTTTTGAGAATTGATTAGAGGGATAAAAATGGTAACAAATACTGAACACATCTTTAAGTTTTTAGACGAGTTTGCGACATCCAATGAGGAAAGTCTTTATCTGGAATCCATAATCGAGGCGTGCAATCAATGGTTATCCGGCGATGTTATGCCAAGGTTGAATGCAACTGTTACAAAGGAAGAAATTCGTAGAGGCATTCAGCTTGCGGTTTTAAAAGGAATGAAAGAGAACGCGCAACCGCACCATCAGATGACGCCTGATGCTCTTGGCATGCTGATCGGGCATTTCGCAAGTCGACTGATGGATAAAAAAGAACAAGTGACATTATTAGATCCGGCTGCGGGAACAGGAAATCTTTTGTTCACTGTAATGAATGCCATGGGTGAGAAAACGGTAGCTACATCTGTTGAAATCGATGAGCTATTGGTAAGACTTTCAGCGGTTTCCGCAAACCTACTTGAACAACCTGTACAGTTTTTTGTACAAGACGCATTACGCCCATTAATGGTTGACCCGGTTGATTTGGTAGTTTGTGATCTACCGGTCGGGTTTTATCCTGATGATGATAACGCACTTAATTTTGAAATGATGCCAGCCGAAGGACATGCTTATTCGCATCATCTCTTCATTGAACAATCGATGAATCATTTGAAGGGTGGGGGATATGGACTATTCCTTGTGCCGGCTTCCCTATTTGAATCGGATCAATCATCGTTACTGCATCGATATGTGAAAAAGAATGCGCTGGTGCGTGCAGTTATCCAATTGCCGGAATCCCTTTTCAGAAGTTCGGTTCATGAGAAAAGCATCCTTGTGCTTCAAAAACCTGAACCGAATATGAAGGGTATCCCCGATGTCCTATTAACGAAAGTACCGACAATGTCGGATAAACATGCGATGGCATCATTCTTACGTAAGATTGATGAATGGGTTGAAGAGCAATAAAAGTTAGTACGAAAAATGCGACATGCTGTTCCGATTTGGAATGGCATGTCGCATTTTTATATTCTCTTGAATTAATTAATAATGACTTCCTCATAATCAGTCAATGCTTTTTGCACTGTAAGCAATTGTTCGTCATTTAAAGGAATCATAGGCAGACGCACTCGCCCAACGGAGACTCCTGTTAAATTCAATGCGGCTTTTACACCGGATGGGTTTGGTGCGACGAAAAGGGCTTTCATCATTGGCAATAGTCTACGGTGCTCTTTTGCCGCCTGTTGAATATCGCCAAGTTTGAAGCTTCGAATCATGGATTGCATTTCGTTGCCGATAACATGTGATGAAACAGAAACAACGCCTACTCCACCAATAGATAGAACTGGAATTGTTAAAGCGTCATCGCCACTATATAGTGAAAAGTCGGCAGGAGTACGTTCGATGATTTCAGACATAGCGTCTAAATTCCCGTTAGCCTCTTTAAGTGCAACAATATTTGGTATTTCGGATAGGCGAACGATTGTATCTACCGTTATATTGACAACGCTGCGCCCAGGGATATTGTAAAGCATGACTGGTAAAGAAGTGGCTTCCGCAATTGTCTTAAAGTGCTGATATAAGCCTTCTTGACAAGGATTATTATAATAAGGCGCGACAAGCATAACTGCGTCTACACCAATGTTTTCCGCTTGAATGGTCAGCTCGACGGATTCCTTCGTGTTATTTGAACCAGTACCGGCAATAACCGGAACCCTTCCAGCAACGACATCCACTGTGAATTTGAATAATGTAATTTTTTCTTCTGTTGTCAATGTAGGTGATTCGCCTGTTGTACCTGATACTACTAAAGCGTCTGAACCGTTCGCAAGTAAATGATCGATCAAGTTTCTTGTTGCAGGAAAGTCAATTTCCCCCTGCTCGTTAAAAGGTGTCACCATAGCTGTTACAATTTGTCCGAAATTCATAATCTCCACGTCCTATCATTTATTTTTTTGGGAAAATAAATAGAGGGTGGAGGGCGGTTTGTAGATGAACGCAAAAAGCAACAACGAGGGCTCGTTGTTGCTTTGAAATAATAGGTAAATTATTTCTTTGCATAAGATAGCCCTCCATATAGTTTCCTATATGACAATCCTGGACTTATTCAACCCAGAACCAGCTTCGAGAATTATGAGATTCTCTCCACTTCGGCAAATTCCCCTTTCGACGATCATCACAGGATCTCATTATCCTCCGATTGTGTACTGATGGTCTTTGCGCCTCTATCCTTACTTCAAAACTTTCGAAATAAGATAATATTGAATTACTACGACTTTACCCCTTATTGATTATAAATGCAAGTGAAAGTTATTAGGTTGAACTAAAGTAATGAATTTTATTGAAAATAGTCTGCGAAAATGTTGATTTCCGCTAAGTTATAAAGTGATACGAGCGGGTTACGTTGTGATACGAGCGAGTTACGTTGTGATACGAGCGAGTTACGTTGTGATACGGCGGTTACATTGTGATACGAGCGGGTTACGTTGTGATACGAGCGAGTTACGTTGTGATACGAGCGAGTTACGTTGTGATACGAGCGAGTTATGTTGTGATGCGGCGCATTTACGTTGTGATACGGTGGTTACGTTGTGATACGAGCGAGTTACGTTGTGATACGAGCGAGTTACGTTGTGATACGAGCGAGTTACGTTGTGATACGAGCGAGTTACGTTGTGATACGAGCGAGTTACGTTGTGATGCGGCGCATTTACGTTGTGATACGGCGGTTACGTTGTGATACGAGCGAGTTACGTTGTGATACGGCGCATTTACGTTGTGATACGGCGGTTACGTTGTGATACGAGCGGGTTACATTGTGATACGAGCGGGTTACGTTGTGATACGGCGGTTACATTGTGATACGAGCGAGTTATGTTGTGATGCGGCGCGTTTAGGTTGTGATACGAGCAAGTTACGTTGTGATATGGCGGTTACGTTGTGATACTACAGTAAAAAGGGCTGTCTCGGAAAGCCAGTTTCACCGACTTTCCGGACAGCCCCTACTATGTTTTATTCTTCAGGTGTTCTTACAACAAGCACATCACATGAAGAGGATCGTACGATGTTTTCAGATACGCTGCCGATCAAGAAGCGTTCGACTTTGTTTAGGCCAGTCGCTCCGCAGATAATTAGATCAGCCTCGATTTTTTTCGAAATGTCGCGTGAAATCATTGTTTTAGGAGAGCCATATTCTACTATGACGTTTACATTTTGCAAACCAGCAGTTTCGGCTTCCTGCTTATATTCATTAAGTAATTCTTCGGCAAATTTCTGTGCCCGTTCGGCGATGGAACGATCGTATGCCTCTACAGCTGCATATGAACGTGTGTCGATGATATTCACCAAATTCAGCGTAGCATTGTTTCGTTGAGCTATGCCAACTGCTTTTTTGAAAGCCCATTTAGATTCTTTGGATCCATCAACAGCTACAATAATTTGGTCATATTTTAGTACCATGTTCTTCACTCCATCCTGTAGATTTTACTTACACATTAATTATATTCTACAAATATCACTAAAAACCTTCAAAATTGCTGATAAATTCGACGGAATTGTCACGTTGCGAAAAATGTATTTAGTAAATATAACCCTGAAGACTTATTTGTATATTTTAAATGGAGCAATCCAATAACAAATCTGATAGAATTGATTGTACATTGGTCCTTTCATATTGTGTGTCGAATCGACCAACTTATTATCAAATCTAGGGGGATTGGAAATGCGCATAGGTGTTCCGAAAGAAATCAAGAATAATGAAAATCGGGTTGCAATGACGCCTGCTGGGGCTTTCAATTTGAAATCTGCAGGACATGAAGTGTTGATCGAAACAGGAGCAGGTCTTGGATCGAGCTTCACTGATGAAGATTACGTTAACGCAGGCGCGACAATTGTCGAAACTGCTGGTGAAGCTTGGGAAGCGGATATGGTCATGAAAGTTAAGGAACCGCTTGCATCCGAGTATGGTTATTTCCGTGAAGGGCTTATTTTATTCACATATCTCCATCTTGCTCCTGAGTTGGAATTGACTAAAGCGTTGCTTGATAACAAAGTAATTGGAATCGCTTACGAAACCGTGCAAATTGGTAATTCTTTGCCATTATTAGCTCCTATGAGTGAAGTGGCTGGAAGAATGGCTACTCAAATCGGTGCGCAATACCTTGAAAAAATCAACGGCGGTAAAGGAATCCTTCTATCGGGAGTTCCTGGTGTATCACGCGGTAAAGTAACTGTAATCGGTGGGGGACAAGCTGGTACGAATGCTGCGAAAATTGCTGTTGGAATGGGTGCTCAAGTAACTGTCTTGGATTTATCAGTCGATCGTCTTCGCCAATTGGATGAAATGTTCGGAAACGACATCCAGACGCTTGTTTCCAATCCTTTCAATATTGCTGAATCGGTCAAGGACTCCGATCTTGTTGTTGGATGTGTATTAGTTCCGGGTGCGAAGGCTCCAAAATTGGTTTCTGAAGAAATGGTTAAATCGATGAAGCCTGGCTCTGTACTTGTCGATATTGCTATTGACCAAGGTGGAATCTTTGAAACATCCGATCGTGTCACTACTCACGACAACCCAACGTATGAAAAGCACGGAATCGTCCACTATGCTGTTGCAAACATGCCTGGTGCTGTTCCACGCACGTCTACAATGGCATTGACAAACGTAACGGTGCCATATGCGTTGCAAATTGCAAACAAAGGATATAAGCAAGCATGCTTAGATAATCCTGCATTGCAAAAGGGGATCAATACTATGGAAGGCAACGTGACTTACAAAGCTGTAGCTGAAGCTCAAGGCCTTGAATATGTGCCTGCAGAATCATTATTAGGATAATGAAAACGCTGTCCGGGGAACCGGACAGCGATTTTTTATGCTTCTATAATTTTTAATTCTTTAGGGAACTTCGTTAGTACCTCAACTCCGTCAGCTGTGACGACGACATCATCTTCAATACGCACACCTGTAATTTCAGGATTGTAAATTCCCGGTTCGATCGTAAAGACCATGCCTTCTTGAAGTTCAAGATCATTTGTCCCGGTGATCGACGGGAACTCATGGACAGAAATGCCGAGTCCATGTCCGAGGCGGTGGGTGAAGTACTCACCATATCCAGCTTCTGTAATGACATCCCTTGCAGCTTTGTCCAAATCACGTGCTTTCACTCCAGGACGGACTAAATCGATTGCCGCCTGTTCCGCTTTTCTAACCGTTTCATAAATCTCACGCTGTTTTTCGGATGGCTCCCCAAATGCGACAGTCCGTGTAATGTCGGAGCAATATCCTTCATAAACAACACCAAGGTCGAATAGAATGAAATCGCCTTTTTGGATTTTTCTGGATCCCGGCTTGCCATGAGGTGACGCTGTTTTAGGACCGGATAAAACCATCGTATCAAATGACATTTTCTCCGCGCCTTTTCTCTTCATTTCAAACTCGATAGCCATTAGGATTTCGAGTTCAGTCTTCCCTTCGGCAATCTCCTTACAACCTACTTCGATTGCATAATCAGCTAATTCTGCAGCCTTTCGCAGCTTTACAAGCTCATCCTCGCTCTTTATATTTCTTAGGGAATTCAACTTTTCATCGAGACGTGAAAACATTGCACCTTCGAAGAGCTCTTCCATTCTTTCCATTCGCTCAACAGTCAAATGAGATTTTTCAATAGCAATTTTCTCGAAAGAAACAGCTCTTTTCCGTGCGGCCGAAGCAAGAACCTCCCAAGCATCTTCCGTATCTTGGTGTCCAACTGCTTCGAATGTCCAGCCGGAAGCCTTCAAGTCGGGTACTTCCATCAAAGGACAAATGACAAATGGTTCTGCGTCTTTGAATACCATTACACCTAAAAGTCTTTCATGTGGTTCGCTTTTAAAACCGGATACATAGAAAACATTGTCCGGAGTTGTAATTAGCGCTGCATCTAAATTTTCATCATGCAGGAATTGTTGAATGTCCTGAATCTTTTTCATATTGACCCTCCTTTGTAGATAAGTTTATCATACCAAAAAAGAGGGTTTTTGTGTTTGATTATCGAAACAAGTAAGTATGAACGTATTTGGAGGGAATTTAAAATGAAGATTTCTTATCATGGACATTCCGTTGTGAAAATTGAAACGGCGGGCAAGACGATATTAATAGACCCATTCATAACTGGAAATGAATTGACTGACCTAAAGGCATCCGATCAGACGCCAGATGTAATTCTGCTTACGCATGGCCATAATGACCATGTTGGAGATACAATCGAAATTGCTAAAAGATGCAATCCGTTGATCGTTGCGCCGAATGAACTTGCTGTTTACCTTGGCTCGATAGGTCTCAATGCTCATGGCATGAATATAGGTGGAGCGTGTGAGTTCGATTTCGGAACAGTGAAAATTACGCAAGCTTTCCATAGTTCTTCCTATACAACTGAGGAAAATGAAACCATCTATACAGGGATGCCTGCGGGGATCCTATTTACTGCTGAAGGAAAGACAGTTTACCATGCTGGGGATACATCGCTTTTTGGCGATATGGCTTTAATTGGGAGGCGTCAGTCAATCGACGTCGCATTCCTTCCGATTGGGGATAATTTCACAATGGGACCTGAAGATGCTGCAGTAGCTACAGAATTATTGAATCCGAAACTTGTAGTGCCGGTTCATTACAATACATTTCCTCCAATCAGGCAAAACCCGCAACATTTTAAGGAACTTGTAACTTCTAATGAAGTGAAAATCATGGAAGCTGGAGATATAATCGAAATTTAAATAATGACCGATTCGAACAGTTTACTTTTGTTCTGAATCGGTTTTTCCATTAATTCAAATTCCGGCAATGCCTTGATAAACGCTATTCTTTTTGATTTATGATAAAATGAGAGTAGGTAAATAGAGAAAAAGGTGAAAAGATGTCGACTAAACATGAATTGATCTTACGCTATATCGAAGGGTTAGCGGTCGGCGAAAAAATATCCGTCCGGCAGGTTGCAAAGGCCTTGTCAGTTAGTGAAGGTACAGCATATCGGGCAATTAAAGAAGCTGAAAACCAAAAGCTTGTCAATACGATCGAGCGAGTGGGAACAATACGAATTGAAAAGAAAAAGAAGGAGAATATTGAGCGGCTGACGTTTGCTGAAGTCGTCAATATTGTTGATGGGGTAGTTTTAGGTGGTCGCGATGGTCTCCATAAAACACTAACTAAGTTTGTCATAGGAGCCATGCAACTTGAGGATATGAGAAGATACATAGACGCAGGCAGCCTGCTCATTGTCGGAAACAGGCCAAGGGCACATGAACTTGCATTAAGCGCAGGTGCAGCAGTACTTGTCACAGGTGGTTTCGATGTTGCCGATGAAGCGAAAAAGCTTGCCAATGAATTGAATTTGCCGATCATCTCATCCAGCTATGATACATTCACCGTTGCCACAATGTTGAACCGGGCGATTTATGACCAATTGATTGAGAAGGAAATCTTGCTTGTAGAAGATATTGTAACGCCATTTGAGGAAACAATCACCTTTTCCCCGAAGGACGATGTCGGTTATTTTAATGAAGTGAACCGTAAAACAGCGCACTCCGGATATCCAGTTATAGAAAAGAATGGCAGGCTGATTGGAATTGTTACTTCACGGGATGCAGTAGGAAAGAATGAAAACGATCTGATTGAAAAAGTGATGACCCAACATCCGATAACAGTTAGCGGCAAAACAAGTGTTGCATCCGCTGGTCATAGCATGATTTGGGAAGGTATCGACTTAATGCCGGTCGTGAGTGATGCTGGGATTTTAGAAGGAATCATCAGTCGACAAGATGTACTGAAGGCATTGCAAATGACGCAAAGGCAACCACAACAGGGCGAGAAGATAGATGATATCGTTAAGGGCCAGATGAAGGCGGTGCCGGATCATCCACAGAATGTTGAGTTCTCGGTTGTCCCTCAAATGACAAATCAACTTGGGTCATTATCATATGGGGCATTGACGACACTTCTGACAGACGTTGGCAACCGGGCCATTAAAATGCGGAAACGCGGTGAGAGTGTACCTGAAAACATGACAATTTACTTCATTAAACATGTACAGCTTGGTAGTGTCGTCACCGTTGAACCAAGAATACTCCATATGAGCCGCAGGTTCGTAAAAGTTGACTTCGATCTTTTCTCAGATTCGGAATTAATCGCCAAAGCGATGGTCATGTACCAGTTGTTTGAGAGATGATGATGGAAAACAAAAAAAACTGATGCTGAGGCATCAGTTTTCGTTCAGTCTTGTTTCCTCGTCGACAAATTGTTTATAATGCTTTGTTGCTTTTGTATTGAAATAAATGATGTATGCACCAAAGATGATGAATATGCCGGAAATCAAATAGGTGGCAACCCCTTGAAATAGAATAAGCTGGTTAATACCAAAGAAAAACAGAAGTCCACCTAAGAAGGATCCAGCTTTACTTGCAAACATTTTTTTACGAATCGGAAATACATAGCTTGTCCTGAATTGACGAGTTTTAAAATAAAAGTAGAAAACACCAGATGCTACGATGAAAAAGACTAAAAAGAAATTTATTGTTTTCATAAAAAGGCCTCCATCAAAGAACTTCTTTCATTGTAGCGGCTTTTTTCTATGATTGCGACTATAAATCATTGAAACGTGGAGGAAACCGAAATTGAAAAGACAAATCATCGACACAATTGAGAAATACGACAAGATCATTATCCATCGACATGTAAGACCAGATCCGGATGCATACGGATCTCAAGTTGGGTTAAAAGAATTGATAAAAACCAACTATCCTACTAAACAAGTATTTGCATCTGGGACGCATGATGAAATGCTTTCCTATTTAGCTACTCAGGATGATGTAACTGCATCCGATTATGATAACGCACTTGTAATTATTACAGACACAGGGAACACTGAGCGGATTGATGCGGAACATTACCTGAATGGCGCTTTTATACTGAAAATAGATCATCATCCTAACGTCGATCCGTACGGTGATCTGAGATGGGTTGATACAGAATCCAGTTCCACCTCTGAAATGATTTATCTTTTATTCGAAGAAGGTCGAGAGCATTACGGCTGGAAGATGTCTGATGAATGTGCGCGCCTACTGTATGCTGGCATTGTTGGGGATACGGGTCGTTTTCTCTTTCCAAGTGCAACAGTAAGAACTTTTGAAATTGCAAGCAGCCTTATTAAATATGATTTCGATCGAACTCGTCTTTTTGCTGAAATGTACGAAGAGGATCGTAGATTGCTACACTTGAAAGGGTATATGTATCAAAATTTCACGATCGATGAAAATGGATCTGCTTTCATTAAAATCGATAAGTCGATCTTAGAGGATTTTAATGTAACTGCTAGTGAAACCTCTCAGTTGGTCGGTGCACTTGGCGATGTAAAAGGAATATGTGCTTGGGTTATTTTCGTTGAAGAAGATGACCAAATTCGAGTGCGTTTGCGTTCAAAAGGTCCCGTTATCAATAAGTTAGCGGCCGAATACAATGGAGGAGGACATCCATTGGCTTCGGGAGCCTCGGTTTACTCATGGGAAAAAGCAGATGAGATCATTGCTAAATTGAAAGAATTATGCACGGCGAAATAACGGGTCGGAGGCGTTGTAATTGGTACTTGTCTATCCACAAATTGTAACAGGCGCCGATCTATTGCGCGGAATTATAAAACTCGATCACTTAGCCCCCCTTCTGAAAAGGAGAGGGGCTAAATCCGTAGGGATCGTCAATTCAAAAATGTACGGGGTGCGTTCATTTTATCAAGTAATAAAGAAATACGATATCCATCCAGTTATCGGTCTATCTATCCGTCTTGAAATTACGGAAGGGGCGGATGTTCTCCTCTTCGCCTATGCAAAGGATGATAAGGGATACGGCAACTTACTTAAAATCAGCAGTGCTATGGCGACAAGGGATCAGGAGACGCTGCCATTAAAATGGCTGCAAGCTTACAGTGAAGGCTGCGTGCTGATTTGCCCTTTGACGGATAAATCATGGGACGAGTGGAGACATAGTGACACGCTCTCTAAAATTGGAAGTGTATGCCAAACGGTTTACATAGGAGTGTCCAGACCTAATGGTGTAAGACATCCTTCCGAGGACGAGATACAAAAAATAAGTAAAGCAAATGGAATAGAGATTACAGCCTTCCATGAGTCAAGGTATCTCATGGAAGAGGATGCGTTTGCATTTGAAGTCGCCACTGCCATTCGATCCGGATATAAGTTGAATGACCCATCCCGCCCCAAAATTGAAGTCTATGATGCCTTTCTTCCTGAAGAAGAACAATTACAAAACTGGTTTTCAGATCGTCCAGAATGGCTTGAGAAAATGTCGGATATATTGCTTTCCTGCAATGCTGAGATGCCGCCAAGTCATTCTCGAATGCCTGCTTTTCCAGTACCGGTCGGTGAAACTTCAGCTACATTATTAAAGAAACATTGTGAACAAGGGTTGGCAAGAAGACTTGGATCGATAACCGCAACCTATCACGAGCGCATGCAATATGAGTTGAAAATCATTGAATCTATGGGGTTTTCCGATTATTTTTTAATCGTGGAAGATTTCATGCGTTTCTCAAGAGAACAGGGAATTCTGACAGGTCCAGGAAGGGGTTCATCTGCAGGTTCACTTGTCGCGTATTCATTAGGCATTACAGACGTGGATCCTATCAAGTACGGACTTATCTTCGAGCGTTTCCTGAACCCTGGAAGAATTACGATGCCCGATATCGATATCGATTTTGCGGATAACCGCCGATCCGAAGTGATTGAGTACGTTGCCAAAAAGTACGGGAAAAACCATGTAGCACAAATCATTACGTTCGGTACCTTGTCAGCTAAATCTGTAGCTCGAAATGTTGCCCGGGTATTCGATTTTAGTAATGAAGAAATGGGGTTTCTATCAAAGCAAATACAAGAAGGCCATAGCAGAAAACTTGAAGAATCCGTTAAACAATCGAAAGCACTTCAAGATTGGATTGCCATGGATCCTATCCGAAACAAATGGTTCCAAGCTGCGAGGGCTTTGGAAGGTTTGCCAAGAAATGCCTCAACCCACGCGGCTGGAGTCATTCTTTCACCGGTCCCACTCGTGGAAACAGTTCCTCTGCAAAATGGGTCGGACGATATTTACTTAACGCAATGGGCCATGGGGGATGTTGAAGAAGTCGGCTTATTAAAAATGGACTTTCTTGGTTTACGGAACTTAACGTTGATGGATCGTATCAAATCAATGATAGAGCATGACAAAGGAGTCGTCTTGAATTTCGAGGAAATCCCTTTAAATGATCAGAAAACCTTCGAATTGTTCAGGGAAGGGGATATGACTGGAGTTTTTCAATTTGAATCTGACGGAATGAGAGACGCCTTAAGGCTTATAAAACCAGATGAATTCAGTGATATTTATGCAATAAATGCATTGTATCGTCCGGGTCCGATGGAAAATATCCCGTTGTATAGCAGAAGGAAAAATAATAATGAAAAAATCCATTATATTCATCCCCAGCTTGAACCAATCTTAAAAGAGACTGAAGGCATTATCGTCTACCAGGAACAGATCATGCAAATAGCTGTGCGAATTGCTGGATTTACAATGGCTGAGGCGGATCTTTTGCGAAGGGCTGTAAGTAAGAAGAAGAGAGAGATTTTGCGTCAAGAAAGGGAGCATTTTGTTAAGAGTGCAGTAAACAACAACTTCCCGGAAAAATCAGCGAGTGAAATCTATGATTTGATCGTTAAATTTGCGGATTATGGGTTCCCGAAAAGCCATGCCGTTGCGTATTCTTTAATCTCCTATCAATTAGCCTTCATCAAAGCAAATGAACCGGCATACTTTTACGCAGCCCTCTTATCGTTAGCAACGGGCAATCAAGATAAAATTATGGAGTACATCCATGAAATAAGAAGAAAAGGAATTGCGATTCTGCCGCCATCCATCCAAAGAAGTAAATTTTCACATATCGTTGAAAATGGTGCAATTCGTATTGGACTTGGTGCCATAAAAGGCGTGACGCCTGCTTTTTATAATATTGTAAAGTCAGCGCGAACGGCAAATGGCTGGAAATCCCTTTTCGATTTTTCAGCTGCCATCGGTGGAACACATTTCACAGAAAAAGCTATTATTCCATTAATAAAAGCAGGAGCGCTTGATGAATTCGGAGAAAATAGATCTGTGCTGTTAGCTTCCATCGAAGCTGCCCGGAATCATGCAATGTTTATCGGAACGGAAGGGGAAGATGACTTGCTGTTAGACGTCATTTTTTCCATCGCACAGCCAAAATACACACCGGGTGGAACAATGCCAAGGTTCGCTATGTTGGAATACGAACGAGAAGTGTTAGGTTTCTATTTATCCGAACACCCAGCATTGGAATTGAAAAAGAACTTAGACGGCCAAATCGTAGATCTTGTAGATGTCCCGAATATGAGGGAACGAAGTATGGCAAGAGTAGCCGGCTTAATCCGTGAAATCAAGCGCATTCGAACTAAGAAAGGCGAAGCAATGGCGTTCTTAACTCTCCAAGACGAGACAGGAGAATTGTCCTGCACAATCTTCCCGAAGCAATACGCCATAAGCAATGTACACCTACAAGAACTTGCTATGGTACAACTTGAAGGAACAATGGAAAAACGCAACGGCCAAACCCAATTGATTGTACAAAAATCAAATAAAATTTAAACTTTAAGGGTAAACAGGTGAAGGAATGCAAATGCTATCCTTTACCTGTTTAATTATTTTAAAATGGCCGTAATAGTAAGCAAACAAGCAATTCTGATGTTTTTCCCTAAAATTGCTTTACGCAACACCCATTTTTCTGTATGCTATTAAACAGAAGTGGTCAGACCACTTGTCGAATCACGAATCACCTAAAGGGGCGGGGCCCGAATGCAAAATACAAAACCAACATCTAAGATGTTTCTTGACATAGTTGGAGAACTGAGGCTCATGATCAAGGCGGAAGGCATAGAAATTGGTGATAAATTACCATCTGAACGTGTATTGGCGGAACGTCTACAAGTAGGAAGATCCACAATCCGCGAAGCACTTCGTAGTCTTGAGCTATTGGGACTCATTGAAACACGTCGTGGAGAAGGTACATTTTTGGGGGATTTCAAAAAGCATCAGCTTGTTGAAGTTTTATCTACATTCATCATGCAACAGCCTGATTCTGCAAAGGATGCAAGAGAAACCCGCATTATCCACGAAAAGGCTGCAATCCAATCGATTTGCAAAAATCCACAAAAACAACAGCTTCCAGTTTGGAAAAGCCTATTAGTGAGGTTACAAGAAGAAGGTTCCATTTTAAGAGAAGATATTGTCCGGGAAATGATTGTAGCAACGGACAACCGATTATCATTAAAAATCTGGTTTCTATTGAAGCAATATAGCAGAGTTCCTTATGGGAAAATGACAGAAATGAATGAAACTCAAATTATGAATGCATTGCTTGAAAACTTGATAAGTGGGCGTGTTCTAAAAGCATTGGAATCTTACGAACAATGGATAGAAAAAATTGAGGGGGAAGAGTAATGATCCGAGATCTTTTTACAAAACATAAAAAGAAGCAAGCGATAACGATACCTTCAGCAGAAGCGAAAAATGATGTACCTGAAGGAATTATGACTAAATGTCCGGAATGTAAAGAAATCATATTGACTAAAGACCTTTTGAAAACTGCAAAGGTTTGTCAGAAATGTGGTCATCATTTTAAAATGACTGCATGGGAGCGTGTGGAATGCTTATTTGACGAAGGCACTTTTGAATCCATGGATAATCATTTGAAAACAGAGAATCCATTGAACTTTCCGTCTTACATGGAAAAAGTGGCATCCGACAAAGAACAGACTGGATTGAATGAGGCTGTATTGACTGGAACTGGAGAGATTAGTGGCAAGAAAGTAGCGGTTGCCATTATGGACTCCCACTTCCGCATGGGTTCTATGGGTTCAGTTGTTGGTGAGAAAATCACTCGTGCCGTTGAGCATGCGACCGATTTAGGACTTCCGATCATCATCTTTTCGGCAAGTGGCGGTGCAAGGATGCAGGAAGGTATCTTATCGTTAATGCAGATGGCAAAAACAAGTGTCGCACTAAAACGCCACTCCGAAAAAGGACTGTTATTTATTTCTGTGATGACATATCCGACAACTGGCGGTGTTTCTGCAAGCTTTGCATCTGTTGGTGATATTAATATAGCTGAACCTAAAGCGTTAATTGGTTTTGCGGGCAGACGTGTTATAGAGCAGACAGTTAGGGAAAAGTTGCCGAATGATTTCCAAACAGCTGAATTCCAACTGAACCATGGTCAACTGGACGCTGTCGTTCATAGGGAAGAAATGAAAGAGACACTTTCCAAGATCATTCGACTTCATGTAAGGGAGGCAGAAGTACATGAGTAAGACACTCACGTTTGAAGAACCAATCATTAAGCTTCGCGAGAAAATTAAGGAATTAGAGGAATTTACAAATTCGTCTGAGGTGGATTTATCCAAAGAAATCGAGAACCTTAAGACGCGATTAAAGAACCTTGAAGAAGAGATTTATGAGAATATGGATCCATGGGAACGGGTTCAGGTTGCAAGACATCCTGAACGCCCAACTTCACTCGATTACATTGGTGAACTATTTGAAGATTTCATCGAATTCCATGGGGATCGGGTATTCGGGGATGATGCCGCGATAGTGGGCGGTATCGGATTTTTTGAAAATCAGCCAGTTACTATTATCGGTCAACAACGCGGAAGGGATACAAAGGAAAACCTTAAAAGGAACTTTGGTATGCCCCATCCGGATGGATACAGAAAAGCTTTACGTTTAATGAAACAGGCTGAGAAATTCGGTAGGCCTATCATTTGTTTAATAGATACAAAAGGGGCATATCCAGGAAAAGCTGCGGAAGAACGTGGACAAAGTGAAGCCATTGCCCGAAACCTTGTTGAAATGGCGGGACTTAAAGTTCCTGTTATTTCAATCGTAATTGGCGAAGGAGCAAGCGGTGGTGCGCTGGCAATCGGCGTCGCTAACCATTTCATCATGCTCGAAAACTCATGGTGTTCAGTTATTTCACCTGAAGGGGCAGCTTCTATTCTATGGAGAGATGCTTCTTTAGCTAAGCAGATGGCTGAGGCGATGAAAATCACTGCACCACATTTGTTGGAAATGGGTATAATTGATAGTATCATCCCTGAAGTTATGGGAGGGGCACATAGGGACCCTAAGAAACAGGCTGAATTTATACGTGAGGCGCTTAGAAAATCTCTTGATGCCTATAAGGGAATGGATGGAGAAAGCTTGATAGAGGATCGGTATTCCAAATATAGGGGCTTAGGCGTATTTACCGAGTGAGGAAGGATGCGAGGTTTTTTCGCATCTTTTCGCCTTTTATGAAATACATACCAAGGAGTGTTCTTGTTGAAAAAAATCGGTGTTTTAACAAGCGGAGGAGATGCTCCGGGCATGAATGCAGCAGTCCGTGCCGTTGTTCGTAAGGCCATTCATGACGGTCTTGAAGTTTCTGGTATATTCAATGGATATCAAGGGCTTATTCAAGGGAAGATTGAACAATTACAACTTGGCTCTGTAGGTGATATCATTCAACGAGGGGGAACGATGCTAAGATCTGCCCGTTCAGAGGAATTTATGACTGAAGAAGGTAGAAAGAAAGCTGTCCATCAGTTGAAATTGCACGGCATCGAAGGTCTTGTCATTATTGGTGGCGATGGAACATTCAGAGGGGCATATGAGTTGGTCAAATTGGGTATTCCATGTGCATGTGTTCCTGCAACTATCGATAACGATATTAACGGAACCCAATTCACTATCGGTTTTGACTCGGCATTAAATACTGTCATTGATGCAATCGATAAAATACGGGATACCGCAACTTCCCATGAACGCACATTCATCATCGAAGTGATGGGCCGGGATGCCGGAGACCTTGCTCTATGGGCTGGGCTGGCTGGAGGGGCAGAAACAATTCTCATTCCTGAAGCGGGTTTTGATATGGATGAAATTATCAATCGATTGCAAAGCGGAACAGGACGTGGCAAAAAGCATAGTATTATCATTGTCGCTGAAGGTGTCATGTCCGGCACTAACTTGTCGGATTTATTAAAAGAAAAGGCGAATATCGAAACAAGGGTATCTGTATTAGGGCATATTCAACGGGGAGGCTCTCCTTCCGCAAGGGATCGAGTCATTGCCAGCCAATATGGTGCAAGGGCTGTAGAAGTGTTGCGTGAGGGGCGAGGTAGTGTTGCGATTGGTATGCAAAACAATGTGGTGGTAGACTATGAGTTAGAAGTGGTTTTCAAACCAACTGACCACTCCTTAGATATGGAATTATACAAATTATCAAAAGAATTATCGATTTAAGAAGCACAATATGAAAGGGCGTTTTGTAATGAGAAAGACAAAGATTGTATGTACCATCGGACCGGCAAGTGAATCACCAGAAATACTTGAACAACTAATTGAAGCGGGTATGAACGTTGCACGACTGAACTTTTCACATGGATCGCATGAAGAGCATAGAGCCCGAATTTCGGCTATCCGTGAGGCGTCGAAAAAGACTGGAAAAGTTGTAGGAATCCTGCTTGACACGAAAGGTCCCGAAATTCGTACGCATTCCATGAAAAACGGACAAGTGGAGTTGATAACTGGCCAACATATCGATATATCGATGACTGAAGTGGAAGGAACAGAAGAAGCTTTTTCTGTCACTTATGATAAATTGATCGAAGATGTCGATAATGGTTCAGTCATTCTTTTGGATGATGGACTTATTCAGCTTGAAGTTGTAGCTTTGGATAAGGAAAATGGATTGATTCATACAATCGTTGTTAACTCTGGAACTTTGAAAGATAAAAAAGGTGTCAATGTTCCGGGAGTATCCGTACAACTACCTGGTATTACAGAGAAAGATAAGGAAGATATTTTATTCGGAATTAAAGAAGGTGTGGATTTTATCGCTGCATCATTCGTCCGTCGTGCTTCTGATGTCATGGAAATCCGGGAGCTACTTGAAAAAAATGGCGGCGCATCTATTCATATCGTTCCTAAAATCGAAAATCAAGAGGGTGTTGACAATTTAGATGAAATTCTAAATGTCTCGGATGGTTTAATGGTTGCAAGGGGAGATCTTGGTGTGGAAATCCCTGCCGAAGAAGTTCCTCTTGTGCAAAAAAACATGATAGAAAAATGCAACCAAGTAGGAAAACCGGTCATCACTGCAACGCAAATGTTAGATTCGATGCAACGCAATCCACGTCCTACAAGGGCAGAAGCGAGTGACGTAGCGAATGCTATTTTAGACGGTTCTGATGCGATCATGCTATCCGGTGAAACAGCAGCTGGACTCTACCCTGTTGAATCGGTTCGTACGATGGATCGAATTGCGCGGACTGCGGAAGGTGCAGTAGATTATCATGCTGTAGTTTCAACTCGTCGACGTGAAAAACAGGGGAATATGACGGAATCCATTGGTCAAGCAGCAGCTTATACAGCTCTTAACCTAAAAGTAAAGGCAGTTTTGGCTCCGACAGAAAGCGGTCAAACAGCAAAAATGATTGCTAAGTACAGACCTGGTTGTCCGATCATCGCTATTACCGCATCTGAAGAATGCTCAAGAAAGTTAACTCTTGTATGGGGGATTTATCCGATTATCGGGGAGAGAGTCCATTCCATAGACGCGATCTTACAAGAGTCAGTTGAGGAAAGTGTAAAACATCAATATGTTACTCATGGCGATGTTGTTATTATTACAGCAGGTGTTCCTGTTGGAGAAGCAGGTACGACGAATTTGATGAAAATACATGTCATTGGAGATATGCTTGCGCGAGGACAGGGGATTGGCAAGACAGTTGCGTTTGGAGAAGCGATTGTTGCTAAAACTGCAGAGGAAGCATTGAAACATAATTTGAATGGGAAAATCCTTGTCACATATGCATCTGATCGGGATATGATGCCTGCGGTTGAAAAATGCGCGGGACTCATCACTGAGGAAGCTGGGTTGACAAGCCATGCAGCGGTAGTTGGCTTAAGTTTAGGAATCCCAGTCATCGTTGGCGTAGAAAAAGCGACTGAGGTTATTGCAAGTGGTCAAGAGATTACAATGGATGCGGAATCCGGCGTAATTTACAATGGACATGCAAGAGTTTTATAATATTGTTCGCATACACAAGGCTGACTTTCGAATCTATTCGAAAGCAGCCTTTTTAGGAATGGAGCGGTTGTATAATGAGATGGATAGTGCTTACTTTTATTTTATTGCCTACTGCGGAAATCGCGTTGCTCCTCTATTCAGGACGGACATTTGGTGTTCTCCCTACGATACTTATTATCATCGCGACAGGTGTAGGAGGCGCCTACTTGGCGAGGACCCAAGGGCTGAAAGCTTGGACTGATTTGCGGAACAGAATGGCTTCCATGGAAACTCCAGGCAACGCTGTCATTGATGGTGTTTGTATTTTCCTTGGCGGTATTCTGTTGATCATGCCTGGCTTTCTCACAGATATAGCTGGTCTTTTACTTTTGTTTAAATGGCCAAGAAATATGATACGGCCATTTATCGTTAAATGGATATATGAAAAAATGAAAAAAGGTCAAATCATTATTCGTTGAAATATGGATTCTTTTTCAGCTTTAAAGCAGCAAAAAGTAGGAATGGCGTTAACAGAATGCCAACAAGGCCAAATAGATAAAATGAACAAACCGTTATAAAGAAGGCGTGAATCGGTTTTACGCGAAAAGCCGAAGCCCACATATAGGATTCCGCCAATTGTCTCGTCGTAATTACAAATATATACAGTAAGATTAACGAGACGCCTATGAATAATTGGTTTGAATAAAGAAAAAAAGCCGACATCGGAAGTAAAAATAGCCCGATTCCAAGTAGGGGCAAACTGTCAACGAGTGAGACAAGAAAAGCGCTTCCGATAGGGGATTCGAATCCTAAAAATGAAAAACCAACACTAAGAACGATAAATGTCAGTAGGAATAACCTTGCCTCCACAAATATGAATGTGCCTATCAATTCTCCTGATTTTGTAAAAATTCTTTTAGAGGATTTTCGCATCTTAAAAGGAAAATAAATAAGAAACCAATATCGGTTCTTGCCAGATTCACGTAATGCGAAAAAATAGGCAACTAAGAAAATGAATAAACTAAAAATGCGTTGAAAAAAGGACGCAGTAAACGTAATGGCATATTCTAACAACGCATGTCCATATTCTATAAATTTCCCTTCAAGGAATGAAAAAACTTTTCCAGATAGATCGGTTTTTCCAGTATATTGAGCAAGATGACGTTCCACAAGCGGAATTGTATCCATCAACCCATGCAAAGCGATAAATGAGAACGTGGCAATAATGAATAAGATTGAAAGCATGACGAATAGTGTGGCGATTGTTAAAGGAAGTCGTGTCATAGTTCTTATTGCTGTTAAAATAGGAGCTGTAAAGTATGCGATGATAATGGCAATTCCAACCGGAGGTACCATAAAGATTAATATTGCGGCGATAATTGCCGGAGTCCATTGTAATACCAAAGATTGGTAAGGTTGCTGAAATACACGGTTTTTCAACAATAATTCATCCTTCTAAAATTATTTTACTACGAAAATAAGCGTTTCCATTCACAAAACTGTAATATTTGCTTATAATGGTCATGTAAGCGTTTCAGGCAGTACTAAATAAAAAATAGATTTGCCTAGGTTCACAAATTTTGTTGAAAATAGGCAAAATTGACTGAAGGAGCGATTTAAATGACAGCATCAAAAGGTTTGGAAGGAATCGTAGCTACACAGTCTGCCATCAGTTCTATTATTGATGACACCCTTACATATGTCGGTTACGATATCGACGACCTCGCAGAGAATGCAAGCTTTGAGGAAGTTGTTTATCTATTATGGCACCAACGTTTACCTAAAGAGGACGAGCTTGCTGAACTAAAGCAGCAATTAGCGGATAATATGTCTATCCCTCAAGAAGTACTTAATCATTTCAAAACATATCCAATAGCCGAAGTACACCCGATGGCTGCATTGCGTACAGCAATCTCTCTATTAGGATTGTACGATGAAAAAGCGGAAGATATGTCTGATGAAGCAAACTATGAAAAAGCTATCAAACTACAGGCAAAAGTTGCTACTGTTGTAACTGCATTTTCACGCATCCGTAAAGGACTTGAGCCGGTTGCACCTAAAACTGAGCTTGGTTATGCTGCTAATTTCCTTTATATGTTGAATGGTGAAGAACCTGAAGAAATTGCTATCGAAGCATTCGACAAAGCTTTGGTTCTTCATGCAGATCACGAGTTGAACGCTTCCACGTTCACGGCACGTGTATGTGTGGCAACACTTGCAGACATCTATTCCGGAATTACTGCAGCAATCGGAGCTCTAAAAGGCCCACTTCATGGCGGTGCAAATGAGCAAGTTATGAAGATGCTAATGGAAATCGGATCAGAAGAAAATGTAGAATCCTATATTAGGGAAAAGCTTGACAATAAAGAAAAAATCATGGGCTTCGGCCACCGTGTATACCGTAAAGGTGACCCGCGTGCAAAACACCTTCGTGCAATGTCCAAGAAATTGACAACACTTCGCGGTGAAGAAAAATGGTATAACATGTCCGAGAAAATCGAGTCTATCGTAACTGGTGAGAAAAACTTGCCTCCAAACGTTGATTTCTATTCAGCTTCGGTATATCATTCACTTGGTATCGATCATGATTTGTTCACACCAATTTTTGCAGTTTCCCGTATGTCCGGTTGGACAGCACATATTTTGGAGCAATACTCCAACAATAGACTGATTCGTCCACGTGCGGAATATATCGGACCAGATTTGCAAAAATATGTCCCAATCAACGAGCGATAATAGTAGTACACTCGGTAGATCAATTATCGGGTAACTGAAAAGTAATCCATGGGGCGGTACAGCAATGTACAAGCCCCCTCATCATGAAACGGAGGAATTCATAATGGCAAAAATCACAGTAACTGACGGCGTTCTAAACGTTCCTGACAAAGCGACAATCCCTTTCATCATCGGTGACGGTACAGGTCCTGATATTTGGCATGCAGCTTCACGCGTAATGGAGGCTGCTGTTAAGAAAGCATATGACGGCAAAAAGGAAATCGAGTGGAAAGAAGTTCTTGCAGGAGAAAAAGCATTCAACGAAACAGGCGAATGGCTACCACAAGAAACTCTTGACACAATCGATGAATACCTAATCGCGATTAAAGGACCTCTAACTACACCAATCGGTGGTGGATTCCGTTCATTGAACGTTGCTCTTCGTCAAGAATTGGATCTATATACTTGCCTACGTCCTGTACGTTACTTTGAAGGTGTACCTTCACCGGTAAAACGACCTGAAGATTGCGATATGGTCATTTTCCGTGAAAACACAGAAGATATTTATGCTGGTATCGAGTACAAAGAAGGTACTGAAGAAGTTAATAAATTGATTGCATTCCTTCAGAATGAAATGGGCGTTAAGAACATCCGCTTCCCTGAAACTTCAGGTATCGGTATCAAACCAGTTTCTGAAGAAGGTACAAAACGCCTTGTTCGCGGTGCGATCAACTACGCACTTAAAGAAGGCCGTAAATCTGTAACTTTAGTACACAAAGGAAACATCATGAAGTTCACAGAAGGTGCTTTCAAAAACTGGGGTTACGAAGTGGCTGAGCAAGAGTTCGGCGATAAAGTATTCACTTGGAACCAATACGATCAAATCAAAGAAGCTGAAGGCACAGATGCTGCAAACAAAGCACAAGCTGACGCTGAAGCTGCAGGCAAGATCATCATCAAGGATTCCATTGCTGACATCTTCCTACAACAAATCCTAACTCGCCCGAAAGAGTTCGACGTTGTTGCAACAATGAACTTGAACGGTGACTATATCTCCGACGCACTTGCTGCACAAGTAGGTGGAATCGGAATCGCTCCAGGAGCTAATATTAACTATGTAACTGGACACGCGATCTTCGAAGCAACTCACGGCACAGCACCAAAATACGCTGGCCTTGACAAAGTAAACCCATCTTCCGTATTGCTTTCTGGCGTTATGATGCTTGAGCATATGGGATGGAACGAAGCAGCTAACATGATCACTGCATCTATCGAGAAGACAATTGCTTCTAAAGTCGTAACATATGACTTCGCTCGTCTAATGGACGGAGCAACAGAAGTAAAAACATCCGAATTCGCAGACGAACTAATCAAAAACCTATAATTTAACCAAACAAACCGGGAAGCTTCCACGCTTCCCGGTTTTTTTATTATCTATAGTGTGTTATATGTTGATTTCCGCTGCGAGCGGACGCTTTCCGTGGGGCGCGGGTGAGCCTCCTCGTCGCTACGCTCCTGCGGGGTCTCACC
The DNA here is from genome assembly GCF_037963765.1 of Sporosarcina sp. FSL W8-0480. Lineage (GTDB taxonomy): Bacteria > Bacillota > Bacilli > Bacillales_A > Planococcaceae > Sporosarcina. The sequence continues at coordinate 2,591,141 of NZ_CP150166.1, read as the reverse complement.
ATTCGCGCTTAATCCCACAGGAGTCGCCGCTCTCCGCTCCAATCAACGGTGTTTCCTATTAAATTTGTAAACCAATTAACAGCAGTTCTTAAATTTGTGTGCCTTTGTTAATTGCTGATAAGTTTGTTAACTATAGGTGAAGGATTTTAGAAGTAACTGAAAACATAGAAGGGAACAAATAGCTTTGTGCTAAAATAGAGATATAATAATTCGGTTTATTTAACTAACTGGCCATTATGTAAAATACAAACTGTTGCTTTCCGTTTTGGCGCCGCTTTCTGGGTCAAAAGCATTCGTCGCAGTAGGATGGATTTTTGAAGAAGATGTAAAGCCACGTACACGAGTTATCGGTCAAATTCCCGGAGTTATCATCGTTTCGTGACTTTTTAACTATGAATCCACCTGTGAAAAATTACTTTTAGGTGGTACGCTCTCCGGATTGCGTACCATCTGGAGCGCAAATCAACGGCTATGTTGCTTGCCCTTTCCAAGTGAAAATTGATACACTTTCAATAACAACAATTATTGCTCTATAAATGAAGGAGGAAAAAAGTTGATATTAGGGAAAAAGAGACGCATTGGTAGGGATATTGAAAAAATAGTCGTCGGGGAGAAACTAAAACTAACCGAAAAAATCGAAGACAAAGACCTTCTTCTGTATCTTGGATTGACAAATGATGCAAACCCGCTCTACATACAACATGACTATGCTTCTCAAACGAAATTTGAAAAACCAATCGTTCCACCAATCATGTTAACAGGTTTTGTCACTTCGGCAATTTCAAAATACTTGCCAGGGCCAGGCTCCCACGTTACAGAACAACATTTACTATTCCCAAACCCTGTCTATCATTATGAAACTATAGAATTCCTATTCAAGGTAATCCGAGTGGAAAACGAAAAAAATTCCATTATTATTATGATAGAAGCGACAAACGAAAACAAACAAACAGTTATTTCAGGGACTGTGACAGTGATTCCTCCTTCCACAGAGAAAAACCTCACTGCACAAGCATTGGAGAACTTTTAGAAATATTTCTTTTTAGGGGGATGACGGGTATCGTTAGCAAGATATTAATAGTCGATGATGAACAGCCAATTCGTACGTTACTCGATTATAATCTTAGACAATCCAATTTTGAAACAATTATGGCGGCCGATGGAGCACAAGCCATCCTACAAGTTGAAGAAGAAAAACCGGATTTGATTTTGCTTGATCTTATGTTGCCTGTAATTGACGGAATTGAAGTATGCAAAATCCTTAGAAGTCGCAACATAAATACTCCGATAATAATGCTCACCGCAAAAGGTGAGGAACCTGACAAGGTTTTAGGTTTGGAAATCGGTGCAGATGACTATATGACAAAACCGTTTAGCCCGAGAGAGGTTATAGCGCGTGTGAAGGCAGTCCTGCGTCGTAGCCAAGAGAGTGCTAATAGGACGGCGACAAATGACCAGATAATTACATCAGGTTCACTCACCGTACATCCAGAACAGTATGAAGCGTACCTTCGTGACGAATCACTTGAGTTTACGCCGAAAGAATTTGAGTTACTTGTTTATTTTATGCAAAATAAAAACCGTGTGCTTACCCGTGAACAACTCTTAAGTGCAGTCTGGAATTATGATTTTGTTGGGGATACACGAATCGTTGACGTGCATGTCAGCCATCTTAGGGAAAAAATTGAGGAAAATACAAAAAAACCTCTTTTCATTAAGACGGTTAGAGGAATCGGATACAAATTTGAGGAGCAAAAGGTCAAATGAAAAGCTATTATTATAGACTTTTAATTGCTTTTATCGTTATTTTTTTAATTCAATTGACTGGTCTTGGTATTGTCCTTGGCCAGTTTTTTAATCTGATTGACCATCAAATTTCAGCAAATGTCCAGAAAAAATATTGGCTTTTCCTTTCGGTCATCGTTACTGTCTTTTTTCTGCTCTCTGTCTTCATAGCATCACGTGTCATTCGCCAATATACGAGACCAATTGACTTAATGACGAGAACAGCAAGAAAACTTGCAGAAGGAGATTATTTGGCAAGAACTCCAGTCGAAGAAATGGGGAATGACAATGAGCTTGGTCTATTTTTAAACCAAATTGCTAGAAACTTACAGGAAACATCAATCTTGAGGACGATGGAAAAGGAACGGTTAAAGACTTTGATCGAAAGTATGGGTAGTGGCCTTCTGATTTTTGGGAGGGAAGGTACTGTAAATTTACTGAACGGTGTTTTTGAAAAGACTTTTGGATTTTCGAGAAATACGTTGATAGGAAAGAGTGTAAAGGAAATTGGGTTACCTGAAGAAATTGAAGCCTTAATAGAAGATGTGTTTTTGACGGAAAAAGTTACGGAACGTCAAATAAGGAGAGATGATGAGTATTTCAATGTTTATGGAGCACCAGTTATCGGCCGACATGGTAATTGGCTCGGGATTGTCATCGTGTTCCATGACATAACGAAATTGGTGCGCCTTGAAGAAGTGCGAAAAGATTTCGTTGCAAATGTATCGCATGAGTTACGAACCCCAATTACTTCCATTAAGGGTTTTACCGAAACATTATTGGATGGCGCGATGAACGAGCCTCAAGTACTAAAGGATTTCCTTGAAATCATACAAAAGGAAAGTGACCGTCTGGATATTCTCATAGATGATCTTTTAGAATTGTCACGAATCGAAAGAGAGGGCTTCCATTTACAATATGGATCCGTACATATTTCCGATGTAATAGACGACTCGATTAAAATCGTTTCCGGACCACTTGAAAAAAAGGGAATGAATCTAATTGTACAAGGTCAGTCGGGTATTAACATCCAAGCAGATAAGGGTAGGCTCATCCAAGTGATGGTCAATCTATTAATAAACTCCATTAATTATTCAAAAGCGCAAACTACAATATTTATAACAACTTCTGAAACGAGAGAGCAAGTCATTATACAAGTAACAGACGAGGGCATCGGTATTAAGAAAGATGAATTACCAAGGCTGTTCGAACGTTTTTACAGAGTCGACCGTGGACGGAGCAGAGAATCCGGTGGTACGGGACTCGGATTAGCCATCGTTAAACACCTGATTGAAGCACATGCTGGAAAGGTTTCTGTGGAAAGTGAATTGGGTGTAGGAACGTCATTTACAATAACATTACCTAAAAAAGCCGCATAATGCGGTTTCTTTTTTTGAAACCTATTGCAAGTACATCCGTATGATTAATAGATACATAAGAGAAAGGGGAATTACAAATATGAGCACACGCCGAGCATCGATAGCGGCAGGACTTATTATTGCAGGGATTCTTTTAGTCGTTATCGCATTTACTACTTGGTACACCGTCGATGAATCCGAGCAGGCGGTTGTTATCACTTTCGGTAAGGCGGATACACCGGTAACTGAGTCAGGCTTGCATTTCAAACTGCCATGGCCGATACAACATGTAGAAAAACTATCAAAAGAAACGTTCAGTCTTCAATTCGGATATAAACAAGATGCGAGCGGAGAACTTGTCTCTTTTGACAAAGAAACAAAAATGATTACGGGGGATGAATATATCGTCCTTGCTGACCTTGTAGTTCAATGGAAAATTACGGATCCACAAAAGTTTTTATTCAATTCCCAAAAACCGGAAGAAATCTTGCATGACGCTACTTCAGCCTCAATTAGATCTGTTATCGGTAGTTCGACGATAGATGCAGCGTTGACGGATGGAAAGGCGGAAATAGAAGGGAAAACAAGGGAATTATTAACGACTCTTGTCGGAAATTATGATATCGGGATTTCCATTCAAGGTGTTAAATTACAAGACGTAGAGCTCCCAAATGCGGAAGTACGTGCGGCTTTCACGGCTGTAACGGATGCAAGGGAAACTAAAAACACGAAAATCAATGAAGCCCAAAAGTATAAGAACAAACGGGAAAATGAAGCAATCGGTGAGAAGAATGCTATTCAATCACGTGCGTTAGGACAAAAAACAGCGCGTATTGAGCAAGCACTTGGTGATGTCGCACTCTTTAACGATCTTCATGCGGAATACATGAAAAACCAAACGATTACTCGACAACGTTTAATCATCGAAACGTTAGAGCAAGTGTTACCGAAAGCTAAAATCTATATCATGAACGATGATGGAGAAACACTGAAGTATTTACCATTGCAACAGATGGAGAATCAAACACCACCGCCGGTTAGTCAAACGGAAGGGGGAGGCAACTGATGTCAAATGAAAACAACCCATTCAAAAGCATAGAAGAGAAATTTATGGAACGTCAACGAGCAAAACAGAAAAATACGAATCAAGGAGATTCGCAAAAGGTTGTTACACCAAAACGCCCAATTAATACGCGGAAAGCCGTAAAAACAGGAATTGCTCTCACAGTACTATTTGCAATTGCAATTATCCTTTTAGCGAATGTATTTATCGTTAAACAAGATGAATACCGCGTTGTTCGACAGTTCGGTGAGATTAAAAGAACCATTGACCAACCAGGCTTGAATATGAAAATTCCATTCATTCAAACGGTCTCTACACTACCTAAAAATCAAATGATCTATAATGTTTCTGAAGCGGAAATTACGACAAAGGATAAAAAGCGGATTATTATTGACAACTATGCAGTTTGGAAAATAACAAATGCGCAAAAAATGATATCCAACGCCCGAAATATCGTCAACGCAGAATCCAGAATGGAAGAGTTCATCTACTCGGTAATTCGGAACGAAATGGGTCAATTGAATTATGTCGATGTTGTTAACGATGAAAACTCCGAGCGCGGGAGCTTAAATGACCGTGTCACTGCTAAAGTGAACCAGTTCCTTGAAGAAGGGAATTACGGGATTGAAGTGATTGATGTCCGTATGAAACGAATTGACCTTCCTGAAGAGAACGAGCATTCAATCTACACAAGGATGATTTCTGAACGAGAATCGACTGCTCAGGCATATCTCTCCGAGGGGGATGCAGAAAAGCAAAAGATTGAAGCAGAAACGGACCGTGGAGTGCAAGAGTTGTTGGCAACTGCTCAAAAAGAAGCAGCTATCATCCATGCTGAAGGTGAGGCAGAAGCAGCAAAAATCTACAACAATGCCTTCTCCAAGGACCCTGAGTTCTATAATCTATATCGAACATTGCAGTCTTACTCACGCACGATTGGTAACGACACAATGATCATCATGCCTGCCGACTCGCCATATGCGAAGATTTTAACAGGTTACCTCGAATAACAGAAGACGTCATTTTCATTTCTTCCTACCAACTGGTAAGATAAATGGAGATGACGTTTTTTTATCAAGGGAGTGAGCGGATTTGTCGAAAGAGAAAATTGTACTTTTGGATGGGAATAGCTTGGCATATCGGGCATTTTTTGCCCTACCGTTATTAACGAACGACACAGGAATTCATACGAACGCTATCTATGGATTCACAATGATGCTACAAAACATCCTCGATGAGGAAAAACCAACACATATACTTGTCGCTTGGGATGCAGGTAAAACAACATTCAGACATTCAACATTCAGCGAATACAAAGGCGGTCGCCAAAAAACACCACCTGAACTATCAGAGCAATTCCCGTATTTACGAAAATTACTTGATGCATTTCAAATCCCCCAATACGAACTCGACCAATACGAAGCCGATGACATTATCGGGACATTGAGCAAAACCGGTGACGCAGAAGGAATGGAAGTTATCGTCATTTCCGGGGATAAAGACTTGACGCAACTTGCAAGCGACAATACGACAGTTTGTATTACAAGAAAAGGTATAACAGACCTTGAAAAATACACTCCGGCACATGTGATGGAGAAATATGGACTTGCTCCATCTCAAATCATCGACATGAAAGGTCTTATGGGAGACCCTTCAGACAATATTCCTGGTGTTCCAGGCGTTGGGGAGAAAACAGCCATTAAACTATTGAAGGAATACGGTTCAGTCGAGAAAGTTTATGAATCATTGGATAAGGTAACCGGCAAAAAACTGAAAGAAAACTTGACTGAGAATGAAGAGCAAGCATTCATGAGCAAGAAACTTGCGACGATCGAAGTGAATGCGCCTATTACAATTTCAATCGAGAATTTGGATTATCCTGGGCCGGATGAGGAAAGCGTAAAATCTCTTTATGAAGAATTGCAGTTTAAAACATTGCTTGAAAAAATGGATTCCCAAGTTGAAAGTAGACCGATTGAGGAAATCGACGTTCATATCGTAACGGATCCTGAGTCCATTGAACTTGCGGACGAAATGGCACTTCATGTCGAAATGATGGATGAGAATTATTTAGCCTCCGAAATATCAGGCATTGGGATGACTGATGGTGAAAACATCATCTATATTCCATTTGAAGTCGCCGTTAAATCGGATAAGTTGAAAAAATGGTTCCGAGATGAACAAAAGAAAAAGTTCACAACCGATTCAAAAGCTGCTTATGCATCCTTGCTCAGACACGGAATCGAAGTGAATGGTTTTGAGTTTGATTTATTACTCGCTACCTATATTGCAAACCCTTCTTCTACCTACACGGACGTTGCATCAGTTGCCAAGGAATTCAACTACACCGATATCCAGTCAGATGAAGTTGTTTATGGGAAAGGTGCTAAAAAGGCATTACCTAAAGAAGAAATCCTCTCAGATCACGCCGGTAGGAAAGCGCAAGCTGCCTGGAAACTGAAGCCGAAACTAGAGGACAAGCTTCGTGATAATGAGCAATTTGAGTTGTACCGTGAGCTTGAAATGCCATTGGCTAAAATCCTTGGGAAGATGGAAACGACGGGAGTGAAAACGGACTTAGGCATCCTGCGTCAAATTGGAATTGAATTATCAGCAAGGCTCTCAGAGTTGGAATCGATCATCTATGAAATGGCAGGGCAAAAATTCAATATTAACTCTCCAAAGCAACTTGGTGAAATTTTGTTTGAAAAAATCGGTCTGACTCCAATAAAGAAAACAAAGACGGGATATTCCACCGCGGCCGATGTACTCGAGAAACTTGAGAGCGAACATGAAATTATCGGTTTCATTTTGACATACAGACAGCTTGGAAAACTGAATTCAACTTATATTGAAGGGCTTACGAAGGAAATCCATGAAGATGGTAAAATTCATACTCGTTTCCAACAAGCTTTAACACAAACAGGACGTTTAAGCTCGATTAATCCAAATCTCCAAAATATCCCGATACGTTTGGAGGAAGGCAGAAAAATCCGGGCGGCTTTTGTTCCATCCGAACCGGGTTGGGTAATGTTTGCAGCGGATTACTCGCAAATCGAACTGCGTGTTCTTGCTCATATGTCGCAAGATGAAAAAATGATTGCTGCTTTCCGGGATGACGAGGATATCCATACAAAAACTGCGATGGATGTGTTCGGCGTAGATAAGGATGGAGTTTCTTCGGATATGCGAAGAACTGCGAAGGCAGTTAACTTCGGTATTGTCTATGGTATTAGCGACTATGGCCTTTCCCAAAGTTTGAATATAACCCGTAAAGAAGCAGGAAAATTCATCGATACGTATTTAGAGACGTTCCCTGGAGTTAAGCAATACATGGAAGATATTGTTTCTGACGCGAAAATGAAAGGTTATGTCCTTACAATGATGAATAGAAGACGCTATTTACCTGATATAACGAGTTCTAATTTTAACTTAAGAAGTTTTGCGGAAAGAACGGCGATGAATACCCCAATCCAAGGGACAGCCGCTGACATCATCAAAAAAGCGATGATTGACATGGATGCAAGATTGAAAGAAGAAGGCCTTCAAACTCGAATGCTTCTTCAAGTACATGATGAATTGATTTTTGAAGCACCGGAAGATGAAATAGAGAAACTAAAGGAAATTGTACCTGAAGTGATGGAATCCGCATTGACACTTGATGTTCCTTTGAAAGTTGAGTGGGCGTATGGACTATCTTGGTATGAAACGAAGTGAGGAATTAGTATGCCGGAACTACCTGAGGTTGAAGGTGTTGTACGTGAACTATCACCTGCGTCAAAAGGTCGTACCATTTCGGAAGTAAAGGTTTCAGATGTTATCCGAAGTTCCAAGGAATTAGGGAAAGAAGCAATTGTCAAAGGGAAGACATTGGAGGATTTTATAGAAGAACTTTCCCAAATGACGATTATGGATATTACAAGAAGAAGTAAATATATTTATTTTCACCTTAAAAAAGCTGGACAGCCGCATTTGTTGGTAAGCCATCTTGGAATGTCTGGTGCGTGGTTTGTCGTGGATTCTTTAGATGAAGTGACGGAACGGAAGTTTAGAAACCATATCCATGTCATTTTCAAGATGGAAGATGGCGGAATGTTAGTCTATTCCGATATACGAAGATTTGGAGAGCTACGCTTATTAGGTAAAGAAGAGGATTATTCCCCATTGCTGAAAATGGCGCCGGAACCATTCTCTGAAGAAGCCATAGATCATTTTTTGACTATGGCTTCCACGCCCAAATATGCAAGAAAACCGATAAAAGAAGTCATTATGGATGGGCATGTCATATCGGGATGCGGGAATATTTATGCAACTGAGGCCCTTTTCCGAATGAAAATACATCCGAATCGAACGACCGAACGAATTAGTGCAAAAAGGAAAAAAGAATTATTTAAAGCAATTGTTGAAACTTTACAGGAAAGTATTGACGCTGGCGGAAGCTCCATTTCTGATTATAGAAATATAAATGGAGAAGCTGGTACGATGCAGACTCGACTTAAAATGTACGGAAAAAAAGTTTGCAGTCAGTGTGGTAGTTCAACAAAAAGCTTGAAAATAGCCGGGAGAACTTCCGTCTATTGTCCAAAATGCCAGAGGTAAGGGGATGGATCCGATGATCATCGGTTTGACAGGAAGCATAGCAACCGGTAAAAGTACCGTTTCACGGATGTTGAAAGAAAAAGGATACCCGATTGTCGATGCAGA